>NZ_JBKEIT010000004.1:0-390090 GCF_046365375.1 Butyricimonas muris | reverse complement strand
GGAATTTATTGCTACCGAACGGAATATAGGGACATGGAAAGTCAACGCTTGAGTGCCGCGGAGTTCATTCTCAATGCGTGTAATCCAGCACTTGAATGTTCTCCCCCACCTTCCGCGCGATAGCCGATTTTATCTGCCCGGCATGGGGACACGGGAACCCGATGAGTGTTCCTTTAAAAGGACTTTATGAACTACAATTTTGAATTTTACAGTTTTTCTACTATTTTTGTCCTAGATAGGGAATATCTATCAACAAACAGGAACGGCAAAATATGGATAACAAACAATCAAACGGAGGAATATCAAACACATTTTCCCCAAGCGAACGTGACACAATTCGGGAATTATTCGAGCAACACTACACCCCGCTAGTCTTGTTCGCGAGAAATTATGTCCCCGACATGGAAGCCGACAAGGATATCGTTCAAGAAATATTCCTCGCCTTGATCGAATCCGCCAAAACATTCGGGACGCCCGACGAACTGAAAGCCTATCTTTATACTGCCGTCAAAAACAAATGCTTGAAACACCTGCGCCACGAGAAAGTGAAACAGGAATATTCCGACGCCCACCGGGATGAACCCTCGGAAGAAGAGACCTACTTCAACCGGGTGTTGGAAGAGGAAGTATGTTACTCGCTGCTCGTGCAGGAAATCGAACTTTTGCCCGACCAATGCCAGAAGGTATTCAAGTTGATACTGGAAGGGAAAGCGAACCCGGAAATCGCCGCAGACTTACATATCAGCATCGAAACGGTCAAATCGCATAAACAAAGCGGCAAAAAGATACTCCACGATCGCCTTGTACATATCGTGGAAAGAAGTATTCTCCTTTTCATATTGGAAAAAATGGGGTTGTAAACAACTGATATTCCATGTCCTAAAAAATATTTCAAAAAAAATCATATTTTCACTCACTCTTTTTCTCACTCGGGGGTTTTACAAGAAAGAACAACCCCAATGACTCAAAAAGAGAAAAACATATTCCGCCTGTCCCGTGCCATCACGAACTCCCTGCGAGGGGTTGCCAGTGAGAAAGAACGGGGTACGCTGGAACAATGGCTCGCCGCCTCGAAGAAAAACAGGGAAATATACGAGGGATTCAAGCAAGGCAGCTATCTGGAACAAAAACTATCGGATTACAACGCCGTCAACAGGCTCGGCGATTACGAGCGATTCATCACGACACGTCGTAAACGAACCCGTTTTTCCATCAAGACATTCGTCCGCTACGCGGCGATCCTTATCCTGCCCTTGGGATTAGCCCTCGTCCTGTTGTTGCGTGAAAAACAACCGGAACCCGTGATTGCCATATCGGAGGTAATCACACCCGGAAGCCACAAGGCGATACTGACCATGGGAGGCGGAGAGCGCATCGTATTATCCGACAGCACGTTCACCCCGTTGCAGGAACAGAACGGAATGATTGTCAAGATACAAAATAGCAAAGTATCCTATCTTACACCGACAGATACCTTGATCAGTGAAACCACCCCGATATACAACACCTTGCAAGTACCCCGGGGAGGAGAATATTTCCTGACACTTTCCGACGGCACGCAGGTATGGTTGAACGCCGAATCTGAAATTCGCTACCCGGTACGCTTCACTGGAAGCAAACGGGAAATCTTCCTCGAGGGGGAAGCCTTCCTCACGGTAACCCCGAACAAAGAGAAACCCTTCGTTGTCGTGTCGTCGAAAGCCTCGGTTACCGTGCTGGGAACCGAATTCAACTTCCGGGCTTACCCGGATGAAGAGAACGTGCAGACCACGCTGGTCGAGGGTTCGGTTATCATGCAATCGGCAAGATACAAACAGCAGATAAGGCTGATTCCCGGGGAACAGGGAACCCTCGAAATAGAAACCGGAAAACTCTATAAACAAGAGGTCAACACGTACCTCTACACGGCATGGAAAGACGGACGCTTCGCCTTCCGGAATACCCGACTGGAAGAACTGTTCAACATCCTGTCCCGGTGGTACGACCTGCACGTGTTCTACCTTAACCCGGAAGCGAAAGACATCCGGTTCACGGGGGACATCAACAAAACCGAAGATTTCAACGCAATATTGAAAATAATAGAAAATAACGAGAGAGTAATATTTAACGTGAACAAGAGAACAGTATCAGTACAGCTGAAGTAATAAAAACGAGAGCATCCGGTGCGCTAACACCGGATGTTCTATTAAAATTGTTTTAGTTTCCATTTAAAACATTACAAATGTATGAAAAAAATGAACAGTAACGGCCATTCCTCGGGAGGATTATGGCAAAAAGAATTTAGAATTATGAAATTGTGCCTTATTTTTACATTTATCGGCGTGATGCATATCTCTGCAGCCACCTACTCGCAGGATGTAAAACTGGACTTGAAGGTGAAAAACGCCTCTCTGGAGAGCGTGATGAACTCCATTCGCACGCAATCAGAGTATAGCTTTTTCTTCGACGACATCGCCGTGAAAAAAATCTCGAATATCACGTTAGACCTCAAGAGGGCTAGCATCGAGGAAGTACTGACCTCTTGCCTGAAAGGCACGGGATTCGGTTTTCGGGTACTCGACAAGACAATCATCCTTTTCAAGGAACAGGCGAAAGACGACAAGAAGAAATCGTACATCATCCAAGGAAAAGTAGTGGACGAAAAGAACCTGCCCATGCCGGGAGTAACCGTTATGCTCGACAGCACCACCGTGGGAACAGCCACGGATACCGCCGGACATTTCGTGTTGCCCTTGCCTATGCCCAAGGGAACACTCGTGTTCTCGTTCATCGGTTTTAAAACTCAAAAAGTACAATACACCGAGGGAAAACAAATCGTGGTGAAGATGCAGGAAGACATCTCCGGATTGCAAGAGGTACAAGTTGTTGCCTACGGTTCGCAAAAAAAGCGGACTCTGGTCAGTTCCATCTCCACGCTGAAAGCCGACGAGATGAAAGAACTCCCGACGCATAGCTTGGAAAGCTTGTTACAAGGTCACATGGCAGGTGTGGAAGTCAACAACCTTTCCGGTGCTCCCGGAGGTGGTGGTTCCATCGTGGCTATCCGGGGATATAACTCTTTCTTCACGAAAGGGAACGATAATAATGGCGGTGAAGGAGACGACCGAAAATACGGAACTCCACTTTACGTGATTGACGGAGTCCCCATGCAAGCATTCACTTCTCCAATTACGGGCACGAACACCCTTTCCGATATTGATCCTTCTATGATTGAATCTATCGAAGTACTGAAAGATGCAGCATCGGCAGCCATCTACGGTTCCCGTGCCGGAAACGGAGTCATCTTGATCACCACGAAGAAAGGACGCTCGGGTAAAGCTCAATTTACAGCCAATGCCTCCTATTCTGTTTCATGGCTACCGGAAGCTCCCGACCATAGCGGTGGAAATTTAGTTCGCCGGTATAACATAAACGCATTGCGCAACACGGTGAACCCTTACCAGAATGCCGACGGGAAATGGGTTATGCCGACTTCCTACGAAGAGGTATATAAATACACAACGAACACAGACCCCGTGTACAACTATTTCTTCGGACACAAATCCGGAGCAGGAAATGCCTATACATTACAAGACAGTCTGAACGAATTTTACAACAATTCCACGGATTGGTGGAGATACTCATTCCGCACGTCCAACGTGTACAACGCGAATTTACAGGCAAGCGGTGGAAGTGAAACCATGAATTACATGATCGGCGCCGGCTATTACAAGGAGGAAGGTATCATGCTGTCAAGCGGATTCGAACGGGTGAACGTGATCTCAAACGTCCAGGCAAATCCCACGAAACGCCTTCAACTTAACAATCAGATTTCCCTTTCTTATAGCGACCGCAGCCGCGGAGGAAAAGGCGGTAGCGGACAAAAAGTAGAGGGAATATCTGTCGAACTTCAAAATCAATCCTCTTTATTACCCGGGGAAGATTATATTAAAGAATATATGTTGAAAGACTTGAACTCGAAGATCGAAAAGAACCAGAGTTATTCACTCCGTTACAATCTCGTGCTGGATTATAATATCATACGAGGTCTGAATCTACGTGTATCGGGCGCTATTGACTACAATCAACAAAATCAGAATAATTTCGAACCAAGCACGCTGGACAAAGACTTCCACCGTTCCACAAGCAAAGGAACAATCACGAAAAACATTTCCATCTTGAACGAAAACCTATTGACTTATGATTTCAAGATCAAGCAAGACCACCACTTTAACATTCTGTTAGGACTCTCCTTTCAAAAAGACCAATCTTACTCGAACCAGGGGAAAGCCATCGGCGGACCGAACGATTATGTTCATTACGCAAGCGGAATCTGGGGAGGAACTAACGGAGTGAACAATATCAATTCGAACAAAGACGAAGCACCGCAATATAAATCCGCTTTTGAATATAATTCCAGCCTCCAAGAAGAACGCATGAACAGTTACTTCGGACGGTTAAGGTATGATTACAAAGAAAAATATATGTTTGAAGCGACCATTCGCCGGGACGGTTCATCTGTATTCGGCGAGGACGTGCGGTGGGCTACATTCCCCTCCGTTGCCGCGGGCTGGGCATTCTCGGACGAATCGTTCATGAAACCCCTCTATTGGTTGAGTTTCGGTAAAATCCGCGCAAGCTGGGGACGTTCAGGACAAAAATTCTCACAACCTTATCTCGCCCACGGTTTAATCTCGAGTTCACATCAGGTGTTCTTGGGCAACCAGGGTATGCAACCAGATACCGAGGGAGGATTACTGAACCAGAAGTTAAGCTGGGAGAAAACGGACCAATATGACATCGGATTGGACGTAAGTTTTCTTAATTACCGCCTCAAGTTCACTTTGGATTATTACTACCGGAATACCAAGGGACAACTGCAACAGATGACTCTTCCGGGAGACTTGAATTTCCAGACCTTCCAGTGGCAAAATGCACTAGGCGTATCAAACGAAGGCTTGGAACTGGAATTGACTGCCGACATCTTCCGGGAAACAACCGTGAAATGGCGAATGAAACTGAACGCTACCCGCAACTGGAACCGCTTCAAGAAAAGTAGTGACGGGTACGATTTTAATGAAAATATCATTGGAAAAGGATTGTACAATATAAAAGCATATAAAACAGACGGGTTCTACAACTCGATGGACGAAGTTCCCATTTATGCGTCTGCATGGGGTGTACCTCAACCACTTAAAAGCTTGGTAGGAGGGATATTCACTCCCGGTACTCGAAGAATTCTCGACCTGGATAATAACGGTTCGATTTCATCAAACGATATGTATTATGCTGCCAGTCCCCTTCCCCTTGCACACGGAGGGTTTATCAACGAAATCAAATGGAAACAATTTGATGTAAACATATTCTTCACTTACTCGCTGGGAAGACATATATTGAAAGTATACGACGATATAGAAATCCAACCCAGTGATAAGGGAAGTGCCCTAAATCTTGATATCAGGAAAGTATCGTCATGGACAGGTCCGGACAGTAAAAATCCCGAGTATCCCTACTTGATACAACACGGAGAACGAACACAATATAACGGACGATATGATTGTGATATCGAAAATGTAAGTATGATACGCCTGAAACAACTCACGCTGGGATACAATCTGCACGAACAGTTCGCAAAAAAACTCGGGCTCAGAAGCGCACGCGTGTTCATCACGGGAGAAAATCTATTCTTACTCACGAACTATTCGGGGGTTGATCCGGAAATCATAGATATAACCTCGGGAATCGATGGACTAAATGGTTATCCACTACCGCGCAAATTTACTATCGGATTAACCGTTAATTTTTAAAGTTTATGATTATGAAAAAAATACTAATTCTCATTTTATTTTCCCCCCTGTTCTCGTGCAACGATTGGTTGAACGTGGACTCGGAAGTATCCGTGACTTATCGCAATTATTTCCAAAGCGAACAAGATATTGAAGATATTTTCATCACTATGCTTGGTTTTGAAAGAACAATATTAGCAAATCCCAGTTTGTCTCAATTAGATGTTGCCGGTCTATATTGTACGGATGCTTCCAGTGGAAATTTTCCGTTCCGAAATTTCGAACAACAGGAAATTGTAAAACACATACAAGGTTGGTCTGACTATTATAAAACCATTTATTTGGCAAATATGCTGGAAGATAACAGGCATCGTTTCGAGAATGTTTCAGAAGAACGTGCTGATTATTGGATAGCCCAGGCAAATTTCATCAAGGGATTGATGTATTTCGAGATCGCGAGACAATGGGGCGATGCCCCGATAGCCCCCAGGACAGAGGATCCCTCTCCTAAAGCCAAAAGCCCGGTGGACACGATTCTGGCGTACGCTATCCGTGCAGCGGAAACAGCCTTGATCCTACCGACACACGACAAACTGACTGATGCCCAAGGAGAGAACGTGTATAGCCGACAATACGCCAGTATCGGATCGGTTCACACGTTACTCGCTAATATCTACGCGTGGATGGGAGGATTGTACAACGATGACAAATACTGGAAAAAAGCGGAGGAAGAAGCATCTCTCGTGATTGAAGGCAAAGCAGGGACTTACGATCTCGTGAGCATGAAAGATCTTGTCGAGAAGACACTTGGAAGTGCACGCGACGTGACAGAAGTGATTTTTGCATTGGAAACAAACCAACAGGATCAAGATAACTACGATATAGTATTTTTACTAAAACAGTATCCGGGATTTGAACTGATCAATTTCCCCAATGGCGTAACCAATCCGTGGGAAATCGAGACAGGTGCCGATAATACCAAAATCAGCGTGGAGGACGTGAAGGCATTGTACCCGGACGAAAAAGACCTACGCCGCAAAGAGTACTGGCTCAAATTGGGAGAGAATCCTTATGACGATGATGATGATGAAAATATAGATAAAGAGCGGATTCCCTTATATGCCTATCTCAATAAATGGCGCGAACCCGTTTATTCTGTCAATCCCGAAACCAATAAAGATGGTACGAAATTGATCGCTATGGAAGGCAACCGGGTATACTGGCGGCTAGCCGATTTAATCCTACTGAGAGCAGAATGCCGTGCTCATTTAGGTATGCCGGACGCCGTTGCAGACTTGAACCGCATCCGTCACCGTGCCGGACTTGAAGGTTACACGGGTTCCAAGGAAAAAACAGCTCTGCTAAGAGAAATTTTTGACGAACGCGACCGCGAATTGTTCGGTGAAACTCGCCGCTATTACGATATCGTGAGAAACGGGTACGTTCGTGACGAATTACAGGGAAATTATATTACCTTAAAGGAGGAAGATATAAAAAACGGGGCTCTTTACCTCCCCATTAGCGATCAAGCATCCAATAAGAATACACTCATGAAACAAAATACATACTGGTCAATATGGACAATAAAATAATAAACACAATAAAAGGAGTAGCGTTACTGTTACTGGTCAACCTATACTCCTGCACCGACTATAATTACATTGACGGTGGATTAGCAAACGGAGTTCACGATTGCACGATGTGGCAATATTTCGAGAATCAAACCGTGGATTGGGATTCCACGATGATCATGATCGAACACGCCGGGATGAAGTCCTGTTTCGATGGCAGCGGACAATACAAGCAGATCACTTTTTTCGGTATTACCGATATAGCCATTGCAAGATTTATGCTACAACATAACAGCGAATTGGATACTAAAAAAGAAGCTGGAATTCCGGTAGATGACAACGACTATTGGAACAAAGTGGAAGATATGCCGGCAGATAGCTGTGCCGCGATACTAAAAAAATTAATCGTACCCGAACAAAAGATTATGCTGAAAGACATGCCGCGGGGGAATCGGTTATTAGTAGACCAAAAGTATGTCGAAAGCGGAGGCAAGCCATTTACCACGTTATACGGTGACGAAATTTTTACATGGATGGTACCGGGTGACTATGACGAGTTGAAAGATGCCGGTGCCAAAGTCCTTTGGATCGCCCGGCGACGGAACACCTCATCCAACCATAGGATTGCTTCTACTGATATACAGACCACAACCGGAGTGATAAACTCCATGGATTACGGCTTCGCGATGGGAAACTTTTAAACTGAAAGAACAATGAAAAAATTGATCTATTTACTGGCATTTGTTGCCGCGGGATTATGCTACGCGTGCCATGATATTACCGTGGGATATTTGATTGTAGGTGAAACAGCCGGGTATCCCGATGACACTATGATTGTTATCACGAAAGCAGAAAACGAGTTACAGAGAGTGAAGAACATAGAAGCTTCGTTTTACTTGGAAAGTCAAGAAATTCAAGACAGAATAGAAGAACTTGATAACCAAATTGACGACATCAAAAATAGCGATGAGTATTGGGACGATGAGTTGTGGTTTGAGGCGGATGAAGACGATTTTTGGGATGATCCTGATGCATGGGAAAAACTCACGGCAAAGGTAGATGAGAAATACGGGATAACACCCCTTCAAACGGAACTTGATGAACTATCCTTGAAACTAAATAATCTTGCAACAGAAATGGGTATCGAATCTCTGGAAATACTGAAAAAAGATATCGAAACTTGGAAAAACAAAGTAGATTATAAACTTCCATATCTTTCATCCGAAATCGATGGAGTTAAAGGAACAGCTATCTTGTATTTTCGTGTCGTTGACGTAAAGAGCGACAACTCGGAAAACGCAGCCAAGTTTATGGATTATGTCGAAGTAAAAGGACACGGGCAAATTAGCGTGAAATATAACCCGGAAGTACCCGTCGGAACGTATCTCCTGACCCTAGAAGTCGAAAATGAAGGAAGATCAAAGATTATCGAAGATGTATTCACGGTGATCTTAAAAGATGTTCCGGAAGAAGCCCCTGTACCTATGCCGGACGAATAATTTAAAAGATTGCGACAAAATTTTGTCGCAATCTTTTCCCTTATTATTTAATTTATTCAATATGAAAAAGACATTTTATTTAATGGTATTCCTAATATTAGGAGTACTGGGAAACTTATCGGCTCAAATGACGCTGTTTAAAGGTACATTTGACGAGGCTTTAAAGAAAGCACAACAAGAGAAAAAAGATTTGTTCGTGGATTTCTTCGCGGAATGGTGCGGACCATGCAAAATGATGGCAAGCGACGTGTTCACGCAAAAAGAAGTAGGGGAATTTTTCAATGCCCATTTCGTGTGCGTGCAGGTAGACGTGGATGCCAAAGAGAACAAAGATATCGCGAAGAAATATAATGTAACGGCATTGCCGACCATGGTATTTATCAGCCGGGACGGCAAAGAAATGCGCCGGGTACAGGGAGCCGTTCCTGCCGAATCGCTTGTCAAAGAGGCAAAGATTGCCACGGGAGAGGAATTAAGTTTCGAGAAATTGTACGAGAAATACAAGAAGAAAAAAAATGACTTGGACGTGCAACAACAATTGCTGATCGAGGCTCCGGCGTTTATAGCCATGCAAGAGGGATACAACCAACAGAAATGGGGAACCCGTATCGAAAGCCTATTCCCGGAATACTTGAAAAACAAGAAAATAGAGAACATGGCGAACGAGGCTGATTTCCTAGTACTGACCATGTACCACCGCACGACTTCCAAGGAAGACCCCATTTTCGATTACATGGCACAGAACTACCAAAAATTTGCCGAGGGCATCGGGAAAGACAACGTGGCTCGTTACTTGGTTTCATTGAACAACTCGTACATCATCCAACTCTGCAAAAAAGGAGATCTGAATTACAAAAAAAGGCTCGAACGGGTGAACGGGGACTTGAAAGACGTTTACGCGGGATTTTCGTTCGGAAACCTTTCCGTGCTGGATGCCATCACGCTACTTGCCGATGCCACGTACAGCCTTTACCGTCATGACGAAAATACTTTCTTCGAGAAGATGGATACCTATCTTGCGGGAAAAGGCGACAAGACGGAGTTGAATGATTATTTCCAACCCTTACAAGACATCGCCGTCGTGTACGAGGGCAAGTTGTCGGAAAACGCTTACCGGAGATGTATTAACTGGATTGCCAAAGCCCTGACATTCGATAAGGTGGGTGCATCAAACCGTACCCGCCTATTGATGATGATGGGTGATTGCTTGAAAAACACGGGCGACAACGCCAAAGCAAAGCAATCCTATAACCAGGCATTTTTGGCAAGCGCGCAAATCGAAAACAAAATGGAGATGCAACAACTCCAACAAGCTATCCAACAATCGTTACAAGGCTTATGAAAAAAATACTACTTCTTATATGTGTTATCGGATTGTTTACCCCGGCAGTGCTACACGCGCAAGATAATGCAAACGTGTTCCGCCACGGGAAACTAAACAACGGATTAACTTACTACGTGCGCCACACGACTATGCAGCCGGGAAAAGCAGACTTTTATCTCGTGCAGAACGTGGGAGCGCTTATGGAAGAAGACAACCAGAACGGGCTTGCCCATTTCTTGGAACACATGGCTTTCAACGGGAGCGAGAGCTTCAAGGAGGGGATTCCCAATTTCTTGAAACGCCGGGGAGTGACACGCTTTAACGCCCAAACGGGACAGGACGAAACGGTGTACTACATGACAGGGATTCCCACGAACGACACGGGACTGCTAGATTCCTGCATTCTCGTGATGAAGGACTGGTCGGGCTTCCTGTTGCTCAAGCCGGACGAAATAGACAAAGAAAGAGGGGTTATCCGGGAAGAACGCCGGATGCGCCGGAACCTGGGTGCCCGCCTAAAAGAACAAACAGACTCTCTCGTCTTCAACAACAGCAAGTACGCCACTCGTAACGTCATCGGCAGCGAAGAAATCATAAACAACTTCACTCCCGAAGAATTGCGGGCTTACTACAACGACTTCTACCGCCCGGATCTACAAGCCGTGATCATTGTCGGAGACATCGATGCCGCTAAAATAGAGGCGGAAATACAGCGTCTTTTCAACCCCATCCCGAAACGGGAGAATCCGAAACCCCGGTTGGTATACGAGATCCCGGACAATAGCGAACCGTTCTACACGAAAGCGTTCGACAAGGAAATGACGGGATCGTCCATGACGCTGCTTAAACGGGTGCGCCAGACACCACCCACCTCGTTGAAGGAGATGATGAAGGTCAACCTGATCAATATGTTCTACAACCAGATCGTGCAGAAATACCTGCAAAAGTATATCGAAACCCAAGACCCCGCGTTCGTGCAGACCACGGTCGGGTTCAGCGGACTGGTGCGAAATTACGACCGTTGGAATATATACGTGGAAGCCTACCCGAACAAGGAACGGCAAGCCTTGAAAGATTTGATGGAAGAACTGGAACGCGTTCACCGCTACGGAATAAACGACAAAGAAGTAAAAGAACAGATCACGGCATATCTCTCCGGACTGGACGAGACGGAAAAAAACAAGGACAAATTCCCGAACGAGATTTACGTGCAAATGTACCAAAATAATTTCCTGGAAGGGAAGCCGCTCACGAGCATCGAGGAAGACATTGCCCTGTCGAGGGAGATACTGTCGGAACTCACGGCAAAAGACATACAGGACTGGATTGCCTCATGGAACAGCGATAGCAAGAACTGGGTGTTTATCATGCAGGGCAACGACCCGGATTACGATTTCCCGACAAAGGAGGAAATCGTGAATATTATGCAAGCAGCCAAAGATGTTGAAGCCGCAGCGGCTGCCGAAGAAATCAAAGCGGTTCCCTTGCTGGATTACGAGGTAAAAGGCGGAGAGATCGTGAAAACCAAACCGATCAAGATGCTGGATGCCGAGGAATGGACGTTGTCGAACGGCTGCAAAGTATACTACAAATTCAGCGACCAGAACGGAATCAAGGTGAGCCTGTTGGGCGAAAGTTCCGGCGGGATGTCATTGCTCCCGGCAGAAGACCTGCCGTCAGCCTCGGCATTATCAACGCTAGCGATGTATTCCGGGCTGTACAAGCACAACGTGCAGATGATGCAGGAGATACTGAAAGGGCATCACGTGCAGCCCAATATCACGCTCGGGGAAACATTCGAGGGCGTGAGCGGCGTGTGTGACAACAACGAAATGGAAATGTTACTTCAAATCATCTATTTGTTCTTCGAGCATCCCCGGTTCGACCGGAATGATTTTGACAAATTCGTGTACCTGAACAGACTACAAGCGGAAAACACTCCCCGCACGGTAAACGACACGATAGCGGAACAGGTGCAAAAGTTACGGGTGAAAGACTCTCCCCGCTTGTGGAAACAGGATGCCAAATTCTACGATGCCATGAATTACGACAAAATGGTCGCCATCTATCATGACCGTTTCCAAGATGCCTCGGACTTTACCTTTTATCTGGTAGGAAATATCCAACGGGAAGAAGCACAAAAACTGGTGGCGAAATACCTTGGAGCCATCCCGTCCATTCACCGGGTTGAAAAAGCCGCACAACACGACTTGAAAAAGGAAGGTTCCATCACGGAAACCATCACGGCTAATATCCCGGACAACAAGTACATGACGAACATCGAGTTCACGAACACGCTGAAATTAAAACCCGTGGAGGATTTGGCTATCGACGTGATTCGTTTCGTGCTCTCGAACCGTTACCAGAATATCATCCGGGAAGACGAGGGCGGTGCCTACGGGGTAAACGTTGCCGCATCATATAACGCTTACCCGACACACACGCAAGCCATTGCCGTCAACTTCCAGAGCAACACGGAGAAAGGCGACCGGATGCGTGCCATCGTCCACGAGCAAATTGACAAACTCGTCGCCGAAGGTGTAAACGAGGAAGACGTGGAAGATATGGTATTAATGATGAAAAAAGGACGTGCCAATATGCTGGAAAACCGAGGGAACGCCCATTGGCAGGAAGCCTTACGATATTATGCGGAAACGGGAAAAGATATCGACTCTCCCGTGATGTTCGAGAAACCGATTGAAAAACTGAATGCCAAGGTAGTACACGAGGTTGCCAAAAAGTTCTTCGGTTCGGCAACATGCGTGGACATTGTAATACGGTCAAAATAATAAGTAGTGTGCGTGTGTACCAAAGGGGATTGTTGAAAAATAATCCCCTTCCAAATTTACAACCATCTTACCCCTTTCTGTTTCTCGTACCGCAAACTCATGACAGTTAAATCATCCGACTGTTCCACTTTTCCGGCGTAAGCATCAACATGAGCTATAATCTTCTCAACCAACTCTTTTGAAGACAGATTCTTATTTTCTTCAACAAATTGAAACAACCGATCTATTTTATAGAATTTAGCATCCTCGTTCTGGGCTTCCGTTACCCCATCCGAGTAAAGAAGCAATTGAGAACCCGAAGCAAAATAACACTCCTGTTCCTCGTATTCATAATCGGAAGACACGCCCAAAGGCAAATTATCGGCAGTCTTAAACATTTCCACCGTTCCATCCGGCTTAATAATTATCGGGTAAGGATGTCCCGCATTACAAAATCTCAATCGCCGGGTATTCAGATTCAGTACTCCGGCAAAAAAAGTAACAAACATACTCGTGTTACCATTCCGAATAAGGCTGCGATTGATAACATTTACGATGTAATTCAATGAAGTATCTAACATCGCCACGGAACGCATCTGACTAATCGTGGTCGACATAAACAAGGCCGCCGGAACACCTTTCCCGGAAACGTCGCCGATGGCAAACCCGAACTCGTCCTCGTTAAGCATGAAATAATCGTACAAATCACCACCTACTTGTTTCGCCGGACGCAATACCGCGTGTATATCTATTGTTTCTCTGCCTGAAGGAGGAATAAATTGCTTCGGCACCATTCCCAACTGTATGTCATGGGCGATACGCAATTCACTTTGAATCTTCTCGTTGGCAGTCGTGGTATTCCGCAATTGTTCCACGTATTCCGTCAATTGGTGTTGCATAAACTGGAAAGATTCGTACAACTCACCCAACTCGTCTTTAGAACGAATAATCGGCAGAGGCGTGTTAAAATCTCCCCCGGCAATATTTCTTGCCGACATGGAGAAACGGGTCAACGGTTTCGTGATCCGTCGCACGGCTACAAAGCACATGATATAAACAAACACCAACAACAGCAGGAAACCGATTAACATATACATGTTAAACTGATTCAACTTCCCGAATACCTGAGCATAAGGGCACACGACCGCCATATACCAGTCCGTGGCAAAGACTCCGGTATAATAAACGTATGACAACGTCTTTTCATCCTTCACAACCAGACTTCCGCTTTTGCCCGCTGCCATTTCACGAACAAGTCTGGCAACATTGGGATCCGAAGCCTCTTCCGCCGTCTGGAACATATTCTTCCCGATCGTCGTTTCCCCTTCTTTACGCATGATATATCGTCCTTGCTTGTCGATAATCACCGTGTAACTCCCCTCGTAAGGTTTCATCGAATTAGCCAAATCCCTCAACCATTTATTCGTCAAATCGACCGACAATACAGCAATCAGTTCCCCGTCTTTCCCATGGATCGGCACGGCGTATGAAGTAGTTATCACGTCCGGGTCCCCGGCATCCCGGTAAGGCTTACTCCAGTATCTGGTTTCCCGGGCTCCTTTATACCATCCCTTCTCGAAATAATTATAATCCTCACTCCCGACCTGCATAGTCTTCACCGTATCCCCACTCATGAAAGAATAGGGAGCGAAATAATGACCTTTCGACGGAAAATAATAAGGCTCGAAAGCGATAGCACACCCGAATATCTCTTCATTCTCCTTCACGATCCGGCGGGTTATCGAAAACAGGGAATCCGGATTCTCCACGTATGCCATAATCATCCAACCCAAGTTGTCCGGAATCTTTTCCACCTTACTCAACAAAGCACTCACTTTCAAATTAGCGATCTCCGCCATTGTTTCAATTTTATCTTCCGCCTCCTTCGATAACGTTTTCGTGGAGTAATGATAAAATATCCCGAAAAGTATAACGGATAACACTGTAATAAAAGAAATTACATAGAAACTTAATTTCGCGGAGAAAGATTTATTATATCGTGCAAACATAATTTATCGTCAATTGATAACTACCCTCTATTAAAAGCAATTCAAGGGCACTAATATACAAAAAAACATAAAACAAACATAAGAAAACTAGTATTCCATCGTGCAAAAATAGAAAAATAATTTATCACAGACTTCTGTTTAAAAAATTTGTTCTTATTAAATATTAATGCTAACTTCGTCGCAAATTAAAGACGAAAACGTTTTAAAAATTAGTGTGATGTACGATCCATCAGAATATTATTTCGTTTTGGCCTATATCGTGGGAGTGTTAAAATTGTTCGGGGGACTATAAAAACTCGCCCGGGAATGATTATTCCCGATAATTTCTTTCAGCAACGTACAGTTGCATCCAGCTAAAAAGATAAATAACTTAAAATCAATAATCTTTCAACTATGCAAAAACAACTATTACTAGGTGTTGAAGCTATTGCACAAGGTGCCATAGACGGAGGTATATCCGGCGTATTTGCCTACCCGGGAACCCCTTCAACTGAGATCACGGAGTACATTCAAGAATCGAAACAGGCAATCGCCCGCAACGTTCACCGGATGTGGTCAGCCAATGAAAAAACGGCTATGGAAACCGCACTGGGTATGTCTTATGCAGGCAAAAGAGCCTTAGTATGCATGAAACACGTGGGTATGAACGTGGCTGCCGACTGTTTCATGAATGCCGCTATCACCGGGGCTAACGGGGGTATGGTAATCATCGCTGCCGATGACCCGTCCATGCACTCTTCTCAAAACGAGCAGGATTCCCGCGTGTACGGCAAATTTGCTTTAATTCCGATACTGGAGCCCTCCAACCAACAAGAAGCATACGATATGACTCGCTATGGCTTCGACTTGTCGGAGAAATTGGGAACCCCTGTATTATTGAGAATCACGACCCGTCTGGCTCACTCCCGTGCCGGTGTTGAACCACGTGAGGCAAAGGCCGAAAATGAAATGCGCCTGCCGGAAGACAAACGCCAATTCGTGCTCCTTCCCGCTATTGCCAAGAAAAGATATAGATTATTGTTGGACAAACAAATCGCTTTCGAGGAAGAGTCTGACAATTCACCATATAACAAATACATCGACGGAGCAGACAAATCCATGGGTATCATCGCCTGCGGAATCGGTTACAACTACCTGATGGAAGTATTCGGCGGTAATTGCCCTTACCCGGTAGTGAAAGTAAGCCAATACCCGCTCCCGAGAAAAATGATTACCAAATTAGCCGAAAGCACGGAGAAATTACTCGTTCTCGAAGAAGGCTATCCCATTATCGAGGAAGCCTTGAAAGGTTACCTTGAAAAAGAAAACGTTCACGGACGTTTGGATGGTATTCTCCCGAGAGACGGGGAATTAAATCCCGACCACGTGGCAAAAGCATTCGGACTTCCATCCGTTGAAGGTGCTCCCGTACCTGAAATCGTAGTGCCCCGTCCGCCCGCTCTTTGCGTGGGATGTAGCCACAGAGACGTGTACACCGCGTTGAACGCCGTAGTGGCGGAGTACCCGAACGCTCGCGTATTCTCCGATATCGGCTGTTATACCTTAGGAGCACTTCCTCCTTTCCAAGCTATCAACTCTTGCGTTGACATGGGTGCTTCTATCACCATGGCAAAGGGTGCGGCTGACGCCGGATTATTCCCCGCTGTATCGGTTATCGGGGATTCTACATTCACTCACTCCGGAATGACCGGCTTGTTGGATGCTGTCAACGAGAAAGCGAATATCACGATTATCATTTCAGATAACGAATCTATCTCTATGACCGGAGGACAAGAATCATCCGCACTAGGACATCTGGAAGCTATCTGTAAAGGTATCGGTGTTGACCCGGAACACATCCGCGTATTACTTCCCGTACCGAAGAATCATGACGAATTGTGCAAGATCATCCGTGACGAGATCGAGTACAAGGGGGTATCTGTAATCATCCCGCGAAGAGTATGTATCCAGAAAGCCGCCAGAGACGCCAAGAAAAAGAAAAAATAAATTGACTCATAATCGATTCAATTTAAAATCTAAAATTTAAAATTTAAAATTATGAAGACAGACATTATATTAGCGGGCGTAGGCGGACAAGGTATCCTTTCCATTGCAGCAGCACTGGGTTCTGCCGCCCTCAACAATAACCTGTACATGAAACAAGCGGAAACTCACGGCATGAGCCAACGCGGAGGTGACGTACAGTCATTCATGAGAATCTCTGACAAACCGATATTCTCTGACTTGATCGCAAAGGGAACGGCAGACATCATTCTCTCGGTAGAACCCATGGAAGCATTACGCTATCTTCCTTTCTTGAAACAAGGCGGATACGTGGTAACCAACGCAACCCCGTTCATCAACATCCCGAACTACCCGGAAGAAGCTACTTTGATGGCAACCTTAAAGGCTCTGCCTCATCAAGTAATTATCGACGCCGATAGCATCGCCAAAGAAGCTGCCGGAAACGTACGTGCCAGCAACTTCGTGATGTTGGGAGCTGCTTCTCCCTTCATCGAAATTCCTTTCGAATACCTCGAAAAAGGTATTACTGCCATTTTCGAACGCAAAGGAAGCGATGTTGTCGAAATGAACCTCAAAGCATTACGTGCCGGACGTGCATTCGCTCAAAACTACATTAAATAATCGAATCAATAACAGGGCATAGCCCTAACCAATCCCCTCCCGTCACACGGAGGGGATTTTTTATATATATATCCCATTTCTTTAAAAATAATAACAGGACAAAATCAAAACAAAATTCATATTCTGAACGTTTAATTTACAATAGACATTAAAATTTAAGGTTATGACAGAGGATTATGAATTAAAAGATGATGTACATCGTCAACAGTACGAGTTCCGCATCGGTAATTATACACCCAAAATCGAGTATATAAAATCAATCAACGGGGAAATCTACCTTACACACACGGAAGTTCCGCCGGAACTGGAAGGTCGTGGAATAGGTTCACAACTCGTCGAAAAAACGCTAAAGGATATCGAGCGTCAAGGACTGCGTCTAGTACCGCTTTGTCCTTTCGTGGCCGCCTATATAAAGAGGCATCCCGAATGGCGGCGCATTGTTATGCGAGGTATAAACATCAAATAAAAACAGAACATCATGGAAAAGAAGTATGAATACACGAACGGAGAACTAACCATTATCTGGCAACCCTCAATCTGCCAACACGCAGGGATTTGCGTAAAAATGTTACCTAAGGTATATAACCCGCAAGAACGTCCTTGGATAAAGATCGAGAATGCAACGACAGACGAATTAATAGCACAAATCAATAAATGTCCCTCCGGAGCGTTGAGTTACAGGATAAACAAAGAATAAAAGAAAAAATTCCACCACAGATAAGAACAGGAGTGCGTGTCAAAACACGCACTCTCGTCCATAAAGTCTAAAAGTCCATAAGGTCGTAAGGTCAAACGTGCGGGTGGTATGCGTATCATTATATTGAATATCATTAATTTATTGGATTATAGACGTTATAGACCTTAGGAGCCGAATGCTCGACTTTTCATTTACGGCGGCGTAATAAATAACAAACAATAAATATCAGCAAAAAACAAAGCACAATCGTTGCCCCGGACGGGAGCTTCAATGCTGCTGACGCGAAAAGCCCGATAACAGAACCCACGCAACTAATAATCGTGGATAAAACCAATTGTTTCGTGAAGTTCTTGTAAAACATACCCGCTATTGCTTGAGGCATCGTCAGGTAAGAAATCACCAAAATAATTCCCGCCAACTTCATACACAGCACGATACACAAGGCTATCAGCACGGTAATACCAATCTCCAACCCGTTTAAAGCGACAAAATGCGTCCGACTGTACTCCTTGTCAAAAGCGATATAAAACAACGGACGATAAAACTTCGCGAAAAACAAGATAATTGCCAGACACAACACTCCCGACAGAATCACCTGTTCCCCCGTGACCGTAAGAATATTCCCGAACAGATAAGACAATAAATTAGGCGCATATCCCGGAGTCAGGTAAATAAACAACACTCCTATCGCCATACCCGCCGACCAAAAGATACCAATCAAAGAATCTTCCTTAAACCGCTTATTATCCGAAAGGTATAAAATACAAAATGCCGCTGCCAAGGCAAACACGGCAGCCCCGAAAAGAGGTGACAAACCTAAAAAATAAGCCAATCCCAATCCCCCGAAAGAAGCATGCGTGATCCCCCCGCTAATAAAAACCATTCGTTTGGCAACAATATATGTCCCGATTAACCCACAACTCACGCCGATCAATATCGTGCACAAAATTGCGTTCTGGAAAAAACCGTATCTTAATAATTCAAACACCTTGGTAATTTTAGATTTATGATTTATGATTTTAGATTCCCACCGCGCAAGGACAGTGTTTTTTCAATTTTCAATTGCCTTGTCGTGATCCAACAACACCCGATGCGGTACGGTTCCGTGGGAAATCAACTCGATCGGACAGTTATACAACTTCAACTGTTCCGGTGTAATCAAGTTCGATTCGTGATAATGCAATCCCCCGTTCACGCAAGCAATAGTCTTCACGTAGGAACAAATAGTTCCCAAATCGTGTGAAACCATCACGATACTCATTTTCTCGTTCAACTCTTTCAACAAAGAATAAAACTCAATCTCGAAATTCGAATCCACGTAAGTGGACGGTTCATCCAGAATCAGTATCTTCGGGGAGGATATGATAGCCCGACACAAAAATACCCGCTGCATCTGTCCCCCGGAAAGCTCTCCGATCGGACGATTTTTATATCTGAGCATGCCATACTTTTCCAGTATCTCATCCACCTTCCCCCGGTCAGCTTTCGTGTAAGAATGAAATATCCCTTTCTCGGACATCAATCCGGATAACACTACTTCCTTTACACTGATCGGGAAACGAGCGTCGAACTTACTGTTTTGAGGCAAATACCCGAACAACGATTGCTTGGACGTGTGATAAATGATCTTCCCAGAGAAAGGCTTTATCAACCCTAATATAACCTTTAACAAAGTCGTTTTCCCCCCCCCGTTCGGCCCGATAATTCCAACAAAATCATTCTCCCGTATGGTCAAGTTCACTCCTTGCAACACGGTCGTTTGCTCGTAACCTGCCGAAATATCTTTCAACTCCAAAATCTCTTTCATCCGGTTATTCCATTTTTTGTTCTATAATCCGAAGCAACGATTCCATTTCCTTTTTCCAGTCCGCACTCAACGGATCAATGGCAATAACCTCGCCGTCGATCTCCCGGGCTATAGCTTTGGCATTCATCACGTCAAATTGGTTCTGGATAAATACAATCTTTATACCTTTTGCCCGACAAGTATCGACCACCGCCTTGATATGTGACGGATTAGGTTCTTTTCCCTCGTCCTCGATCGCAATCTGTTCCATACCGTAATCTTTCGCCAGATAAGTCAAAGCCGGATGATAAATCAAGAAAGTCTTGTTCTGCTTCGCGGGAATAATCCTTCGGGCTTCCGCGTCGATACTGTCAATCTCCTGTTTGAACTGCTTGAAATTCTGCTCGAACTCGGTTTTCTTCTCCGGGAACTTTTCAGATAACACCTTACATATCGTTTGCGCCATCATACCCGCGTATCTTGGAGACATCCACACGTGAGGGTCAAAATTACCGGGGTGTGTATGATGATGCCCGCAATCACACGTTCCCTCTTCCAGCTCCATCCCCTCGGATTGCTTCACGAGTTGTATATGCTTCTCCTGTTTTTCCAGAAAAGGATATAAATTACTAATTTCGAAAGGTAGATACCCCACGGCAAAATAGATAGAACTATTATGCAACGCTTTCAACTGTTCGGTACTTAAATCACTCACGGCAGGATTAGCCCCCGGCGGAATCATCACGTTCACCTTCACGTAATCCCCCGCGATACGCTCCACGAAATAACGTTGAGGCAAGATACTCACGCTGATCGTCTTCTCCCGATCCTTGTTTTCATCACAAGCCCAAAGCAAGGCAACCAACATTAAAATGATTCCTATTCTCATTCGCCCGGATATATCAGATTCTTTTCCTCGATCACGTCCAGCACTTCCGCCAGATATTTAGCAGCCTCGTATTTCGCCATCGGCAGATTATGTAATAGATAATTACCACAATCTTTTGCAGCAACACCGGGAACTTCACCTTCAAAATCACGAATAAAACGGAATGTTTCCCGCATCAATTCCACGATATCACGAGAAGTCAAATCACCCCGCATCAAAAAATAATTTCCCGTGCAGCACCCCATCGGTCCCCAGAAAATAATCTTGTCGCCCCACGTCTCGTGATTTCTTAAATAAGTCGCCGCGAGATGTTCTATCGTGTGCAATTCCCCCTGTCCCAACACGGGCTCTCGGTTAGGCTCCTTCATACGTATATCAAACGTCGTGATCACCTCTTCTCCTACATAATCTTTACGGGACACGTAGATTCCCCGCGACAGGCGAAGATGATCTATGGTAAAACTAGGTATTTTTTTCATCTTTATTCTTCTGATAAAACAGTGATTAACTTTCTAATCATCTCGAAAGAGCGTTTGGGAGCCTCTTCCCAGAAATTCAAATATTGATTGTAATGATCTTTCACTCCCGGGGTATCGCTAATAATACGATAACTCAAGAAAGGTACGCCACACAAGTAGCATACTTGCGCGATAGCGGTCGATTCCATATCAACCGCCAAGCCTTCGGGAAAACGCTTTTTGATCTCGGTCAACTCCTCTTTCTCCGTCACGAAACGATCACCGCTGCAAATCAATCCCCCGTATACATTCCCGTCATGTTTCACGGACAAAGCCTGTTCATACAATTTCTTATCCGAAACAAAACGAGCCGGCAATCCTTGAATCTGCCCGTACTCGTTTCCCTCGCCACACCACACGTCATGATAAACCATGTTCTCCCCGATCACGATATCCATAACTTGTGTCAACGGGTCTATTCCCCCGGCAACACCCGTGTTTACAATCACCTCCGGGGCATATTGCCGGATCATTTCCAACGTCCCTACCGCCGCACAAACCTTACCGATCCCACTTTTGGCCAACACGACGTCAACTTCTCTCATACGCCCCTCGATAAAGGGGATTCCCCGAACCAAACGTTCCTTTCCCCCGTCAAGTAAAGATTTCACCAGACCGTATTCCGAAGTCATGGCTACAATTATACCGATCTTCTTCATCTTTTTTTATTGAAAAAATGGATTCATACGTTTCTCTTCTCCTATCGTGGTAAACCCGCCGTGTCCCGGTATTACCCGCACATCATCCGGCAACACGAACAATTTTTCCCGGATTCCGTCTATCAACTGACGCATATCTCCCCCGGGTAAATCTGTGCGTCCGATACTCCCTTGGAACAACACATCCCCGGCAACAAGCAATTTATCCTGTTCGCTATAGAAACAAAGTCCCCCCGGTGAATGTCCCGGTACATGAATCACCTTCAATTCCGAATGCCCGAATTTCACGACATCCCCGTCATGCAAATATTCTCCCAACGCCGGAGGCGGTGTAATTCCTCGTATTCCCAACATCGCCGCATACTTCTCCGCATCTTCCACCCAAAACGAATCCGCTTCATGCGCCCGGGCAGACAACCCATATTCGTCCAGCATAAAATTATTCCCGAAAATATGATCTATATGCAAGTGCGTATTCAACAACGCTACCGGTTTCAAATGATTTTCCGCCAGAAAATCTATCAAACGCCGCTCTTCGTCTTTCGAAAAACAACCGCAATCAACTACCACGGCTTCCCCCGTTTCATCGTACAACACAACCGTGTTCTCCTGCCATGGATTATTAACAAATACTTTTATCTTCATCTATCATGCATTTTATTCAGACAAAAATAACATAAAATCGCGAGAACGAGAAAAAAACCTCATTGTTCCACCTTCTCATTCCGAACTATTTCCCCGATAGTAGGTACAAGTACTTCAAAAGGGACATCTTCTCTCATCTTCAACGCATTCTTCAACGGCTCATCCCAAGGATGCCTTGCCAAAGCATATTTCGAATGATGCACCGTCAAAACTCTCTTCGCACCCAAATCCTTCGCGATCTGTTCCAAGTAATCCGGCATCACGTGAATATACTTCCAATCTTCATTATATTGCCCGTTCTCGATGACCGCAAGATCAATACCCGGGAAACGCTTGCCAATCTCGGCGAAATGCGTGTCATACCCCCCATCACCACCTATATATATCTTCCTCGAGGGACTCTCCACGAGAAAAGAAGCCCACAATGTCCGGTTGGCAGACAATCCCCGTCCCGAGAAGTGACGCGCCGGCAAACAATAAACGGCAAAACCATCATCCAGCACGGAGTCTTCAAACCAATCCAATTCCACGACACGTTCCTTGTCAAATCCCCAATACTCGAAATGTTCCCCGACTCCCAATCCGCATATAACCTTACCAACCCGATTCTTCAATGCAGTCACAGTTCCGTAGTCCAAATGATCCCAATGGTCATGGGAAATCACCAGATAATCGATATCCGGCATATCTTCCGGCTTATAAACATCCGTTCCCTTGAAAGGCTTATTGACAAATGATACCGGGGAAGCCATGCAAAATACCGGATCGACCAGTATTCTTTTTCCTCCCGTTTGAATCAGATAAGATGAATGCCCGAACCACACGACCACCTCCTCGTCCAAGGGGATACTCCGCAAATCTGTCTTAATGACAGACACTGCTGTTTCCGGTCGCAGCCTTTCTGTTTTTCTGAATAAAAAATCAATCATAGCCCCGACACGCCCCTTGTCTGAAGCAATCATCACGGTTTCATGCAAATTTTGAAACCGTCCGTCCCTGTAATGAGGCGAACGCTTCACACGTTCCATTCGATCCCCCCGGGGAAGTCTGCCAAAACTCCGTTGATTCACGAAAACAACCGCTATCACGGCAATCACCGCAACAACGCCTAATACACTCCAAATTACCATGTGTCTCCTATGCTTTTTTAATGACCTCATATCAATCCTCTTAATTATCAAACACCGTGCCACTCAATACCATAAAGACACAAAGTCATTATAAATTAGCGTGTTTTATCAAAAAAATAAGGTTTATAAAAAAGCCCCTCGTGAAGAATGGCAACTTTATAAACCTTATGAACCTTATAAACTTTACGAACTCCCTAAGTCCGCAGCGTATCAAATCCCCTACCGTACACTCCCATGACCGTATTCATCGTGAGGAATGCATCCGGATCAGCCAATTTCGTCACACGCATAATATTCTGCATCTCACTCTTGCGGGCTACCACAATTAACATTTTGCGTGCCTCACCCGTGTACCAGCCTTGACAATCCACGACGGTTACACCCCGTTTCAAATCATGAGTGATCAGATCGGCAACCTCCTTGTATTTTAACGAGAAAATAAAGAACTGCACGGATTGCATCTGTCCAGTGAACACGAGGTCAATCGTGTACGAGTTCACACCCATGACCACGTAACCGTAGATAATCGTGGCAATCTTTGCCGTCGGATCGATTACCGTGTTTTCCCCAATAAAATAACTACAACCGATAATAAACACGTCGATATACATGATAATCTTACCGGGACTGATATTCCGGTACTTGTTAATCATCATTGCCACGATATCCGTACCCGCCGTACTGCCTCCGTTAGCAAGCGAAATCCCGATACCCGCACCACACATGATACCGGAAAGTACCGCGCACATGAATTTGTCCTCCAACAGCGGCTCATGAATCAGATTCTGTAACAAACTCAACAGGAACGAACTCATGAAAATAGCATATATCGTCTTGAAACCGAACCGGGGCCCGAGCACCTTAATCGCTATCGCCACCAGCAAAAAGTTAATCACGAAATAGCTATACCCGATAGGAATCACCTCCCCGGAAAGAAAATAAATAATTGTCGAAATACCGGTCACACCACCGCCCACCATACGATGCGGCGCCAAAAACGCGGTAACGGCAAAAGTATAGATCAGCAAACCGAACGTAATCAACAAGTACGCCCGCGCTTCTCTTGCAAACTTATCCCTCGTAACTTTCATTGTATTAATTGTTTTGTTTTGCCCACGTATCCTTTAATCCCACGGTACGATTAAACACCAGTGCCCCCGGTTTGGAATCTTTATCCACGCAGAAATACCCCAAACGCTGGAACTGAAAACGATCGCCTTCCTTGGCATCTTTCAAACTCGGCTCCAACTTACACCCCGTCAACACTCTCAACGAATTCTCGTTCAAGAACTCTTTGAAATCGATATCCTTGTGTCCGGCAGGATCCGGATCTTTAAACAAACGATCGTATAAACGTACCTCTGCCTCTATCGCGTCGGGTGCGGAAACCCAGTGAAGTGTTCCCTTTACCTTCCGGTTGCTCGCGGCACCGGTACCACTATGCGTTTCGGCATCGTACGTGCAATGGATTGTCGTAACATTTCCTTCTACATCTTTCTCCACGCTCTCGCATTTCACAATATACGCACCTTTCAACCGTACCTCGTTGCCGATCGTCATCCTGAAGAACTTCTTCGGGGCCTCTTCCATGAAATCATCCCGTTCGATAAACAACTCACGGGAGAACGGCACCATTCTCGTTCCGGCAGCCTCATCTTCCGGGTTATTCTCGATCTCAACCACTTCGGTCTGTCCTTCCGGATAGTTATCTATCACCACCCGCACCGGATCAAGCACCGCCATTACACGGGGAGCCACCTTGTTCAAATGTTCCCGCACGCAAAACTCCAACAACGCCATATCGACCACGATCTCCCGGCGAGCCACACCCACTTTCTCCGCAAAAGCACGAATAGACTCGGGCGTGTATCCCGCGCGGCGCAAAGCCGTGATCGTAGGCATCCGGGGATCATCCCACCCGGCAACAATACCCTTCTGCACCAGTTCCAACAGACGGCGTTTACTCATCACCGTGTAACTCAAATTACGACGGGCAAACTCAATCTGACGGGGACGGTATTCCGTGTCGAACAACTGATCCAAAAACCAATTGTATAACGGGCGATGCACCTCGAACTCCAAAGTACAAATAGAATGAGTAATCCCCTCGATATAATCACTTTGCCCATGTGTGAAATCATACATCGGGTAGATACACCATTTATCACCCGTGCGGTGATGCGCCACGTGCATGATCCGGTACAAAATCGGGTCACGCATCAACATGTTGGACGAGGCCATATCTATTTTAGCCCGCAATACTTTCTCCCCGGCTTGAAACTCCCCTGCCTTCATCCGCCGGAATAAATCCAGATTTTCCTCCGGAGTCCTATCCCGGTAAGGACTGTTCACTCCCGGTTCCATCGGGTTCATACGTTGTGCGCTGATCACCTCTGCCGGTTGGTCATCCACGTAAGCTTTCCCCTCCGCAATCAACTTCTCTGCCCAATCATACAATTGCTGGAAATAATCGGAAGCGTAATGAGTTTCCCCTTCCCACTGGAAACCTAACCATTGAATATCTTGTTGTATGGAATCAATATACTCGACATCCTCTTTAGAAGGATTCGTGTCATCAAAACGCAGATTGCACTTGCCGTTGTACTTGGCAGCCAATCCGAAATTCAAGCAAATAGAAGTTGCATGACCGATATGCAAATAACCGTTCGGCTCGGGCGGGAAACGCGTATGTACCCGACCGCCGTTCTTCCCCTCGGCCAACTCCTCCTCAATAATCTGTTCGATGAAGTTCAACGATTTGCCTTCACCTTCTTCTTCCACGAGATAATTCTTATCCATACTGAAAATTTTATAACATATTCGACCGCAAAGGTAATTAATTTATGAGAGTTTTAAAAGTTTCCGTATATTTGCACGCCATGAAATATATATTTTACACCATATTATGCTGCTTAATATCGCTCACGTCTTTAGCGCAGAGCGATTTTGATTACGGGCATCCGGACGAGGAGGATCCCCGGCGTAGCGCTTTTGACCAAGATAGCACGAGAGGAGAACAACGGTACGTGAAACCGCAACGAGTGGCGTGGAAATGGATGCACGACGGCGTGTACAAACAATATATGTCCATGACGGACACCCTGACCGACGGGATACATAACACGAACCCCATATTCAAACACAGCGTGTCCAACACCTACCTCGGCAACCTACCCTCACCTTATATTTCCAATGTTTTCATCCTTCGCCCCCGCGGAGAAGATTTTCTTCCGCTCGACAGGGTACGGGATTACCTTTTCCGTCCCGAGGACGCCTTGGATTACAACACCTCTACCGCTTTCGCCCAAATCAGCTACTTTAACGGGGGTGGACGAGGAAAAACAGAAGACCGGGTAGACGTGTGGTACATGCAAAACATCAACCCGTTCTGGAACGCAGGATTCCGGTACAACCTCATGTCTGCGGACGGGGCATACTCGTACCAGAAATCAAAAACATACAACTTCTCCGTTTTCAGTTCATACGAGAAAGAAAGAGTGGCAGTATCCTTCTTTCTGAACCAGAACGTGGGACATTACGCGGAGAACGGCGGTATTGAAGTTTTGGCTGAAGTCCGGGATACCGTGCTTGATCCAAAAATAATCGGAACGAAGCTAGTCATGGAACCCCGAAACAACATAGCCAACTTCAATCTCAGCACGCTGGCACAATACAACCTCGGAAATGCCAAAGAAATCATCACACCCGTGGACTCCATCAACATGGATACCACGTACACTTACCCGATGAAATTTGCACTCGCCTTGAAAGTCGAGGACAATCGCTACCGTTTCAGAGAAGAAAGCGTTGAAACCAATTTTTGGGACACGACCTACTTAAACACCCAGTCCAACCAAGACATCACCAACAACCAAAAATACGAAATAGACGCCAAGTTCATACTAAACGAACATCCAAAATACAAATACCTGCCGGGCGTGTACGCCGGGTTAAAATTCAAATACCTGAAATACGACCAACGTGTATCTTCGGACACAATCAACAACCGGGCAACAAACAAATACACCGGAACCTACCTCACCGCGGGAACGTTCAACATGGACTCGACCACCATGTTCAATTTTGATATCTGGGGCAGTTTCTGCCTTGCCGGGGAGTATTCTGCCGACTATTCCTTAGAGGGAAAAATCGTCCAACACCTAAGCCGAAACAGAAATTCATCCGTGACGGCGTATGCCCTATTGGAAACAACCACCCCCAACCGCTATTATGACCAATACACGGGAAATCACAACCAATGGGAAACGAATTTCTCCAAAATCCATGCCTACAACATCAAAGGACACTATAACAACAAACGCCTCCGTACCGAAGTCGGAATCGCTCTGAACAACACGAAAAACTATATCTATTTCGACACCACGGCCTATCCCCGTCAATATGACGGTAATTTAGTCGTATTCACGGCATGGGCGAAACAAATTTTCAGATTAGGTAAATTCTACTTCGATCAAAAAGTGTACTACCAGATCTGTAACAAGGACGAAGTATTGCAACTTCCCAAAGTTGCGCTATACTCCCACAACTACTACCAAAACCGTCTATTTAAAAAAGTATTGGGACTGCAAATCGGTATAGACTTGTTCTACAACACCTCGTTCTATTCCAACGCCTACGACCCGAGTATCATGCAGTTCTACAACCAAGATATCGAGAAGACCGGCAACTACCCAAAACTCGACGTGTTCCTCACGCTGAACATCAAACGTGCCGACCTGTTCGTGAAATACGAGCATGCCAACGAGCGCTTAGGAAGTCGGGATTACTTTTCCGCCTACACCTACCCGATCAACCCCGCCAAAGTAAAATTCGGCATCCGTTGGAATTTCTTTGATTAAAACGTCCGCCGAGGTGCATTTGACCGTTCTCTAGGGATTCGCTCGCCCGTACTCATATCAAAAACCCTACTCTTTCGCAGCATAAACACTCGTGAGCGTCTATGCTACGAAGATGATACGTTCATGATACGTTCATGAGGTAGCGAATGGGTAGAGCAAGAATAGAGCAAGGGTAACAATGTTATTTCTCGAATAGACCTCTCGAAATCAACAACTACACGATTTCCATTTTATTTCGTATCTTTGCACCATGTATATAATAAGAGTTATTACATACACTTGGTTATTCTGGTTTTGTTTATCGGCCTGCGAGACAAAACGCGAAGAAGAACCGTTTATTATACCCGATGCCGGGACGCTGGAAAAAATCGAGCGACGAGGCGTCTTAAATGTATGTACTTATTACAACACGACAGACTACTACGTGTATAAAGGCATCCCGAAAGGTTTTCATTACGATCTGGTTAAAGATCTCGCCGATTTTCTCGATGTTAAATTACATATCGAGGTCAATTCCAACGTGGAAGATTGTCTTCGGGAATTAAACGAGGGGAAATACGATCTGGTAGCCATGAGTCTTTCGGTTACGGACGGCAGGAAAGAACAAATCAGTTTCACGGACCCGTTATTCTACACGAGTAACGTACTGGTACAAAACAAGAAACAAGATTCTTTAATACGGGACATACAAGATTTACGAGGAAAAGAAATTTTCGTTCAAGAGGGTACTACATACAAAAGTTTTCTCCGGGAATTGAGTGATTCTCTTCAACTGAATTTAAAGATCACGGAAGTAGAATATCTTACTTATGAAGATATCCTCCTGCAAGTAGAGAAAGGTGAGCTTCCACTTACCGTGATAGATAAAAATATCGCGCAGATCGCAGCCCAATACATGACACACATAGATTACTCGCTGGAATTATCGGGAGCGGAACCCGTGGCGTGGGCAGTAGCCGGAAAAGCAAAATACCTGCTCCATGAAGTAAACCAATGGTTGGGTGCCATGAAGAAAAGGGAAAAGTTTCCCGTACTTTACAACCGCTATTACAAAAGCAGTTACGTCACTTCGCTCCACAACTCGAAATACTACAAATTAAAAAACGGGATTATATCCAGCTTTGACCCGATCATCAAAAAAGAAGCCGCCAAAATAGGTTGGGATTGGCGTTTGCTGGCTGCCATAATTTTCCAAGAATCCGGATTCGACCCGGAAGCGACATCCAATTACGGGGCTGTCGGATTAATGCAAGTGATGCCGGAAACCGCATTGCAACTCGGTTTCGAAGATTACATAGAGCCGGAAGATAACATCAAAGTAGGAAGTTACTATCTCCAATACCTTGAAAAAATGTTTACCAAATATGACCTCGACACCTTAAACCGGATCAAATTTACTTTAGCCGCGTACAATGCCGGAGCGGGACACGTGTTCGACGCCATGAGATTAGCCGAATCCTACGGGAAAAACCCGAATATCTGGAATAATAATGTAGATTACTTCATCCGTTACAAATCCCGCCCCGAAATATACCGGGACACCCTGTCCCGCAACGGCTATTGCGACGGCAAACAAACCTTCAACTTCGTGAATAACATCATCGAAAACTATACCCATTATAGAAATACCATCCCAAGATGATTTACGATTTATGATTTACGATTTCGTGGTTAAAGAATCATTCAATCTAAAATCATAAATCGTAAATCTAAAAATACCTCAGGCGAATATTGATTTACTTTTATTTTTTTCATACCTTCGCATCAGAGTTTCGATCATCATTTTATTAATTATTAAAGACATGCCTTACAGAAGATTACCGAATACAGATGCAGCGAGGATAAGGGCATTGGAAACGGCCTTGAACAAAGAGGATTTCTCTGATATCAATAATTTACCGTTTTCTTTGAGCCTAAGGCAAAAAATTGAATTCTTTTTACCGAAATTCAAAACGGCAATCACAAATTCACAATGTGCCAGAGAAAAACAAATGGTAAATAGCCGGAAATACGGGGAATACACTAAAAAAGCCAAACTATATATATCGCACTTTTTGCAAGTGCTGAATTTTACTATTGCACGAGGAGAGTTAAAACCTATCGCGCGTACATTTTACGATATAGCGGAAGATGATACCAAACTTCCTTCACTCGTTTCCGACCAAGATTTGTTGGAATGGGGTGCAAAAATAATAGCCGGAGAACAGGAACGCACCCGTAAAGGGGGCGGAAATCCGATATATAGTCCCTCTATCGCTTTGGTTAAAGTAAATTACGAGAACTTCAAGCAAGCCTACGCTTCTCAAAAACAATTCCAACAAAACTCTGCCCGCTGTAGTGCCGAAGTAGCGCAATACCGGAGTGAAGCAGACGAATATATTCTTTCCCTGTGGAACGAAATCGAGGCACATTACGCCGATATAGACGACGAAGAAGAACGCCGCCAAAAATGCGAACGCTTCGGACTTGTCTACGTGTTCCGCAAAGGTGAACGGGAAGAAATAAAAAGAAAAAAGGAAGCCGAACGAATTACGCTCAAACTTCCGTTTTAATTTTAAATTTATGGATTTTAGATTTTAAATTTCATGGATTATTTCAATCTAAAATTTAAAATCTAAAATTGTAAATTACATGTATAAATCTCTTTCCCCTCTCGCGATCCGGTCGTAATATGAACGGAAGGTCGGGAGTAATTTATTCTTACTAAAGAAGGGGGTAGCCTCGATCTCTCTTAATTCCTGCTCGATCAGTTTCTCGCCGATCTCACGGGTCGCGGGAGAAGCATAGTCATTCAAGTACTCCCGGAAGGTCAAAACAGCGTTTAACTTACAGAACTTACCCTCGACTCCTTTTTCCAACAGGGTCATGATCTTATCTCCTGTACGCCCGCAACGATAGCCGGCAGTACAGAAAGAGGTAATCATCCCGTCGTTAGCCAATTCCCGTATCACTTCATCGAGAGAACGCTGGTCACCCAACATAAATTGGACTTTCTCGATATTCTCCTCCTGTTTCAATTTTTTGGCGTAAGCCCCGATACCCAATTTTGAAGAAGCGTCGGTTTGCGTGCACCCGAAATGAGTCAGTAAATCCCGTTTCAAGTTCGGTTCCTCGCGTGCAGTCACGATCAACCCGCTATACGGGATCGCCAGACGCAACACCGCAACCACCCGCCTCATGGCGTCATTGCTGACCAGATAAGGAGAATTCTCGCTCAAGAAAGACCCCGGGGCCGGTTGCATGCGCGGGAAAGACACCGTGTGCGGTCCGATACCGAACTGGCGTTCCAAATCCAAAGCATGATGCAACAATCCCATCACTTCAAACTTCCAGTCGTACAACCCGAACAGCGCCCCAATAGCCACATCGTCGATTCCCGCCTCCATGGCACGATGCATCGCGTAAAGACGCCAACGGTAATTCCCTTTCACCGTGTTGGCCGGGTGCAATTCCGCGTATCTCTCCCGGTGATAAGTTTCTTGGAACACTTGGAACGTACCGATACCCGCTCTCCACAATTTCTTCAAATCGGCAATCTCCATGGGTGCCGCGTTCACGTTCACCCGTCGGATATTATTAAAACCGTTCCCGGTAGGAGTTTCCCGTTTCACCGAATAAATCGTGGAGATAGATTCGGCTATATAGTCAGCCCCGTTTTTCGGGTGCTCGCCATACACGGCAATCATTCGCTTGTGTCCCTCGTCGATCACCGCGGCCGTTTCCTCCCGCACCTCGTCCATCGACAACACGTGGCGAATCTCCTCTTTATTTTCTGCCCGGAAACCACAGTATTTACAACTATTCACGCACAAATTCGACAAGTATAACGGGGCAAAGAAAACGATACGGTTATCATACACTCTTTTCTTCACCTCCAAGGCAGCCTCTTGCATCTCGTGAAAGAGTTCAGGGTCTTCCACGTTCAACAAAGTAGCCGTCTCGTCAGGCGTCAATATTTTTATTTCCAGCGATTTTTGTAAAATATCGCGCACTCGTTGCTTATCGGGGTTCTTGCCCTTTTCGATCTCTTCAAATATCTTTTCCTCGTCAATAAAATCTTTCCCGTCAACCAGATACTTATCAATCTCTGCCTGTTTAATAACATGAGCAGTCCAATCTTTCACAGTAGCCATTTCTTTCATTTTAATCTTATACAAAGATCGGAATTATTTACTCAATTCCTCCCCATTCCTGATACTTATTTTCAATCACGTCATAGACGGAATCAATAAAATACCCCGATCTTACGCGGACTTATTAGCACGTGATTACGCCAACAACTCTTTTACAATAGCGGAAATCATTTTGCCGTCAGCTATTCCGGCCAACTCTTTGGTAGCAACACCCATCACTTTTCCCATTTCTTTGGCTGAAGTTGCACCCGTTTTCTCGATAATTCCTTTCAAGGCAACACGCAATTCATCTTCACTCAACTGTTTCGGCAAAAACTCGTTCATCACCTCCACTTGAGCTATTTCATGAGCGTACAAATCCTCACGCCCCTGTTGCTTGTAAATTTCGGCAGACTCCCGTCCTTGTTTTGCCAATTTCTGGATGATCTTGATACTTTCGCTGTCGGCAATCTGCTCCGGGGCTCCTGCCACGGATTTAGCCTCGATGAAGACCTTCTTTATATTTCTTAAAACCTCAAGGCGGATCGTATCTTTCGCTTTCATGGCTGCCATGATGCCCTTACTAACTTGCTCTTCTATTGTCATTTTTGCTTGAATTTAAATTTACAACCCACGAAGTTACGATTTATTCTGCAATTTATAAAGATTATCCGTTAATTTTGCAGCCAAAACAAGAACACATGAAGACGGTCATCACGAACAAAACAGTTTGGAATATAGCCTACCCTATTATCCTTGGAAGTTTGGCACAAACACTCATTACCTTAACGGACACCGCCTTTCTGGGGCGTGTCAGCGAGATCGCCCTAGGTGCTTCCGCCATGGCAGGAATCTACTATTACGTGTTTTCCACGCTGGCATGGGGATTTTCCATCGGGATCCAGATCATCGTGGCACGGCGGTTGGGAGAAGGACGTCTGAACCGGATCGGGGTTGTTTTCGAGCACGGGTTATGTTTCGTGTTTCTGCTATCCACGTCGCTATTCCTCATTCAACGATATTTCAGTGATGTCCTCTTGGGAGCTTCCATACAGTCGCCCAATATCTACGAGGCGGCGATGGAATACATGTCATACCGCCATTACGGGATTATATTCGTGTGCTTCAACTTCTTGTTCAGGGCTTTATATATCGGGCTCTCCAACACGAAAATCATAGGCTACTCCACTGCCGCTATGGCAACGATCAACGTGGTATTCAATTATCTGTTGATCTTCGGTAAATTCGGTTTCCCCGAGATGGGAGTCGGCGGAGCCGCCCTAGCCTCCGTCATGGCTGAAATATCGGCGTTCTTGATTTTTATTTTCTACACGTTGCTGAAACTCCCCATCAAACAGTACGCCTTATTCTCCTTCCACAAACTGGAAGGATGGCTCATGCTGACCGTGCTTAAAACAGCGTTCCCCACCATGTTGCAAAAACTACTGTCTTTCGGGACATGGTACATCTTTTTCATGCTCATCGAGCACATGGGCGAACGTCCTATCGCCATCACGATCGTCGTCCGTAGCGTTTATATGCTGATACTTATCCCCGTCTTCGGTTACGGAGCGACAGCCAATACCCTTACCAGCCGACTCATCGGGGAACAACGGCAACCGGAGATCATGCCTACCTTGCGGCGGATCATGAAACTCGCCATGCTAAGCGTGCTTCCGGTGTTATTGATATGCTATATCTTCCCGCAACAGGTGTTATCTATCTACTCCAACAGCAGTGATCTGATTACCGCCTCCATGCCTTCCCTTTACGTGGTCGGATTAGCCGCGCTCAGCTTCTGCTTCGGGATCACGTTCTTTGAAGCCATATCCGGAACGGGTAACACGACTCATGCCTTGATACTCGAATCATTCGTACTCGTGTTCTACACATTCCAGACATGGCTGCTTACCACCGTCGTGCACGCTAACGTGGAATTCGTGTGGACTGTCGAGGTCACCTATGGCATGCTTATCGGTATCGTTTCTTGGTTTTACTTGAGATACGTGAAATGGCAACAGAAAAAACTGTAAAAGGATTTATAAACTCTTTTTCTCTATTTTTGCAACAAAAAGTAGGGAAAAACCCGTATATTCGAAAAATATAAATTCATTAGCCGTGCAAAAAAATATTATAATAACATTCTTGACTATACTAGTCTTAATAAACAGCGCCATAATCGGATACTACGTCTACAAGCAGGAGTTTGAGGAACCGGAAGAAGAGGAATATATACCGCATTTCTTATTGCCGTCAGACGTATTTTGTCCCGACACATTCTATCTGGCGGGGGAACGGGTCCCCTTGGAAAGAATCGACGTGATTGAAGCATTCAAGAAAGAATTGATCGTCAACACGAATCTTCATTCACACACGATACAGGTAATTAAAAATGCCCCCCGCTATTTCCATATCATAGAACCTATCTTAAAAGAAGAGGGCATACCGAACGATTTCAAATACCTCGCCGTCATTGAAAGCAGCCTCAACCCCTTAGCGGTATCTTACGCGGGAGCCGTCGGGATATGGCAATTGATGAGCGGTACGGCAAAAGAACTCGGGCTTGAAGTCACGAACGACGTGGACGAACGCTACCATATCGAGAAGGCCACCCGTGCCGCTTGTGCCTACCTGAAAAAAGCACACGAGAAATTCGGTTCGTGGACAGCGGCTGCCGCGTCCTACAACGGAGGGATGAATATGCTCTCCAAACAAATAGACCGCCAGAAAGAGAAGTACTTCTACGACCTGCTAATGGGGGAAGAAACGGGTCGCTACGTCTACCGCATGATGGCGCTGAAACAGATCATGGAAAACCCTCACTTGTACAACTTCCACGTGGGGATCAAATACCCCATCGAGCCGACAACACAAGTCAAGGTAACCAAATCAATCAAGGACTTGGCGGACTTTGCCCAAGAACACGGGATCACGTACAAAACGTTGAAACGATTCAACCCATGGCTCAGACAAACATCATTAAAAAACGGAAAACATAAAACTTACTATATATTGATCCCGGAAAACAAGGAAGCATATAAATAAAGTTTGCGGCACGTTATTTGCAATCTTTGTCAATGTGAATTACATAAATGACTCGAAACATGGAAAAAAATAAAATAATTGTATTTTGTGAAAATACACAGGAAGCCTATCAGATTCCGACAGGCTCCAGCTTGAAAGAATTCAAAAAAATCGTGTTCCCCGATAATCACCAAAACATATTGGGTGCCTTGGTCAACAACGAGGTGCGTGACCTTCATTATGAAATATATAACCCGAAATACGTCAACTTTGTAGACGTAACTACATTGGACGGGTACAGCGTGTATACGCGGTCGCTGTTGTTCGTACTTTACAAGGCGGTAATCAATCTTTTCGGGAAGAAAACCCTAATCGTGGAGTATCAACTCTCCAACGGGGTATTCTGCCGTCTGGCAAACAAGGACATCATCCTCACGGGTGAACGGATCGACACGATCAAAGCGGAAATGCAACGCATCATTGATCATGACTACGAAATCACGCGAACGGAATACCCGACGGAAGAAGCCATCAAATTATTTAAACGCCAAGGACTGAAAGACAAGGAACTCTTACTTTCATCCCGGGGTAAACTATTCACCTCTGTTTATTCAATAGACGGCACGTGCGACTATTTCTACGGGACATTGGCTCCCTCTACCGGATGCCTGAAAGTATTCGATCTGATGGACTATAAAGACGGAATGTTGCTTTTGCTTCCCGACCGGATGAACCCGACCGAGATACTTCCGTATTACCCGCAGGAAAAACTATATAACACGTTCAGCGAATTCAAGCGCTGGGGTAAAGTACTGGAAGTCTCGCAAATCGGGCACTTGAATCAAGCCATCGAACACCGCCATGCCGGCGAAATGATTAAAGTCAGCGAAGCGCTTCACGAGAAGAAAATTTCTTTGATCGCCGACATGATCCGGAAAAGAAGGAAAAAACTAAAAGTAATATTAATCGCCGGTCCCTCTTCATCCGGGAAAACGACTTTCGGCAAACGACTGGCTATCCAACTTCTGGTAAACGGTATCAAGCCGGTCAATCTCTCGTTGGATAATTATTTCGTGAACCGGGAACAAACTCCTAAAGATGAAAAAGGCGAATATGATTTTGAAACCATTGACGCGTTAGATATCAGCACGTTTAATGACAATATCGTTCGACTGTTGCGAGGCGAGGAAGTCGAAATCCCCAAGTTCTCGTTCGAAACTGGACAACGCTTCTATGATGGTGAAAAATTAAAAATATCCAAGAACAACGTGATTATCGTGGAAGGAATCCACGGGTTGAACCCTAAATTAACCGAATATCTCCCGCAAGAGAGTCTGTTCAAGATATTTATCTCGGCTCTGACCGCTATCTCTATCGATGATCACAATATCATTAACCCGTCGGACAATCGCTTGATTCGCCGCATGGTCAGAGATCACAAATACCGCGGTTACTCGGCTTTGGATACGCTGAAAAGATGGGAAAGCGTCCTTTCCGGGGAACAAAAACACATCGTTCCCTATCAAGAAGAAGCAGATGTCATGTTCAACTCGGCATTGGCGTACGAACTCGGTGCGTTGAAACAACAAGCCGTCCCCCTGTTGGAAGAAGTTCTGGTAAAATACCCGGAACACTCGAAAGCAACCCGCTTGCTGAAATTCTTCTCGTACGTGCAAACGGTACCAACTCGAGAAATCCCGCCCACTTCGATTCTTCGAGAATTTCTGGGTGGAAGTTCATTCAAATATTAAATACGAGGGCATGTCGCAACATGCCCTCCCTCTTGTCCACCAATTCACGTTGCGTACAAACAAAATTCAAGAAGTATTAAGGCTTCACCCCTCATACCGCATTCTCGCACATTTGCCTAACATATATCTTTATTCAACCATTTTCCAATCCTCTACGGTGCCGGTTTCCGAGGAGAAACTCACGCCAATACGGTAGAGTTTACGGGAATCATCTAGATATGGACGGACATACCCCTTCTCCTCGATTTGATGAAGGGCTTCATCAGCACTGCCGTCCAGTTTGAATTCAAAAATATAAATATACTTGTCTGTTTCCACGATACAATCCACCCGCCCTTCGCTCTGCTCTTTCTCCGTGTAGACTGTATAAACACTTACAAGACGCAAGATCAAGTAAAAAGTATAGTGAAAATATCGCTCTTTCTCCCGCTCGTTTTCCTTCCGACGCATCGTGTAAGGAATATCGCTCAAAAACGAGGTTAACAGGCGACGGAATCTCTCCAAGTCACCTTTCTTCAAGGCTGCAACAGCCTCCCTTACCCACGAACCCGCCTCAACGGCAGATTTAAAGTAATCGCCTGGCGACCACCGTCACGAAACCTTTCTTTACCTCGTTATTCGGGAAGTCAAGCAGGAAAGTGTTATCTTCCCAATTATAATCTTTTATCGTCAAGTAGCCACTCTGATAAATCATTGGCAAAGGCTTCTCAACATCCGCCTTGTAATCAACAAACTCTTGCGGTTCGTAGTAACGCCCCGTCAACTCGTCCAAATCTTCATTCGTGTGACGCAACAGACGAACGAGATAGGTCGGCGTACCACTACTGAACCAGTAGTCCTGTATCATCATCGAACCAAAAGCGTTCAGCAAACTGAACGGGTTATAAACATCCACCATACGCGGACTAAAATGATAACCGTCATACTGTCGCTTCAATAATTGCTTCATCTTCGATACATCACAACTATATAGTTTAGACATTTCCGTTATCGGCTCCACGAAATAACTTTCCAACTCTTCACCCGTGATACCGCAAAGTGCCTCGTAACGACCATCCATGCTAATGTCTTTCGGTTGATTGAAACCGCTGAACACGCTGACCTGCGAGAATTTAGTCACACCCGTCAAGAAAACAAATTGCAAATGCTCGTCGGCAGCCTTGAATACCGAGTAGAATCCCTTCAACACACCACGATTCCACTCTTCCAGCAGCATCCGGTTGCCATCCACATCGATTTCCATACCCGTGTCCAACACGTCGAGCAAAGGCTTGTCGTACTCGTCTATCAATACCACGACACGGCGCCCCGTTTTCAAGTGCACCCGCTCCAGCAAGCGGATAAAACGGATTCCCCGGTCGGTTCCTTCCTCTTCCACGATTCCGTATTCTTTCTCCCATCCCGAGATATAGGAATCGATCACATTTTCCAAAGTCCCACCTTTCAGAAAATTACTACCGTTGAAGTCGATATGAAACACCGCATACTCCAACCAGTCCTTTTCTAACTCGTCTATCGCCAGTCCCTTGAAAAGTTCCTTCCGTCCCAGAAAATAATTCTTCAACGTGGACACCAACAAACTTTTCCCGAAACGCCGGGGACGACTAAGAAAATAAATCTTCCCTTCTTTCACAAGGGAATAAACCAAATCGGTCTTGTCTACATAAACATAACCGTCTTCTATTATCTGGTCAAAACTCTGGATGCCTATCGGGTATTTCATCATAACACTACATTTTAATGTCATCTTTGCAAAGATAGGACAATTTTTCGACTCTTATATTTCACGCATCCCAATATTAGCAAGGGAGGTGTGTAAAAACACACCTCATCACAAATAGTTCATCAGAAAAAGACTATTATTTTTTCAGCAATTCTGCTACTTTTTTCTGGAGTTGTGCCCCGCGGAGATTTTTGGCGATGATACGGTTATTCTCGTCCAACAATATCATGCAAGGGATACTTTTCAAACAATACAGACCGGCAATCTGGGAATTCGGGTCGATACCATGTTTCCATATCATGCCATCCTCGGAGATCGCTTTTGCCCAATCATGTGGTTGCTTATCAAGAGAAACACTAAAGATTTCCAAACCCTTACCCCGGTAATTTTTGTACAATTTCACCAGATTAGGGGTTTCTTGACGGCAAGGAGCACACCATGATGCCCAAAAGTCCAAAATCTTCACTTTCCCCTTGATGCCATGCAAAGAGATAGTGTCACCTTCCACCGTTTGAGTGATAAAATTAGGTGCCACGTGTCCCGGTTCCAACATCTCGTAACGGGCAATCATATCCGCTATCGCCATTCCCGAAGCAGACGCCTTCGCCTCATCACCTAACAAATTATACCTCTCTTTCAAAAACTCAGGACTCACTTGCTGCATGGATTGAGTAATAACGTAAGCCGCCACGAACGTGTTGTTATTCGCTTTCAAAAGATTCATCTCCGCCTCTTGTGCCCTCTTCATGAATTGCTCGTACTGCTGGTTCAGCGCCTGTGCTTTCATCTGGTTTTGTTCCTGCATGGCAGCCTGCATTTCTTTTTCCAAACGTTTTCTTTCCTGCAACAAGCTGGCATTGATTGACTGGAAATCATTGTAAAGACTCTGCATCGCCCCTCCTTCCACGTACACCATTTGCGCATTAGCCGTCACGTTGAACTCCGCATTTTCCAACATCACCGGAATTACGCCCTTGCGATCTGCCGTCATAATGTAAGCCACTTGCCCCACGTCGACTTTCCCGGTCAGGACAAAAGCCCCGTTCTCCATATCCGCTATCGCCAACGTATCGGCAGCATCCGATATCAAGTACATTTTCCCATCAGCCATACCTTGGGTTTGAGCGGTAATTTTAAACCCCTCCTGTGCCATGCCGGTCATGGATACTCCCATGACCAACATGATTATTCCTAATATTTTATTCATTATTTTACCTAATTTGTTCAACAATTATTCCTGAAACGGAACGATATCTCCCAAAAGAGTTCCTAAACTAGCTTGGTTGCTCGTTTGATAACGGCGATCTGACACCATCACCCGGATATAACGAATATCATATTGCCGATTAAACCGAATCAAGGTGGCCTCTCCCGGGGCTCCTCCCAAAGTATTTTCCTCCACGTAAGTGGGGTTTTGCCAATCTATCCCATTTCCGGACACGCGGATTTTCACTCCTATCGGTAAAAAGTTAATATCAACACCGGCAACATCGGCCTGCATCACTTTCAAACCATTTATCGAGCGAATACTTTTCATATCAACCGTCAATTCAAAAGTACGTGCAGTACCGGAATGCTGGAGAGGTTTCCAAATTGTCTTGGCATTATCGTCCAACAAACTATTCCCATCGAAACCCGGTACCTCCGGCGAACAGTTTACCGTCCAACCCGTCATATCCAAGGTTGTCAACGCATCTAAATCTACCAAATTCGCATCCTTCATGTCCGTGATTCCTGCCGTACCCTCGGGAAAATAATGTGTGTTATAACGCTCGACCTCCAATCCCTGCAGAAATTTTCCCGCCACATCAAGGCAAAAAAGGCTCAATGCCCTTTTCGAATCGGATAATTCGCTGGAATTCGTCATCTTGTCACTAGTCATATACCGATTTTTACCCAATACCAACTTCGTGAGATTCGGGAATGCCAAAATATCCTCCAAAGAAACAAGGTCATAATCCAACTCCAATTCCGTCCGGTTCAAAAAATCAGCCTTAAAATCAGTTTCCCCGTAACGTTCACGCATCGCCAATTTGAAATCGGAAAGTAACGTCGGTTCATGTGGCAACGTGTAATCCGCAAAAGCAATCTCGTCAGGGCAATTCGCCAACCGTCCACGCCGTTTTAACACGACGGGCTTTCCAACCTGCACATCTTCCACGAGAACAAACTTCTTCGCAAATTCGGCTGCATTCAATTCATGCTCCCGTTTCACGTTGTCCGTACCCGTGTATTCCAACCAGAAACGCTCAATATTTGCATTCCATGTCCCGTAAAACAATACCAAATTGTTTTTCACGAAAAAGTGTTTCATGATCCCGCGAGTAAATCCGATCACCTCTTCGTGATTGTCCGTGTATGGCCGACCATATTTCACCTCATTCGTTGTCAACGAAGCATTCCCTTTATCGTCAATAGCTCTCACAGTAATCTCGTAAGAAGCATCCTCCAACCCACGGATCACACATTCTTCTACTGCTGCCGGCACCACCGTATCGAACACGTAAGAACCCGCAGAACAAGTGACCTTATTCTCCACTACATTAGGATCCAAGCTATTTTTCCATTTTACAGTCAGACGTTTCCAACCGGACTCCACGGTCACGTTCGAACACATACCCACGTAGCGAACCGGTCCGTCTCCGGTATAATCGCTAATCGTGTCTTCCAAACTTTCGCGGCACCCAACCAAAGCAAGAAGTACGATGCCTAATAATAAATATATCTGCTTCATAATTTAATTCTCTTTTTTCACGTAAACTTCCAATTCATGGTAGGACACATTCTCATTCATATTGGAGAAAATCGGATTCGTGTTAAACACATCATCTACCTGTACTTTCAAAAATCGGTACGTGTCCTCGCTCAATTTGAAAACCACCTCGCAATAACGCGGATCAATAGCATCCATTTGTTCTTTAGTTTTCAAAGGACCCACATAACTATTTCCCCATCCGTTGGCAGCAGGTTCATTCGGATTCGTGTAATAATTTCCCAATAACACCCAACCGGCATCATCATTAGCATCATTCGAGGCGTATATCTTGATATCACATGGCAACCTGTCATTATAATTTTGATTAAATGGGCCATACGTATATATACCGGCATCATTCATGCTAAAAAACAAATACAAACGCACGGAAGCCGCTACACGGGACTGTTTCATGTCGACCAGCACATAACTTCCCATAGCACCGTTTTTAGTACAATACGTGAAAAATTCCGCAGATTTACCGTTTGCCAGACGGGTAGCACCTTTGATGTCTCCATCCGTCAGGTATTGAATACCTAATTTCTGAGTTGGATCCTCCAAACTCCAATTCCCCGGATCTGTCACCTCGAACTCGGAAGCAGGCAATTGTTCCGAAGCATAACCTTTTATTCCCTTCCAAATCCGCTTATGCGCAATGTATCCCCTGTAATCTTCCGCTTCCACGATAACAGTATTTTCCTCATCATCAAAGTTTATTTCGAAAAACTGTTCACTTTCTCCACTCGTTATCGTCATGTGATCCGCGAACAAAGTATCCATTTTCTGGGTATAAGCATTTAGTCCCACGTAGTACACGTTGACCAGCCCCGTCACTTCTCCCGTGTAATTGGAACGCAAATACACCCCGTTCCAAGCTTCTTCAATCTCCACGTTATCGAGAAAAGCATACGGACCGGAAACCAAGGTGCTAAACGTACGGTGTATAGGCTCCGACTCCACGTTGTTTTTATTCGTGAACACGATTTCCACCGGGACATTCTCCCGGGCCTCATTAAATCCTAAAAGGGAAAGTGTATCAACGAAAACACTGGAAGATACCTCCATCATTTTTCCTTGTGCATCCGTGTAACGTGCCCGCACGGCATAAATATCCGTGGGACCGGGGATATTGTAATGCATTACCGCCCCTCCGTTTACCGGAGTAAACCAAATACTATCTTCAGGAATAGAAACATCCAAACGAGTCTCGTCGTCGTCGCACGCGAACAACCCGAATATCAGCAATAATATCAATATTGAATTTTTCATATCACTTCAAATTTTAAATTCATTTACCATCCCGGATTCTGTACCACACCGGACACTTGTGCTTCCTCGCTACGAATGGGGAAAAGATAATCCTTCGGAGCAGAAAATCCTCGTTTACGCCATACAATCACAGGCTCCCCGTGATTATAGAACGTCTCGGCATCCTCTCCCAACACATTCCAACCGTACAGAGGCTCATTCAATTCCTCATGGGCAATCTTCCAACGACGAAGATTCCAAAAACGGTGCCCCTCGAAAGCTAATTCTATATTTGTTTCCCGACGAATAATCGTGCGCATACCCATTTTTGTCGTCACCATTTCCGGGTGTGTGCTGTATTCCGTCCAAGCTTTCCGAACATCAGGAATACCAGCCCGTTCCCGTACTTTGTCGATAGGATCGTACACCCGATTATCCGGCTCATCCAAATACTCGTTCCATGCCTCCGCCTGCATCAGGTACAATTCCGCCAAACGCAATAAGGGGAAAGGAGCGTTTGCTTTCGTTTGAACATTCTGCGGGTATTGATTAGTCCGAATATCCGAATAGGTATGTTTTTTCAGCCAATACCCGCTTTGATTTTGAGCCGTCTGTGTAACAATAGAAGCATAAACCGATCCGAATTTCTCACCCCGGTAAGCTTGCACCAACAAATTATTATCAGCATCCCAAGCATTCACTTTCTCTCCTCCCCGCTGCCAATAAGTACGGTCAGCCGCAATACAAGCATAAAAACGGGGTTCACGCCGCAAATGCAGGTTCAATACATCGGTTCCCTCGGGAATAACCTTCGTGTAAACGGTCATATCGGTTTCCCGTCCCATTTGGTAACGATCATCAAACATCCAATTTTTATCCATGTCTATCGGCAACCCGTTCTCCGTGTAATACATTTCCACCATCTTCAAGGAAGGAGAAAGACAACCTAACAATTTATCGTTCCGATGATTCCAATCCGTTTCCAAACGAGGAAGAATATAACTGTACAAATGATTTTCTATGTACGGGTCTGTATTTGGCATTTTTGACTGAAAAAGAATCTCTCCAACCTCATCATAAGAATCCATCAATACAGAATTCTCCACGTCTGTCATAACATTCAATAAATTTGTTGCTTTCCCTGAAGTGCCCTGTTTCAGTGCCCAACCGTATTGCTCGCAAACACGGACAGCCTCATCACAAGCCTCTGCTGCACGCCGCCATTTTTCCTTGTCTTTCACTTTACTGAAAAGCAATTCTCCGTTTTTATTCGTAAAATCCGCATAGAACTCATTACCATTAAATAAGTCGGACGCCTGATACACCAACGCTTTCGCCTTCAATGCCAAAGCAGATTCCTTGGTGAAATAACCTCGCCGCGACAACTCCTTCTGGTTATAAGCATACAACACCGGTATCGCCTCATCCAATAGGCGAACCACCTCGTTGAAACATGTATCCACATGACTTCGAGGAAATTTCATCTCTTCAGTGGAAGCCGTCACGTCTATATTCTGCGGAATCAAGATAATAGACCCGTACATACGAATCAATTCAAAATAATAAAATGCCTTTACAGCCTTTACCTCTGCCACCCATTGGGCTTTCTCCTCTTCCTGCATATTGTGTGTCTCCCCGATATGTTCGAAGAGCGTATTGCAATAACGGATGGCAGCATAAAAACTGGTATTTTCCCATTTTCCACAATACGGGTTAGAGGCTGATTGCAGTCCATCCCCTATAAACAAGGAGTTGAATGGATATCTTCTATATAAACGCAAATAATCGTTTGCCACCAATTCGTCCGCCCCGGTTAACCCGATATTATTCGGAATATTTGCCATACCCGGAATCCACGAATAGCAAGTTTCTACCCATTCGAGCACCTGACTTCGCTGTTCAAAAATAGTTTCAATCGTGTCAACATCGCCTTCCGGCACGATATCCAGATAGTCCTTGCATCCGCACCAAAGCAAAACGGAAAGGCCGACAGTACATAATAGCTTTTTCATATATCATAATACATTTAACATTAGAAACTAAAATTCAATCCCACGGCATAGGTTTTTTGTATTGGGTAATTGAAACCGTTCTCGCCCAACTCCACGTCCCATAAATCAAAATTAGAGATGATAAACGGGTTGTTTGCCCGCACAAACACTTTCAAGTTCTGCATTCGCAATTTGTTTTTTATCCTGTCAGGCAGATTATACGCCAATTCCAATCCCGTGCAACGCAGGAAACTACACTCTCGCATGAAATAAGTACTCTTGTAGGCTCCCGTATTGTAATTATACCAATTCTCTTGGGGATTATGGTGCGTGATACTATTCGGGGACAATCGCGGCCACAAAGGACGTGTACTCATATTATCTACCGTCCAATGGTCATCGGCAATTGCCTGAAGTACCGTACCGGCATAAAAAGGTGAAACATTCTTGGGATTAATAAAAAAACCGCGACGCCCGGAACCTTGGAACGAGAAAGAGAATTCAATATTTTTGTAATTGACAAATCCGCCAAAACCGTAAGTAATCCGCGGTGTTTCCGGAAAACCGATATGCACGGCATCATTAATGTCAATAGTACCATTCCCATCGATATCCCGATAACGAATATCACCCGGCATCACATCCCCGTCTTGATGGGCCGCATTAGCAATCTCCATCTCGTCACGGAACAATCCCTGATCGATATATCCAACCGCCTGAGACAGCTCGTGCCCGATTTTACTCTGCCACTTGGGTTTATCAGTTGCTTCGTCCAGTTCCAAGAAAATAGCCTTATTATAAGTGAAAGTCCCATTCAAAATAATCCAGAAGTCCGGAGAAAAAGCATGCTGTATCTTGCCGGAAAAATCCAATCCCCGAGAACGGGCTTTACCGATATTTGTCAACTGAAAACTTTGAATACCGATATTAGCAGGTATCGTCCTACGATAATCCAAAATATTATGGCGCACTTGTTGGTAAATATCCACCGTGAATTCTCCAATACCGTTGAATAACTTCACTTCCAATCCCAAGTTCACTTGTTCGGCGATCTCCCATTTTATATCTTCGTTTGCATAAACTTTAACATTCCATCCTGACGCATGATCCACCCCGGGACGAAGAGATTGAAGCGAATTCGAGTGCGTAACCTGCTCCAAATGCACGAAACGCGGCTCATTAATGATCCCATCATTTCCCACCTTACCGTAAGAGAGGCGGAATTTCAAGAAAGACAACCAATTGGAAGTACTCATCATCCATGGTTCACTGGAAGCCACCCAAGCCACACCACCAGCAGGGAAGAATCCCACTTTGTTTTTCCGTGCAAAACGCTCGGAACCGTTATACCCGAAACTAGCTTCTGCAAAATAGCGGTCTTTAAAACCGTAAGTACCCCGCATAGAAAAACCCATATTCCGTCTTTCCACGGAATTTAAAAAATCATCCGGGGCAGAACTTGATGCCTCCAAAGCGTTAAACACCGCTGTCAGACTAGTTTGGTGGTCACCCCATGCCGCCGTGTGGAGAGCCCGCAATTCCCATGTCAATTGGGTTTCGGAAGTATGCTCCTTGTCGCCCATTTCTATTGTCCGTTTGGCATCATTCCCGTTCAATGCATACAACGTGTGCTTACCGGTTCCTTCGTCATATTTTCTCAATTCATACTCGAAAGGTTTTGTTTGATACGGAAGGTAATAGTACCCCACGTTGGCAAGCGACACACTCCCGCGTACTTCCAGCCCTTTGAGTAAAGATGAAAGATTATGGATATATTCCAATTTGTTAGTCACAGAATATCGGTTCCGATCTACGTATCCCATATGAATAGCCTCGTACGGATTAGCATTGGGTCCCCCCGAACCATAGTTTCCAAATCGGATATGCTTCCAATTATACGTTTCATCTGCCGGGTAAGTAGGCGCAAATCGCACTGGATTAGCCTTGAATGCCAATTCATAAGCCGCCCTCACGTCTGTTAACGGTCCATGGTATTTGTCCCAGTTGGTCACGGAATTCAATAACAATTTGATATTCGGGTGAAGGTTCACGTTCAGATTTGCCCGAAACGAGAGCGTCGAATTCTTGATGTTCACGTCAAACTCATTCAACCTGTCGGTCTTCAACATCCCCATATCCCTCACGTAATTCACGGAAGAATAGTATTGCATCACGCGGGAACCTCCCCGGATATTCACACCCAAACGATGGTTGACATTGTAATCCTTGAACAAAATGCTGTACCAATCGTTGGCGGGATACACCCAAGAGGGATAATTTTTGGATTCCCTTCGACTGATGTCCAACACGGAATACTCCGGTGCGGCATTCGGATCGCGACTACGTTTTGCCTCGTTGTACAATTTCATGTAATCCACGGGACTCACCACGTCGATCTCCCGGGTCGGCATAGACATCACCGCCTCGTAACGCACGGAGGTATAAACATTTCCCGCCTCCCCTTTCTTGGTCGTTACGAGGATTACACCGTTCGCACCCCGGGCACCATACATCGCCGTGGCAGAAGCATCCTTCATCACGGAAAAAGATTCGATATCCTCAGGTGAGATTCGGGACAAATCTAATTTCGAAGATTCCACTCCATCAAGTAAAATGAGCGGGTCTATATTCGCTCCTGTCTGGAAAGAAGTGATACCACGGATATAGAATTTCGTGTTCATTTCCTCCTCAGTCAACGCTCCGGGAATACCTCCCGTCTGCCAACCCACGATACCGGCAATCTTTCCCGCGAAACTGGCAGTCAAATCACTATTGGAAGATTTCAAGTCCATCGGGCGCACAGTGGTAATTGCAGAGACCACACTCTCCTTTTTCTGCTCACCGAAAGCCACGACAACCGTTTCATCCAATTCTTGAACATCTTCTTCCATCGTGATGCGAAGCGTGTCCTTCGCCATTTTCTCCGTAAAATCAATCGTCTTCTTTTTAAACCCGATAAAAGTGAATTCTAACGTTCCGGTTATCATAGGCAAATCCAACGCAAACCATCCCTTGGCATTCGTAGACGTACCTATCGTCAATCCTGCCACTTTCACCGTCACACCCGGCATGGATTGCTTCTGCTTGTCGTACACGTACCCTTTCACTCGCACGGATTTCGGCTTCTCGTCACTTATTTTCTCCCGGATAACAACAACATTCCGGTCGAAAGTAAACGTGAGGCCCAAACCGGGCAGTAACTCTTCCAAAACTTTCACGAGCTCCCGGTTTTCAGCCTTCACGCTCACCACACCTTTCGCCTGCATCAAAGCGTAATTATAAAAGAAATCACACTTCGACTGTTTACCCAGTTCTTCCAACACCGTGGTTAATGTCACGTTTTGCAGGTCAACAGTCACTTTTGCGTTTTGCGACAGCACACTGGCACTCACTGACATGCACACACCAAATAATAACGCACTCAATAATTTCATAAACATTAACATTTTGCGCCATGACTTCCAATAGTATGGCCAAGCGCAGTTTCGCCTTTTTTTCATAGTTTTGTGATTATAATTGTACATGATATACTTTCCTTTCGGTGCAAATGAGTCGGAAAGTATATTCGATTAATTACAGGTTGAAGATTTCCGAGGTCTTCAATCTGTTTTTCTTTTCACGGTTATCGTGTTTCCTTTTATTACAAATTCAACATCTCGTGTTTCTTCCATCTTCTTTAACAGATAGTTAATATCATCGTAACGCTTCAGACGTCCCCCGAATTCCAAACGCTTCAAATCCTGATTTTGGTAAAAAACCGTTAAATCATACCATCGGACAAGGACATCCATAATATTCTCGAGAGCTTCCCGCTTGAAGTAATAATACCCGTCTTTCCAAGAAGTGTACACCTCCGTGTCTACCACACTCACATCAACCTTCCCGTTCTGCTTATCGTACACGAGTTGCATTCCGGGTTGTATAACTTGCTGTCCCGTCTTGTAATTCACTTGTACTCGCCCTTCAACCAAAGTTGTTGCCACAGTTTCCTTCTCCGGGTAAGCGTTCACGTTGAATGCCGTCCCCAGCACTCGCACGTCCACGTCACCCGCCCTCACGACAAACGGTTGGGTCGAGTCTTTCGCCACTTCAAAATATCCCTCCCCGCTCAATGTTACTTCCCGCCGCTTCCCCGTGAACCGCACGGGATAACGCAAAGAGGAACCCGCATTCAAGTAAACCTTCGTGCCATCCGCCAACTGCAAATTATATTCCCCGCCCCGGGGCACCCGAATCGTGTGGTATTCCACTTGTGCCCCCTTCTCTCCCGCATCGTAAATCAAAGTATTGCCATCACTAATCACTCGCGGAGTCACGCTATCAGCAGTAAGCACCACTTTCGCGGCAGTATCCAATCGAACCACCTCTCCCCGCGGCAATACCAACTCCGCCCGAGCCCCTCCCGGGATAATACTCGTGGCAACCACTTGTACCGATTCATTTGTTTGTCGTCCAGGGAAAAGCATAAAATAGGCTGTCAATCCCAAGCACAAGGCAATACCCGCCGCCACCGAGAAGTGCCGCACGAACCGGACTCTCCGTTGTTTTCTCACGATTTGTTCCACTTGTTCAAAAACGCATGCGCTCTTCCGCCGACCATGTAACTTCGCACCGGAAGAAGCTATTTCCTGAATCTCCCGCCCGAAACGAGAAATTCCCCCGGAAGCCTCTTTCCAACTTTCCAAGATTTGCCGCTCCTCCGCGGAAATATCCTCTCCCGCTACCAGATCCGCCAATATCCTATCAATTTCATTCTCTTTCATACCCATTATTAGTGGTTGTTCACTAATATATCACCACACTTTTCATTTAGGGTGAAAAGAAAATAAACTTTTTTCATGAGTACTGGCAAAAAATTCTCCGCCCCCTCTATTCATCTCAACACTTCTCGCATATTTCTCCCTATATTCTCGGGGATTTGGCAACCTATTAATAAGTTTATATACTATTATAAATCTATTACTATACGATTTTATTCAAATAGCAATCGAATAGCAATCGAATAATAATCCAATAGCAGGTAGCGAAAACACGGAGAATTCCCCGTGAATACACGGAAGAATCGTACCTGTAAATCATTCTTCAACGAAGAAAAGCAAAATGGAAGAAAAAGATTCCTTATTCAAATGTTCCCGCAAAAATCGGAGCGCTATCTTCATTTGAGTTTTCACGGTATTTATACTGATACGCAATGTACTCGCGATCTCTTGATATTTCATATCGTCAAGAGAAGCCATCAAAAATATTTTTCGGCATTCGTCCGGCAGACGATTTATCATACGATATAACAATTCTATCTCTTGCCCAGCTTCCTCTTCACGGAGGATTCCGGGCAAAATGTATTCATCAACGGATGAATCATCGTGCATTTTATCCCGGCGATGCTTATCCCGAATATAATTTATCGCCCGAAATCTCACGGCTTGAAACATAAACCGCTCCAAATCCCCTTTAAAATTCTGCAACCGCCGAGAGAACCACAAGTGGACAAAACATTCTTGCACAATATCCTCAGCCTCTTCCGTATCATGCATCATTCGAAAACAATACAATAGAAGAGGCTCGTAATAAACATCAAAAAGCAACTGCATCGCCGCCTTTTCATCCTGTTTATACAATGATAATATTTTTCCGCTATGCACCATGCCGCTCCATGTTTAGTGCAAAGTTAGCATATATTTTCAGTTTTCATTCAATATTACCAATATATCTGACGGCTGTTCCGCGATATGGCAAGCCCCGTTTTCCAGTAATTCTTTCCGCTCCCTAAATCCCCAAGTTACCCCGACAGACGTCACGCCGCTATTCACTGCCGTCTGCATATCCACCCCGGAATCACCTACATAAAGTACTTCATCTTTATTTACCCCTGCCGCTTTGATAATATCGAACACTATTGTTGGGTCCGGTTTAATGGGAATCCCCTCCCGTTGTCCGAATACAAAATCGAAAACTCCTTTCCCGAAATATTCGGGAATCAACTCAACCGTCGCCGCATGATACTTATTGGAAGCCACAGCCAATAACATACCCCGCAGTTTTAACTCCCCCAGCAAATCGACTATCCCGGCATAAGGAGCCGTGAAATCTGCCTTATGAATAGAGTAATAAGCCACAAAGTCTTCCCGTATTTTCATCACGTTTTCTACCGTACGAACGGCTTCGGGCAAAGCTCTTTCCAACAATTTATTTATCCCGTTTCCCACGAAATGACGATAAGCCGGTAACTCATGCTCCGGATATCCATGCTGCCGCAAAGCATAATTCGTACTCGCGGCTAAATCTTCCAATGAATTCAACAATGTTCCGTCCAGATCAAAAATCACCAATTTTATCATATTCTTCTCCCGTTCTTTTTATTATGACTAATAAATGACAAAAAAGGATACCTTCAAAAGGCATCCTCTTTGCACGGGAGGAGAGGTTCGAACTCCCGACCCTCGGTTTTGGAGACCGATGCTCTACCAACTGAGCCACTCCCGTGTTTCGTGCTGCAAAATAAGAGAAATTAATCGAGAAAAACAACAGGAGAATGATTATTTTTGTGCAATAAACAAAGAAAGCATGACAAAAATAATCGTTGGTCTGAGTGGTGGAGTGGATAGCTTCGTGACCGCACTCTTGTTACAACAACAAGGTTTTGAAGTGATTGGTATTCATCTTCGGTTATGGGATACACAGGTACAACCGTCACAAGAGGAGAGTCTAAACGAACTTTGCTCCCGAACCGGAATAAAATTATACCGGATTGACGGTCGGAAACTCTTCCAAGACACGGTTGTCACACCATTTATCCGCGGATACCTCTCCGGTGTTACCCCGAATCCCTGCGCTATCTGCAACAGTTTTGTCAAATGGGAACTTTTGCGCTCATTCGCGGATGAACTACAAGTTCACCATATTGCGACAGGGCATTACGTGAAAATTCTTCCTCACGATAAACATTATTACGTGCACAAAGGGGTTGATCCCAACAAAGACCAATCCTATTTTTTATGGGGTGTCCGGGAAGACATCCTTTCCCGTACCCTCACACCATTGGGAGATTACACGAAAGCCGAAGTGAAGGAATACGCCCGACAACACGATTTCCGGCAAATGGCAGATAAACGGGAAAGCATGAGCATTTGCTTTCTCGAAGGGAGCGATTACAGGGATTTTATTGCCCGTCAACCCGGTTCCGCGGCCTGCTTCACCCCCGGCATAATCATGGACAACACGGGGCAAATAGTAGGAGAACATAACGGCATCGGCAACTACACGATTGGGCAAAAGAGAGGCATCCCGTTGAAAGACGGTCGCCCCCAGTACGTGGCACGAATCAATCCCCTCGAAAACCGGATTATCGCGGGTGATAAATCTTCCCTCGATTGTACGCGCCTAGTCGTGAAAGACTCTCATTTCATCTGCCCCGAAGAAATCAAGGCGAATGACATTGAGATAAAAGTACGGGGATTAGGGCTAAACCCACAAGGCTACGCTCAAATTTCCTCGCTCCCCGACAACTCGCTTCTCGTGCAACTCTCCTCTCCCGCGTGGGCGGTTGCCCCGGGACAACCCGTGGCGTTCTACCGGGGCGATAGGGTTATCGGGGGCGGAATCCTAAGCGAACAGCAATATCAGTAATTGTGCCATCAATACCCGCAAGAACATCGTGAGCGGGTACACGGTAGCATAACTCACCGAAGGCGCATCATTCCCCGCCACACCGTTAGAATATGCCAAGGCTGGCGGGTCTGTCATACTTCCGGCAATCAATCCCATTAAAGTGAAATAGTTGACTTTATACACGGCTCGCGCTATGATTCCGATGATAATCAAAGGAACCAGCGTGATGATAACACCATAACCTATCCAAGCATAACCACCTTGATTGATAATCGTTTCCACGAAACCGTTTCCCGCACGCAATCCCACGCTGGCAAGGAATAAAGCGATACCCACTTCACGCAACATCAAGTTCGCACTCATGGTGGTATAAGTCACCAACCCGTATTGAGGCCCGAAACGGCTAACCAGAATAGCAATAATCAAAGGACCTCCCGCCAATCCCAGTTTCACGGGTTGCGGGATTCCGGGGAACGTAAACGGAATACTTCCCAGTACAATACCTAAAAATATACCCAAGAAGATAGGTACCAAATTCGGTTCGCGCAAACGGCGTAGAGAGTTACCCAACACCTTTGCCACGTTATTGACAGCCGCCTCCGGTCCCACCACCGTCAAACGGTCACCAATCTGCAATTGCAGATTCGGTCTTGCCACCAAATCCACTCCCGCACGATTCACCCGTGTCACGTTCACCCCGAAACAATTCCTCAACTTCATCTCACCCAACATTTTCCCGTTCACCGCGGCTTTCGTGATAGCAATACGTCGGGATACAAGTTTTTTATCTAATTTCTCCCATTCGACTTCAACCCTTTCGCCCAAGAATGCCGTGATAGCATCAATGTCTTGCAAGGCCGCCACCACGAGTAATTTATCCCCGGCACTCAAACAAGTTTCGGAAGAACCAAGTTCAATACTATCATCTTCGTGATAAACCCGGGAAAATACAAACTTCCGGTTTATCAAACGAGTTACTTCCTTCAAATCTTTTCCAAACAAGGCAGGATTGGTCACCCGCACGGAAAACTGTTGCGCATTGCTTCCTTTGTCCGTATCTTCCCGTTCCAACGCCTCATTTTCCTTTTCCAGATTCACCCGGAAAAGCACCCTCATCAACATAATCGAACAGATAATTCCGACCACACCCAACGGATAGGCAACGGCATATCCCAACGCAATCGTCGGGTCTTCCATCCCGGAAGCATCCATGTAAGCCTGCTGCGCGGCTCCCAGTCCCGGGGTATTCGTCACGGCTCCGGACAGGACTCCAACCATCGTCGTGATAGGCAGTCCCGTGACAACATGAATAATATAGGTAGTGACAACACCCAGCAACACGATTCCCGTCGCTAACATGTTTAACGTCATTCCTCCTTTCCGGAAAGAAGAAAAGAATCCCGGTCCCACTTGCAGCCCGACCGAATACACGAACAGGATTAACCCGAACTCCTGTACGAAATGCAAAATATGCCCGTCTACCTGCATTCCAAAATGACTACAGATAATTCCCACGAAAAGAATCCACGTGATACCCAAAGAAATTCCCCAAACCTTCACCTTGCCCAACACGATTCCCAAGGCGATGACGATCGCGAACATCAAAACAGAATGTGCAACCCCTTGCCCGAAAAACAGGTCACCTAACCAAGACATATCGATTTATGATTTATGATTTACGATTTATGATTTATGATTTCATTTGTTTTTTATCTGCTGACCGATGAAATTCTATATCATCCCTGAACAATTTCCGGTACGTGATGTACGTTTGGGATTGCTTCGCCCCGATATAGTGCATCAAATGCATCATTTGGGGATTGAAATCACCGACCCAACTCAAGTCCAACCAATCATATCGTTTTTTATCCTCTATCATTCTTTTACAGAAAGCATAAATCATGGCAGCCTCCACCCCGCGTCCTTGATACTCCGCGGCAACCCCGAATATCAATCCCAAGGCGACACGTCCCGGTTTTAGATAGCGATAATACAAGAATTTTAAAATACCTAGACCGCTAATTTTCCCGTTCACGTGCTTCACGATATAATTCAATTCGGGAATCGTGATAAAAAATCCTATCGGTTCACCTTTGTAATGAGCGAAATAAAGCAAATCCGGATCCAATACAGGCTTCAATGTTTTGAACAACACGTCCACTTGCTCTTTCTCCATGCCTGCCACACCATGCACGTCCATATTCCATGCCTTGTTATAAATGGTAAGAAAAGAAGATTTCGCTTGTTCCGGTGTCATCTCCCGGTAAGATATAATCCGATAATCTCCGTTTTTCAACAACCTTTCGGATTTCCAAATCACCACTTCGGAGAGGCTCTCCATCACCATCGGCGTACGATAAATATATTGCTTGAAGTAATCGCGAAACCCGTAATTCTCGAAAAACGGTACATAATACGGGTGCGTGTACGGCATCTGGAATACTGGCGGTTTAAAACCATCCACCAACAATCCCCACCATTCATTACGTTCCCCGAAATTCTCCGGTCCCTCCATAGCTTCCATCCCCCGTTCTTCCAACCAAGCACGACAACGATCGAACAACATAAAAGCAGCTTCCTGATCGTTAATACATTCGAAAAAACCCATACCACCCACGGTATAAGAATCTAACCGGCAAGTATCTTCGTCGATAAATGACGCCACACGTCCGACACATTTCCCGCTTTCATCCCGAAGCAACCAACGAGTACATTCGCCGTGTTTAAAGAAAGGATTCTTATCCTTGTCAAATACTTTCGTGATATCACTATCCAAAGGTCGTACCCAGTTCTTGTCATCCTTATACAAGGCTACCGGCAAAACCAGAAATTCTTTTGCCTGCTTTTCGTTTAAAACCTCTTCTATGGTATATTTCATATATTTATATACTAACGTTTTCTACTTTTACGACCGGATGTGCGTGTGCCCGCAAACCATAAATCCCCCGCCTAATCCACACCACGATTATCGCCAACACGACACGGGGAAATATCAGCCAGCCTATAGGCAACCCCATCACCACGAACAACAAAGGGTCTTCCAGTTGCGAATGGGAAATCGCCAAATGGTAATTCAACAAATCCGCTTCCTGATGTGCCAGTTTTCCTTCTTTGGCGTATTCCAGCATAATTGCCGAACCGTAAGCCAGACCAACCGTGTTGCCCACGAGCCACAGGAATGCCACATCCGGTTTTAACCCGAACACCCGCATCAACGGCGATAACATCGAGGAAAGAATCTTCAACACCCCAAATTCCTCCAAAACCCGCTGCAATATCATCAACCCGGTAATCATCAACACGATCTTCACGCACAACATCAAACTACTCTCCAACCAATGGATTAAAGTATCACCCAAGTTCATCGCGACTGCCGTTTCCGCCATCATCTGACCACCCATCTCCGGCAATATCCAATTTAACACGATAGCCGCCACGAAACTTCCCGCTACGCGAAGGAATATCATTCCCCTTGCCGAAGATCCCGTTTTCTGCAACACCAAGGTTTCCACGATAAAGTTGTGCGAGATCAAGCACATGGTCGCCATAATAAGGCTTTCCCTCACGGAAAAATCCAACGTGGCAAGCAACGCTATCACCGTGTATATATTCGTGAATATACTGGTCACAAAAACCAAAGCCGCATCTCCCGGCAATCCGATCAACGTGAACAGGGGAGCCGCGAAAGAAGATATATAAGGCAGGATATTAAAATACGAGAGCAACGTCACGAACAAAGAAACCGGCAACATGATTTTCAAAAACCACATCGACGTCTTCATTGCCACGGGCACGGCCTTTCGTACACACTTCCAAAACCTCATACAATTGAAAATTATCTCAGTTCATCTGTCAGCAAACGGATCTCCATCGTGGGACTGATACGCTCGTAGAGAATGTTATACACGGCATTGGTGATCGGCATATGCACCTTAAATTCTTCGTTTATCTCGTGAATACCTTTCACTCCGAAATATCCCTCGGCAATCATTAACATCTCCATTTGAGCCGATTTCACGGAATAGCCCTTCCCGATCATCGTTCCGAACGTCCGGTTCCGGCTAAACTGCGAATAGGATGTCACGAGTAAATCCCCCAGATAAGCCGAAAACTTAATGTCCCGCTGCATGGGATGTACCGTGTTCACGAAACGTTCCATCTCCTGAATAGCATTGGATATCAGCACGGCTTGAAAATTATCCCCGTAACGTAAACCGTGACAAATACCCGCCGCGATAGCAAACACGTTCTTCAACACGGCTCCGTACTCCGTCCCGTAAATATCATCGGATATCGTGGTCTTCACGTAAAAGCACTCGAACAATTGCGCCACCAACCGGGCTATTTTCAGATTCTGGCTCGCGAACGTGAGATACGACAAACGTTCCAAAGCTATCTCTTCCGAGTGGCAAGGTCCGGATATAATCACGATCTGCTCCAAAGGCACTTCATATTGTTGATGAAAGAACTCCCCGATAGTCAAGTTCTCATCCGGAATCAATCCTTTAATAGCGGAAACAATCACTTTATTTTTCAAGGGGATCTGCAATCTTGAAGTCACGACATTTCTCACGAAAGCGCTTGGAATGGCAAACACGATCACGTCGGAATTCATTACCAGCTTGTCCAAATCATCCGTGAATGTGATCTTGTCCAAATCGAACTCGACTTCACACAGATACCTCGGGTTGTGTTTTAATACTTTAAAGGCTTTAATCGATTCGATATTTCGCATGAACCAATTGATATGCCCGTTATTTTCTGTCAGCATTTTCGCGATTGCGGTAGCCCAACTACCTCCGCCCACAACACCAATCCGCGGTTTATCCACTATTTCCATATCATATAGTTTATAAAGTTTTTAAAGTTCATAAAGTTCATAAGGTAAAAACAAAAACTTTATAGACCTTATGAACCTTATAAACTTTATGAACTTATTTGAACCAATCCTTTACTTCGTCCTGTGACAAAGTCTTCAATCCTAATTTCATCTTCTTGTTCAAGCCGCTCAACTCTTGATGCAACTTGTTCGGATTTTCCACCGTTTTCAAAGCCTCTACGGTCTGGAATCCGGCCTTGCGCACCACTTGTACCCAGTCGGCAGGAATACCCAACTCGATAAACTTCTCGTCCGGATCGTTCACGACCACCTTTTCCGGCTTCATCTGCGGGAAAAGCAACACATCTTGGATAGACAGGCTATTGGTCAAGAACATGCACAAACGGTCGATACCGATACCCATGCCGGAAGTCGGCGGCATCCCGTATTCTAGCGCACGCACGAAATCATAATCGATGAACATCGCCTCGTCGTCCCCTCTCTCTTGAAGAGCCAACTGATCCTTGAACCGATTCAACTGGTCGATCGGGTCATTCAACTCGGAATAAGCATTAGCCACCTCTTTCCCGTTCACGAACAACTCGAAACGTTCCGTCAATCCCGGATCATTACGATGCATTTTAGTCAACGGGGACATCTCTACTGGATAGTCATAAATAAACGTCGGTTGGATATAATGCCCTTCGCACTTCTCCCCGAATATCTCGTCAATCAATTTTCCTTTCCCCATGGTTTCATCTACCTTTAAACCGATAGACAAACAAAACTCACGTATCTCGTCCTCGCTCTTGCCGGTAATATCAAACCCGGTATATTCCATGATTGCCTCGGACATCTTCACCCGCTTGAAAGGTGGTTTGAAATCCACTTCATTCTCCCCGAAAACGGCTTTTGTAGTTCCGTTCACGGCAATAGCGGCAGCTTCAATCATGCGCTCCGTGGAATCCATCATCCATAAATAATCCTTATAAGGCACGTACACCTCCATACAAGTAAATTCCGGGTTATGTGTACGGTCCATACCTTCATTCCGAAAATTCCGCGAAAACTCGAACACGCCGTTAAATCCCCCCACGATCAGACGTTTCAAGTACAACTCGTTGGCGATTCTCAAATAAAACGGGATATCCAATGCATTATGATGCGTGATAAAAGGACGTGCTGAAGCACCGCCCGGTATCGCTTGCAACACGGGAGTTTCCACCTCCAGACATCCCATTTCCGTGTAGAACTGCCGGATAGCGTTGATCATCTTCGTCCGCTTGATAAAAACATCCTTCACCTGCGGGTTCACAATTAAATCCAAATAACGTTGACGATAACGCAATTCCGGATCGGTAAAAGCATCAAAAACCTTCCCGTCTTTCTCTTTCACGATCGGAAGCGGACGCAAGGACTTGGACAACATCACCAGCTCTTTCGCGTGCACGGAAATCTCTCCCATATTCGTGCGGAACGCGAACCCTTTCACTCCAACGATATCCCCGATATCCATCAACTTTTTGAATACCGTGTTATACATCGTGCAAGCTTCATCCCGACTCACATCATCCCGACTCACGTAGACCTGAATCCTACCCTCGGCGTCTTGTAATTCAAAAAATGAAGCCTTACCCATGATGCGTCGACTCATCATTCGCCCGGCAATCACAACTTCCTGCAATTCCTCCGGTGATTTTTCAAATTTATCAAGAATCTCTTTAGAAAGGTGAGTTACTTTAAATTCCGGTGCCGGATAGGCATTAATTCCCAAATTCTTCAACTCGTTCAAAGAGTTCCGGCGAATAATTTCCTGTTCGCTTAATTCTGCAAGACTCATTCTTATATACTTTTAAGGGTTATATTTACTTTTGAACTGCAAAGATAATAATTAAAGTTTATAAAGTTCATAAGGTTCATAAAGTTTATAAGGTTTAAGACCCTGTCCGAAGGACGTCCGTTACTTTATGAACTTTATAAACCTTATAAACTTTATGAACTTTTCAAACTCTACCCGATTGAAATACAAACGCATAATCCCCCATCGTCACAACCTGTTAAAAAATATAATCGCTATTCTTTTGAAATCCCGAGGAAATTCCGCTTCTTTGTAAGTTGAATAGGAGAAAGTAAATAATGAAGAAAAGATGGGTTATCAATACCCCACCCGAGTGGGCAAAAATAGACGCATTATCCAAAGATCTTGACTGCAGTTACGTCATTGCAAACCTGTTACTTCAACGGGGTGTGAATACTGCAGAAGAGGCTCATGCTTTCTTCAACCCAACCCTTAACATGCTGCACGATCCATTCCTAATGAAGGATATGGATAAAGCGGTCACCCGATTGGAGAGAGCCATTGGCAACGAAGAAAAGATCATGATCTATGGCGATTACGACGTGGACGGGACAACAGCTGTAGCCTTACTTTACAAGTATCTCAAGAACAAATGCGAGAATCCGGAATATTACATCCCGGACCGTTACACGGAAGGATACGGGGTTTCCATTCGTGCCATTGATTACGCGGCAGAGAACGGCATATCACTGATGATCGTCACCGACTGCGGGGTTAAGGCTGTTGAAAAGGTACGTTATGCCAAATCAAAAGGCGTGGATGTTATCATCTGCGACCACCACACGCCGGGAGATGAACTTCCCGATGCCGTGGCAGTCCTCGATCCGCAACGAAAAGACTGTAATTACCCCTACCGCTGGCTAAGCGGTTGCGGTGTCAGTTTCAAACTAGCACAGGCATACAGCCTCAGACACAACCTCCCCATGTCCGACTTGTACAAGTTACTCGATCTGGTTTGTGTCAGCATAGCTAGCGATATCGTGCCGATCACGGGAGAGAATCGTATTCTTGCTTATTTCGGACTGTTGCAATTGAACCAGAATCCCAGTCTTGGGCTGAAAACCATATTAAAATTCTCCGGTATTGACAAAGACCTAACCGTGAACGACATCGTGTTCCGCATAGGACCGAAAATCAACGCAGCAGGTCGGGTAGAATCGGGGAACAAATCCGTGGAACTGCTGATTGCCGATGACGAGAAAAAAGCGGCGGAAGTTGCAGGGAGCATCAATAACTTCAACGACCAACGCAAAAAACTCGACCACGACATCACCGAAGAAGCCCTCGAATACATCAACCAATCCCACTACGATCAAACCCAAAAAGCTACCGTACTTTACAACCCGAACTGGCACAAAGGTGTCATCGGTATCGTGGCTTCCCGGTTGACGGAATACTACTATCGCCCGACAGTCATCCTCACCGAATCAAACGGTCTGGCAACAGGCTCCGCCCGTTCCGTGGAAGGATTTGACTTGTACTACGCCATCTCGCAATGCAGCGAGTATCTGGAAAATTACGGCGGACACAAATACGCGGCAGGTTTGACTCTGAAACTGGAAAACATTGAGCCTTTTAAAGCCAAATTCCAAAAAATCGTGAGCGAAACCATTACCGAAGAGATGTTGACGCCTCAAATCAACATCGACGTGCAAATTAAACTGAACGATATCACGGCGGAACTCTACACGATGATTCAAAAATTCGCCCCGTTCGGTCCCAACAACACGATTCCGGTATTCATGACCGACAATGTGACAAACTTCATCGGCTCGAAACAAGTGGGCAGAAACAATGAACACCTCAAGTTAGTGGTTGTTGACGACACCCGCTTATGCAACGACCGGAGCGGTATCGCCTTCGGCATGGGGGAAGATTTCTCCCGCATCAGCAAAGGTGAATACTTCGATATATGCTATACCCTGCAGGAAAATGAATTCATGGGCAGGAGTGACATACAAATGATGATCCGTGATATAAAATTCAAAGAAGAGGAGTAAACATGCAATCTTTATCGTCCAAATTACTGGAAAAAGCGGTAGAACAATTTGCTTCCCTCCCGGGAATAGGACGCAAAACCGCCTTGCGCTACGTGCTGCACATGCTCCGGCAAAGCCCCGAGGAAGTGAAGCAATTCACGGATAGCATCACTGCCTTGAAAGAATCCATCCGAGAATGTCGTCAATGCCACAATATCTCCGACGAAGACATGTGCGAAATTTGTTCCGACCCCAAACGGGATGCACAGACCATCTGTGTCGTGGAAAACATCAAGGACATCATGTCCCTCGAAGCCACCGGACAATATCGCGGACTCTACCACGTCCTCGGCGGCATTATCTCGCCCATGGACGGTATCGGACCCTCCGACCTCAACATCACGAGCCTGCTGGAACGGGTAGCCAACACCCCCGTGAAAGAAATTATCTTTGCCCTCCGTGCCACCATCGAAGGCGACACCACGGGTTACTACATCTTCAAGAAACTACCCCGTAAAGACGAATTACTCGTCAGCACTCTCGCCAAAGGCATCGCCGTCGGCAATGACCTCGAATACACCGACGAACTCACCTTGGGACGTTCCATCGTGAACCGGGTAAGGTTTGAGCTGAACGGGTAAACTTCTATTGAAGGGGAATCATTTGTATTTACGGAATATCCCTAAAACGACACCTCAAGAATTATTTAAGTATAGTATCAAAATTAGAGTAGTTTAATAGTTTAATCTCTCCCACATTATTTTCTAACATACCTGCATAAACAATAGCCTTTTCAACCACCGGTTCTTTTATCCAAGAATCAAACAGCCTTAATGTTTTTTCAAAGTCACGGTTATAAGTCATAGCAGATTTAATCTCGACACCGACAAATCCATCATTCCGCTTCATCAACAAATCCACCTCATTTTGATTACTATCCCTGTAAAAAAACAAATTACTCTCTTTTCCCTCATTATAACGTTTCTTGAGAGCTTCCATCACCACAAAATTCTCGAAAATAGCCCCGCGCATCTTATCCCGTGCCAACTGCTCTGCTGATTCGATACCCAATAGATAACAAGCAAGTCCCGTATCCATGAAATACAATTTAGGCGTTTTTGTCAGCCGTTTACGTGAATTTGCAAAATAAGGCGGCAATAACATCACGAGATAAGACGCTTGAAGCACAGACAGCCATGCCATGATCGTATTAACAGCAACCCCAACCTCATTAGATAGCTCGGAAGCATTAAACAATGAACCTATCCGCCCCGCACAAAGTCTTATAAAAGTATGAAATTGCATCATATCTTTTATCTGTAACAAATCCCGTACATCTTTATCCAAATAAGTTTTTACATACGAAGGATACAAAAATTTAGGAACATTACTTCCCGAATATATTGCCGGATAAAAACCATCAAATAGCAATTCATCCAATGACTTTTCTTTTGATAACTCTTTTATTTCAGAGTAAGACATCGGTAATAACTCAAACACGGCTGTACGCCCGGCTAACGACTGCGATACCTTTCTAAGCATTGCAAATTGCGAACTGCCCGAAAGAATAAACCGACGTCGAGGGTTTTCATCCACCATTCCTTGAATATACGAAAGTAAATCGGGAGCATTATGTACCTCATCCAGTATCATACCGTCAGGATGCTGGTTCAAAAATGCGATCGGATCACGCAAGGCAAAATCCCTGACATCCAAATTTTCAAGTGAAAAATAGGGTAGATTTTCAAACAAGTTACATATAAGCGTCGTCTTCCCGGACTGACGCGGTCCCGTGATTGTAATTACAGGAAAATAAGCTACCGCTTCTCGAATAACCTCTGCTAACTCTCTGTTTATAAAATTCATTCCAGTCATTTATGCAAATTTAAAGTTGTATTGCAAAATTACATAAATCATTCCGATAAACCAAATATAATCTCATCTATACTCTCCTTCTATCCTCCCCCACGAGAAAAACAAGAGAGGCAGAAATTTTCTCCTGCCTCTCCATTTATTTAATCACCTACCACAACATCTTCATTCTCACCCTTCTCCCAATCCTCTTCCGTGCCTCCCGGTCGAACTGTTCCTCCCGGCTCACCGACCTCGATATCTTCCGAGTTTCCCGTTTCCCAGTCATCGGGGAAGACTTCCAGTTCGACATCATTCTTTTTCTCTTCGATCTTGTCGTCCGGCAAAGTTTCGGTCTTTCCGGTTTCATCCGTCGTTTCCACTTTATTCAAAGTAGACTCCAGTTGCCCGTCACCGGAAGTACTCTCGTTGACTTCCATATCCATCACAACTTGCATATCCGGGTTCGTTTCCACGGCAAGACTGAAAAGATGGGATAAAATTATCTCCTCTGAATCATCTTTCGCGATAATATTACACTCGATATTATTATCTCCCGCGCTACCGCCTTCATTTATCACAGCGATATTCATCGTTGCCGAATAATTATTATCTCCCTCGGCACGACCTAGCCCTCTCGCCAAACCGCCTTTCGCCATCGTCACGAATACTGTTCCCGGATTCTTCCATTCCGTATCCCCGAAACCAAGCGTTGTCCCCACGTTAGGGACAAGCACTCCCGCCTCGGCAATTCTCCCGGAATTATCCGTCATCTGGACTTTCGTTGCCGCGAGCGTCCGTTTCACGGTAAGCTCCGCTTTCGTGTCCTCGTCACCCACGGTTAACGTATTCTTGGCAAAAAGCACGTCGCCCAGCGGGGTGAAATTGGCTGCATTGTTCTTCCTCGTCAACTGAATCTTCATATCGGCAAGAGCCGTACCCACGGCATCTCCCGCTATATTGGCATCCTCAGGTACATTACCCACGAAAGCGATCGTGTAGCTTCCCTTATCCAATTCCACGTCTTTAATATCCGCCACGGAATTATACTTGTAGCTTTTCTGCAATTTTCCCGCTTGGTCGAACACGTACAAACGCACGTGCGAGATAATCCCTTTCAGACCGGCATCATCCAAATTGCCGACACCGCTTTTCAAGGTAAATCCGACCTTCACGGTTTCCGTTCCCGGTGTTGGGTCCGGATTCGGCTCAGGGTCCGGATCTGGCTCTCCACTTCCGCCGCCGCAACTGCAAAAATTAAGCGCCAACGACAATACCATGAATATATAAATAAACTTTTTCATTCAATACATTTTAATGGTTATTACTAGAACGCTTTATCATCAATTCCGATACCCGTTCACCGTTATTGTTCTTTGCAAATCGGAATGTTTTGACTTCAAGTTCACTAAAATCTTACACGACGACACGCCTTCCAGCATCACAAGCTCTCCCTTTGTCCATGCGTTTCCATCGCCTCCGGACGGTTCCATTTCCAACGTCCCTTCACCTTCAACACATGTCGTTTCAACAAACCAAGCCGTATTTGAAAATATTTCAAACGTGAACGAATCTCCCGCTGCCACGGAATACGAATCTTTACCGTTCGTTTCAAGTTTCTCTACTGTTGCCCCTTCTTGGTTAATTCGCACGGCTCCGGTAGAGTGGCGCCCGGCACGTACAATAACTTCTCCACTCCTAAAAAAATCTGCCCCGTACAAGTTAGGTTTCACCCTCACTTTCAGTTTGGCATTACCATTTCCTTTTAAAGTTTCATAATTGTAAGAAACACTGTCATTCCCGTATATCAAGGTCATGAAACCTTCCCAATCGGCACGCAACTCACAACTCCATGCTCCATTTGATGTAATATCAATGTCATACACACCGCCATCTCCCGAAGCATTAATTTCTTGCTGAGTTATAACAAGCGTGATTCCATCCGGACTGAAATTCGGGGAATCCTCCACGTAAACATACAACGCACCGCTATTATATCTTTCCAACAGCACGGAAGGCAATTTCCCTGTCAGATTCGGATTCCTCGACAAGTCAAAATCTTCCAGATTCGTCAGACCGTTGAACGAGTCCGGAATCGCCGTGAGTCCGCAATTCGTCAATGTCAAGTACTCCAACGTACTCATTTGTCCCAACCAATCCGGCAAACCGTTTTGTGCAAAAACAGGAGAATATATAGTCAAATCTTCCAGTCTCAAATCCTTTATTGCTTGAATATTGGCAGGAGTAAGATTATCGTTCGCCAAAGCCAATTCCCGCAAAGACGTCCACCGTGTCACGGTAGTGGGAATCTCTATACCACTGAACCCGGCAAGGGCAAGTCCTGTAAGCGATTCTCCCGTCATATTCCATAAAGCATTCGGGAAAGTACAATTAGTCCCCGCTTGAATGAACAGGTATTTTAATTCAGTCAGTTGACTAAAGTCCACATTAACCGAAGAAATCGCAGATTTCGAAAGATCGATATCTTCATTTTTACCATCATCATCATAAGGTACTTCAAAAACAAGCACTTGCAGATTTACCAGATTAGTGATATGTGATGGAATCGCCGTTAAACTTTCACTACATATTTCCAACAATTTCAAACTAACAGGTAATTCGGGTAGAGTCGTGCCATACGTGTAAACAGAAAGCTCCTCCAATTTGCTCATCTCCTTAATAAATGCCGGAATTTCAGTCAGGCAGCCATAAGAACTCTCCCCGGTACTAAAACATTTTAATTCAGTCAAATTCTTGAAAGACTCCGGCAAACTCCAAGCAGACGGAGTACTATTTCTTGAAGCTTTAGCATTTGTTTTCGCCGCCTGTGTCGACTTTACCCCTCCCCCGTGATCATAATCATTATCACTATAATCATCTAATCGAGAATAACCTATTCTCACGACACGTCCCGCCGCGTTCATCTCCACGTTATACCACAAATTAATATTATCCCCGCTCCAACCACTAACATCAAGCCCCGCCGCTCTCATCGCATCCCGCAATTCCAGCATAACAGCCTTATCATCAACCGACACATCCGGCATCTTCGGCAACACGACCACCACGTTGCCCGTCGTATCGAGTACCACGTTCTTCACCGGGGCAGGCAGTGCATAAAGATTATTATCCACGGAATCCCGCAATGAAATATTTTGCAAGGTATAATTCCCGACAAGCACCCGGTCACGACACTTCACTATAAGCGTATCCTCGCTAACGTAAAGGGAATTGTACGAGTCATATTTATTGGCATACAAAGAATACACGTGCTCTCCTTTACCATCCACGATATCAGCCATCAGATGATGAACCCGGTTAAAATTCACCGTTGAACCGTTCTCCACCAAGAATTTCACGGTCAAACTATCAAGATATATTTTCTGAATTGCCGTAATATCCTCACTCTCCGAAGCTCCCCACTCTTCCAAGCTCATTTCAATCGCCACGTCGAAAACACCTCCCACGACATTCACCTTCGCGTTGATCGTGTGAATCTTGTTTGCCTCCACCTTATTTTTCAATGCAGACACGTAAGTCTTTATTTCGCCATCCTCCACGATCACGAATTTCAAGCGAGCCAGAGAATCGACACAAGTCGGGAAAGCTATCGCCTGACCTTTCATCAATTCCCCGTCCTTGCTCATCGGCACTTTCAATTGTGCTTTCGTGTCTTTGGGAGTCCCGTTAAAACTTACGGATTTTGGGGAGCCCAACAAAGTCACGCTTTGCAATTCCACGCCTCCTTTCAACCCGCTCACATTGATATCCAGACGTCCCACCATACGGCTTAAAGCTGCATCGCTCGTCTTATCCTCTCCCACCGTGATCTTATCCGTACCGGAGAAAATACTACCGGGCAAAATAATATCACCGTTAGCATCCGCTTGCAACGTGACAACAACATCATCCAGTTTAGCGCCCTCTGCCAACCCGCTAATCTGTTGTTTGTCAATATTGGAAAGATAAGCAAAAGTATAAGCCCCCAAAGGCAATTTCACGGGAGTCACGTTAGCCAACCCGTTATATTCCTTTTGTTGCGAGAAAGTACCGTCCTCGTTAAAAATCAATAAATGCAAACCAGTAATTTCCTTGCTTAATGCGTCCGCCGACAAATCAGAAGACCTGCTGCTGAACGTCAAGGCAACCTCTTTACCCGGACCTTCACCTTCGAGCTGATCTTCCCGGCATCCCGTGAACAACACGGTCGACAATACAATGAGAGTATATAATATTCTTTTCATTTCGCTATCATTTTAGATTATAAATCAGATACTTTTTCCTCACAAACCGCCTTATTTCCAGCATCCCCGGAACGAGCTATCGAGGAACCGGGCACCAACGTGATATTCAACTCCAGTTTCTTGTTGCGTTCGATACATTTCTCGGACTTGAAATCAAAATAAGACTCGTTCTTGTATTCATCCCAAACAATAACCGTCCCGCTCACCACGTTTTTTGTCGGGAAACTATAACATTCGTAGCCTCGCCCAAGGTTATAAGAATCCCATTGGGGAATAATAGTATAATCATTCACCTGAATCTCGTCCAACTCCGGACGATCGAAAAAAATATCCATCGCGTAAAATTCATCCTCGTTCACCACGTTCACGACAAGCCCCCCAACCAGACGGTTCATCACCACCGTTTCAGAAGCATTTGCACCGTCCACTCGAGCCACACCTCCAAACAATTCGGGAAGAGTATAATAATCAGATTGCAAAAACAACACTTTCTTGTCCTTATCTCTCAAAACAACATAGTTCGATTGTTCCTCTCTATCATTACCCAACACGAAAAACGTATGTTCGCCGGCATCCAAATCCTTGAACGCTATTGGTTCTCCCGCGGCAAAATAAACCGGTTCACATACTTCATCGGACTTCAAATAAGTAAGGTCATACACCGAAGCAGACATCCCTTCCTCCGGAATCACACCTTCACCGGAACGCACAGCCAACTCCAAACCTCTTTCCGGAATTTCCGTTTGCTCCATTTCACTTTTCTGGGAACAAGCCCCGAAAAGGAATAAACAAAAAACTGCAACTAGAACTTTTCTCATAATTTCGCAATTAAAATTTACACTTGTAATTCTATCTGTCTCTCAATTATTTAGCAATCAACCAATAAACTAATTCATTTTGTTTAATAATGACAAAACAATGTTTCATATATTAAATATCAGATGATTACAGTCTTAAAACATATCAAAAAATGTTCAATTAATGATAACTTAATAATATCCGAAGACAGCACGCCTAATAGAAATACAACTCTCTGTGTATGAATTTTAAAAATAAACAGATGGATAATTACAAATAATAAAAAATGTCTTATATTTGTGAATCATTAAACGAAGGTTATTTGATTCTCAATAAATTATCATATAAACTTTTATAGATAATTATAAATATCACAACATAAAAAAAGGCCAACTAATTTGCAATAAACCAGTTGGCCTTCAAAATTTATCTATAAAACTAATCGGTCACAACGACATCTTCTTCCTCTCCTTTCTCCCAATCCACTTCCGAGCCTCCCGGTCGAACAAAATCTTCCCGCTCGCCAATTTCCACGTCCTCCGAATTTCCCGTTTCCCAATCACCGGGGAACACCTCGAGCGTCACGTCGGTTTCCTTAACTTCAATCTTATCGCCCGGCAATTCCTCCGTCTTCCCAGTTTCATCTTTCGTTTCCACCTTGTTCACGGTCGATTCGAGTTGCCCGTCACCGGAATTGCTCTCGTTCACCTCCACGTTCATGGAAACTTCCGTGTCCGGTTTGGTTTCCGCAACAACATTTATCACTTGAGCCAAAACCACCTCTTGTGAAGCATCCTTCGCGATAATATTACACTGGATATTATTACTCTCCCCGGTACTGCCACTACCGCTCTCGCTCACCACCGCGATATTCATCGTCGCCGAGTAATTCTTATTCTCGTCATCCGCCCGTGAAAAACTTCTTGCCGCTCCGCCTTTCGTCATGGTCACGAACACCGTTCCGGGATTCTTCCACTCCGTGTCCCCGAAAGCAAGCGTTGTCCCCACGTTGGGCACAAGCACTCCTGCCTCCGCGATTTTCCCGGAATTATCCGTCATCTGTACTTTAGTGGTCGAGAGCGTTCGTTTCACGGTAAGCTCCACTTTGACCTCCTCCTCGCCTACCGTCAACGTGTTTTTCGCAAAAAGCACATCTCCAAGCGGGGTGAAATTAGCGGCATTCTCCTTCCTCGTCAATTGAATCTTCATATCGGCAAGAGCCGTACCCACCGTTTCCCCGGAAATATTCCCGTCCTCCGGCACATTCCCCACGAATGCCACCGTGTAGCTTCCCTTCTCCAATTCAACGCTCTTGATGTCCGCCACGGAATTATATTTATAATTTTTCAACAACTTCCCCGCCTGATCAAACACGTACAAACGCACGTGCGAGATAATCCCTTTCAACCCGGCATCATCCAGACTACCGATACCGCTCTTCAAGGCAAATTCAACCTTCACGGCTCCCGCCGGGTTGACCGGTTCCGGTTCAGGCTCCGGTTCAGGACTATCCCCTCCGCTACCGCCACAACCACAGAATCCCAGCGACAGCGACAACACCATGAATATATAAATCAATTTTTTCATACTATACATTTTAACGGTTACTACTCGCACGCTTCATCACTTCATATTCGTGGAATCCCTCGGTATCTCCCCGGAAGCGGGTAACCCGGTAACAGTCACTTCAGCCGCTTTATCACCATAGACGTCCCGGAGCACTACTTTAAAACTACAGCCTTGTTGAGTTTCCAACGTGCATCTCACCTGTCCGTTACCGGTACCGTACCACACGTCCGGGGTAATCATTCCATCGCCTGAAACCGTTTCCACGTCAACATTCCACCATGTATTGGAAGTCACGTCAAATACAAACGTGTCTCCCGAACGAACCGAGAATGAAGCAGGAGAAACCGACACGACAGGCTTCAGCACCTCTTTTTGATAAAACGTAACCTGAGATGTATGTCGTCCCGCTTCTATAACAACACGTCCGCTTCTATCATGCTGATAAACCATATAAGGATTATTCGGCTCTACAATTACACGAAGCCTTGCTTTCCCTTCACCGTTCAATACACCCCGACTTCCGGCAATGGTATCTCTCGCATTTTCCTCATCTGCAAACGTAACACGGATAAAATCAGTCCACGGGTCAGGTATTCTGCAAGTCCATTTAGAATTCGAGCGTACCTCGATAATATACTCCTCTCCTTCTGCCGGAACTTCTACATATTCCCTGTCCACATAAAGAAGAATCCCGTCAGGACTAAAATCTATAGACTCGTTAGCACTCACGTATAAATCACCCGCATTATACATCTCCAATAACCCGGAAGGCAATTGCCCTTTCAAATCAGGATTGCGCGGCAAATACAACTCATACAGATTCGTCAAATGACTGAATGACTCCGGAATAGAAGTCACCCCGCAACTATCCAGCGTAATATACCTCAACGTTGTTATTTGTCCCATCCAATCCGGCAGACCATTCTTCCCGAAAACAGGAGAATACAAATTCAAATCTTCCAAATTCGCAGCATTCTTTATTGCCTCGATATCCAAGGGTTCCATATTTTCATTCGCCACAGCAAACGAACGTAAAGCCGTAAAATCACTACCGGGCACTTGAATTTTACTGAATCCCGCGATTCCCAATTCAACAATATTTCCTGTCACGCTCCACACGGAACCCGGCAAGGTGCAAGTCGGCGTCGCTACAAGATACAGGTACTTTAAATTTGTCAATTTAGAGAAATCCATCTTCATAGAAGCAATCCGGGATATCGTAAGTACCGGGAAATAATCACCGATCTCTTCGTCGACATTCAAATAGGGCACGGTAAACACTAACGCTTCCAACTTGCCCAAATTACCGATATGGGCAGGAACTGTTGTCAACGTCGAACTACTCACGCACAAATATCTCAAAGTTTCGGGCAATTCAGGAAGAGTAGTTGCATCCGTAACAACAGAAAGTTCTTCCAGCACGGGTAACTCTTTTATAAAAGAAGGCACTTCTGCCAGACTCCCGAAAGAACTTTCCGTCATATTAAAATGTTTTAACGCGGTCAAATTCTTAAAAGAATTCGGCAAATTCCAAGTCGGCAACACCTCACCACCACTTCGGGCGGAAGCATTAGCTTTCATCGTGTTTGCTTTTCTTGCACTCATCCGGTCATACTCATCCAACAAATCATCCAATTCCGAATAACCGATACCGATCACCCGTCCCGCATCGTCCAACTCCACGTTATACCATAAATTAATATTATCGCTATTCCAGTTTCCTCCCACGTCAACACCCGCCTCCTTCATCACATCCCGCAAATCCAACATGGCTTGCAAATCATTGGCCGCAACCTCTTTCATTTTAGGCAACGTCACAACCATGCACCCGGTAGAATCGACAACCAGATTTCTGACTGGAGCGGGCAAAACATACATATTCGAGTAAGAAGAATCCAGCAACTCTATTCGTTGCAAAATATAATTTCCCAGAATAACCTGACTCATGTATTTTATAACAAGCGTATCCCCCGCTATCGTCATCGGGTTCGTCGGATCGAGTTCACTGGAGCGAACGGAGAAATATCCCTCCCCCTGCTCGTTCTTCGTGAATTGCATATCCACCAAGTTCACTTTTTGAATATCTAAAGAAGCTCCGGGTTCCATTGCAACTTTAATCATCAACGAATCCACGTACACCCTCTTATTCACTGTTAAATCTTCCTTCACGGTTTCTCCCCAAGGTTCGACGTTCATCTCAATCGTCACGTTTACAATCCCGCCGGACACGTTCACATTCGCGTTGATCGTGTGAATTTTATTCGCTTCCACCTTGTTTTTCAACTCGGATACATGAGTTTGTACCTCTCCGTTTACCTCCACTTGAAATTCCAAACAGGCAATAGAATCACGGCAAGTCGGGAACGCAATCACCTCCCCTTTTATCATCTCTTCCGTGTTACTCATCGGTACCTTTAAACGCACGGGATTCCCTTCGGCACTCCCGTCAAAGCGGATGGTTTCGGGTGACCCCAACAACGTCACGCTTTTCAACTCGACACCACTCTTCAAGCCCTTCACGTTTACATCCATCCTTCCGACCAATCGGCTCAATTCGGCATTACTTTTTTCATCCTCACCAATCGTGATCTCGTCTTTACCGGAAAAGATACTACCGGGTAAAACGAAATCACCGTCAGCATCTTTCTTCAACGAAACAGTCACTTTATCCAAGGTTGCCCCTTCTCCAATTCCCCCGATTTGAGCTTCATCAATATTAGACAAATAAGCGAAAGTATATTTCCCCAAAGGCAATTTCACGGGAGTCACACTTGCCAGTCCTGCAAATTCCTTTTTCAAGTAAAGCGTACCATCTTCATTAAAAATCAACAAATGCAAAGCATCAACCTCTGCCGTCAAAGCATCGAGTGACAGATTAGAAGACCTGCCGTTAAAAGTCAACGGAACTTCCTTACCCGGCATTTCTCCTTCAAGTTGATCTTCCTGACACCCTGCGAACCACACGGCTGACAACGCAACAAGTATATAGATTATTCTTTTCATGTTCTTTCTATTTAAATTATAATTCCGATACTTTTTCCACACAGTCCACCGTACTTACAAGATTCACGGAACGGGCAACAGAAGACTCTTTATTCAAGGTCAAACTCAACTCCAACCTTTTATTCCGTTGTACCCCGTTTTTCGTGGTAAAATCGAAATAATATATCTGATCATTTTCATCATAGGCAATCACCTGTCCCCTAAGCACTTCACTCGAAGGAAAAAGATAAAACTCTTCACCTATCGTCACGTCCCAAATTCCATTCATCCTCGGAAAGACAGCATACTCACCTAATGCTATCGAATCCAAATTCACTCCGGAATACGCCAATCCCAACTCAACACTCCGGAAATCAGACTGATTAACAATATCCACTTTTACACCTCCTACCAAACGCACCATTTCAACCGTCACGTTCTCTTTCGAACCGTTTACTTTTACAACATTACACGATAAATCCGGCAGACGATTATACCTCCAACACTCCAAATTTACATGTTTCAACTCCCTGCCACTAAGAGAAAGATAAACGCCGTCCTCTTCCACAACATTCCCCAACACGAAAAACGTGTATTCACCGGGCAACAACTCCTCGTATGAAATCTTTTCATCCGCTGTAAAATATTGCGGTTCACATACCTGATTCTGCGTCAACCCCGTAAGCATATACACAGCCGCCGGTATCCCTGCGGCAATCAAACTGTCACCGGAACGTACAGCCAGTGTCAAACCACTACCGGGAATTTCCGTCTGTTCCTCTACATCTTTTCGGGTACAAGCCCCCAAAAAGACCAAACACAAAATTGCAACTAGAACTTTTCTCATAATTTCACGATTAAATTTAAACTTGTAATTCTATCTATTTTTCAATTACTTAGTAAACACATAATCACTCGGCTTATTCCGTTCGATATGGACGGAGCAATTAATTACACTCTAACAATCAAACGATTATCTCCCCAACACACGCTCAAAAAAGGATCGTTTATTGATAATTCGCCTCGCAACACACGACGATTGTTGACAAATTCACAACTATCTGATTGTGAATTTCGAAAATAAAATAGTTATCATTTACTAATAATGAAAAAAGTCTTATATTTGTACATTATTAAACGATCGTTATTTGATTTTATACAAAACAAAGCCTGATCGTCAAAATGACAATCAGGCTCTATCAGTTCAAAACCAAGAAACTACTCCTTTATCAATTGTTCCAGTTGCATTTTCAATTTAGGATCAGAAGGTCGTTTGGCATAAGCGTCCACGATCTTACCTTCCTTATCAATAATAACAATCCGGGGAACCGCTCGAATCAGGTAACTCTTTGCCAGCGTTGATTTAAAACCGTCCGGCACATTCAAATGATACTCGGCACCTTTCTTGTCCTTCACCATCTGCTTCCAAAGTCCCACCAACTCGTTCCCCGTATCCAAAGACATCGAAACAAACACGATAGGCAGTCCTTCCAGTTCATCCGCCAATTTCTCCATGTAGGGCATCTCGGCACGACAGGGAACACAACCCGTGAACCAAAAGTCCAGCACTTGTACTTTCCCTTTAAAATCGGAAGAAGAATACTCCTTTCCCTTCACGTCGACCGCTTTAAATTCCGGTGCGGGCATTCCCCGCAAAATAGCCTCATTCGCTTCCCGGGCTGCCTGATAACGGGCTTCGATAACCGGCAATTGGGCTACTGCCATAGAATCGGTAATCAGCCGCCGCACGCTCATCATGTAATTCGGGAACTGATCCGAATACCCCTTCTGCAATGTAAAATCCAACAGATTTACCAAAAACAGGGAACGCACCTTTTCATCCTCGATCCGCTTACCGTAAATCTCCATAAAATTATCCGGCGACACTTCCAACATTCCCTCTTTTTCCATCCGCTCGAAAGCTGCCAACATGGTCTGGAACCATTTCGGTACCCGTGTAATCAGCGGATCGTCAAACTTCAAATCTTTCAGAAAATCATAATAATCATCCGGCAACCGCACGTTCTTGTTCATAAACATGGCCATCAACGCCGGACCTTCCAGCAACTGATTGTAAAACCCGTACCTGTATTTCAGCTCTTGTTGCCGAACGAACTCCTGCGGCAACCCGGATTCCCGCAACTTACCAATCACACGTTCCACTCCTTCCCCGTTCATTTTCAGCCATTCGGCAGAATACGCATCCACCCCGTCAGCGGAAACCCCGATAAAAGCATTCTCCGCCAAAAAAGTATTCTCCGCCGCGTGATCTCCTTTAAAGGTCACCCCGTCAGCATCTTCTACAATCTCCACTCGAGAACCGGGAGTCAGGTACACGGGATAAAAAACCTGTTTCGTACTCACGTACCGGTAATACCCCGGTTCCTTCAAATCGAGCTTCAACATGCGATTCCCCAAAGAATCCGGCATCACCTTCTCATACCCGCTTTTTTCCTCCGGTTGGAAATAAATATCCCCGTCCACCGATTTCGTGAATGTCACCCTCGTTTCCGGCACATTCCCGTTCTGGCAACCGGTTCCGGCAAAAGCCAGAACCAGTAGCATGAACAATAAATTAAAATCCCATCTCATAAAGTCGTATTTTGAATCAAATCACTCGTTTCCATCGCGTTCTTCGGGAAAGGCCAGATCAATAACGGGGAATCGGGCTTCAACGTGTACGTCTTGGTCGTGATTTCTCCCGTGGTAGAATTTTTCATCACGTACTCTTTCGTCAGCGTCTCGTTAAATTCCGCACAGAAACGACGCATATCAAAAAATCCGTTGGAAGTAAGCAACAACTCCCGTTTCCGTTCATCGCGAATCAACTGAAACGCCGCTTTTGCATCCGCTGCCTCCGAAGCCTTGTATCCCGCGGGCAAGAATCTCATTTTCCGCAACTCGTCCAGATAATACAACGCGTTCGTCTTATCATCCTTCCGGGCGTAACACTCCGCCACCATCAAATACACCTCCGACAAACGGATACCACCGCAATTCCACTTGATATTCTGGCACATCATCGGCATTGCCCCGACTTCCGCTGTCGGACGTGCCGGCATCGCGTACGAGATACACATCACGTAACGCAAATCATTCGTCTTATCATACAAATCGATAATCGGCTTGCGAACATAAGAAGGAGAAGGATCAAACTGGTTCAACCCGAACTGGTACAATAAATTCTCCGGATCATCCTCCGTCCGATACACATAGCTACTCCACATGGAAGGCATCATCTCGAGTATAGGATTCTCCGCTATCAATTTCGTGTGTAGAGCGGGCATATCCCACAACTTGTGATAATCCGATTTCAATGCCTCCAACCCGGCAGCCAACGCCTCGTCAATCTCCCTTTTGAACAAATGTACTTTTGCCTTCAAGGCGTACCCGAAATACTTATCCGGACGGGAAACACCTGTCGCACGTTCCGGCAGGTCGGGCAAAGCCGCCTCGATATCACGCTCGATCATCTCGTACACCTGAGCCACCGTGTACTGTTTGCTCTTCGCCTCCAAGTTCAACTCTTCATGGATAATAATCCCGTTATCGGTCGCCGCCGTGTTCTTGTCATAGAACTTGGCAAACTTATTCACCAAAAAGAAATAATTATACGCCCGCATGATCCTCGCCTGTGCCATCCCCGTCACCTTATCCGTTGCGTCCCCCTCCGAATCATCGATATTGGCTATAATCACGTTGTATCGCATAATACGCTTGTAACACCTCTCGTACAAATCATCCGTCTCCATGTAATCCGCGCGATTCTTCGTTTCGTCCCAAAAGAAACAAATCGCGGGCAGCGGGTACTGGTAATCATCCAACGTGGGCATATTATAATTGCACACCTCATCCGCCAGATACCAGAAGTTTCCCATATCATAATTCGGGCTTATTTCTTCCAGCAAACCGAGATAATCCTCCGTGGAGTTCAACACGGATTTTCCTTTAGGCACTATATCCAGAAAATTATCACATGCAGCAAACAGCATGGTCAAACACAAACTGCCTATCGCTATATATCTTTTCATATTCTACTCCCCTTAAAAATTAATATTCAAACCGAAAACATAAGTCGTCACCTGCTCCTGTGCGCGTGTCCCCTCGTTAGCGTTGAAAGCCTCCGGGTCAATCCCTTCTTTATTCTTTGCCCAATAGAACGGGTTGTTCACTTGCGCCCGCACATTCACGTTCCTCAGTTTCAGGGTACGTACCCACTCTTGCGGCAAAGTATAAGAAAGCCCGATATTACGACACTTGATAAACGAGGCACTCAACACGTGCACGTCGGCATATCTCCAATGCAAATCCCGATCTCTCGCCAACCCGTTCGGTCCCATCGACGGCACATCCGTGTCCGTGTTCTCCGGAGTCCAGCGTTTCGCGATATCTTTATGCATATTTCTCGTGATTTCACTATACACGGAATACAACTTCGGCACATCATTACGCAACGAATGTCCCAGATAATACACGAATTTGGCATTCAATTCCAAAGACTTCCATCTTAAATTCAGCCCTAACGCCCCGTTCCATTTCGGTGCCAATTGTCCTTTCGCCACCAAGGCATGGATATTATCCACCGCCGTGTTGGATTGTACCTCGCCATTCTCGTCATACACCGAAGGATCGCCCGTTTCCGTCAACCCCGCGTAACGATACGCGTACACCGTCCCGTAAGTATCACCCTGCAAGTAATAGGAATACGGGTTCTGCAACATATAGTCGGCGGCAGGCGGCGTGTAACCGATCTTCTTGATCTTGTTCTTGTTATATGCAGCCGTGAACATGGTATTCAACGACCAGTCTTTCTTTTTCAACCAATCGTATGACAAACTCAACTCCACGCCCGTGTTCTTCATTTCCCCGTTATTCACGGTTGCCTCCGTGAACCCGTAAGACGGGTCCAAAGACTTCTTCGCCAACAAATCGGAACTATATCTCCGGTACACGTCGAGCGAACCGCTTAACCGTGAAAAAAGTGAGAAATCAACACCCACGTTGAAAGATGAAGTCTTCTCCCAACGCAATAATTTATTCGGCGCCACAAGGATATCCGTTATGCTCGCGTTAATCCAAAGTGAATTCATATACGCCCCCAATAAATAAGGTGACGAATTTTGATCCACGTTACCCGTTATACCGTAAGTCACGCGTAGCTTTAACAAATCAAGATAATCGACATCCTGCAAGAAAGCCTCGTTCGTCATATTCCAGCTAGCTCCCAACGACCACAAAGGTCTGTACCTGTATTTCGGGTCTGTACCGAAAAGGTCTGCCTGATCTACCCGGATACTCCCGTTCAGCGTGTAACGTCCCGCGTAAGTATACCCGGCATTAGCGTAAGCCGACACGTAGCGATGCTTCGTATCACCGGTCGAAATATATTCGCTCCGGTATTTCCTTGCCGAACTATGCAACTGCCCGATTACTCCACTTTGGCTCAAAGTCAACCAATCCATCTGCGCGTAAGTCAGCTTGTCATTATCATACCCGTACACCTCACTCCCGGACGACCGCCAATGATCCTGCCGGATTTCACCACCGACCAACACCGTGATATCATGATCCTCCCCGATAGTTGTCTGGTAATTCGCCTGCGCCCGGAAATTATAGAACTCGCTCCGGTTATTCTCTTTCCTGATATGCCCTTCATCCGGAATATTATACTCGAAATCGCCATAACTGTTTTTAGTGGCAAACTCGTTGACCAGCTTACGCATCATGTAAGAATCCTTCTCGTCATAACGGTCTTTATCCGTGTAATTCCTCTCGTACTGGAACTTCAATCCCAAATCCAAACCTTTCATAATCTTGAAATCCGTGTGGGCGAACAGCTTCAAATAAGTATCCCGCGTGGTCTGCATATTCTGGGTAGATGCTTCCAATTCATTATACCCCATAAACTTCAACCCTTCCGTTTCATTTATTTCCTGTGACAGGTAATAATTGTGGAAGTAATGATACACCGGATTTCCTTCATCATCTTTCAATCTCTCGTAAGGCATAATTTCATTTAAATACCCCGCATCCAAATCATCTATCGACACGGATTGTTTCGTGCGGGAAAAATAAGCATTGGCACCATACGTTAATTTAAACCACTTCGCCAAATCCATTTCGCTCTTCAAATAAACGCTAAAACGCTTGCTTTCGGTGCTTTTCACGTATTGCCCGTAATCCTGATAACGGAACGACACGAACAAATTGGAATTTTCCCCGCCTCTGGCTATCGACAAATTGTAATCCTGCGTCACGGCTGTTTCCAACAACGCTTTCTGTCTTTCCTTACGATAATCGTATTTACGCAATTCGTCCAGTTTCTGATTCAACTGCGCCTCGGTCAGGTTTCCCAAAGACAACTCGTAATACAACTGCTCCACACCCGTCAATCGACCCGGGTTAGTCGGATCATTCTTATTACTGAAATAATCGGCAGGATTACTCTTGTAAGTCGGATCGTTCAACAGAAACTCCCGCTCGAAATCAATAACATCACTGGAAGAAGCGTAATCCTGATAACTCAAACTCGGAAGCGGGTATATATAAAATCCAGCAGAAACATTCACATCCGTGGTCTTATCCTTGGCCTTCTTCGTCACGACTACGATCACGCCATTGGAAGCCCGCACACCGTACAACGAGGTAGCGGCGGCATCCTTCAACACGGTGAGTGACTCGATATCGTCCGGATTAATCGCATTCAGATCAACATTTGCCACCTGCCCGTCCACCACCACGAGAGGAGTCGCCCCCACGGCAAAAGACGACCGCCCGCGGATAGACATGATTCCCCCGTAATTCATCAACCCCGGCGTGATACCTTCCAGTTTCGTCATCAAATCGGTAGATTGCACCTGTCCCAATTTCTTGGAATTAATAATCACCGCCGAACCGGTAGACCTCTCCCGTGAAATAGTCTGGTAACCCGTGGCAACCACTTCGCCCAACATCTCGGCTTCCTCCTCCATCACCACGTTTACCGGTTTATCCGCATCCGCAACCACCTCTTTCGTCTTCATGCCCACGAAAGAGAACACCAGCGTCACGTTGCGTTCTTTCACCCGCAACTCGAACCCCCCGTCCACGTCGGTAGCCATACCCGCTGTCGTACCCTTCACCACCACGGTCACCCCCGGCAGCGGTACTCCCTGCTGATCCTTCACGACACCTTTCACCAAAAAGCCTTCATCTTTTTGACCGTCCTCTTTATAAGAAATCACGATAAACTCACCCTCGTGATTATACTTGAACGGCTTATCCTTCAATAAAATATTCAAACACTCCTCCACGTTCGTTCCCTGCAATCTAGCCGTCACCTTGTAGCGGTTCAAATCATCGTAATTGAAAATAAACTTGCAACCGGATGCCTCGCTCAATCCTTTCAGTGCTTGAGATAAAGACACGTCCTCGAAAGTCAGGTTCACTTCCCGGTTTTGTGAAACCACCGACGCCACGCTCGTGAAAATACACAAAGCGAATACAAATTGAATAAGCATAACCTTCTTGATGATCCCGCCAATCCCGCGATTGACAGAACCATTACAGTTCCGTTTTTTCATCATAAGTAAGAATAAATTAGGTTTCTATAATCCTGTTTTTGCAATAATTACACAATCATTTGTTTCTCTCGGACACAATCAATGTACGCCCGTCCAATCTCACGTTCACCTTGTTCGTTTTCGTCAACAATCCCATGATCGTATCGATATCGCTATCCCTGCCGGACCAAAGTTCAAACCTAAGATCCTTCACACCACTGCCAACATACACGACATCAAAATCATACCACCGCTTCAAATCGTTCACGATCACCTCCATCCGCTCGTTCTCGTAGTAGAAATACCCCTCCTTCCAAGCAATATACTTGTGTACATTCACCTTCTCGATCAGAGGAGCCATTCCCTCCGCGAAATGAGCGTTCTCCCCGGGAGCCAAAGGATACTCCGAACCGTCACCCGCCTGCTTCACGGCAACTTTCCCCTCCACCAGCGTCACATCCACTTGGTTGCCCGCGTACGCCTTCACGTTGAACTCCGTGCCGTACACCTTTGTCCGCACGCCCGAGGCCACCACGATAAAAGGCTGATGCCCGTTACGCGCCACGGAGAAATACCCCTCACCTCTCAATTCCACCTCACGTTTTCCGCCCGTGAACACCGTGGGAAACTTCAACTCCGACTCCGAATTTAACCACACTTCCGTCCCGTCGCTCAACACGATCCGGTACTCTCCCCCCTTCGGAACCCTCAACGTGTGGTAGTACACCTCGACAGCCTCCGAAGTCGTGTAACTCACGCCCCGCGTACTATCATCCACCACGTTAACTCCACCTTCCACCATCACGCTCGTGCCGGACGTCGTTCCCAAAACGATTTCCCGTCCCGTTTCCGTGACCAGCACCGCTTGATTCTTTCCCGGCACAACGACATGCTGAAGCCCGGCAATCACGTCCTGCCCGATCTCCCGCGACGAGGACTCGTTCATCAACCACCAACCGCTTGCCACGAGGATAACCACGGCTGCAGCCGCGGCAGTCCAACGATACAAAACACGGGCGGGCGACTGCATTTTCCGGTTGAATTTCTCGAATTCACCCTTCACGTCCAAAGAATCGCCGACTTCGAGCTTCAATCCCGCCTCCAGATAAAGACGACACTCCTCGTACAATTTCTTGTTCTCCGCGTGACTCAACCATTCCCGAACATACTCATCTTGCAATAACTCCGGATGATTGAGTACATTCAAGGCAAATTCCAGTTGATCATTTTTCTCGTTCGCTTCCATTTCCTGTGCTTTTATACATAACACGTAAAGAAACCCGAATCATGTGGGCTAAAAATGAATAATTTTTATTTTTTAACAAATAAGACGTACAACAACACCATTTCCTCCCCGGACAATGATTCTCGTAACAACTTCATAGCCTTCGTGATATGCCACCTTACCGTGTTGATTGAAATATTCAACTCATCCCCCGCCTCCTGATATTTTTTCTTTTCAAGAAAACATTTACGAAACACCGTCGCCGTCTGCATCGGCATATTTTCTATCACGCGCATCACTTTCGCGAGCAACTCCTCGTGCTCCTCGTACTCTTCCTCCGCCTCCGGCAACGTCCGCTGGTAAGCCAAAAACTTCTCCTTGGATTTTTCCCGCCGCAAAAAATCAAGCGAACGGGAACGGGTTAAAGTATACAACAAGGGACGTAATGAAACAGAAGCATCCAACCTCGTGAAATTTCTCCAGACATACTCGTACACGTCCGTGACAATATCCTTCGCTTCCTCCTCATCCCGGACGAAACTCAAGGCATGCACGTACAAATCCTTGTAATAAGTATTGAACAAATATTCAAAAGTATCTTTGTTCTGTTTATTCATAATGTAACTTTTCTCGTTCAAAGATAGCTATTTTAACACTCCGTTCCAAATCACGCCCGTTTTCTCGCACCTTTGTCATTTGAATACCTATAACTACCCTTTTCCTACCCCTTTCCTAAAATTTTGAGCGAGTTTCGGGCGGGATTCAAGTGACTATTAGGCGGCATCGCCCACTCTTCGCCTGATGTTCGCCCACACTTAGCCCACGTTTTAACGAAATATAAGGAAATTTAAAACTCACGCGTGGCACGTCCCCTGAATCAATAATATCGCTCTCGAAAACCTATCTTATCCCTACGCGGGAGTATCACGGGCGGGTATCCCCTAATTTGAAGGAGAAAGGCAATAGCTGACTCGCCTTCACCAGCAAGGTACTCGTGCGCCCGATAAGGATTACGTCAAAATCAGCATGATAGCGCCCGACAATCTCGGACATCACCTGCCGGCAAGCCCCGCAAGGCGTGACATACTCGTCGACCTCGACACCCTTGTCCCGTGCCGCGACGGCTATGGCTTTCACCCCGGCTTCCGGGTAAGCGGAACAGGCATAAAACAAGGCGGTGCGCTCCGCGCAGAGTCCCGAGGGGTAAGCCGCATTCTCTTGATTCGTACCACGGATTACCTCCCCGTTATTCATCAAAACGGCTGCCCCGACAGCAAAACCGGAATACACGCAATAAGCATTTTCCGTGATTTCCAAGGCGGCACGACACAATTCCTCGTACCCTTCCGGGTAAGATTCCCGGTACAAGATGTAATCTATCTTTAATTCCGCTTTCTCCATTCTAATTTTTTTCGTAATTTTACCGCCAATATAAAACTTTATCACGAATCATGAGCAAGATTTACGCTATTTTATTTCTTACTTTTATATGTGTCAACATATGCGGTGCAACGAACGACAGTAGAAAAGCATTCATCAAAAAATACAAATCCATCGCCATTCAGGAAATGGATCGCACGGGAATACCTGCCAGTATCAAGCTGGCGCAAGGGATACTGGAGTCCGGTTGCGGCAAATCCCAACTGGCGGTAAACGCGAACAATCATTTCGGTATCAAATGCCACAACTGGAACGGGGCAAGTTTTATCATGGACGACGACAGCCGGAACGAGTGTTTCCGCAAATACCGGAATCCCGAGGAATCGTGGGTAGACCATAGCGAATTTCTGACCTCCCGCTCCCGGTATGCCCCATTGTTCAAACTTTCCAAAACGGATTACAAGGGTTGGGCGAAAGGACTGAAAAAGGCAGGATACGCCACGGCTCCCGATTACGCGCAGAAATTAATCAAAATCATAGAAGAAGAAGAGTTATATCAATTCGACAAACCCGGGAAAAGAAATCGTCAAAGCCCGGGCGAACTGAACTATAAACTCGGGGACACGAAGAACTACCAAAGCCGGGTAGTCTACATCAACAATATCCCTTGCATCAAGGTGCAGGAGGGCGACACGTTTGAAGGCATCTCCCAGTATTTCGGTATTCCCTTGAAACGTCTTCTGGCTTACAACGACAAAAACGAACTCTCCACGCGTAACGGTATGCACATCTTCTTGAAAAAGAAGAAAAACAAAGCTCCCAAAGGTTACACTTTCCACAAGTGCAAACCGGGTGACACGATGTACATGATTTCACAAATATACGGTATCAAACTGGCGAAATTATTACAATACAATTACATGGAGAACGGGGATAAGCCGCAACCCGGAGAAATGATCTCCTTGAGAGGGGCAGCACAACTATATTGAAAGGAGTCGTGAATAATGGAAAATACAAACGAATCATTCTTTAAACCAAACACGTTATTCGGCGGACTTATCGGCGGCAGTTTCATCATCGCCTCTTTGCTCTTCGCCTACGCGGGCAAAGGAGTCGTGGCGAACCCGCAATTCAATAATATTATCATGATGCTGACCATTTTCGGGGTTTTCATCGGGATAAAAAAATACAGGGACGACCACTTGGCGGGAATCATATCCTACGGGAAAGCCCTTTCCACTGGCATATATATCCTTGCCGTCGCGGCAGTTTGTTACGCCGTTTACACGTTTATTCTTTACTCTTCGGACACGGAATTGCTGGCTACCTATAAAAAGGTCATGCTCACGATGATGAACGAAGTGTACAAAAACATGAATTTACAGGAATTATTCAACACGAGTTTGAGCGACCTGTTCTTTTCTCCCGTCGTGATCGCTTTTGGAGAATTATTCAATAGAATACTGGTAGGGGCTGCATTCACTCTCTTTATAGCCGGACTGGTGAAAAGAAAGACGCCCCCGTTTAACCCTCAACAATTTTAGTCATGGATATATCTGTTGTTGTCCCGTTATATAATGAAGAAGAATCGCTCCCGGAACTCGCCGCATGGATTGAACGGGTGATGGAAGCCAACCATTTTACTTACGAAATCATTCTGGTTGATGACGGTAGCAATGACTCTTCTTGGAAAGTGATAGAAGAGTTATCCGCGAAAGACAATCGCGTACGGGGAATCAAATTCCGCCGCAATTACGGGAAATCCGCCGCCTTACACTGCGGATTCGAGGACGCGCAAGGCGAAGTAGTGATCACTATGGACGCGGATTTACAGGACAGCCCGGATGAGATACCGGAACTCTACCGGATGATCACGGAAGAGGATTATGACCTCGTGTCCGGCTGGAAACAGAAAAGACACGATCCAATCACGAAAACAGTCCCCACGAAACTTTTCAACGCCACTGCCCGACGCTTCTCGGGTATCAAACTGCACGACTTTAATTGCGGGCTGAAAGCCTATAAATGTGCCGTGGTGAAAAACATCGAAGTGTACGGAGAAATGCATCGCTATATTCCCATACTGGCAAAACAAGCCGGATTTACCCGCATCGGTGAAAAAGTGGTACACCACCAAGCACGCAAGTACGGCGTTACCAAGTTCGGGTTAAACCGTTTTATAAACGGTTTCCTAGACCTGCTCACGGTAACATTTATCACGCGTTTCGCCAAGAAACCCATGCACTTGTTCGGGGCGCTGGGCACACTGCTGTTCATCATCGGTTTCTGTGCCGCCGGATGGATCGGTATCGAAAAACTCATGGCGCTTTCAAACGGACTCCGGGCACCGCTGGTCGCGAACAACCCGTATTTCTATATCGCACTGACTTGCATGATTATAGGTAGCCAGCTCTTCCTAGCCGGTTTTTTGGCAGAACTGGTGTCCCGAAGTGCCAGCGACAGAAATGTGTACAGAATTGAGAAAAAAATTTAAAGATTTTCCATATTTTATTTTACCTTTGGGCGTTTGTGTGCAAGATCAACTTTTTTAAATAAATAATTATGGTAGAAAAAATTCAACAAACCCTTAGAGATTCAGCAGCCATGCGCTGGACGGTTCTCTTACTCCTAGCTTTTGCCATGTTCTGTTCTTATATCTTTATGGACATTCTATCGCCCATTAAAGATTTAATGCAGTCCACCCGAGGTTGGGACTCCACTGCATTCGGAACAATGCAAGGATCGGAAACATTTTTGAATGTCTTTATCTTCTTCCTCATTTTCGCGGGAATCATCCTTGACAAAATGGGAGTTCGCTTCACGGCAATCCTTTCCGGGGTCGTGATGCTGGTCGGTGCCACCATTAACTGGTATGCCGTGACCGAAAGTTTTCAAGGTAGCGGATTAGACACTTGGTTTACCAACAACTTGAATTACATCCCCGGTTTTGACGAATTGGGTATCTCTCCTTTCTATAAAGGAATGCCCGCGTCAGCAAAATTCGCGGCGGTAGGCTTCATGATCTTCGGGTGTGGTGTTGAAATGGCAGGTATCACGGTTTCTCGCGGAATCGTGAAATGGTTTAAAGGTCGCGAGATGGCTTTGGCCATGGGGTCCGAAATGGCTCTAGCCCGCTTGGGAGTAGCTTCCTGTATGATCTTCTCGCCGGTATTCGCCAAACTGGGCGGCAATATTGACGTTTCCCGTTCAGTAGCTTTCGGGGTTATCTTGCTGCTCGTGGCGCTTATCATGTTTATTGTCTATTTCTTCATGGACAAGAAACTCGATGCACAAACCGGAGAAGCGGAAGAGAAAGACGATCCATTCAAGATCAGCGACTTGGGCAAAATTATGTCGAGCATGGGATTCTGGTTGGTAGCCTTGCTTTGCGTACTCTACTACTCGGCAATCTTCCCCTTCCAGAAATATGCCGTGAATATGTTGCAATGTAACTTATCGTTCACTAGCGTGGATCCCAATTCATTCTGGGCAACGAACACAGTTACCGTTATCCAATATTGTATCATGCTTGTTGTAGCTGCTGCCGCTTTTGCCAGCAACTTCTCGAAAACGAAAGGCATGAAGTACGGGTTACTGGCGTTGGCAATCGTGTCATTGATTATATTCTGTTACATGGGTTACATGCGTCAGAGCGCAGAAACCATTTTTGCCGTATTCCCGTTGTTGGCAGTGGGTATCACTCCTATCTTGGGTAATTACGTGGATCACAAAGGTAAAGCAGCATCCATGCTTGTCATCGGTTCCATCCTGCTTATCATTTGCCACCTCACTTTTGCCTTCATTTTACCCATGTTCCAAGGAAATGCCATCGGAGGTGTCGTCGTTGCCTATGTCACGATCCTCGTCCTCGGCGCCAGCTTCTCTTTGGTACCCGCTTCACTGTGGCCTAGCGTACCGAAATTGGTAGACTCCAAAATTATCGGTAGTGCCTACGCTTTGATTTTCTGGGTTCAAAATATCGGGTTGTGGTTGTTCCCCCTACTCATCGGTAAGGTATTGGATAAAACTAACCCTCAACTGGTAGCCGATTTGAAAAGCGGTATCATTACCCCCGAAGAAGCCGCCATTTCTTACAACTACACCGCTCCGCTGGTGATGTTGGCTTGCTTGGGTGGAGCCGCCCTGATTTTGGGATTCATACTAAAAGCAGTAGACAAGAAGAAAGGTCTTGGCTTGGAATTACCGAATATCCAGAAGTAAACGAATTATTCTAAATCATATATAAAGCCTTCGTCACGCGACGGAGGCTTTTCTAATACAAGATCAAAAGATGGATACACACTCAAAAGAGGCTGTGGTGTCAAAAATCATTTTCTTCTAAAAACTCCTCCGTCTGCTTCGCAGCCACCTCCTCTATAAACAGAGGTGGAACCGGTGACTCTCACTGAAGACAGTAATTCAACTCTCCCTCTGTTTATAGAGGGAGTACCCCGAAGGGGGGAGGGAGTTAAAAATGCTTTCTGCAGAAAGCATTTTAATGGAAAAATGTTGTCTACAGAAAGCATTTTTAATATCTTTGCCGTAAAAGATAAAAATCATGGAATCTCTATTTGAACGATTTTACCAAAAATTACAATATACAGATACTTCCTTTACCCGTGGAATGATAGAGCAAATTCACTGGGAAGCACGACTTATCGGCATTCGCGGTGCCAGAGGAGTCGGAAAAACAACACTACTATTACAACACATTAAATTACATCTTCCCCTTGACAATTCCACACTATATGTCAGTTTGGATAATATTTGGTTCTCTAACCACCTTTTGTACGATCTTGCCGATAGTTTCACGAAAAAAGGGGGAAAATATCTATTCTTGGATGAAGTCCATAAATACCCGAATTGGTCTCAAGAACTTAAAAATATTTATGACGATTTCCCCACTTTATATATCATTTTCACGGGTTCCTCTTTACTGGAAATATTAAATGCAAGGGCAGACTTAAGCAGGCGTGCTATCGTCTATGAAATGCAGGGATTATCATTCCGCGAGTATCTGAATTTTTATCAAAAAACAAAATTCCCGATTCTATCGTTGGGGGACATTTTAAATAAACACGTGTCTCTAGCGGCTGAAATAACCGATAAAATAAAACCTTTACAATATTTCCCCGACTATTTAAAAAACGGATATTACCCGTTTTACCAAGAACTCCCTCCTCTATATTATCAACGTATAGAAGAGATTATCAACATGACATTAGAGATAGAACTTCCCCTGTTGCGGGGAGTCGAAATATCGTACGTTCCAAAGATCAAACAATTGCTAAAAATTATCGCCGATGCCGTACCCTTCTCCCCGAATATCGCCAAACTAAGCGAAAGAATAGGTATCAGCAGGAATGCCCTGATCACCTATTTAAACTATTTACAAGAAGTACATATCACGAACAACTTGACGAGAGCGACAAACGGAATCGGTATTTTACAAAAACCGGAAAAGATATATCTGGACAACACGAATCTGATGTTCACTTTATCTTCTACTCAACCCAACATAGGGAATATCAGGGAAACATTTTTCCTGAACCAACTCGCTTACTTGTTTCCAGTGAGTTCATCACAAGAAAGTGATTTCTTTGTTGATAATAAATACACGTTTGAAATCGGGGGAAAGAATAAAACGAAAAAACAAATCTCATCATTAACAGAGGCTTATATTGCTGCTGATGAAATTGAATTCGGACACGATATCAAAATCCCGTTATGGCTATTCGGATTCTTATACTAAATACAAAATAAATATCATGGAAAACAGAATAACAAAACTTTTCAATATAAAATACCCGATCATTCAAGGGGGTATGGTATGGTGCAGCGGTTGGCGATTGGCTTCAGCTGTAAGTAATCACGGTGGGTTGGGACTATTGGGCGCAGGTTCGATGCACCCGGAAACTCTAGTGGAACATATTCACAAAATGAAGCAGGCGACCGATAAGCCGTGGGGGATCAACGTGCCCCTGCTTTACCCGGAAATCGACCGGCTTATAGAGATCATTATCAACGAAGGGGTAAAAATTGTATTCACCTCTGCCGGAAGCCCGAAAAAATGGACACCCTTGTTAAAATCACACGGGATCACGGTGGTACACGTGATCAGTAGTGCCGTATTCGCCAAAAAATGCGAGGAAGCAGGCGTGGATGCCGTGGTTGCCGAAGGATTCGAGGCGGGAGGACACAACGGACGGGAAGAAACGACGACACTGACTTTAATCCCGAATGTGGTGGAAGCCACCACCCTTCCCGTGATAGCTGCCGGGGGAATTGCCTCGGGTAAATCCATGGCGGCAGTCATGGCACTTGGTGCCGAAGGCGTACAAATCGGGACTCTTTTTGCCGTGGCGACAGAATCATCCGCACACCCGACATTCAAACAACGGGTACTGAACACTGATGAGGGCGGAACGATGCTAGCGTTAAAGAAACTTGCCCCTACCCGCTTGATTAAAAACGAGTTTTTCGAGCAAGTAAAAGCGCTCGAGGATGCCGGTGCAGACGCCGCGCAATTAACCCAATTGCTAGGGAAAGGCAGAGCGAAAAAAGGTATATTCGAGGGCGATATGGTGGAAGGCGAACTCGAAATCGGACAAATCGCATCCATGCTTCATAAAGAACAAACCGTGGCGGAAATGATGCAAAACCTGATAACCGACTTCAACGACACGATGAAGAGATTCGAAAATGTAAAAATGTAAAAATGATAAAATACACCCGACACGTACTGGATAACGGCTTAACCGTTATTTGCAACACGGACACGAGTACCCCTTTTGTTTCCGTGAATATTCTTTACAAAGTAGGGGCAAAAAATGAAGCTCCCAACCGTACCGGGTTCGCGCACTTGTTCGAACATCTGATGTTCGGGGGCTCAAAACATATCCCGGACTATGACACTCACGTGCAGAAAGCCGGGGGAGAGAACAACGCGTTCACGAATAACGATTACACGAATTACTATATCACGATTCCCGCGTCCAATATCGAAACAGCCTTGTGGCTCGAATCCGACCGGATGTTGGCTCTCGACTTCTCGCAGAAATCACTTGACGTGCAAAGAAATGTCGTGACCGAAGAATTTAAACAACGCTATTTCAACAATCCTTACGGGGATATCTGGTTAAAATTGCGCCCGCTGGCATACAAAGTACACCCGTACCAATGGCCCACTATCGGGAAGAACATAGACCATATTACCGGAGCCACGCTGGAAGAGGTGAAGGATTTTTTCCATCGTTTCTACGCGCCTGACAACGCGATACTCAGTATCAGCGGTAATATCACGGACACGAAAGCGTTGGAACTGGTGAAGAAATGGTTCGGGGATATCGCCCCTGCCCGTTACACGAGGCAAGCCATACCCGTTGAACCGCGACAAACCGAGGAACGTCGCTTGGTTTGCGAGCATAACAAGGTACCCGCTGACGCGATTTACAAGGTTTATCACATGGGAGATCGCCGTTCGGACAACTTCTATGCCTGCGATATCATCTCGGATATTTTATCCAACGGACAATCCTCCCGCCTGTATATCAATTTAATCAAAAACGGAAAATTATTCTCGGAAATCGACGCTTATATCACCGGGGATATGGACCCCGGGTTATTCGTCTTCTCGGGAAAACTATCCGAAGACGTGGCAATCGAAGAAGCCGAAGCCGCCATACAAAACGAGATTGACCACTTTATCGAAGACCCGATCACCGAACGGGAATTACAAAAAGTAATCAACAAAACGGATGCCCGCATCTCGTACAGCGAAATAAACTACCAGAATAAATCGGCAAATCTCGCCTTCTTCGATTATCTGGGCGATATCGAACTTATCAATTCCGAGAGCGAGAGATACGCCCGAGTATCCCTCGACACGCTAAAGCAGACTGCCGGGGAATTATTCTCCCCGCACAATTGCTCCACGTTATGGTATCTCAAAGAAAAATAATATGATCATGAACAGAAATATAGAACCGCCTATTACCGAAATTTCCCGCCCAACCTTGTGGGGACACCAACAAATCACACTTCCCAACGGACTGGAAATCGTGTACCTGCACGACCCGAATCAGGAAGTGTTCAAACTTGACATGGTAGTACCCGCCGGGAGTTACAATCAACCGCAACCCGTCGTGGCGTCCTCCATGCTCAACATGCTCAACGAGGGCACCCGAAAGCATACAGCCGACGAAATTGCCGAACTTTTCGATTACCACGGGGCTTACGTGGATTTCAACTGCGGGGTACACAAGTCGGAAATAAGCATGATCTCCTTGAATAAATACGCCAACGAAACGATCCGAATGGTGGCGGAAATGATACTCGAAAGCGTCTTCCCGCAAAAAGAACTGGAGATTTACATACGCAACAGAAAGCAGCAACATCTGGTAAGTATAGAGAAGACCGCTTATCTGGCACGCATGGAATTTATTTATCGCCTTTACGGGGATACGCATCCTTACGCCAATCGCTTCACGCTGGAAGACTTTGACCGGGTAACACCGGAGATATTGATGAATTTCTATAAAGAACGTATGCAAGCCTCCCGGTGCCGGATCATGCTTTGCGGTAATATCAACGAAGGCGTCCTCCGGGAAGTCAGTGAAGCCTTCGCTCCCATGGGTAATTTGCCCTTGCCCGAAATAGAACAATTTGCCATGCATCCTTACACACCGGGCAGATACCACGTGTCAAAGCCCGACGCCGTGCAAACGAGTATCCGTATTGGTAAATCGGGAGTGTCCTTGCTTGACGAGGAATACACGGACTTTCAGATTCTCAATATGATACTCGGCGGTTATTTCGGCTCCCGGCTGATGTCGAATATCCGGGAAGAGAAGGGCTATACTTACGGCATCGGTTCCTATAACGTCAATTTGCCTCTGGCAGCTTACTGGATGATCGCCACGGACGTCAATGCAGACCAAGCCGAGGCGACTATCGACGAGTGTATGAAAGAAATCCGACGCCTTCAAACCGAACCCGTGCCGGAAGAGGAATTACACCTCGTGAAGAGCTATTTTAACGGTGAACTGTTGCGGGAACTCGACGGCGTATTCGCCCAATCGGATGCCCTAAAACATAAACTCAATTACGGGACAGACAACTCGTTCTATTTCCGGATTATCGACCGCATCCGCACCTGCACAGCAGAAGACATCACGCGTATGGCAAACAAATACCTCCGACCGGAAGAGATGTATATCATCACGGCGGGGAGATAAAGGGAAGAGGCTGGTTGAATTGTCTTTGTCATTTTGACCAGCCTCCTCTACTACTTGTTCATTCTAGTTTAATCTGAAATTAATCGGTGCTGTATATGATACTCTCACGGGTTCTCCTCTTTGTGTCCCCGGAACCCATTTGGGCATGTTTTGCACAACTCTGATCGCTTCCTTATCTAACAAAGGATGGACAGAACGAAGAACAGTCACACCCGTGATTGTTCCATCTTTTTCAATAATAAATTGAACCGTCACCCGACCTTGGATCTTTTGTTTTTGAGCTTCCTCCGGATATTTTACATTTCTTCCCAAATATTTATTTAGATCTCCCGGGAATTGAGGCATACTTTCCACAACTTGAAAAATATCATTGGAATTTCTTATACTGGCTGTAGTCGAATCTACAGAAACCGAACGAAGATCATCTATAGCAAACACGCCATCCTGCATTTTTACAACTAATTTTTGTTCATCTTTCACATCACGAAGTTGCCCTTTCTTCCCGACATAGGAGAAAAACAATTCCGCACCGGGTTTTACGGTGATCGTAAACTCGCCTTTGTCATTTGTAAAAGTTCCGATATTAGTCCCTCGAATGACCACAATAGCATTCTTCAATGGTTTATTATCAGCATCCATCACAATTCCTTTTGCCACAATAGAATCTTTCCCAACCACGCTTGCGTACTCTCCGTTCTGTTGCACAATTGCCTGAACGTTGCTGGACAAGATCAACAGTCCCACTACCGGAAACAGCAAGGCATACTTGACCAGTCCCATTTTTGATGTTCTTTTTTTATTCATCATCATAATACGTTTTTTTAAAGGTGTCACGTTGAATTTATTAACTATTTGAGCTGCAGCCGAAGTACAAGTAAGGCGAAGAAGATGATACTGGTAGGCTTTCCGGTCAAAACCGGAAGTCACAACCTGTTTATCCGCCAAAAATTCCAGATTACGTCGAATCTCCCGTTTCAATAACCACATGGCAGGATTAATCCAGAATAATGCACACAACAATTCGGAAATCATCACGTCGACAGAATGACATTGATCGACATGTGTTTTCTCGTGTGTCAGAATCTCCTGCAAATCATGGGATTCATACAGGGAGGGATTAATGAATATCCACTTGAAAAAAGAGAATGGCGTAACATGAGCCGGTAAAGCTATAACGGGAGTGGAATGACAGAGCATGCGTTCCCCTTTACCCATCAACCGGAATATAGAAAATATTTGTAATAAAATACGAATCAACAAAACGCTCGCCACCAAGCCATAACACAACCCCACGATACCCGTTACGGTAAATTGCGTTACCGCCTCATCCGGTCTCACCGTTATTTCCGGTAAGAAAACAGTCGTGTATTGAGAAACAGTTTCTTGAATGACCGCCCTCTGTTCTTCCCCGAAAGTAAAAGGAATCAACGGGTAACACAAGGACAAAACAAGAATCGTCAACAAGCAAACCCGACGGCTCGTGAAAAAGGTATCCCGACTAAACAATAGTCTATAAAAAAGATAAAACACGATAAACGCTATATTTATCTTCATCAGATAGATGAATGTTTCACTCGTGAACATGGTTTTTATTTTTATTGTTTCTCGATCAATTTGATAATCTCTTGCAGGTCTTCTGCCGAAATTTTCTGTTCTTTAGCGAAAAAGGTCACCATCTCTTTGTAAGAATTCTCGAAATAATTTCTCACGACTCCCGACATGAACTTTGTCTTGTACTCGTTTTCATCCACGAGCGGCATATACTCGTAAATATTCCCGTGCTTCTTACTTGTCAGAAATCCCTTTTTCTCCAAATTCTTCACGATTGACGCCACCGTCGTGTAAGGCGGCTTCGGTTCTTCCATTTGATTTAGAAAATCTTTTATGACTCCGTTTTTCACCTGCCAGATGATCAGCATCACTTCTTCTTCCTGATATGTCAATTTTTCCATACGTCTTTCTTTTACGATTCTTTCGCAAATCTACGAATATTTCGTAATACTACAAACTTTTCGTAAAGAAAAATCACATATTATTTTTCACAAAACCATTTTTCTCCTTTCTCGTATACCGACCTAAAACGGGAAACATGAAAAGACTATTATTTATTACCGGACTATTACTCGCTATTATAATCATTCCGGTCAAAGCGCAAAGCAAAAAAGAAATTCGATTTGAGAAAGAGTTTCAGAAAACACTGGCACTTGTCAACAGTGATAAATTTATCGTGAAATTCTATATTGCCACGCCCACGGTGGAAACCCTTTTCACTCCTCCCGGAGCTGGGAACAATATTGATATTGAGCCCAAGAACAGTTACTTGTGGGTAAAAGATTCCCTCGTGGGAGTAAAAATCCCTTATTTCGGTAGCGGAGCCGTGAAATCCGGTTCACAACTGGACTCCATTTCATTCCAAAACATCCTGTTCAGCCGGACGGTGAAAGTCTATTGGGAAGGCAAGAAAAAAGCGATAGCGTACCAGCTTACCGTTATGTCCGGCGGGAACGTGTACTACTTGAACATGCACGTTCAATACGACGGAACCTGCTATCTCTATCTCAGCGACCGAAGACGCTCCCCGATCAGCTATGTCGGTCAGATAGTAAAAAGGGACTGACGAATACTACCACCTATTCGTACAGTCCCCGGCCACGCTCTCAATTCACACCGAGCATCTGATTTATCGTAAACAACATGGCTTGATAATGAGCCTTATCAGCCGGATTTGTCGTTACTATCCTTCGTTCCAGCAAAGATTTGATCTTCAATGCCGAGTCATAATAATACGTCGTTGATTCATCTATCGCGTCACATGTCACGGGACTTTGCCACCCGTACCCGTAGCCAAAGCCGGACAGTCGCATTTGTTCTGCCATATAAGCCTTTCCTTCCCGTGCTTCCAATTCCGTCAACTCTTTGGAGTAACGTGCGATCGTTCCCGTTTCATCCAAACCGTAAAGACATATTTCCTGTATCGAGGGAGCATAAGCGACCTCTGTCGAGATTGCGGTCAACCCGATCTTGTTACCCCCGATAAAGGTCAAGGATTTTCCCATCATATTCACCATCGCTTTCTGCATCACCTTATCGCCGTGCGACAACTTCCGATTTCTGATAGCAGCATCCCATACCCCGGCATACAAGTCATTAAAAAATTCCGCCATCGTGTAAGGATTCTTTCCCTCCAAATAAGAAGACAAAGTCACGTTCATATAAATCTTCGTCAACAAATCGGCGACAGCACTATTCAACGTTGCCGACGCTTTCGAGTGTAACCCGAACTTGGAACATACCTCCCGGTTATCCAGCCACTCGTTATTTTGCAGTTGCCCGATCACCCAAGCTACCGCAGCTTTTTGTTTGGCTTTAGGTACCGGAGTATAACGCTTGGCAGCTGTCCCGTCTTTCGCATCGTTCAAATAAATACCACCGATACAATACGCCGCATTCTGTAGATAACGGCTATACTGGCTCACGATCTGACCATACAAAACCTGACGATACTCCGCCGTTTCATCATCTTGAATCCATTTGTTGAGATTCGACAAGATATATTTCAGATTCTTGATACCGTATTCTCCGGCTTTTATAGGATCATCCCCCAAGTCTTCCTCCAAGGCACTCGGATCATAGCGACTGGCAAGCTGCTGTTTACCGAAACGATACATCGAATCGCCCGCTTTGGCATCAATCCATGATTCCAATACCCGGGTTTCCTCCTTCAAGGAAGTGCTTTCCGGAAAATAAGAATACAACCATTTGATCACAAATTCATCATAAACACCCAAGTCCGGGGGTGTCAAACGCACGTCTTTATCACCGGGTTGAGCCACGTAATTAAACCGGGCATAGTCCATGATAGAAGGTGTCGTACCGTATTCGCGGGTAAACTTAGCCGAACGTAGCGAGTCCACGGGGAATGCACTCGACGCCGCCATATTATGCATCAAACCGAGGCAATGTCCCATTTCGTGTGAAACCACGTAAGCCAATGCTTCTTTCAACACGTCGTCCGGCAATCTCTTACCTCGCACTCGCGGGTCTACCTGTGCCGTCTGGATAAAGCGCCAACTCGTCAACATCTTCACGACATCGTTATACACTAGAATAGACGCGTTCAATATTTCTCCGGTGACCGGATCAACCCACGAGGGCCCCATGGCGTTCTGCACGGCGGAAGGCACGTAGCGTATACAAGAATATTTCAAATTATCCGGGTCGAAATCCAGATCGTCCGTCGGGAAATCCTTCACTTGCACCACGTTCTTAAAACCAATCTTCTCGAAAGCCTTGTTCCATCTCATCAAACCCGTACGTAAAGGTTCTTTCCACAACTCGGGAAAAAGCGGGTCCATGTAGAACACGATCGGCTTCACGGGTTCCACCGTTTCTCCCCGCTTGAATGCCTCCACATCTTTAGGCTCCAAGCGCCAACGATTGGCTAAAGTATAATACTGCAACTGATCGCCCTCGTTGGAAATCTGTTGTTTGAAAGTAAGAAATACCCCCATTCTGGCATCCGAGTAACGGGGACGCATCCGGTCTTCCGGTAATAATAACAGGGTACGGGTAGCCTTGATCGTCAAAGGACGATTGCTATACAGCATTCTTGTCAACAATTTAGCACTCACGCTATAAGAAAGCGATGATTTGATCGACACGTTATCCTCGAAAGCTTTGATATCCTCCAACGAACACAAGGAACGATTCACCGAGGCCGTGTAGGTCAACGGATAGGAACCCTCGGAAACAGGAGAAAGGGCTGCCTCACCGCCATTAAATAAAGCCGTCACATCAAAAACCACCGCCGAACTATCCGGGGAAAAAGCCAACACTTTGTATGCCTCGATAATCGGATTCACGAAATTCTGTGCCACGATCTGTTGCAAACGGGCATCCCCGGCATCATAGTTAATCCGGGCATTCACCCGCCTCATGTGCACGGTACTATCCGTCAGCGTGAAACAGATATGCATCGGGCTTTGCGGTTTATACCCGTTTATGGCTATCGTGTTATCACTTGTTTCGGTCGTGGCGGAAGCGAGCAGCATATCCCGTCCCATCACTTTCAAGGGTATCTCGAAATACAACTTTCCATCCACCTTATGCAAGGTCATAAAACCTCCTTTGGCCATTTCGTGGGCTTTTCCTTTAAAAAGCTTCTCGTATTTAGAGAGTTTCTTTACCGGGGGACGAGGTGCAGTCTTTTCCTCCTCTTTGGTTGTTTTCTTTTTATCCTCGGATGCACTGGCGTTCCGGAAACAAGAACCCACGAGCGCCACAGTGACCAACAATATCATCCATCTTTTCATAGTACTATTATTTATATTTTTCTTCTAATATTTTCTCCGTAACCAAAAGCATCGCCCGGTAGTGCGGACGTTCTTCATCCCGTACCGCAGCAACCTTTTGTTTCAACATCCTGTTGCACTCTTTCACCAGTTTATAGTAATAAATCGCCTCGTTCTCCAACACTCGGGTTTCAATCATCCGTTGCCAGCCGTAGCCATTACCGAATGCCGTCAAATCCACCTCTTCCGAAGCGAGTAAAGTGGCAGCCGAGAACTGTTTTCCCCCGATAGTAGCCACCCGGGACTGGCAAGCCCCAAGCCATTCCGTTTGCATCAATTTATCGACTAGCGTCAACTCCTTGTTTTCCATGACCGTTTTCCACACCTCATCATACACGTCCTGCATAAACTCTTCCATCGAGTAAGGATCATCAGACAAATGCGCAGACAATGCCACGTAAGATTTACGGGCGAGTAAACGGGAAATCACATTGGAACGGGTTCTCCACGAATCGGGCAAACCCAAAGAGAACTTTTCCCATAATTCCCGGTTGTCCAACCATTCACTATCTCGCAATTGCCGCATAATCCACGGCACGGCGCACTTCTGCCGCTCTCTAGCCACCGGACAGAAACGCTCTCCGGGGGTTCCCTCCTTTACCTTCGTTAAATATATCCCGCCCACGTGAACGAGAGCGCTCATCAGATAGCGCTCGTATTGCGTCACCAACGCCGAGTACAACTGCCGACGATAAGCGGCATCCGAATCATCTTCTATCCAATCCTTTAAACGTGAAACAATATACCGCAAATTCGCTATCCCGTAATCACCCGCCTTCAACACGTCATCCCCCAAATCATTTTCCAATGAAGACGGATCGTAAGCACTCATCCATTGCTGTTTCCCGAAACGATAGACCGGATTTCCCGCCTTTTCATCTATCCATGCTTCCAGCACCCGGGATTCCTCCTCGAAAGAAGCCATATCCCACAAAGGCGTGTACAACCACCGGATAACAAATTCATCATACTCACCCAAATCCGGCGGAGTTAATCGTACACCCCGATCTCCCGGTTGAGCCACGTAATTATATTGCAACCGATCCATGATCGAAGGTGTAATACCATATTTCAAGGTAAAAGAAGCTGAACGCAACGAATCGACCGGGTAAGCGTAAGAAGCAGCCAGATTATTCATCAGCCCCAGACAGTTCCCCATTTTCTGTGCTGCCATAGCTTCCAACGACTCGCCAATCACCTCGTCCGGTATCTTCTTTGCCCTCACGTTAGAGTCTATTTGTGCCGTCTGCACGAACCGATCCCGCTGAATCGCTTTTACCACGTCGTTGAATATTAATATCCGGGCATTCAATATCTCACCCGATGACGGGTCTACCCAAAAAGGACCGACACCCTCTTCCAACGTGAAAGGAATATACCTCACACACGAGTATTTCAGGTTATCGGGATCAAAATCAGAGTCGTCCGTCGGGAAATCCCTCACTTGAATCACGTTCTTGAAACCGATCTTCTCGAAAGCCTTGTTCCATCTCAATATCCCCCTCTTGATTGGTTCTTTCCACCCTTCCGGAAAATGATTGTCCACGTACATGACGATCGGCTTCATCGGTTCCGTGAGTTCACCCCGCTTGTAAGCCTCCGCGTCCCGGGGTTCGACACGCCACCGCCGGGCAAGCGAATAGGAACGTATAGCCTCACCCTCGACCGGAATATGTTCTCGTTCCGTCAGAAACAACCCAAGACGGGAATCCGACAAACGGGGACGCATCTTATCCTCCGGCAACAACATCAATGTCCGGGTTACCTCCACGGTTACCGGCTCCTGCTTCATCACCGGAAATATAAAATAGTAAGCACTAATCGAGTAGGACAGCGAAGACCTTACCGACACGTTATCGTCAAATGCCTTGACCTCACCCAAATGAGAATAAGCAGGCGTCATCTTTCCCGTGATCCGGAATTGCCCGGAAGCCGGAACGATCGGGGTAAGCTCCCGCACGTCCGAAATAAATAAAGATGTCACATCGAAAACAACTGCCGAACTATCCCGATTATATGCCAAAATCTTATAACCATACAATATCGGATCACTATACCCCTGTGCCATCACTTGCCTCATCCGGGGATTATTCTCGTCTACTGTCACGGAAGTTGCCACCAGTCGCAATTGCACCGTGCTGTCCTGTATCATGAAGCGCACGTGCATCCCTCCACCGGGCGCATATCCGCTCACGGCAGCCAGATTGTCACTCGTCCCGGAAGTAGCCGAGGCAAGCAACATATCCCGTCCCATCCACTTCAACGGCATCTCGAAATAAAGTTTCCCGTCCATCTTATGCAATGTCATAAAATCACCGGAAACTGTTATATATTTTTTACCTTGAAACAGTTTCTCGTATTTCCCCGGTTGCACCGTCTCCTCTTTTTTCCGCTTCTTTCGTTCGGAAGCAGACACGGTAGAAACAGACCAAAAGCCCAGAGCAACCAAAACTATACAAGGTATTATCCACTTTCTCATAATCATCTGTTTTAATTCATTCCCGCCTGTTTACCCAAAACCTGCTTTATCATGAACAGCATCGCTTGATAATGCGTTTGATCCTTTCCCGTGAAACTTTCCATCTTTTCCTCCAGCAAACGCTTTATTTTAAACATAGCCTCTAAATAATAAGTCGGCATCTCTTCCAACGCCCGGGTATCCACCACTCGTTGCCACCCGTACCCATTCCCGAAACGGGACAATTCATGTTGCCGTATCACGCCGATATACCGCTCCGTCATTCCCGTCGGGTCCAATCCATAACACCACGTATCCAACAACGTCGGACAATCTCCATCTGTCAAGCCAACCCGACTTCCAACCATCGTTTTCATCGGTTCCTCCGACTGTTTCACGAATAGCGATTGCAGGATCATATCTCCCGCCGTCAATTCCCGTCCCTCGATAGCACTCACCCATATCCCCGCATACAGATCATTGAAATAATCCCCGACCGGATATCCTCCCGCGAGTGAAGCCGACAAGGTAACCCGGCTACACGAGGCGATCAGTTGCTTGCCGATAATCTCTGTCAAATTCACGGACGAAGCCATTCCCAACGGGAATTTCCGTAACACAAGCGGATCATCCAACCACGCCATATCCCTCAACTGCTCGAACACCCATTTCACAGAAGCTTTTTGTATTTCAGCGGGTACCGGTCGATAGCGTTTATAAAAACTTTCCTCTTTGGCGTCGGAAAGATATATTCCCCCTATATTATAGGTCACGTTCCGGATATAGCGATAGTATTGATTTACAATATAATCATACAATTGCTGACGATACTCCGCCGCCGGATCATCTTCAATCCATTCATTCAACCGGGCAAGGATATATTTCAGATTCCGTATACCGTATTCTCCCGCTTTCATAGGATCATCTCCCAAGTCCTCCTCGATTGCGGACGGATCATAACGCCCCATAAGTTGCTGTCTTCCGAAACGATACATCGGATTATCCGCTTTCTCGTCCACCCAACTTTCCAATACCTTCGCCTCGTCCCATATCGAAGTCGTCCCGTAAACAGGCGTGTACAACCACCGGATAACAAATTCGTCATACACTCCTAAATCCGGGGGTGTCAGCTTCACTCCCGCATCACCGGGCTGCGCCACGTAATTAAAGCGGGCATAATCCATAATCGAAGGTGTCGTACCATATTTCCCCGTGAACCCGACCGAACGCAATGAATCCACGGGATAAGCACTCGATGCCGCCATATTATGCATCAGTCCCAAACAATGTCCCACCTCGTGTGCCACGACGTAACTCAACGATTCGTGTAATACCGCTTCCGACAACACCTTTCCCCGTACCGACGGGTCTACCTGTGCCGTCTGCACGAAGCGCCAGCCCCGAATCATCTCGATCACGTTATTATAAATCAATACACTCGCGTTCAATATTTCTCCGGTAGACGGGTCTACCCACGAGGGTCCCATGGCATTAGCCACCCCTGTCGGCACGTAGCGAATACAGGAATACGTCAAGTTATCGGGATCAAACGAACGATCATCCCGGGGAAAATCCCGTACTTGCATCACGTTTTTAAAACCGATCTTCTCAAAGGCACGATTCCATTTCAATACCCCTTCCCGTATCGGCTTTTTCCAAGCCTCCGGGAAAAGTGTATCCACGTAAAAAACAATAGGCTTCACGGGTTCTACCGGTTTTCCCCGTCGATAAGCCTCTTCGTCCCGAGGCTCCAAACGCCAACGATTGGCATAAGTACATTTTCTTACCTCTTCACCCCGCTCCGACAGATAACGCTTTTGCGTCAGAAATACCCCTAATCTCAAATCAGAAATCCGGGGACGCATCCTCTTTTCCGGTAACAACAACAAAGTCCGGGTTACCTCCACGTTCAGCGGTTGATCTTTCACCAACGCCATCCGGTCATAAGTAACCGAATAATTATACATCAATCGTGATTTCACAGACACGTTATCTTCAAACGCCTTTAATTCCAGCACAGAAGACAGATTACCATTATAAGAAGCCGTCACCTTCATTCCCCCACTCTCGTCGGGTATCGGTGACAACTGAGGTTCTTCGTTCAAAAACATCCCCGTCATCTCGAACACCACCGCCAAACTATCCGGCGTATACGCCAATACCTTGTAAGCCGCCGCTACCGGATCACTGTAATTCTGTCGAATAATCTGTTCCATCTTCTCTTTATCCCCATCCGCAGCTATCCAAGCATTCACCTTCCTCAACTGTACCATACCGTTCTCCAACGTGAACCGGACATGCAAGGGAGTATTCTCTTTATAACCATTCGTGCATACTGTGTTATCCGTGGAAACCGTAGTCGTAGAAGCAAGTAACAACTCTCTCCCCATCAGTCGCAAAGGATATTCCAAATAAACCTTTCCGTCCATTTTATGTACCGCCATAAATTTACTGATAGCGGTTTCATATCTTTTCCCTTTAAATAATTTATCGTACTCGCTCAACTCCACCTTTACCTCCGCCTTGCCTTTCTTCTTCTTTTTCCAGAATCCGGCATCCGCAGAACAAGGGCAAGCCAACAAATACACTAACCACACACCCCATACTAACCATTTACTCATACATCTTTTTTTAATACGTCGAACCAAACACCCCTCTTTTTAAACACAAAGAGTTTTTAATTCAAGGTGTTATCTTTAGGATAACACCTTGAAAAACATCATATCAATAAAACTCAACACTATTTAAATCTGGCTTTTATATCCGCCACGACTTTCTTCATCAAGTCATACTTTTTTAGCACGTAAGGATAATCTTTATATTTCTCCTTGAAAGCCACATCGTCATTCATGTACACCTCGGTCACGTAATCCATCACGTCCCGCTGTTCCGTTACAGTAAAACAAGTATTTGCATTATTGGCCTCTTTTCTATCAAAAGATAAGAATCCGTAATTCTCCACAGGAGCCATTTTAGGGCTAGAATTCAACAGCAATCGGAATGAGTACAAAGTTCCTGTCGGATTCACTTCTTTTCTCGATACATTAATGAATGATTCCAGTTCCACCATACAACTATCTGCCAAATATGCCCCAATCTGTTCCCCAACAACTTCCATTGCTAACCGTTTCAATTCCGCATCACTCATGTCTTTCAGTTTTTCCACGCAAGAAACCAACGTTGTCATCATCCCTCGGAAACAATTTGCTTCATAAGAAGACACATTCGATAAAGTTATTTTTTTCACTAGCAAGAAACAACGCGGGTATAATACAGGAGAAATCAACTCCGGCATCACTCTTTCGCCAATCAATTTCACTCCATTTATTAAATCATCCTCTTGCTCACTCAACTCAAACGTTGTTTTCTTAAACATAGTCTCGATCGTGTAATCCGGATTAATCACCTCGTAATATATCACCGGTTCCCCGAAAGCATCTACCCCCCGGTTTTGACTTCCTATCGTATCTTTATAAAAGATAGGAATTCCATATTCTTTGTACACTAGATACCTTTGATGATCCAATGGATTTTCAGAATCTTCCAGAACATACCAATTCCGATCCAAGTACGACGGGCTTATATCATTTTCTTTATAACAACTGCCAAAAAGAAATAACCCACATATATATCCTAAAAATAATATTTTTGCTTTCATACTCTTTCTTTATATTTTTCACATTTATCTCTCCGGACGCATATTGTTTTTCAAAGCCCCTTCATTCGATATAAGCGCACTACTCGGGAATGGCATCAACCATCCTCCATCACCCGGGTATTCCTCTAATACATATGTTTTCTCAAGCATGACACTACTTCCTGTCCAAGTATAGTAAGGATGTTCTATCCTTGTCTTTTTCGGATATTTGGGATGTACCGCATAACGCTTCAAATCAAACCAGCGTTGTCCCATAAAACAAAGTTCCCGACGCCGTTCCTCCCTGATAAATTTAACCAAGTCTTCTCCCGTCAAATTTATTGTTCCGGCATCAAGCATTCTCTTTACTCGTAATTCTTGTAACGTTTCGATAGCCTCATCTGGTCGATCCAACATCGCCAAAGCCTCTGCTTTATTCAAGTATACCTCCGGAAAAGACAGACTAATACTATGTACTTCGTTATTACCGGATTTTACCCAACCAAAATAACTTCCTGAATAATACCTAAAGAAGTGAGAATCCTTACCCGAATTAAACCTCAAATCATTCACGGCATCATAACAATTTAGTAAATCTGAAGAAACTGCTATGGATTCTGCCGTAGTCTGGAACAACGTCGGACCATAACTATTCGTAAAAACACACTCACTTGATATTTGTTTTCTCTGTATAGTATAAAAAGCACTCACAGTCATCGCATTCAAATCATACAAAACCAAATCACCCGGTTTCTCCAAAATAGCATTACATTGCTCCAACGCTAACTCATACTGATTCATGTACAAATACGTTTTAGCCAATAAAGCACGGGCGGCATTTTGATTCGCTCTCCGAGTCGAAGGTTGTACAACCCCCTCCAAATAAACAATTGCTTCTTTAGCATCTTTTACTATCTGTTGATAACATTCTTCTACGCTATTCCTACTATATCCTTTATCTTCAATATAATCCGTCAATTTAATCGGCACACCTAAATCCGAGGAAGCCGATGAAGGATTATAAGGATGTCCCCAGATATTGACCAAGTAGAAGTAATAAAATGCTCTTAGGAAAAAAGCTTCACCCTTAATCCGGCTATACTCCTTTTCATCCTTGAATCGTTCGATCTCACCCAAAATTACATTCGCCATACCTATACAGCTATAGAGCTTACTCCACCCCATCGCACCAGCCCACAAATTGGGTTGGTCGTCATTGAAAGGATAAGAATCCCATCTGTAAAAATACCGCATAAAATTAAAGATAACGGTACTGTAATCCGTTGGAGCCCTCATTAAAAAATGTGTCACATCATCATCCATCATATCCAACCATACAAAACGATATGGATCTCCGGTTGTATTTTTCTGCAAGTATCCGTTTCCGATCAACAACTCATCCAAATCCTGAGTTGTATGAACATAACTCAAATTCTGTGACTCCTCCTCCAGAAACTCACCGCAGGAAGAAATTACCAAAAGTAACGCTATCACATATAGATATATTTTATTCATATTCTTTCTATTAAAATGAAACATTTAAACTAAATGAATATGTCGGTCGCAACGACATCGATATCGTAGAGGCACTTCCCGATTGTGTAGTCGGATCCTGACCTTTCAGTTTTTTGCTACAGAACGTGTGCAAATTAGTTCCGGTTAAAGACACATAAGCTGATTTCATGTGAATCTTCTTACAAATAGCCTCGGGCAAATTATAACGGATTGAAACGTTTTGAATCTTCAAATAATCACCACTTACAACTCTGATATTCGAGTAATCATACATTTGCCAAATATTCTCGGCAATCTTCTTTCTATCGACAGATTCATTATATGCATCTTTCAACCACCAAGGCCCACTCGCACCAACAGTCAGCATAAATTCCGAATTATTCAATATACTCGGGATATTTGTATACTGTTCGTCACCAGGCTGCCGCCAACGTTTCAAAAACTCCTTCCGAACATTTTCCATCGGACTCGGAGCTAAAGTTGAATTCTCTCCTGAAATCCCCGAGTACAATTTCAACAAACGCACTTTAGAACCAAGACTATACGATAGATTTATCGAAAGTGTAAATCGATTATACGAGATACTATTCAATATACCGCCCTGCAAATAAGGTACTCGTGTACCAGAATATTCCATAACCGACATATATCGCTCTTCATTTGTCATTATCTTAAACTGTTCTCCATAATCAACAGCGTCATCCCCCTCCCCTATCGTTTGTTCCAGGTTCGGGAACATCGGACGCCCGTCTTTCGGATCTAAGCCCATGAAACGGTAAGAATAAAAACCATTCAACGAACGTTTCACAGTTTGCACCGTACCATTCAGGTAATCCGAGTAAGTAATATCTTTATCATCCCGTACCGTTTTATCCTTCGTTTTCACGGCTTTATCGATCAATTTATTCATCACTTGCCCTAACTGGGGATCAAAACGCCAACGAAAACCTTTTCCGTCTGCCCCCATCGTGTTGATAGGTGTAAAATTCAAAGAGATCTCTACTCCTTGATTCGTGATTGTTCCTTGGTTCACAGTGTACCCTGTCACCCCATTCACTTCCGAAATACTTTTTTGCATATAAGCATCCGTGGTTTTCCGGTAATAATAAGATAAAGAACCATTTATCTTTCTTTTGAACAACGCAAAATCAACACTCACGTTTGTACTTGCCGTTTTCTCCCATTTCAAGTCCGGATTCGGGAATTGCGACACGGAAGAATACAATTCGTTGAACAGCGTACTACTTGCTTCCTTTTTAATAACTAACCGAGGCGATACCTGAGGTACATTCCCCTGATAACCGAAAGAAGCTCGTAAGGAAAGGTCATTAATCCATGACACCTCCTTCAACACATTCTCCGACAAATTCCAACGTCCAGCAACCGCCCATATCGGAAAAAATTTATCCTTCGCCCTATTTCCGAATTCATTAGAAAAATCCGCACGAGCATTGAAACTGAAATTATATATATTCTTATAACTATACCCCGCGGTCAAATAAACTGAAACATCATGTGAATTCTGTGTCGTGTATTGTCCTAAAGCCGCCGGAGTTCTTAACCACTCCAAATATTTCGGATATTCTGAAAAATCGACAGATGCCACCATCTTGCTTCTCTCTTTCATGTATCCCCGAGTTGTCTTAGCATAAGTGTTATACTTGTTTGATTTGATCTCTCCCCCGGCATTTACATTTAACACGTGGAATTCATCCTTATCCAAGGCTTCCCGGTATTCTACCTGCCCCCGAACGGTATAAGCATTCCGCTCCGTACGACTCTCTTTAAGTTCCCCACCGATCGGCAAAGTACTATTCTTCTTAAAATTCACTTCCGTCGCTCCTTCAAACTTTGCCAGACTCCGGGAATAATAAGAATTTTCCCCGTGCCAGACTTCCGAATTTGAATTCGAGAAAGCATACGATAACAGTACCCCTAATTTTAAGGCTGGCAAAACCTGATAATCCACTGTTGCCTGAAACGTCAGACCATTCTGATTGATCTCTTGTGAAGTATTATCCCTATCTTCCAAAATATTTACCATATAATAAGACGGTCCGTCTTCTCCCGGCAATGTCATTGCTTTCCCATAATACCAGTAACTCCCGTCAGGATTACGCACGGGCACCGCCCTACTCGTGTTATAAGCAAATTCGGTAACACCCACATCATTTGGTGTGTATTTTTTCTTAGACACGTTCCCCTGCAACCCGAAACTCACGGTAAACTTATCGAAACTCCCTGATAAATTCAGATTCGTGGTGTACCCCCGGTTCAACTCTCCGCGTACATTTCCTTCCGTGTTGTTCAACCCCAAAGAAGCATAATAACGCAACGCGGACGAACCTCCCGAAAGACTTAAAGTATGCTTGTGAGAGAAAGCATTCTTCATCAAAATATCAAACCAATCCGTGTTCAGCGTTTCATAATAATTCACTTGCCGTTCAAACTCTTCGTAGCTGATCCGGCCATTCAGATACTCCCGGTAAGCCGCCTCGTACCCCACCCACATCGTGTTAGAAGGATAAGCCATCTTTTTTTCAATCATCTCCCGGGAAAGATCTATTCGCTGCTTCGAGTTCATCATATTCACGCTCCTGTCATTATAACTCGGGCGTTGTGTAAATGAACCGGAAAGCGAGTAACTCACCGTCGGAGGTCCTTGCTTACCTTTTTTGGTCGTAATCACAATTACACCGTTCGCAGCCTCTTTACCGTAAATAGCCGTGGCAGAAGCATCCTTCAAGATGTCGATCTGTTCGATATCCTCCGGATTTAATCCGGAAATAGCGTTACCTAACAAGTTCACAAAATCAAGGTCATTAATATCCTGCGGGTCTATATCCACCGGATCTTTCACCACAACCCCGTCCACGACCCAAAGCGGTTCCTGCGAACCCAACACGGTAGAAGTACCACGGATTCTCAAACGGGGAGCCGCACCAATCTGTCCGGTATTCTGCATAAAGATCATACCGGGGACATATCCCTCCAACATCTGGTCAATCGTCTGCAAACCGGGAGTAATGATATCTTCCGCTTTAATCGTTGTGATCGCACTGGCATTCTTGCGGGCATCCACCCTCGTGTATCCTGTGTTGATCACCACTTCCTCCAATTCCGCCACGGTTTCCCGCATCACCACGTTGATCGTGTCCTTGCCCGTGTACTTAATTTCTTGGGTTTCCATTCCGATAAACGAGTATACCAGAATCATGCCTTTGTCCGACTCAACGAAACGGATGGAATAATTCCCGTCCTTGTCCGTCGCCGTACCTAGTTGCAAACCTTTCAACTGCACGGTCACACCGGGTAACGGAAACTTTTTCTCGTCCGTAACTTTCCCTACTACCCGAATCTCTTTCTTCGCTTGCGCAACATCAGCTTTCGGGCGTATTATAATTAAATCCTTATTAAACTCGTAAACAAATCCTGTATTGGCAAAAATCCGGTTCAATACATTTTCCAGATTCTCGTTCTTTGCCTCAACGGTAAACATCCCCAATCTTTGGGTTTGTTCTGCACTAAACACGAAATAAAAACTTGTTTGCCGTTGTATCTCTTCAAACAAAGTTTTCATCGATACCTCTTTCAAACTCAAGTTCACCTTTTCCTTCTGTGCCCGCACGTTAGCGGTCAACGAGAAAGTAAAGAAAACCAATAGAAATAGACATAACTTCATAATCAGAAAAATTTTTCGTCCTATTCCCGGATAGGGGTGAGGGCATAATCGACTTTTTTTCATAAATTTGTAGATTAATCATTAATACTAGCCTTACGCATTGGTGGAACAATAACTAAGGCATACTTTCAACGGGAGGTGGTGGAACACCTTCCGTTTTTATTCCATCACTGTAATTGTTTTGTCCTTTATTATAAACGTAACTCCCATAATTTTACTTATCGCGTCCAAAATCGTATCAATATCTTCGTATTTCTTCATATGCCCCGTGAAACGATGTTTTTTAACACTCTCGTTCGAGTAAAACACATCAACGTCGTACCACAACGAAAGCGTATTCATGATATGCTCCAAGCTCTCGTTTTCGAACATAAACTGCCCGTATCTCCAAGCCACGTAAGGAGCCACATCCACTTTCTCCCGTTTAACAAACTCCCCGTCTGACGAAAACTCGATCAACTCGGAAGGTTCAACCCGGTACACCCGTTTTATCATACGCCCCTCTACCCCTATCGAGCCGGAAACCAAAACTGTCTGTACCCCGTTCCCGTACCGGGTATTCACGTTGAACGACGTCCCGTAAACCTCCAGTTTCGTGACATCCGTTATCACGTAAAATGGTCGCTTAGCATCTTTCGCCACATCAAAATAAGCCTCTCCCGAAAGATATACCGTTCGTTCTTTTTCGTCGAACACGACCGGATATTTCAAACTCGACGCCGCATTCAAATACACCCGCGTACCATCAGCCAGTATCACGTTATACTCTCCACCTCTCGGCGTATTCAAGCGGTTAAAACTCTTACCACTCCTTTTCTTGATCGTATCGGAATACACTATACCGCTTCCCATACTTTGTACCCTTACCCCGGATTGCGAAATATCCAAACGATCGCCCTCCATAGATTCCAAGGCAACCTCTTCCCCGTCTTCCAGTATCAGGACAGCCTTGGATGCACCCGGCACAATTGCCAGCGACACCGACGAGTTCACCTGTTTCACCTCCCTCGTCAGATTCCAAGCCAACACTCCCAACAACGGAATCATAATCACAGCCGCGTATTTCATCACACGCGTAGTCAAAGAACGTTTTCTGTATCCGACCTTTCTCTCGAATTGCCGCAAAGCCTTCACTCGATCCATCTTGTCCCATGCAACCTCTCTCGCCTCCAAAGCTTTCCCTTCCCGGATCTTTTCAAACATCTCTCTGTCCTCGGGATGTGTAGCCAACCATTTCTCCAACTCCTCTCTCTCGGCGGCATCCAAATCCTCGGCAAAATACCGTTGAATAAGTTCTACTATTCTGTAATTACTATTATCCATTTTCGCTTATTTTATACTTAGAACGACAACCATTCAATTTAGGGGGATCGGAAAGGCAAAAATTTAACATTTACAACCTATCTTTATACTCATTTTCTACCGGAATCTAAAAGAAGACGTCCCGCGATCATCGTATAAAGCCGAGTTAAAGTCAAGTCAAAACCGAGTTAAAGCCGACTCCTATCGGCTTTATTCATGGTTTATTCCCCGTGTACGCTTCCGGTAACAGACGATCGGGAATCGTTTTCGAGAAAAATCCCCTAGGTTCTCCTATTAAATTTATATTCCTCCTGCTAGAAAGCCCAACATGTAAAAAGCATCGCCCAAACGCTTCTTGAAATAGCGTATAGATTCTTTTTTTGCCGTTTTTACCGTTTCTATCGATATTCGCAACAAGCGGGCAATCTCCTCATTCTTTTTCCCTTGAAGATGTAATTTAAAAACAATTTTACGACGCTCCGGCAATTCCTCCAGCACTTTTAGGAACAAGCGATATATCTCCTCCTCGGTAATCTTTGTCGCCAGTTCCTCTTCCGTTTCGGGATGCTCCAACATATATGAAATATACTTCCCTTCCACGTTCTTGTGTTTCAAATAATCCAGACAAGCGTGTTTCACGGACGTGTAAAGAAAAGTTTTGAAACCATTGTAAGAAGTATGAACGGTCTTACTCTCCCATAAATTCACGAAAAGTTCCTGCACCAGATCCTCGGCTATCTCCACCCGCTCAACATAACGCATGGCGAAGTAGACCAATGAATTGTAAAATTCATTAAACACCTCCCGGTAAGCTTTCGGCTCTTTCGAGTTGATCTGTCTCATAAATTGTTCATCCCAATGCAAAGCCACTTTTTCGTGTATATAAAATTAGCAATACAATAATAATACAAATAAGTCATAAAATCATTACGACAAATGTAATTTATTTACCCGATTGTTGCGAATTATGCAAAAAACAAATATGCCATCACCAAAGCTGCTATAATGCCTGCCAAATCGGCTATCAACCCGCAGGGAATGGCGTATCGGGTATTCTTGATTCCCACTGCCCCAAAATAAACAGCTATAATATAAAAGGTTGTGTCCGTGGCACCTTGAAAAGTCGAAGCCAGTCTTCCCGCGAAAGAATCCGCCCCGAAAGTGTTCATCGTATCAATCATTAATCCCCGCGCCCCGCTACCGCTTAAAGGCTTCATCAACGCTGTCGGCAAAGCGGGGATAAAATCAGCATCCAAGCCACACGCCAAACACAAACGCTCCAAACCGCCCATCAGCATATCCATTGCCCCGGCTGCCCGGAACACACCCACGGCGACAAGTATCGCCACGAGGTAAGGAATAATCTTTACCGCAATGGAAAATCCCTCTTTCGCCCCGTCGATAAAAGCATCGTATACATTAATTTTACGCCATGCCCCCATGCCGATAAAAGACACGATAATCGAAAACAAAATCACATTACTGGCTACCGTTGAGACAGTAGTGATCGTTTCTTTATCCAAACCCGAAAAGTACCAAATCAAGCCACCTACGGCCAAAGTACCTCCCCCGAGATAAGCCATTACTACCCGGTTGAACAAGTTCAATTTCTGATAAATCGCCACCGCAATCAACCCGGCAATTGTGGAAACATACGTGGCTAAAAGAATCGGGATAAATATATCCGCCGGGTTGGCTGCTCCCATCTGTGCCCGGTAGACCATCACCGACACGGGAATAATCGTCAGCCCGGAAGTATTCAACACCAAAAACATGATCTGTGCATCGGACGCCCTGTCCTTTCGCAGGTTCACCTCCTGCATCTGTTGCATTGCCCGCAATCCCACGGGCGTAGCCGCATTATCCAGTCCCAGCATATTCGCAGCTATATTCATCATGATGGAACCGTATGCCGGACTATCAGGCGGTAACTCCGGGAACAATTTCCGGAAGAAAGGACTGATCAACCATGACATCACTTTCACCGCCCCTCCTCGTTCTCCGATTTTCATGATTCCCATCCACAAAGTCAATACTCCTGTCAGACCTAACGAGATTTCAAAACCCGTTTTCGACATATCGAAAGTAGCTTTCACGATAGCAGAAAAAACTTCCGTGTCACCCATGAAGAGCAACTTGCAGAGAGCCACCAGAAATGCCGCACCAAAAAAGAATATCCAGATATAATTGAGAACCATAACACGAATTGAAAATTGAAAGTTGAAAATTGAAAATTGGAATGACTAGGGAAGCCATTTTCAACTTTCAATTCTCCATCTTCAATTGTTTAATGTTTTGCCCTGCAAGCCTTCACCGTATTTTGCAACAGGCTTACAATAGTCATCGGTCCCACGCCACCGGGAACCGGAGTTATATAAGAACATTTAGGAGCCACGTGCTCGTAATCCACGTCCCCCACGAGTTGCCAGCCGTTTTTGCTCGTTTCGGACGGCAGACGATGAATACCCACGTCTACCACCACGGCTCCCTCTCTAACCATGTCTTCTTTCAAAAAATGAGGCACACCGATCGCAACAACCAAGATATCGGCTTGCAAAGTAATCTCTTTCAAATTTGCCGTGCGGCTATGGCACAGGGTTACCGTGCAATTGGCATGCTTGGACTTGCGTGACATCAATATAGCCATCGGGGTGCCGACGATATTACTTCGTCCTACCACCACGCAATGTTTTCCTTCCGTCGGTATATTGTAGCGGGCTAACAACTCCACGATTCCCGCCGGAGTAGCAGGCAGATAGGTTGGTAAATCCAACACCATACGTCCCACGTTGCAGGGATGAAAACCATCGACATCCTTATCCGGATTGATACGGTTCAAGACTTTCTCTTCGGAAATATGCTTCGGGAGAGGCAATTGCACGATAAACCCGTCTACATCCGGATCATCGTTCAACTTGTCTATAACTTCCAGTAACTGCTCTTCTGTAATATCATTACCGTATCTCAGTTCCGAACTTTTCATCCCAACCGCCTGACAGGCTTTCACTTTACTAGCCACGTAAGTTTCACTGGCACCGTCATTTCCTACAAGCACAGCCACCAAATGAGGAACTTTCTTTCCCTCCGCCACAAAACGAGCCACCTCGTCCGCAAGTTCCTGTTTTATTTGTGCTGCAATCTTTTTACCGTCAATAATTTCCATCTAATTAATTTTAAATTTTAGATTTTAAATTTTAAATTCTACAAGTCAATTTTAAATTTTAGATTTCAGATTTTAAACCCACAAGTCAGTTTTAGTCCCACGTGGTAATTTAAAATCTAAAATTTAAAATCTAAAATTCCTAGCGTCTCCTCATTGGCGCCTTTCCCATCATCTTACCGCCTTTGGACAACATACGCATCATCTTCTTCGATTCGTCAAATTGTTTCAAGAGGCGATTTACATCTTGAATAGTGGTTCCGCTACCCATGGCAATACGTTTTCGGCGAGAGCCGTTCAGCAATTCGGGGTTCTCGCGTTCGGCAGGAGTCATGGAGTGAATGATTGCTTCGACACCCTTGAACGCATCGTCATCAATATCCACGTCTTTCAATGCCTTGCCCACACCGGGAATCATGGATGCCAGATCCTTGATGTTACCCATTTTCTTGATCTGCTGTATCTGGCTCAAGAAGTCGTTAAAATTAAACTGGTTCTTGGCTATCTTCTTCTGCAATTTCATGGCCTCTTCGGCATCAAATTGCTCTTGTGCTTTCTCCACCAAAGAAACGATATCCCCCATACCCAAGATACGGTCTGCCATACGCTCGGGATGGAATACATCCAAGGCTTCCAGTTTCTCGCCCGTTCCGACAAACTTGATCGGTTTGTTTACAACCGTACGAATCGACAAAGCGGCACCACCGCGAGTATCACCGTCCAACTTCGTCAGTATAACCCCGTCAAAATTCAAGCGGTCATTAAACTCCTTCGCTGTGTTCACGGCATCTTGTCCGGTCATGGAATCCACCACGAAAAGGGTTTCTTCCGGTTCGATCGCTTTTTTGATTGCCGCGATCTCGTTCATCATCTGCTCGTCGATAGCAAGACGTCCGGCAGTATCGACGATAACCACGTCTTTTCCGGTAGCTCGGGCTTCTTTCACGGCGTTTTGGGCAATCTTCACGGGATCGTTATTTCCCACTTCGCTGTATACCGGCACCCCAATCTGCTCTCCCAACACTTTCAACTGCTCGATAGCAGCCGGACGGTACACGTCGCAGGCAACCAGTAAAGGATGTTTCCCCCGTTTCGTTTTCAACAGGTTCGCCAATTTACCGGAAAACGTCGTTTTACCGGAACCTTGAAGACCTGACATCAAAATAATCGCAGGATTCCCTTTTATATTAATATCGACATGGGTACCGCCCATCAACCGGATCAACTCATCGTGAACAATCTTCACCATCATTTGTCCCGGCTTCACGGCAGTCAACACATTCATTCCCAAAGCCTTTTCTTTCACCGTGTTGGTAAACTCCTTCGCAATCTTATAGTTCACGTCGGCATCCAACAATGAACGTCTTACCTCCTTTAACGTTTCTGCCACGTTAATTTCGGTAATCTTTCCCTGCCCTTTTAAAATCTTAAACGATTTCTCTAACCTATCTGATAGATTCTCAAACATAATTATCAATTGAAAATTATTTCTTTACTCCTAATTTATTCATTCCCCGCAAAATTAGTATTTTTAACGGAAAACACATTGCATTTCATTTTCAATTTTCAATTTTCAATTTTCAATTACTTCCGGCTGATATTTTTTAAAACCACAAACGTTTTATCTATTAAAGAGTTATCCACCACCACGGTAAATTCGTTCGTTGAAGAAATAACTTCAGTCAGGTTGATACCCTCCCACGACAACTCTTTCATGATGCAATAATAAAAACCCGGTTGCAGGATATTTCCCTTGGGCAATTTCAACGTCACGGACGAAAGACCGTTCTGCTTGAAAATACATTGTTCCTCCTTGAAATACTCGTCCACAAGCTCCCCCATCACCTCACTCACGACAAGGTTGGTTTCAAAAACACCCTGCACCATCGTGTAAAACACTTCCTCCCGGCGGGATATGGATTTCAGTACCCGGATATGACAATCAACCAACGTGTTGGAATTTTTAAACGTGTAATCGCACAGGTTACTCCGCAAAATAATATCCCCCATGTTGTTCAGCAACTTTTTCAATTGCACCTGCTCCCGCACCTGCAGGTAAGGAGCCAATCTATTCAATGCCATCACGATCGCTCCCGCGTTAAGCGGTTTCCCCAACACGTTCTCCAATTCCGGCTGAATCTGCCTCGCCAATGCCGAAATATTAATGATCCCGGATGCCAAAGCCTCCGACAAATAAGGTTTATGTTTTATGATTCCTTCTACTGCTTGTGCTACACTCATCATGTTAATTGAAAATTGAAAGTTGAAAATTGAAAATGATTCTTTCCATAATTAATATAATTCTATCCATTCGTAAGAGTTACCCGTGTAATCCATGTAACGGACAAAATCTTCCAGTTTTATCGCTAAAGACGCGTGGTTATCGTTTGGGTGGAAGGATAACTTCTTTGCTTCCTGCAAATGTTTATCCAGAAAGACATACACGTGATGCTCCTCGTCATTCAGCAACCCGAAAGGGCTTACAGAACCGGGACGCACCCCCAAGTATTTCTCCATACGCACTTCAGAAGCGAAACTCAGTTTCCCTTGTTTCAATATCTTCTCCATATCATGAATCGCCATCGCGTGGTCGCAATGCAAAATAATCAGATAATGCCTATTCCCCTTGTGATTCCGGAAAAACAGATTTTTACAATGCGTACTGTCCAAATTTTTCCAATACTGTTTCGCGATCTCTATTGTCGGAGCTGCAGGATGTTCCTCGTAATCATACTCTATTCCCAATGCCGCCAACGTTTCATACACTTTTTCCTGTCCAACCTTATCCATTTTAGATTTTAAATTTTAGATTCCGACCGCACAATTCTTACACTCTTTTTTCATCATCACTGAATCATTCCATCGGCATTCACAGAATCTTCTCATTTTTTTAGTTTTTAACTTTTATCTTTCTTTCCCCTGCCACGTATCCAACTCCCTCAACCGTTTATCCAACTTCGCCGTGAACTCGAAATTTTTAATTCCCCACTTGGGAGCAATTAAATATTCCGGAGGGGACTGATTAACAAATCGCTCCAAATACACATCCGGACGTATCCGTTCAATCACCTCCACCACGAAATCCAAATATTCTTCTTGTGTATATAATTGGAATGCCGACGGCTTCTCGGCGTACTCCTCCGCCATACGGGTATCTTTCACGATCTGCAACTGATGCAATTTCAACACTTGTATCGGTAACTCACACAACCGTACGGCTCCCTCCAACATAGACTCCCGGCTCTCTCCCGGCAAACCGAATATCAAATGAGCGCCAATGGCAATTCCCCGTCCCGCCGTGCCACGTATCGCCCTTTCGGAAGCCGCGAAACCATGTCCCCGGTTCACCCTTTGCAACACTTCATCGTTTACCGACTCCACCCCGTACTCCACGCAAACATAATATTCCCGGGCCAATAGTTCCAAGTAATCCAACACTTCATCATTCACCGTATCCGGTCGCGTGCCAATCACAAGCCCCGCTATCATCGGATGCGCCAAAGCCTCCTCGTACCGTTGTTTCAACACTTCCAACGGCGCGTACGTGTTCGAATATGCCTGAAAATAAGCTAGATATTTTTGTTTATTGTACTTGTGGCCAAAAAAACGGATACCTTCCTCGATCTGTCGGGTAATACCCTCCACGGCACGGCAATAATCAGGATTAAAACTGTCATTATTGCAAAACGAGCATCCCCCGATACCCTTACTCCCGTCCCGGTTAGGACAGGTAAATCCCCCGTCGATCGACAATTTCTGAACCCTTTCGCCAAAAAGCGTTCGGAAATAGGTCGGGTAGTCATTATATCGTTTTTGATCTCGTTCGAACATTAGTTTATCGCAATAATTAACAGCCCGCGAAAATAAACATTTATTTGTTTAGAATTTAACATCGGACACTATTTTTTATTCACGACAATCATTTTCTTTCACTTTATGAATAATAACAAACGTTCGCGTAAATTTTAACTAAAATCTTCTATTCCATTATTCAAGAAAAAAAACTATCTTTGCACCCCTAAGATAGGAATATTTAACAAAGAATGATCATATAAACAAATTCTCCTGAATGTCAGGAGGTAAACGCAAAAAATCTAACAGAACTATGAGTACGAAGTACGTTTACACCTTTGGCGACGGAAAAGCAGAAGGAAAAGCAGACATGAAAAACCTGCTTGGAGGTAAGGGCGCCAATCTTGCCGAAATGAATCTCATCGGAGTTCCTGTACCTGCAGGATTCACTATCACGACAGAAGTTTGTACCCTTTACAACCAAGAAGGACGCGACTCTGTTATCAAATTAATCGAAAATGACGTGAAAGCCGGTATCGAGGCCACCGAGAAGTTAATGAACGCCAAATTCGGATCAAAGGGAGAAGCATTCCCTCTTTTGGTTTCCGTGCGTTCGGGAGCCCGAGTATCCATGCCGGGTATGATGGACACGGTGCTTAACTTGGGTATGAATGACGACGCCGTTAAAATCGTTGCCGAGAAATCGGGTAATGCCAGATTCGCTTGGGATTCCTATCGTCGCTTCGTGCAAATGTACGGAGATGTGGTAATGGGCGTTGCTGCCGGAAAAGGAGAACACAACCCGTTCGAAGTCGAGATCGATAAATTAAAAGCAGAAAAAAATATTACCAACGACACGGACTTCACCGCCGAAGACCTGCAAGAACTGGTTCGCCGCTTCAAAAGTGTCGTTAAAGCAAAAACCGGTAAAGATTTCCCAACCTGCCCGTGGGAGCAATTATGGGGAGCAATCTGTGCCGTGTTCGACTCATGGATGACGGAACGTGCCGTCCTGTATCGTCAATTGAATCAAATCCCGGAGGAATGGGGAACTGCCGTGAACGTGCAGGCTATGGTTTACGGGAACATGGGTGACAATTCCGCTACCGGGGTTGCCTTCACTCGTGACGCCGCTACCGGAGAAGACATCTTCAACGGTGAATACTTGATCAACGCACAAGGAGAAGACGTGGTTGCAGGTATCCGTACCCCGCAGGAAATCACGATCGAGGGCTCTCGCCGTTGGGCAAAAATGCAAAATATCTCCGAGGCAGATCGTAAATCCAAATATCCTTCATTGGAAGAGGCTATGCCGACCGCTTACGCGGAGTTGGACGCCGTTCAACAAAAACTGGAAGACTATTTCCACGATATGCAAGACCTTGAATTTACCATCCAAGACGGTAAATTATGGATGTTGCAAACCCGTAACGGGAAACGTACCGGTACTGCCATGGTAAAAATGGCCGTCGATATGTTGGCACAAGGAATGATCGACGAGAAGACTGCACTACTCCGTCTGGAAGCAGCCAAACTGGATGAATTGCTTCACCCGGTATTCGACAAAGAAGCACAATCAAAAGCAAAAGTATTAACCAAAGGATTACCTGCGTCCCCGGGTGCCGCGACAGGACGTGTCGTATTCTTCGCCGACGAGGCAGAAGAATGGAAAGCCAAAGGAGAAAAAGTAATTCTGGTTCGTCTGGAGACTTCTCCGGAAGACTTGCGCGGTATGAACGTATCCGAAGGTATCCTTACCGCTCGCGGGGGTATGACCTCCCACGCTGCCGTGGTTGCCCGCGGTATGGGTAAATGCTGCGTATCCGGTGCCGGAGAAATCGTGGTAGACTACCACAAACGCACGTTCACAGTGAAAGGCATTACCATCAATGAAGGTGACTGGATTTCATTGAACGGCTCCACGGGAGAAGTTTACTTGGGTAAAGTGGCTACAGCAGAAGCATCTTTGGACAAGGATTTCAAGGCTATCATGGAACTGGCAGAGAAACACACGCGTATGTACGTGAGAACAAATGCCGATACTCCCCACGATGCGCAAGTCGCTCGTGATTTCGGGGCTAGAGGTGTCGGTCTGTGCCGCACGGAACACATGTTCTTCGAAGGTGACCGTATCGACGCTATGCGCGAGATGATCCTTTCGGACACTGTCGAGGAACGCCGTATCGCATTGGCAAAAATCCTCCCGATGCAAAGAAGCGACTTCGAGGGAATCCTTGAAGCCATGGACGGATTTGGTGTTACCATTCGTTTGTTAGACCCGCCATTGCACGAGTTTACTCCCAATGAGCCGGAATCACAAAAATACATGGCAGAGAAAATGGGTATCTCTGTAGAAGTGGTGAAAGAAAAAGTAGACGCCCTACACGAGTTCAACCCGATGTTAGGTCACCGCGGTTGCCGTTTGGGTATTACCTACCCGGAAATCACCGAGATGCAGGCTCGTGCCATCATCGAAGCCGCTTGTAACCTCAAATTGAAAGGCTTGAACCCGAAACCGGAAATCATGGTTCCGCTGGTTGGTACCGTGAAAGAATTGAAACAACAAACTAACATCATCCGTTGCACTGCCGACGTAGTATTCGCTGAAAAGGGCATCAAGGTAGATTATATGGTAGGAACCATGATCGAAATACCTCGCGCTGCTTTGACAGCCGATCAGATCGCCGAAGTTGCCGAGTTCTTCTCGTTCGGTACGAATGACTTGACTCAGATGACATTCGGATACTCTCGTGATGACGCCGGTAAATTCTTACCCGAATACATCAAGAAAGGCATTCTGAAAACCGATCCGTTCGCCGTACTGGATCAAGAAGGTGTTGGTCAATTAGTTCAAATGGGTGCCGAAAAAGGACGTTCAGCTAACAGCAAACTGAAACTCGGAATCTGTGGAGAGCACGGGGGAGAACCCTCTTCCGTCATCTTCTGCGACAAAGTGGGAATGGACTACGTGTCTTGTTCACCCTTCCGCGTTCCAATCGCCCGCTTGGCTGCGGCGCAGGCTGCAATTATGCATGCGAAAAAATAAAGTCTAAACGACATATTTCTAAAAGCTTGGGTAACCCCAAGCTTTTTTTTATGCTTTCAAAAAGCATCTTTTCAACAAAATTAACCTGATTATCAAATCAGTACAATTATTTTCCCGTATACATATTAACTAATACAAGTAATAACCATGGCATCAATAAAATTCAAACTCAGGACATCAATAAAACTAGGGAAACAAGCCTCTCTCTATATTCAACTTATTCACCAAAGACGAGTGAAAACAATCACCCTCCCTTACAAATTGTATTCTCATGAATGGGAACCTTTAAATGAAGAGATCATATTACAAAACGATAATACGCGATTCAATTATTTAAAAGAAGTCCAACAAGAAATTCTTAAATCAAAACAATTATTACACTCCATCATTTATCAACTTGAGCAACGACATTCTTTCACGACAAACGACATTCTTTCACACTATAATAACCGTCAGAGTGGCAATTTCTTCCCCTTTATGCAAAAACAAATCAAGGAACTGCTCCAACGAGGAAAAAATCATACGGCACGAAATTATCAAACCACCTTACATACATTTCAATCTTTTTGTGAACGGTCGGAAATTTACTTCAAGGATATAAACTCAAACATGATTAAGAAATTTGAAAACTACCTCAAACAAAAAAACATCCAACCAAACACGATTTCTTTTTACATGAGAACTTTGCGCGCTGTCTATAACAAAGCTCTGGTTGAGGATCACCTGTTAAAAGATGAAAATCCGTTTCGTTTCGTCTATACCGGTATACCCAAAACAAAAAAAAGGGCGGTTAATGCATCTGTAATTCAACAGTTAATAGAACTGCATCTATCCAGCAACAAGAGTCTTTCATTTGCCCGTGATCTATTCCTTTTTAGCTTCTACACTCGCGGTATGGCTTTTATTGATATGGCTTTCTTATTGAAATCTTCTATACAAGATAATTATCTCGTATACACCAGACATAAGACACGCCAAACATTAACAATCAAGCTTGTCCCGGAAATTTTAGATATCATAAAAAAATACTCGGCAATAACCGATAAACATTATTTGTTACCCATCATAACCAAAACTCATATTCCCATTCATCGTCAGTATGAAAGCGCACAACGTTTATACAATAAACGACTCAAAATATTATCAGATATCCTTCAGATATCTCCTGCACTAACATCCTATGTTGCGCGTCATTCATGGGCCACAATTGCACATCACAAGGGGATTCCTTTATCGGTCATCAGTCAAGGCATGGGACATACATCCACACATACAACAAATATCTATCTTGCATCACTTGACCATTCCGTGATAGATAAGGCAAATGAAGAGATTATCGCCCTGTAGCCTGCTTTCCATTCTTTTACAGCAACATTTTGCTCTTCATATATATTAACATTCCGCCTCTTTGTAAGAGGCGGAATATTCCTTTTCTGTGGTGTAAAAATAAATATTTTTCATCATTATATGATAAATACTCTTGTGATTTAATATTATTTAACCTAACTTTTCTTGATACAACTGTAAAAAAAAGAGCAGCAAACAATCATTATCTACTATGTATCAACACGTTTGCAATATAGTTTCATGATTTAATATCATGAAATTCATCATTACTATATATTACACTGAAATATAGTGTATTACAAAATCATTATATTCTCAAACAATCCAATAAATACCAGATTGTTTACAATACCGGAATCAACACTTCTATTCAAATTCATAAATATATAATTTACAGTGCATTAAAACAAAAACAACTATCTATTCCGCCTCTTACAAAGAGTCGGAATGATTTTAATAATGCGGTGTTTAAAATTTATTTAATTTAACTATATGAGAATCAGCTATATGTTTACCGAAAGTTTATTATTTGCAATGATATGTATTTATACATATCACAAGGCAGTATGGTCATTTTTTCGGTTGCATCAAAATCGTCCAGAAGATAATCGCAAAATTCATTAGATTAAAAATACAGGAAATGAAAAGATGGTTATTATTAGTAACAGGTCTATTACTTTTTAGTAGCGGGCAAACTTTCTCTCAAAAAGTCGGGATAAAGACAAATGCTGTCTATTGGGCTACTGCAACCGCCAATATCGGCATAGAATTCAAATTAGGTAAAAAGACCACATTTGATTTATCAGGGAATTATAACCCATGGTCCTTTTCTAATAATAAAAAGTGGAAACATTGGCTAGTTCAACCCGAATTTCGCTATTGGCTTTGCGAGAATTTCAACGGTCATTTTTTCGGCACACATCTGCTTGGCGGACAACTCAATGCCGGCAATGTAAAACTTCCGTTCGGGCTACTCCCCGGGCTGAAACATCAAAGGTACGAGGGAGGATTCTACGGAGGAGGATTAACTTACGGTTATCAATGGTTGTTAAGCAAACGCCTAAACCTTGAAACCTGCATCGGGGGCGGTTACATCCGCGTGAACTATGACAAATATAATTGCGAAAAATGTGGCGAGTGGAAATACAAGGGACATAAAAACTACTGGGGAATCACCAAAGTCGCCATATCCATTATATACCTCATTAAATAATAGAAGACACGACCATGAAAAGAATGATATATACCATACTAATATTGCTTTTAGGAAGTGGCAGCGCGTGGAGTCAGAAAGAATACCTGAGAAATATTCGGGTATTGAATAACGAAATGAAAAAAAATAAAGCCGATGTGGACGTCTGTATAAATCTCGATGTGAGCCAAATAAAAGTCCGCAGACAACACAGCATCCGGCTGATTCCTGTCATTATTTCGAAAGACGAAAGCAAGAGTCAGGAATTACCGGCTATTATCATCAACGGGCGTACACGCGCTCTGGTGCATCAACGCGTAGAGCGGCTCACAGGGCAACCTTATCCTTACAAGGCACAAACTGTTATACGCCGTTACAACCGGGAAAAACAGGAAATAAACTACACCGCCTCAATCCCTTTCCAACAATGGATGAGAGGCAGCAAATTAATCATCCGGGAAGAAGTAAGCGGGTGTACCGATTGCATGGCAGCCGGTTACAATCAAGGTGCGACAGATATCATCGCTTCGTCTTGCCTCGCTTCGCCCTTGCCGATATTTACCCTCGATTTCAAACAACCGAAAAAGGAAATCATCAAAACAAGGGAAAAGAGCCGCGAAGCCAGATTACAGTTCCGTCAAGACAGCCGGAAAATTCTACCGGAATACAAAAACAATCATAAAGAACTGGCTGCCATCAAACAATCTATAACAGAAGTCCAAGATGATAAGAACGCCATGATCAAGGCTATCTACATCACGGGATACGCCTCCCCGGAAGGTAGCCGCGAATATAATCTCACCATCTCCAAGGCCAGAGCCGAAGCACTTGCCCGATACCTGCAAGACGAACTCAAAATCGCTCCGGAACAGATTCACGCAGACTGGAAAGGTGAAGACTGGCAAGGACTGCGCGAAGAGGTAGAAAAACGCCCGAAACTCCTGCACCAGAACAAAGTGCTCGCTATCATCGATAATTGTACAGCTCCGGATAAATGTGAAGAAAGCTTCAAAAAACTGGATAATGACGGGGAAATCTACAAACGATTGCTAAATGAATGCTATCCTCCGTTACGGAAAAACGACTATCGCGTACAATACGAAGTCCGAAATTTCAACTTGGAAGAGGCGAAACAAGTAATTAAAACCAACCCGAAACTATTAAGCCTGTACGAGATATACCTCGTAGCCCAAGCATACGGGAACGACCCTGTCCTCCAAGAACAAATTATCCACACGGCAGCCGAGGCCTATCCGGAGAACGGAATCGCAGCGAGTAATGCCGCCCGGCTCGATTTGCAAAAAGGCAATATCCGGGCAGCAATCAACCGTCTTGAAAAAGCCAAAGCCGATCCGGACACGTGGGGTGCGCTCGGCGTGGTTTATGCCCGGGACGAACAATGGGAACTTGCCAAACAGTACCTCGTCAAAGCCGCTACACAAGGCGATAACGAGGCTCGAGAGAATCTTCAAAAACTAGAAACATATATACAAGAACCATAAAAGATTGAATTGACATCAAATTACATTAAATTTTTAGATTATGAAATTAAACAAGTACTTATTAATCGCAGTTGCCAGTCTAGGACTATTTGCCTGCAACAATGACAAAGAAGAAGCCACTCCCAGCGGTCTGAAAGCAATCTCTTTAAACATCGTAAATCCCGAATTGTCGAGAGCTGAACAGACTCCCACGACCGGAGAGCATGGAGGGACATTAGCAATTACCCCCTCTCACATTTACGTGAAGTTATTGGGAACAGATATCGAAAAAACTTTCACAAGCGTTGTGGATGCCAATAAGTTCACGTTCTTTGATGTACCGACAAGCTGTACCGGAGTGGAAGTTATCATCAATAACAACTCCGCCTATAACTCCACCGCCACGGCGGAAACCGCCAAAGAAACAAATGTTACTTGCTACGGCTCTTCAACAACACTAACACCTGCCAATGTAACAACAAAACCGGGAGAAACTCTTCAATATGACCTCTACAAAACAACAGTTACCGTTAAACCCATCGTGGCCCGTATTGAAGCATCCGGGATCAAACTAATGCAAACAGAAAATCCCACCCAACCGGCAACAACGGAAACTTCCAAATATGCCACTCTTAATTTCGCCGGAATTTTCCTGAATGGATACTGCGAAAATGGAGCATTAGCGAATAACACCGTAACAGCGAGTAACTCACAAGTCATTGAATCAGATGATGCGGAAACTGTTTTAGCCGCAGCCGAAGTATTGTCCATGGGAGACTTTTTAGAAACACCTGCAACAATTTTTGGCGCCACCTTCCCTACAACAGAAAAATGCTATGCATACAACTTCTTTGTAAATGCAGACAACAACAAACCAATCATCACATTAGCCTTTACCGAGGCAACCTTAAAAACAGGCACATGCTCACCGATTCGTTTTGCCGTAGTTTCGAAATATAACGGAGAAGAAAATTTCAAATTCGAAGCCGGGAAGCTATATCGAATCACCAAATTAGAAGTAACAGATGAAAATATCACCGGAGATATCACCGGTAATACCTTAATCGCGGTTAACGCCACGATTGTGGTTGAACCTTGGGTTATCCAGGATGTAACCGTTGAATGGAAATAAGACACTAATATCTTCGGCACCACACGCCAAAGATACTCCCGGGAACGCCCCACGAGGCGAAGGGGCGTTCCTTTTTCAAATTTTACATACATACAGTACAACAAGATGAAACGTTTTGAGAAAATATTACTGCTTCTATTAATTATCAGTGTGAATACAAGCTGCATAAAAGAAGATCTTGATGATTGCGAGAAAACACGCCTTACCTTTATATATAAAGGGGATGGTCAAGAAGATATATTTCATACTAAAATCAACAAGGTTGACCTGTATGTTTTCGATGCCGACCACCACTTGGTAACCACCAAAGTATTAAATCAAAGTACCCTAAAAAAACATCAAGGAACCAAACTAAACTTACCGTCCGGTCAATACCACCTCGTCGCGGTAGGCAACGCGGGTGAACGCACAACAATAAAAGATATTCAATGCGGTTCATTGCAAAATATCATGGCAATGCACCCCAACCAAGACAAAGATAAAGTGCCCGGTCAAGACCCCCTTTACATGGGCTGCCATGTCATCGAGGTACTTAAAGACCGTTGGTCAGACCACACGGTAGAATTCAAAAGTTCCCACCTGAAAGTATCCGTGGAAGTCCGGGGAGTGGGATACGCCGGAACGGGACGTGCAGCTAATCCGTCCGTTTCCGTCGTGCTAAAAAACGTCTATCCACACACGAACTTCACCAACGAATCGTGCGGAGAATTATGCGCCCATCACCCGGAATTCGTGTTCGATGAAAACACTCACGTCATGCAATCAACAGACTTAAACATATTCAGGTACAAAGGTGGATGTGCAATGGTAATAGAAGTTCTGAACCGAGAGGGCAACGTCATTGCCTCCAAAAGCATTGCGGAATTCCTGCGTGAAAATCCTAAAGTGGATATTTACAAACAGGAAGCCCTGCTCCCGCTCCTTATTGAATTCACTCCATTGCAAGTGGAAATCCGCTTGCCCGAGTGGTATATCAATGACGTGACACCAGATTTCCATTAATCATATAGAAGAACTTGTTATGAAAAACAGATTCAACTTCATCATATTCGCGTTTATTCTTTTGCTGACATCCTGCATCAAAGACAAGGCACAAGAAGAAGAAAAGGTTTCCGTGGTGTTGACATTCAACACGCGTTCCGTTAGCGAAACTTACGACACCGATTCGGGTGAAGGTATTCAATCCATCCGTGTAATCATCGCTCAAAACGGCACGGTCGTAAAAAATGAATATTATCCCGAACTAAGCTACAATGCCTCACTCTCCTCCCGCACGTTCACAATATTCGATGTACCCGTGGGAAATGCGGATTTCTATATCATCGCCAATGCCGATAAATCAGGGATTACGGATTGGACACCCTACAATGTCGGGCAAACACCATCGTTCGACCTACTGACTCGACACGTCATGACAACCGCAAACGGAATCATTGAGCCACCATTCCCCATCGCACAACAATTCTTGAATCAATCGATACGGACTAACGGGCAAGAATTAAATTTCTCCATCATCCGTTCCGTTGTCAAGTTAAATTTCATGTTCACGAACAAGAGCGACAAAGACATCACGCTCGAACAAATCAAACTGGGGACGTTCGTACCGGATAAAACATTTTTATTCCCCCAAGAATCACGACCGGCAGATCTGAATTATCATCCATTAAACATGAATAATATAAATCAAGTCGTTCAAGCCGGAACCTCATTCATGAAAACGGTATATATTTACGAGAATACCGGCACGGATACCGATGCATACACGGTGGCCATCGTTGTCGACGGATACACCTACGAACCGCTTCCGTTAAACCTGACATCAATAACCCGCAACACGCAGGTAAATATAAAAATGACGATTACCCCTAGCAATGTAGGACTTTCATACATTGTTGACGATTGGACAAACACCCCTGTAACGATTCCCCCGTTTGATTAAATAAAATATATAACCATGAAAACCATCTACCATTTAATATATCTAGCGTATGCCGGTATTCTTTTCCTAACCGGTTGTTCAGACGATATATTGGAAAAAAACGCACAAGTCATCGAGGGGCAACCTACCAAAGTAAATTTAAACTTCGGGGTAGCTAACTCGTCACAACTATCCAGAGCAACCTCGCCCGTCAAAGATGAACACAAGGTGAACAACCTGTACGTTTTCATTTTTAATGCCGATGGTTCTCTGTCTAAAAGCCAATTTTTCGAATACGGGAACTTACAGGATAAAATGGAAAAGGATGACATCAACAACACACTCACGAGCGGCAAAGTTACTATCGAAACCGTATCCGGAAGCGGGAAAACGATTTGGGCAATCGCGAATATCGCTAACGTTTCAACTAACGCCATGAGAGATATCACCCCCGCCGTGTTGGACGAGATAAGTAATCTGGAGGAATTACAAGCACTAACAGCCTCTTTGCAACAAGAAACGATTGCCCGGGGAACAGCCTTTCTCATGAGTGGCACCCACGAAGATGCATCCGGGAATCCTAAAAAAGTGGACATCCCCGTCGGGGGCGAAATAAGCGGCAATATCATTCTGAAACGCGTCGATGCCAAAATCACGTTCAACATCCAAACCAAAAAAGGAATCACCTTCACTCCCACGGAATGGAAAGTTGTCAAAGCCTCCAAAAAGGTCTATTTACTACCCAATGCATCCGATCCAGAAGGCGCTGACACGGACTATTTCGAAACATCGTGGGCAAACTACGAGGGTGAAGGTGACAATTTTGGGAAGACCTTTTCTTTTTACGTGGCAGAAAATCGCAAATCACCCATCAAATCCATTCCAACAATGACAGAGGACGGCACCCCTCTGACCCCGGAGGAACAATATAATTACCGGGAAAAACAACTCAAGAACCCCGTGACGGACGGCAAACCCGGACAAACCGTAACCAACGGGGCATACGAATACGCTGACCCCAACTCCACGTATGTGATACTAAAAGGAAACATCACGTACAAATATGGTGAAATACAAGAAGTTTCCGCGAATGTCGTGTACACGATACACTTGGGGTTCGTGAATGGCGCCGAGGATTTTAACACCAACCGCAATGTACATTACACGTACACGGTTACCATCAACAGTGCCGAAAGTATCATTGTTGAAGTTAACGATGGAAAAGAGAACCAACCCGGTGCAGAAGGCGAGATTACTATTGCCGACAATATCATTAACTTAGATGCCCATTATGAAACGAGATGCATTACTTTCACTCAAGCACAAATAGACCCGAGTTTAACGTGGTATGTAAAAACCGCTTTCAGCGAAGGGATGCCGGAGCAAAATCCTCAAGACTACAAATGGATCAAGTTTTTACTTAACACCAAAAATGGTTCCGGTTATGATACCAAATTCCAAAAATACCCCGGAGATGCGAAAAGCTATACAGACGAGGAAATCGAGGCTTTGGATTGTCAAATAACAAACGCCAAACTTATAAACGTGGCTCAACTTGTACGGATTCTAAAAAGAAACAAAGAAATATATATTGCAAACAATAACAGTAACAAGGGAACTCTTTTCGACGGAGGGTTTAAAATTACATTCACGGCTTTTATCGAGGAAAATTATTACACACAAAACCCGGAAACAGGAGACAACAGCACAACTTTATGGAAAAAATTTGTCAATCAACCGGAACGAATCATGAATATCCTCTCCAACACGAGATACAGCCCGGACGGGGAAAGCGTGAGGCACGTCGCCGTTACTTCGTTCCGGCAAAAATCCATTCAAACGATGTATAACATCTCGGCAGGCGAAGGGTTGCAAACGGCATGGGGAACAGAATGTGTACAGGAAACAGATAAATGCCCGTTCTGGAAGGAAAAAACCGCCAATTCAGAGAAACCCACACCCACCTATAATGATTCTCGAAACGGTCGTTCCAATACTACAAAATTATGGAATACAAGTACAAATCCCCGTTGGGATACTTATATTGAACCGACAACCAATGAAATGAAAACAGCATACAATTACGCCCGCTACAATTGCATGCAACGAAATCGGGATCTAGACGGAGACGGGGAAATTGATGCCGATGAAGTACGCTGGTACTTAGCTGCCATCGATCAATTGACAGACCTTTGGATCGGAGAAAATTCATTTGACGCCGACGCCCGCCTTTTCAAAGGCTCCACGTGGATTGAAGACTGGTATGTCAGCAGCACCGTACCGGGACGTTACAGTGTAAATATAGGTTCAGACTGGTTCCCCCGTTATGAATACTGGGACAACCCCACCGTACTATGGTCTTCCGAAGGCTCCTCTATCGGTGAGATGAATACAGTAACTTCCTATAACAAAAGTAAAACATTTAATTACCGCTGTGTACGTAATCTCGGTATTGCTCCGGATGATGCCACAACAATACCCCAAGATTTTGCCACATACGACGCCACCACCCATGTACTCTCCCTCGAGTACCTAGACGAAAAATCCATCCGTGCTTACTCGCAGGAAGAAGAACTGCCCGAACACCACGAACGGCAGGCAGACAACTTACCATGGTGGAATTTTGAAGTAAACCCGGGCTCACACTTGTTACTAAGCAAGAGTGCCAATTGGATTGAAATCCGTGATGCCGTCAACTCCGGCAAGTCACCTTGTCCACCCGGTTGGCGTGTACCAAATCAACGAGAACTAGCTCTTATGCTGTCACGTGTAAAAAATGATGGCGGTTGGGAATGGAGTAATCACATGTCAAGAACCCGCTTTTCCATGAACCCGACAGGGGGCTATCGGCATGGTTTCTCTGTTACGTCTGCGGCAGAAATGCTATTCCTGATTAATAATTCCAACGAAACAGGGGGAGTACGATGCGTAAGAGATAAATCTTCAAAATAATTCGATATAGAAAAACAAGATATGAATAAACGAGAACTTTCATTATTAGTAGCAGACCGAACCGGGCTCTCGAAGGGCGAGGCACTGAAAGCGGTGCAAGCCACGATAGATTGCATCACCGAAGCTCTGCAAACAGGACAACGAATAACGTTAATGGGATTCGGGGCGTTCTTCTCGTATGAACTCCCCCCTCGCGTTACATATAATCTTTATACCAAAGAACGGGAACAACTGGAATCACGCAAGGTGATCAAATTCAGACCCACCTTCCCCGACAAATAAATGCAACCAACCACGAGGCTGTCCAAAAATGGGCAGTCTCTTTTGACACTTAGCTATTCAGTCAATTAGTTGTATTTTCAATGTTATACGATTATCATTTTCTACCATCGGTTTACTTTGGTTTACAGTAGTAAACTTTTTCTAGAGAAAATCCGAAGTAATACTGTTAAAGAAAGGGATTAAAACCGGTACAAAACCGCTTCAAAGCCGGTGCAAAGCCGCTCGTGAACGTCTTTGAAACGTCTTTGTATCGAAGGTGAAACGTCTTTGTTCCCTTATTACTCCCTTATCTCAACGGACTCTTATCGCATACTCACCGTGCCTAAAAAAAAGTTTACCGGAAACCTAAGTAAACTTATACTGGAATTTTCATCAAAAATATCCCTAAAACCAACCGGGATATTAGCATATAAGCTCCCAGTATACTGCGATTATGCTCGGGATAAGTAACATTCTCCCTATTAATGCTTCATACCCAGCACAATCCCTAACACGTAAGGGATCAGCCAAAACGCCCAAACAAGAACACTAAATCTACTGAAATTCTGTTTAGCTTTTTGGCTTCCTTTCCAGTAAGTCAAGATTGCCCATCCCGCATGGATTGCCATCAAAATTAAAGCAAATAATCCGGTTACACTATGCAGGATATTTTCATTCCCCGCCTCTCCGGCGATATCGGACATTATTGTCGTACCGAACGTATCGGCAGTCAATCCCAACAGGAAAAAGACAATATGCCACAATCGTAACTCGTTTTGCACTCGTTCCGCCCATGTACCAATCGAGTAAAACACGAGTGCCAGCGTCATGCTCGCGATAGCGGTTCCTAAAAAAGGTATATTTTCCATCACTTTAAATTTATAACATGAATCACTCGTAACGAATAGCATCTATCGGGTTCAACCGGGATGCCTTGCGGGCGGGATACCAACCGAAGAAAACACCCGTGAACGTACAAACGATAAACGAAATCACCACTGAGTACAATAACACGGATACCGGCCATCCCAACAGGGAACGCAATACCAATGATACACCGATCCCCAACCCCACGCCGATAATTCCACCCGAAACACTGATAATAATTGACTCTATCAAGAACTGGAACAAGATATGCCGCCCCTTGGCACCGATAGACATTCGTAAACCGATTTCACGAGTACGTTCCGTGACCGAAACATACATGATATTCATGATTCCGATGCCACCGACAAGCAAGGAGATTCCCCCGATACAAGCCAAAAGAATAGTTAAAACCTTGGTCGCCATCGTCAGTACCTTACTCATCTCTTCCAGCGAACGAACGGTGAAATCATCCTCCTGCCCCACGGGAATACGATGCGTCTGTCGCAATACTCCCGTGATTTCCTGTATCATCTTGTTCGTGTATCGCTCGTCAATCACGGAAACGTAAATACCGTGCATGTAAGGGATTGCCAACAATCTTTTCTGTATTGTCGTGAAAGGAGCCACGATGATATCATCCTGATCCCGCCCCATGGAATTATAACCTTTAGGAGCCAAAACACCAACAATACGAAAAGGCACTTTATCAAAGCGGATAATCTGCCCGAGAGGCTCTTCCCCGTTCTTGAACAGGTTATCCACGATCGTCTGCCCCACCACGCACACTTTGGCGGCATTCTTCATGTCCTGATCACTAAACATTTCCCCCCGGTTGACCGTCAAGCGGCGAATATCCATGTAATCCTCGTTGATCCCGTAAATCGAGGTCGGCGTGTTACTCGCCCCGTAAATGGCTTGCCCGGATTTCGTCACGTAAGGAGAACAGTTTTCCAAATAAGGAACTTCCGAAACGATTGCCCGGTAATCTTCCAACTTTAAAGTCTGAACGATCACGCCGTTCTGGCGGATTCCTCCCACCATGGCATTCGTCGGGTTGATAACCACCATGTTAGCCCCCAGTTCTTCTATTTGTTTCTCTATACTATACTTCGAGCCTTCACCGATGGCAAGCATCGAAATTACCGAGCTCACCCCGATAATGATACCCAACATCGTCAAGAACCCACGTAATTTATTATTACTCAAAGCCCGAAGGGCTATAATTATTAAATTCCCGTAATTCATCTATTCATTTTAGATTTATGATTTATGATTTCAGATTTATGATTATCATCCTCCCTAACCAACGCTTTTATTAATCGTAAATCGTAATTCATAAATCGTGAATTAATCAATTTCTTTGGGTAACGCCTCCAACACTTGCCGGGCGGAACCGATTCTCGAGTTTTTCTTGTCCTCGACAACCCGACCGTCACGGAGTAATATGTTGCGACTACTGAACTCCGCTATTTCAGGGTTATGCGTCACGAAGATAATCGTTCTCCCCTCGGCGTGCAGGTGCTGGAATAAAGCCAGAATCTCGTACGAGGTGCGGGTATCCAAGTTACCCGTCGCCTCATCGGCAAGCAAAATAACAGGATCGTTCACCATGGCACGGGCGATTGCCACCCGTTGTTGCTGTCCCCCGGACATCTGGTTGGAGCGATGATTCACCCGGTTCTCCAGGCCTACCGCTTTCAAGGCGTTCAACGCTTTTTCCTTTCTTACCCGTTTGGAAATGGACGGGTTATACAACAAGGGTAATTCCACGTTTTCCAGTGCCGTAGTCTTGGGTAACAGGTTGTAGGATTGAAAAATAAATCCTATTTTCAAGTTCCTGTAAGAAGCCCTGTCATTTTTCCCCATTTCCCGCACGGGCTTCCCGTCCAAGTAATACTCGCCGGACGTGGGAATATCCAGACAACCCAGCATATTCAACAACGTGGATTTGCCCGAGCCGCTTGTTCCCATGATTGTCACGAATTCTCCCGCCCGAATCGAGAAAGATACCTCTCTCAAGGCGTGTACAGTTTCCGAGCCCACCTCGAAATCCCGACAAAGATTTTCTATTTTGATTATATCTTTCACTTGTAGATTCATATAACTATGATACAATTAGATACGACTAATGTGGCCGCTGTCCGGTCATGTTAGGCATCAAGGGATTTCCACCCGGCTTCGACTTTATGGATTCAGTTGCTTTAGCGGATAAATGTATCCCGGTAATCACCTTCTCACCCGTTTGCAAACCCTCCGTGACTTCCGTGTAAATTCCATCCGAAATCCCGGTAAGCACGTTTTTACTTTTTAATCCCTCGGCCGTCTGTATCCAAACAGATTTTCTCCCTGCCGTTCCGGCTTGTACCACTATTTCCACCGTTTCTTCTTCCGGCTGGAAGCGCAAGGCACGCAAGGGAATCATCAAAACATCCGCTTTCTCGTGCGTTAACACCGTGATACTCGCCGTCAAACCCGGTTTCAACTTCAAATCCGGATTCGGCGCGTCAATCACCACCTCGTAAGTAACCACGTTCGACGTCACGATCGGTTCCAAACGCACCTGCGTCACGGAACCCTCGAAATGTTCGTCCGGGAAGGCGTCCACGGTGAAGATCACTTTCTGCCCCTCTTTCACCTGACCGATATCAGCCTCGTCAACGTCGGCAATAACCCGCATCTTTCGCAAATCATTCGCTATCACGAATAACTTCGGCGTGTTGAACATCGCCGCCACCGTCTGCCCCTCGTCCACCGCTCGGGAAATAACCACCCCGTCTATCGGCGAGTATATCATGCAATAATTCAGGTTCGTCTTCGCTTTCAATAAATCAGAACGAGATTTCTCCAAAGCCCGGCGGGCTTTCTCGTACTGGTATTCAGAGGTTTCAAAATCCGAATCGCTAACCAGATTCTTGGCGTGCAATCCCGCCAGACGCTCGTGATTTTTCTTCTGGTAGTCATACTCGTTCTGGTTGGAATAATGGGTTGCCAACTGTGACTCGTATTCCGATTCCAGCACGGTTTTATCCAGTTCAGCGATAAGCTGTCCCTTTTTCACTTCCGAATTATAATCCGCGAGAATACGGGCTATCGTGCCGGAAACCTGTGTCCCGACTTCTACCTGCGTGATCGGCTCTATCGTACCGGTGGCAGTAACAGTATTACGAATATCCCCTTTTTTAACCTCGAACACCTCGTAATTCACCGTTTCTTTCTCTCTCGGCCGAAAGGAGAAAAACAACAAAATAATCCCCACGGCAATCACTATTGTTACAACTATCTTTTTCATTTTCAATTATTTTATTATATATCAATCGGTTCATTCCTGTAAAAATTCAACAACTTGAAAGCGAGAACCGCTTGGTATTTCGCTTGTATCTGTTCCTGCAACGCGGACAGGTAATTGTTCTTCTCCACCAGCAAATCAACCGGGTTCTTCATCCCCGCATCAAATTCCTCCTGTACCTGCCGGTAACTCGTGTAAGCCGATTTTACCCGTTGGTTGGCTGCCATGTACCGGCTTTGGGCGGCAACAACATCCTGATGTAATGATTCCACCGTTTGCAACAAATTTTTACGGGTATTCTGCTCGTCTAAACGTGACTGTTCGGTTTGAAGTCTTGCTTTTGAAACATTCAAACGGGCTTTCTTCCGGTTCGTGATCGGGATACTGATATTAATCCCGATGTTCTCAACCAAACGATCGTCTATTTGAGAGAAATAGGAACCGCTACCCTTGGAATCGTGCCCGGTGGAAACGGAAGCCGAGAGAGAGACACTCGGCAAGTAATCCCCCCGGGCTATCTTTTCACCCACGATTGCCGACTCTACGTTCAACTGGCTGCTTTTCACCTCCGGCATCAACCGTAACGCTTCCCGGTAAACATCTTGAAGACCGGGAATCAAGACAAGCACGTTTTCCTCCTCCAGTTCCGGGAACACGACGTCAAATTCCTCTTCCGGTTCCAGTTCTAAAAGTTGCTTTAATTGCAACTTGAAAAAAGCCAGATCGTTCTCGGCTTGTACTACCCGATACCGGTCACTACTATACTGCGCTTCCATTTGCGCGAAATCGCTCGCGCTGATAGAACCCGCATCAAGCAAGGCTTGCGACCGTGCCAGTTGCTCACCGGAGCTTTCCAGCGTCTGCTTGTCCGTTTTTAAAGTCTCGTTCGCGTACAGGATTTGCAGGTACGCCTTCGTCACCGATAGCTCGATATCATTTTGGGCGACAAGCACATCTTGTGTCACCGCTTTTTCCAACAGCTCTTGCTGCCGGATGGAACGGGAGAGTTTCCCCCCTTGGTAGAATGTCATATTCCCGTTCAGCGAGTAACTACCAGTGTAGGCACTTGACGATTTCAACGTCCCGTTTGTACCCGCCTTTTTCTGGTGTCCCCAACCTTGAGTTGAAGAAAAATCAAGCGACGGCAGACGTTGAGCTTTCGCCCGGGAAGATTCGACCAAAGTATTTTCCAATGATACCCGGGCATACTCTACTTGGAGATTATGCTCTCTGGCGTGCTCGATACATGCACGCAAAGACCATGTCTTTCGTTGTGACATCCCGTCCAACGTACTCGAAACAAGGATACACGTGCACGCTAAAAACACGACACCCCCTCTTTTCACGCTTTTCAAACGTGAATAAACATCATCTAACATTCTCATAAATAAATCTTTGAAGTTTATCTTACACAAGCACGAATGCTTGTCACTCGTTTTTCAATAACTCTTCTATTTTCTTTTCCAATTCTTTGCCTCGTAAATTCTTGGCTACAATCCGATTATTTTCATCCAACAAGATCGTACAAGGTACACTTCTCACTTTATATAATTGCACGACTGACGATTTCCAACCTTTCAGCTCAGCCCCATGTTTCCATCTCAACCCATCCTTTCGAATTGCATCCGTCCACTCTTTTTTATCGGAATCCAAGGATATTCCCAGAATTTCTAATCCCTTACCTCGAAATTTATTATAAATTTTCACGACATTAGGATTCTCCTGCCTGCAAGGACCACACCATGAAGCCCAAAAATCAATTAACTTGACTTTCCCGTCCAAAGCATAAAGAGATATACTCTCCCCGTCCGGCGTCGTAATCTCAAAATCCGGGGCTAACGCACCTATCACAACCCGCTCCTGTTCCGCGATATAATCCGCAACAATTCTTCCATATTCCGTTTTTTTCCCTTGTTCTCCCAACAGCATAAATTTCTCCCGCAACAACTCGTAATTCAAATGTTTTTTCAATGACACAAGCATAAAATTCTCAAAATGCATCGTATTCATCGCTGTATAGATCACAAAAGCCGACACGTAAGCATCCGGATTTGCCTTAATCAAATCATTTTCCTTCATATGCCACTCCAAGAGCAATTGCTCGAGATCATCCAGAAGCTGTTTCATAACCCTCTCATCTTTATTTTCTTTCGCGGCATAATATTTTTTAGTCAGCAAATCTTCCTTCCGAGTCATTGCCGAAGAAATTGCTTGAAAACAGTTATACAATTTCTGAGCCTCCCCACCTTCGATACTTATATTCCCTTTCTCTCCACGAACAATAAACTGCCCCTTTTCAAGCATAAACTTCTGTTCCCCTTGTCCGGCGATCACCAAATCTGCCATGGCTATGCCACTCTCTTTCCCTCGTAACTCAAAACTTCCTTTTTCCATTCTCGCAACCGCCAGAGTGTCCCACTCGTTCCCGTTGGGTTTCAAAATAAAAATATTTCCATCGGTAAAACCTTTCAGCGTACCGGAAATGGTAAATTCCTCCTGTCCGCGACAGACCAATGATACAAAACATATTATAAATAAAAATATCACTCTCATAAACACTCATTTTTTATACGATGAATCCATAAACTATCTTCCCCTCCTTCTGATCCAAAAGAAAAGCCCCATCCCCAAGAAAAATAAAGGATAAAGAATCATCAGACCTGTCCTCAATACTTTAAAACTCGTTTTATTAATATGAACAACCGTATCGGTCGTCATTGATCTTCTGGTATCTACCGGCATCTCATTATGAGAAAGATAATGATACGTCCCATGTAACAAAGTCACACCACCACAACGTTGACTGTCTCCGTTACTGATACAATCGGAATCTCCCATAATAACCACCCGTTGTTCCCGTTCTCCCAGTTTACGGGACAAAGCGACTGCCGTATAGTATTCCTTAGCCACCTCGCCCGCCGCCGGGTTGTACTTCAACGGTTCATCTTCATAATTTAATGACTCCAATTCATTCCACACTCGATATGATCGGTTTTCTCTCTTTTTCAATTCGTTCGCCAGCGTGTCCGTTTTCAATATCGGTGTCATTACAAATCCTTTCGGTTCAACCATCTCAATACCGGTCGTTGTCGGCATCAGCGCGTAAGACAAAGAACCGTAATGATAACTTAACGTTGCCGCTTCCCCGGTCATTAAACAAAACAACTCTTCCGGACGTTGTTCCGGTTTCCGATGTTGTACCAACACACCTTCGGTCAATTCGACACCAAACAAATCCTTCAAAAACAAATTCATCACCTCGCGACGTCTGGGCTCTGCCAAAATAAATAAATTTCCACCTCGATCCACGTAATTTTTCAATGCCCCCAATTCCTTTTCCGAAAAAGGTTCCCGCATGTCAGCTATGGTCAATACATTGATATCCGCGGGGATCTCCTGATGCAAATCCACTTCCTCCACATCGAATCCTTGATTTATCATTCCCAAGCGGGCATATTTTACCGTAAAATACCGATCATACCCCCGCAGAGAAGAATCATAAATAGAACGCATTCCGTATCCTGTCACGAATCCGATCTTGGGTAACGGGGAAGCCACCCGTTTCAAAGCGGCACTAATTTCCGATTCATGAGGGAATATATCCATCGGATCATCAAACGTACGCAACCAAGTCTTTTGCCCGTTCTCCCGAACAATCTGCCAAACAAAAGTTCGTTCACCAGTCAGATCCAGCATTTTTCTTATCTCCTCGGGAGTCTTCAAACGAGTACTATCCATACCTGTATCTTCACAAACTTTTTTAGCCAATTCCCACATACTCTTTCCCTTGTTCTCCTTGAATAAACGACATCCCCCGTCAGCCTCCGTAATCGTATCGTAATAATAAATAACTTTCAATTTTGTCTCCGGTTTAAACCGTTCATAACGTTCAAAAATCCTCCGGTTCCGTTGGATAAAACGGGGAAAAGCGTAACTATAATAATTTGGGTCCAGCACGTTGACATAAGCCGTGATAAACAGATCCCCATCCAATTGTTCGACAATACGCAGGCTCTCCTCCGTCAACGTATTCCATTTGGTTGAAGAAGTATCATAATAAGCCATTAATTTCGGACGGGAAGAGAAATATCCCAACAAGCATGCTATCAGTATGACAACAATATTTTTCCCCATAGTTACCGAAAACTTTATCTTTTGCCGCACGGCATTTAAACGAATGATTGTCAATGCCAGAAACAAAGCTGTTACCAAAGGGAAATACAATACATCTTCACTACATATCATACCCATTATAAACGTGTTTACCCGTCCGTTGATACACAACCAGTAGGTGACATCCCGAACAAAATCATATTCTTGCCACCATCCCCCGATCAAACTCAAGAACATCAACACGATAAACGTCCCGACAGCCGCAACAAACTGATAAGAAGTCAGACTGGATACAAAAATTCCCACGGCGGCATAGGTACACGTCAACAAAAAAAGTCCGAGCAAACCGGTCAAAACCACCGCCCACTCGAAGTCCTGCACGGTACACCATGCCACGATCACGTAAACGCTTAACATCAAGCACATCACAAACGCGAATCCCACCATCGAAAAAAACTTTCCCAAGATAATCTGCGTGTTCGACACGGGAGAAGAGTACAGCAATTTGATTGATCCGCTACTTAATTCCTTACTGACTAACCCCATCGTCAACAACGGGATGTAAAAGTATAGGTAAGCGGAAACCTGCCCCCACAAGGCTCTCACGAACAAAGAAAAAGAAACCATAAATTGGACTCCGCTCCCGAACTCGTTACTTTTCATGTAATTGTGGTAATTCCCCACGAAAACCATCCCCGCTTGAATCGTGAATACAACCAACAAAAACCATGCGACAGGCGAAAAGAATAACAACTGCAATTCCTTTTTCGCTATTTTCCATATCATTTTCATAATTGACATTTTAATTTATTGAACACTTTGGGACAATTCAGCAAAAATTCTCTCTAAAGAACTCTTCTCCAACCGGATTTCAGTCATCGCCCAATGTTGGGTTGCACTCCGTGCAATCAATCGGTCCATCACCTCCTGAGCTTGGGTAAAATAAATTCTGAAAGAAGCACTCCCTATTTCTTCCACCTCTTTCACCCCTTCAATCTCTAACAACTCGCTTACCGAGGGTGCATTTCTAAGGGTAACTAAAAGTGTATCAGGCTCGATATAATTATCAAACTCCTCTACGGTACCGGAAAAAACTAACTTCCCCTGTCCAATCATCAAAATATGATCACAAATAGCTTGTATCTCTTTCAAGATATGAGTGGAAAGAATCACCGTACAATCTTTAGCGATCGTCTTGATCAAATTTCTGATTTCAAGTATTTGATTGGGATCCAGTCCATTCGTCGGTTCATCAAATATCACCAAAGCCGGTTTATGAACAAGAGCTTGAGCAATGCTCACGCGTTGCTGGTATCCCCCGGAAAGATTTTTAATCAACCGATTCCGGAAATGCGTAATATCACACAAGGCCAACACCCGTTCCACGGCTTCCTTCACCTTCCTTTGCGGTATATGCCGCAAATCGGCAGCGTAAGATAAATACTCTTCCACCGTTATGTCATTATACAAAGGAGGTTGTTGAGGCATGAAACCGATATGCTTTTTAGCCTCTATCGGATGTTCACGCATATTCACGCCATTAATGAACACGTCCCCCTTGGTCTGGCGCAATACTCCACATAATATATTCATTAAAGTAGACTTGCCCGCCCCATTGGAACCCAACATCCCGTATATCCCGTTGCGGGGTATCTCGAAACTAATATCATTAACAGCCCATTGCACGGTATAACGATGAGAAACATGTTCTACTTTTACAATACAATCTTCCATAACACCTTAATATTAAACTAATTTACCTGCTTTTTCTTCTCACCCACATGAAAATACCTCCCAACACCACGAGCACGGGAATACCCCAACGGATACCCCAACGAATCACTGAATACCCTCTTACCGACAAACATACGCTGTTATCCTTTGCTCTCGGACGGCGAACATCTATCGGGGCTTTATTGTAAGACATCCAGTAACAACCTCCCAATAACAAATACGTGTTATTATTAGATACGCCTCTCTTGGCTGTAAACTCGTTGTTGGCAAACACATCCGCATCACCGGATATAATTATTCTTTGCTCTTTTCCGGCGACCATTCTCGTCAACCCGACAACTGTCGAAAACTCTTTCGAAATCTCCCCTATTGAAGGATTAAAACGAATAGTATCATCCACGAAGTCGGTCGTTTCAAGTTCCGTCCAACAAGGAGTGAGCGTATCGGTCTGCAAGATCGGAAACATATCATACCCTTTATCCTCGACTTGCTCCACTCCCGCAGCCGTGGGCATAACCTGATTTGAACGGTTCAAATAATACATTTTCCTTTTAGCCTCCCCGGTCGGCAAACAGAAAAGTACATTAGACGGTAATGCTTTATTCCGAATATCATTCTGTGCTAACATCGGGGTTAATTCCACGCCGAACAATTTCCGCAACATCGGGTTCTGCATTTCCCTCCGCCGGGGTTCTCCCAAAAAGAACAAATTCCCACCCCGATCCAGATAAGCCTGCAAAACAGCTTCCTCCGTTTCGGAAAAAACATCTCTCGGATCCGCGATAATCATTATATCAACATCTTCCGGCACCTCCCGCTCCAAGGTAATCTCCATGACATCAAACCCTTGATTCCAAACGGACAACTGCACTTTCCTGTTACTGGCAATAAACTGATAGCCATAAGGAGTCCTGTCATACATCCCTCGCTCCGTGTGCCCCGTAACAAATCCGATTTTAGGCAAAGGCATCACCATTCGTTTGAAAGCCACCGTGATTTCCGCTTCCGTCGGTTGTCGGGAAATACCTTCATTATAAGTCCGCAACCAGTCTTTTTGCCCGTTATCCCGGACAATCTGACGGATAAACGTGTATCCCTCTTCTGACAGGTCAACCATTTGATCAATCTCCTCCCTCGTCTTTAAACGATTGCTATCCAAGTCATACTGTTCACAAATCCGAATCGCTTTCGCCCGGGTGACCGTACCGTCACGATCTTCTTTCCTTTTATCCTCATCCGGCTCTGCATAATAATAAACCGTTTTCAATTTAATATCCGGCTTGAACCGGGTATAATTACGGAAATAACGTATATTCTCCATAATAAAATCCGGATATTTATATTCCCAATAACTTGGGTCCAGAATATTCACGTACGCGGTAATCGTCATCCCCCCTTTCACTTCTTTCACCACCTCTTGACTGGCGGGCGTCAACGTATTTTCTTTCGTACTGGTAGCATCGTAATACACGGTCAACGCCGGCTGCGACGAGCCATACGCCACGAGCGCGACAATCCCCAGCACTATCGCGTTTTTACCCAAGGTAATCACGAAACGCTGCTTTTGCCGAATCGCGTTTAACCGAATTACCGCCAGAGCCAGAAATGTGGCACTAACAACAGGAAAATAAAGTAAATCCTCACTACACAACATGCCGTTCAAAAATGTATCGGCACGCCCGTTAATCGACAACCAGTAAGTAATCTCCCGAACAAAATCATATTGCTGACCGAATCTACCGATCATACTCAATAACATCAATACCATAAACGTACCGACAGCCGCGATAATCTGGTAAGAAGTCAAACTCGATACGAACAAACCGACAGCCAAATAAGTACATGTCAACAGGAACAATCCTAACAAACCGCTCCACACCAGACCTCCTTCAAAATTTTCAATCGTTCCCCACCCTATTAAGGCATATAGCACCAGTACCCCCATCATGATCATCCCGTAAAAAACCAACGCGAAATATTTCCCGAGTATGATCTGTGTGCTACTGATCGGAGAGGAATACAACAACCGGATAGAACCACTGTTAAACTCCTTACTTACAATCCCCATTGTCAATAAAGGAATATAAAAATACAGAAAACCCTGCACGTAATACCATATCCCGTTCTGGTTCACGAAAAGAGATTTCGTGGCATCCCACACGCCCCCGTACTCTTTCATGGAATACATGAGATAATCAAACATATAGATATACTGCATCCCGCTCTGCACGGCAAAACACAACAACAAAAGCCACGCTATCGGTGAAAAGAAAAGCATTCGTAATTCAGCCCGTGCTATTTTATATATAATACCCATAATTTTCTTCTTTAATTTTGACTAACGTTTCTTTTTAGACAATTCGGCAAAAACATGATCAAGAGAAATTTTCTCCAACCTCATCTCACACATATGCCAACAATTAGCGGCAGCCTCTTCCACGAGATGCTCCATCACCTCGTTAGCATCGGAAAAACGTATCCGGTAACGATTCTTTTCCACGTGTTCCACCTGCAACACTCCCGGTATATGCTTCAATTTATCCCCGGGTATTTCCTCCGTGAAATCTACATATATCGTGCTGGGAAGAATATAATTATCAAAATCATTCACGCTACCGGTAAACACGACCTGTCCCGCGTCAATCATAAAAATATAATCACAAATAGCCTGCACCTCCGACAATATATGGGTTGAAAGGATGACCGTATGTTCCTCCGCGATTCCTTTAATCAATCGACGGATATCCAGTATCTGGTTCGGGTCCAATCCATTGGTAGGTTCATCAAAAATAACGATATCCGGCTTATGAATAATCGCCTGCGCTATTCCCACGCGTTGCTGATACCCTCCGGAAAGATTCTTGATCAACCGTTTCCGGAAATGAGATATAGCACATAACCCCATAACATCGGACACGGCCTCTTTCACTTCCCTATCGGGAACACATCGCAACTCGGCGGCATGAGTCAAATACTCCTCCACGGTTAATTCATCATACAAAGGCGGTTTCTGGGGTAAAAAACCGATATGACATTTTACCCCCGTGGGATCTCTCGTTATATCCGTTCCTTTGACCAGCACAACGCCTTCCGTGGGTTTTATCACACCACATATAATATTCATGATAGTAGACTTTCCGGCACCGTTGGAACCCAACAAACCGTATATCCCCTTTTGAGTAATCTCAAAATTAACATCCCGCACCGCCCACTGGACATCATAACGATGCGACAAATGTTCCACTTTTATTATAGCATCTTCCAACATACATAAAAATTTACATACAACACTCTCTAAATGTTATCCCGACGGACAACCGCCCTCCGGGATAACACGATCATTTAAACAAAAACACTCGTCTAATCCAGAACCGGATACTGCAATTTACCCGTATCGATCCCCAAACTTTTCAAATAACGTATCACGATTTCATATTTCCTCCCGCACAGCCCGTTCACGTCCCGCTCCTCTGGATTCAAAGCTCCTACCCACGAAGGCCGCGAATCTCCGTCCAAACTTTTATCCGGAGAATTTTTCAAAGTTGCCATATTATAAGCGGCCAACTTTATATACGAGGCAAAATCTGCCTTTTGAGATTCCTCCTCATCCCCATCCACCAACACATCCATGATATACCCTTGTTCAAAAAGATCATCTCCCCTAAGATATTCGTACCAATAATCCGATACTTCAAAAAATTCCTCGGGAGCGGTAAGTACTCCTTTCACTCCCAAATATTCCAAGAAAGTTGCATTCAACGAAGTTTGCAAATCACACTTATCATCCATCGTCATCTCCTCCATCTGCTTGCTTGCTCCGTTTACCGCTATAAAATCATAGCCCCGATATGTCCATATAGCTGTCGAATCATACCCAGGAAGCCAAGCCCCAGCAACCGGATCATAGGTTACGGCATATTTCGTTTCGTACAAATCTCGACACAACAACATCTTCAACGGGAAATGCTTCAACAATTCATCAGGATAAATCTCCATAAAGACCTTTCCGAGCAAATCAACCTGTTTACCGACATAATCCGGATCTCCCGGACGTCCTAAACATTTCCCTTTCCAAACATCCAGATTAGGATTATCCCATATCGTATTATTCCAATAAATATCTCTGTCCGTAAATACATACAACGGGTAAAAACCGTACTTATTATGCCATTCGTGCAAAATCTCATCATAATCATGCCCAACTCCCAATGCGTACGTCAACTCCTGCTTATCATCTACCACAATATCGTCTTCATCATAACATCCTATAACGGACAACCATACTAATCCTAAAAAAATATACTTCATTTTCATAACATATCTTCATTCATTAATATTGATTCTGTTTCAATGTAGGACATCTATCAATCTCCTTACGGGGTATCGGCAACAAATAACGCTTATCCTCCTTCATTAAGGTGTAAGTAGTCCCTTCACCTGTGGTATTATCCACGAAAACATGCTTGATTTCCGGCATTCCCTGACGTTTCAAATCAAACCAACGGTGATTACCTTCGCCACACAATTCCCTCCGACGCTCTCTCCAACAAAAACTCAACAACTCTTCCGCACTCGCAAAATCAGACATTTTCTTCTCAACATATCCCTCGTAAAAACGATTATACCGTAAAGTATTCAAATCTTCCAATGCTTTCTCTGCATCGCTCGTGTTACCAGATTTCAAATACTTCTGACAATACGCTTCAGCGCGGCTAATATACATCTCTCCCGTACGAATACCACCATTATACGCTAACGATGACATACGACCTTTATCCACCCACGTACACATTGAACGCATTCCACCAGAGGGCCATACCTTCATATTCCCTCCCTTTAAATAAGCATTTAGGTTATTTTTCCAATCCCCGCGTATATCTACTACTCCTCTATCCACATCTTGCTGGAATACAGCGATCAAATCATTCGATGGAGTATACGGTGCTACATCTCCCCATGTATTATAACTATTCTCCGCATCCCAAGACATTCCCCACAAAATCTCTGTGGGACAAACATCTACATAAACCGAGAAAGAAGACCACGGGTTTACTTGTTGCTTACTCAAATTCAATAATTCCGGTCTCATTTTCAACACCTTATTAGCATACCTCACCACGTTATCCCAATCTCCCATATATACGTACATTCTAGTCAGCAAAGCGTATCCCGCCGCAGCATTCAAACGATTAAAATAAAACTCCATAGTATTTTCCTCCATCAACTGAATCCCCTTTAACAAGTCCTTCTCTATTTGCTCGTACACCTCCGCTACCGTATTACGCGTGAACAACTCTTCCGTCACCCCGGAAATCAACTTCAATGGCACACCTAAATTTTCCACCGGATCACCGTAATTATAAGCCCACCCGAAACAATTCACCAAAAACATATAATAATACCCCCTCAACACGTGAGCTTCACCAATAATATGCTCCCGTTTCCTCTCATCCCCCTGCATATTAGGCATATATTCAATAACCAAATTACACCCTTTTATACGCTCGTAAGGAATCTTCCAGAAACTCAAATCTTCATAACCACAAGATTCGTCAAACATATCTCTTTCCCAGCGGAAACGAGGAGCCAAATCCTTCTTTCGTTGATCCTTACTATCAATAACGGCATTATTCATCATATCATCCGAGAAAATATCCGTACCGTAATTGAATAACAAACCATCAGCCTTTGAAAAATAAGCGTCCCCCAGTAAAATTTTCTCCATATCCGTCACGGTAGAAGGACGCACTTCATCCTGACTCTTCTCTTCCAAAAAACCATCACACCCACTTAAAAACAGTGAGACAAATCCCAATATCAGCAGTGTACTTATTTTCATACTCGTTATTATTAATTTAGAAACTTACACTAACACCCAAAGATACAGTTGTGGACAAAGGTTGACTTCCCAACGCCACTTCTGGATCTCGTCCCATAAAATCCTTACTCACAATCTCAAAAGGATTCGTAATCGAACAATTCACACTCAAATTTTGTAATATACTCGGCAACCTCTTGTTTGGCACCGTGTAAGACAGAGCGATATTACTACACTTCAAAAACCACGCATCCACCACGCGAGCTGTCGAGTAACCATACATTTCGTAAGGATAAAACTCCTTATCTCCAAACGTCATCTGTTTTGCACTAGTCACCTTGTCTGGTAACGAAGGTACACTTGTTTTCTTCTCATCTCCCGGTTGACGCCACCGTTTTATCCATTCTTTCGACATATTCTCGTATTCACTGGGTATACCATCATACGTAGAAGTCATAATCGGTGCCAAAAATTGTTGATTTCCCAAACTCAAGTAAAAACTCGTTGATAACGTAAATGTCTTGTAACTAACATTCAACGACAATCCGGCTGTAAAATCCGGTTCCATCTTACCGGCATAATCCATGTAAAGAGTAGCATCCCTCGAAGCATCTTCCAACTCTGCCCCTTCCATATCAAACAACGGTCCCCCATGCACCGGATCCAAACCAACAAAACGGAAAGCCCAAAAACTGGAAACAGGATACCCCTTTTGATTCAAATTTCCACTCACCGCCTCATCCCAAGCTCCAGTGGGATCAATCTTGGACTTCACCTCATTATACACTTTACCGGTAGTTAAACCAACCGATACCGTCAAATCCTTCGTCCTAACAGGAATAAAACTAACACCCAAATCCCATCCTGAATTTGTCATCTCACCTCCATTTATTGGACGTGCCTCTACTCCATTCACGTAAGGAACCTCCCGGTTTACAATCATATCTTTCGTTTTTTTCCTATAATAATCGAAGCTCCCGTGAATTTTATTGCTAAATAAACTGTAATCGATACCCAATGTCAAATTCTGCACCTTCTCCCATTTCAAATCAGGAGCTGGTAAATTCTCTACCGTCAAAACATATCCGTCCGAATCCGACACGTTAATCTTAGCAATTAAATCCGGACTTACGCTCGTGACAACATTTCCTTGCCAGCCATAAGAAAAACGAAATACCATGTCACTCAACAAATTCTGATGCTCCAAGAAATGCTCGCTACCTAAATTCCATCTGGCACCAACCGACCAAATCGGTAAATAACGGGTACTCTTATCCTGCCCGAACCGGTTCGACGCATCCATTCTCACACTAGCATTCAACGCATAACGATTGTCGTACATGTAACTCAACGTCCCGTAAAACGACATGTAATTCTCCTCCGTATCCTTAACCTTTGGGGCATTTCTTACCAAACTATTAGCTGTCCCATTTATCGTTATCGGGATATTCACGAACAACTTTCCCCGGCTATGCAAATAACCGTACTCCTTCTTTTCGAATCCATCTTGTTTCACGCTTCTCATCTCTTGTCCCGCAGCAACACTCACCGAATGCACCTTGTTAAACACTTTCGTGAAATCAATCTGGTTTCTCATCGTCCAATTCACATTCTTATTTTGCGTCGAATTCAACTCACCCCCATGAGGCAATCCCGATTGCTTGTACTTATCCGTACCTTCCGCATACTCCTCGAAATTATAACCCCTCAATTTGGAAATATAATGTGATTGCTCCGTGTACCACGAATTCCCCGTAGAGTTAGAAACACTGTAACCTAACGAAAAATTATAACTCAAACCATCGATAATAGCCCATCGCAAAGCTAAACTAGAATTAAACGTAGACAAAGCATTCTTATTTCCACTCTGCTCCAATTCATTCACAATATTATATAAAAATCTATCCCCTTCATGCTTATAATAAAAAAGACTTCCATCCTCGTTATAACATTTAATCGCCCGATTCGTCTTGCTAGCATAAGAATACGGGTCTTCCCCCACGAAAGCATTTGTTTCTGCATAACTGGCGCCTAATGCAAAATTAACAGACAAACAATCCCACATAATTGTTCCAGCCGAAATATTTGCCATATACTGAAGCTGGTCATTTCCTTTCGCCGTGTTATTCACATCACTAATCCCGATAGAAGCGTGATAAGTTGATTTATCCGAACCTCCGGATATACTCACCGTATGATTATGGCTAAAAGCATTACGGAACAAAATATCAAAATAATCCGTGTTATTCTTTTCCAATTCCTTGGCTCCCTTTGTAAACTCATCCAACGAAATCTGTTGTTTCTTGTAAGCGAGAGCCAAAGCGGTATAGCCAATATCATAATTTCCTCCATCCGCCAAAACCAATCCTTTCTCGTAAGCCTCTCTTGACACCGCCACTCGCTCTTGGGAATTCATCAATTCCAACCTGTTATAAGTCATCCGGGGAGTAACCGACATATTACCGGTATAACTTACAGACATCCGCCCCGCTTTTCCCTTCTTCGTGGAAATCACGATCACGCCGTTCGCCGCCTTCACGCCGTAAATAGCCGTTGACACGGCATCTTTCAGCACCGTGACCGTTTCAATATCATTCGGGTTCAACCAAGAAATCGCGCCTCCCACAAAGTTCCTGATCATATCCATGTTATCTTGATTCAGATTATTAAAATCATTCGACTTAAATGGCAGGGGATCTTCCTGAATAATACCGTCCACCACCCATACCGGCTCGGCATTCCCCAGCAAAGTGGAAGTACCCCTCACTCTCACCCGTTGCCGGGTTCCCGTCAAACCGCTTCTATTCATCACCATCATACCCGGCACCTTCCCTTGCAACGCCTGTTCCAACGTCTGCGAACCGTTCAACAACAAATCTTCCGCTTTCACCGTACTGATCGAGCCCGCTTGTGAACGCTTCTTCAACGTTTGGTACCCCGTGACAACAACCTCATCTATATTCTTGGCATCCTCCTTCAAGACAACATCAATCGTATCTCTCCCGTTATATTGCACCACCTTGGTTTCCATACCCACGAAAGAAAACACCAATGCCGCACTGCGCGTCGTGTCGAGCAAATATATCCTGTAAAACCCACGGGCATCCGTGGCTGTACCCACGTTCAACCCTTTCAGTTGCACGGTCACACCCGGCAGAGGATTCTTTACTTCATCCCGAACCACCCCGACCACAAACTTCTGCTTGGGTTGCTTCTTTTCCTCCGCTTTCTTGATAATAACCGTTCCCTCTTGGAAAACAAACACTAATCCCATCGGACTCAAAGTTTCCTGCAAAACAAGCCGTAACTCCTTATCCCTCGCGTACACGTTTACCCGGTCAATACTCTCTATCAGATTGGCATTATAAAGAAAATTTATTCCCGTCTGCTGCTGAACAGTTTTCAGGAACTCCTTTACGCTCACCTGCTCCAGTTCCAGCGTAACTTTCACATCTTGCGAGAAACTACTCGCGGACAATTTTACACTGAAAAAGAATATAAACAAAATCTTCCACTTCATAACATTCAAAATTTTTCGATGCCGACATAGCAATGGTTTTCGAATTGTTTGTTCGATACGTTTTTTTTCCATAAATTGCGAATTATTTAATTAGTAATAAAATTGCGGAAAGCAAGGAGATCAGTCCTAGGAAAACGAAATCTCCCCTTTCCGTTTTATTTTTTATACAACATTATATTCTTACCTTCTATTTTATAACTCAACTCTCCCGTACTTTCCAGCAATTTCAAGAAAGTATTGATCTTATCATATCGTTTTATATACCCCGTGAAAGGTAACGCACCCAATTCCGGTTGCACGAACACGACCTTAACCCCGTACCAACGCTCCAGATCACGCATGATCTCCTCCAAAGAACGACGGTCAAACACGTACGTCCCGTTCTTCCACCCCACGTACTCGTCCACATCCACTTCCCGTTTTCGAACCTCCCCCGTTACCGTGACAACAACCTGTTCTCCCGGTTCCAGTACAACACTGTCCCGTCCCCGGTAAAGCACCTTACCGGATACCAGCGTGGTCAACATACCTTCTTTTTCAAAAAAACGAACACCGAAAGAAGTCCCCAACACCCGGACATCCCCCTCGCTCGTGTGAACGATAAAAGGACTGCTCCCCGGTTTCACCTCAAAATAGGCCTCTCCCTCCAGCTCCACTCTCCGCTCGTCCCCCGTGAAATGAGTCGGGTATCTCAACCTTGTATCTGCATTCAACCACACTTTAGAACCATCCGCAAGCGTCACCATACTCTCCCCTCCCACGGGAACCATCAGCGTATTGTACACGGCCTCTTCCGGCTCCTCCCCGGCAGAATAAGCCAAAGCACCGTTATCATACTTGATCTGTGCCCCGTTCTTATCTTGAAATACTTTTTTATCACCCGTCACACGCACCGTATCCCCGGAACCCAAAAGCAAATAAGCCTTATTCCTCTCGGGAAATATATCCGGAACCGTGGCGAACAAATTCTGTTTTACATTCTTCTTCAAAGAAGGCAACCACGTGAACACCATATTTACCGCGAGAAGAATGGCTGCCGCCGAGACTCCTATAGCTACATATTGTCGTAATTTCCTGTATTTGCGTACTTTTCGAAGACGTTTGAATTCCGAAAATCCCCGTTGACAAGAAAACAAATCCCCGTTCCTCACACTTTCCCGTGCCAAATCACCCCGTTCGAGTTCTTCCCAAACATGTCGCAATTGCTCGTTTTCCAACAACCGTTCCAACTCCTCCCGTTCCCCCGGGGTTAAAATCCCGCCATACGATTTCCTAAACAGTTCAATAATATAACTAAATTCATTTTCCATACATACCTGTATTTCACATTTTGTCTATATAATGCATGGAAACGAATTTGGTACGCAAAAAAAAGTGACATTTTTTGATTATTCTAAAAATAAGATTCGAACAAAATAGCGTAAAGCAATGATATATAATAAGATTGCGACAATCTTTCCCGCAAATATTTAAAACTTCTATTCTTCTGCGATTTCACCGTGTGCACGCTAATATTCAATTTTTCCGCAATCTCGTTACCGGACATACCTTCCAAACTTAGCTTCAGAATCTTCTGCGCCTCTTTAGGTAACTCCTCTATATACACGTGCAATTGCCGAATCAACTCTTCCCGAATAGTCAATATAAAATCCGCCTCAGGCATAACAACCTCTTCCTGCTCCAAATTTTGCAGCAACTTCCGGTGAAGGTTCTTTGTCCGCAAATGACACATTGCATTCGTGTACACGGACTTATACACGTACCATGTAAATTCTTTCATGGTCGCGAATTTATTGTCAGATTCCCAAATTTTGACACATGTTTCTTGAACTACATCCTCGGCATCGGAAGGGATACGCAAAAATCTATTGGCATAAGAACATAACGCCACATAATAATCGGAATAAAAAGCCCTCCAGCCCTTATCTTCCCGCTGATTCAATTCCTGCAAATAATTCTTCTCGTGCATAGTACACACCAATTAATAATATCACAAATATAAGAAAAAACTATTACTCCGTCACAATATGTCATTTTCATACTTCAGCATCTCGTGTTTTTCCCCCGTGCAAAAATAAAATATCATCTCTCACGAAAACATCAAACCATATCCACATTTTTGCTTGTAACTTCTCAACATTAACTCTATCTTTGTCAAGGATAAAATCAAAAACGATATGCAACAAGATATAGAACATCCTGAAAATGAAGCGTGCTATGAAGGATTAGCCGTCAACAAGGGAATAGAACAACCGGACCCGGTGAACCCAGCAATCGCGGAAAGATTGAAACATCTAAAGAAAAAAGTCTTATCCGTGGATGATTACCTTTCCGGTATCCAAAAAGGGGATATCAACATATTAAGCCAAGCGATCACCCTCGTGGAAAGTGCCCGCGTAGATCATCAGGCAATGGCACAAGATGTCATTAACCGCTGCCTCCCGAACACGGGCAAATCCGTGCGTATCGGCATCACGGGGGTTCCCGGTGCGGGGAAAAGTACCTTTATCGAGGCTTTCGGTAAATTCCTCACCAACGAAGGACACAAAATCGCGGTACTTGCCATCGACCCCAGCAGCGAACGTTCGAAAGGAAGTATACTAGGTGACAAAACCCGCATGGAAGAATTGGCATGCGACCCTCGTGCTTATATCCGCCCTTCCCCCTCAGCAGGGTCATTAGGCGGGGTTGCCCGCAAAACCCGAGAAGCCATGCTTCTGTGCGAGGCTGCCGGATTCGATATTATACTGATTGAAACCGTGGGAGTCGGTCAGAGCGAAACAGCCGTTCATTCCATGGTCGATTTCTTTCTGCTGGTACAAATCGCCGGGGCCGGAGATGAATTGCAAGGCATCAAAAGAGGTATCATGGAAATGGCGGACAGCATCATTATCAACAAGGCAGACGGTAACAACATCACCCGTGCCGAGTTGGCAAAAGTGCAATTACAAAACGCCCTACACTTGTTCCCTCCCCACGAATCGGGAGTGGAACCCAAGGTGATGACCTGTTCCGCTTACGAGAAAACCGGAATCAAGGAAATATGGGAAAATATACTTCAATACTGTAGCGCTACCCAGCAAAACAAGTATTTCGACACGCGACGCAGCGAACAAGCCAAATATTGGATGTACGAAACCATAGACGAGCAATTAAGAAACCGTTTCTACCAAAGCCAAAAAGAACAAATCAAACAGGCTGAAGAAAAAGTATTAAGCAATGAAGAAAGTTCTTTCGCCGCTGCCTTCCGATTACTGGACAATTATTTCAAAAACGACACGAAAGAATTAAAGTAGGATATAAAAAACATTTCCTCTTTCCACCTCCCCTCTTATGAAGAGGGGAGGTTATAATCCTACCATATATATAAGATAATCAGTTGCATCGCAGCTATATTCGAATCGTTTCTTTTATAGTTCACTGGGAGATACTTCTATCATACTCCTATCATACTTCCATGAAACTCCTATTGCAGCTGAAAAATCATGATACTTCCACGAGAATTACAAAAGATTTGATATCAACCTAAACACTTGTAGCATCATTAATAATTATTACAAAATAACTGAACACGTGGGGAACACACTAATAACAGTGTAAGAATAGTTCAAAAATCGCTTTAAACGAACGATTAATAATTATCAATTTGCCGCTTGTTGCTAAAAGATAATAATAATGTTGTAAGTACGCGAGTATTTGATTACCAATATAAAATAATAATAGGCTGTTTTGTAGGATTCTCGCAAAAATTATCTATATTTGACTGTCATTAATCGTTGGTTTAATGACATGGGGATGGCATGCAGCCTTTCTATTGAAAAACAGTAGAGTTCGCCTCCAAGTTGGTTGCAATTTCGTACAAAAAAGGACATGTTACATACTCACGGCATTTCATTTATAATGCCGTGGGCATGTTCTGTCAAAACAATAATTGTCTACACCCCGAAATCAGGAATCTCCAGAACGATCCGAAAGCCGTTTTCCCGGGCAACCTCACCGCAGAAATGCTCACAACCGTTTGTTATAGCAACGAAACGGGCTGCAATAGATAAATTATATTGAAAAGCTTGATCGAAAACGACCTGTGATAATGCCACGGAAGGAGCTTTGCACTCCACGATAAGATAGGGATTGGCTTGACGATCGTAACACACCACGTCAAAGCGGCGCTTCATCCCGCATACTTGTATTTCCTTCTCCACGGCGATCAATTGAGCGGGGTAATGCTTACACGCTACCAGAAAATGAATAAAATGTTGTCTTACCCATTCCTCCGGGGTCAGCACAACGTAACGCTTTCGGATAATATCGAATATCCAAATCTGTCCGTTCTGCTTCTTCACCTTGTAATCAAAAGAAGGAAGGTTCAAACTTTTCATTTTATTCCACGCTTTTAGTTGTCCGTACTTTCAAAAAACTGCTGTCCCCGTAACTCAGGAAACGGAAATCACGCGCTAACGCGTAGTCGTACACTTTCCGCCAATCCTCACCGATAGCCGCCGCAACGAGCAACAACAGAGTACTTTGCGGTTGGTGGAAATTAGTAAACATCGCCGAGATCACCCGATAAGTATAACCGGGCACGATAATAATCGTGGTCTTCGCTTTCAATAATTCCGTGTCGTGCTCGTCAAACCACGTCAACAACGCTCCCATGGCTTCCCGTACACTGTAAGATGCTGGTAAAGAATAGACTTCCCATTGTTCCAAAGAATTGAAATCATCGACTCCCGTCAACCGCTTTACCCCCATCCAGTAAAGGCTTTCCAGTGTCCGCACGGAAGTTGTTCCCACCGCAACAATCTTTTCCGGGTGATGGTACAAACGCGATATGACTTCCCGACGCACGGATATATGTTCCGTGTGCATATCATGCCCACCGATAGTTTCGCTTTTCACCGGGCGGAAAGTCCCGGCCCCCACGTGCAGTGTCAACTCTTCTATTGCGACTCCTTTCTCCCGCAAAGCATCCAGCACAGGGACACTAAAATGTAACCCGGCTGTAGGGGCAGCAACCGAACCCTCGTTCTTGGAATAAACCGTCTGGTAACGGATTTTATCATCCTCCCCGGAGTCCCGGTTCAAATAAGGGGGAATAGGTATACGCCCGCAACACTCCAGCACCTCGCTAAAACTAAGCGAAGCATCCCACGTGAACTCGACAATCACGTCGTTCTCTTCCCGTGATTTTAGCGTGGCAGCCAACCGGTAATCAACCCCGTTCACTTGATAATGGCAATATATCGTCCCCTCTTTCCATTTTTTCAGATTCCCGACCATGCACTTCCACTCGCATCGCCCATAAGAAGCGAAACTCTGCACGTAATCGGCAGGCGAATGGGGTTCGAGGCAAAAAACCTCGATGACGGCACCCGTCGTTTTTTGAAAAAGCACACGGGCATAAATCACTTTCGTGTTATTGAATACCAGCATCATGTCCGGTTCCAGCATCGCGGGTACATCATAAAAATGCCTTTCGCCAATCTCCCCGTCCTCGTATATCAACAATTTCGAAGCCTCGCGTCGCTCCAAGGGAAACTTGGCGATACGCCCCTCCGGAAGATCATAAGTATAATCTTCAATTCGAATTTCTTTCAAATCCTCTATGCCTGCCCGAGAATTTTCAGCCGGTATTTTCTTTGTCATTCGGTAATAAAATCTTACTTTTAAGGCAACAAAAGTAAAGATAAAAGGTAAAAACTAAAAGGCAAAAACTAAAAGTTTGATGAAAACAAAGAAAGATATTGTAGACGATTGGTTACCACGTTACACGGGACGTCCGTTAAAGGACTTCTCGAAGCACATTCTGCTCACGAATTTCGATTATTACCTTGAACTGTTCGCGGAAAAATACAACGCCCCGATCTTGGGTGAAGACAAAAATATGCCCAACGTATCGTGCGACGGGATTACCATGATCAATTTCGGCATGGGGAGTCCTAACGCCGCTACCGTGTTAGACCTGCTCACGGCTATCGAACCGGAAGCCGTTCTATTCCTCGGGAAATGCGGGGGATTAAAAACCAAACACCACGTGGGAGATTACGTTCTCCCCATCGCGGCGATCAAGGGCGAAGGTACCTCGGATGATTATCTGCCGCGGGAAATACCGTCACTTCCCGCCTTCAGCATCCAGAAAGCCTGCTCGAAAGCGATCACGAGGCACGGCAAGCAATATTACACGGGAGTTATTTACACCACGAACCGACGGGTATGGGAATTTGACGAGCACTTCAAAGAGTATCTCGTGGGAACCAGAGCTCTAGGGATAGACATGGAAACAGCCACGATCTTTACAGTGGGATTTGCCAATCGCATCCCGACGGGAGCATTACTGCTGATTTCGGACAGTCCCATGATTTCGGACGGCATAAAAACCACGGAGTCGGACAAGGCGGTCACGCAAAACTTTGTCCGGGAGCATCTCGATATAGGTATCGAAACGATGAAAAATATCCGGGATAAAAATTATTCGATGAAGCACCTCATTTTTTAAAATTATATCGTACTTTCGTTGGCAAAATGAAAAATATGCTGAAAAGAATATTTTACGTGTTTTCGGGCATCGCGCTCTTGCTCTGCTCCTGCGAGGGGAAAGTAAAAGACAAACAACAAAACGAGAGTCCGGCAAGCACACGAACCGCGGTAAACGACTCTACCGCCACGGCAAAATTTGAAATAAAAGATAAATCTTTCAATTTCGGGGATATGGCGGAAGGCGAGATCGTGACACACACGTTTCATTTCAAAAACACGGGTAAAAAAAGTCTCGTGATCCTGAACGTGGAAAGCAGTTGCGGTTGCACGATTCCGAAGTACGACAAAAAACCAATCCCCCCCGGCGGAGAAGGAAAAATTGAAGTTGAATTCAACTCTTCGGGCAGATATGGTAAACAATACAAAGTAATTAATATCTTTGCAAACGTTCCGGAAAAAGTAGTGGAACTAAAAATAATTGCAAATATAAAAACTCAATAAAAAAGTAGATTTATGAACACAATTTTTATGCTGACATTACAAGAGACAGCTACTCAGGGCGGTGGCGCAAGCATGCAATTCATTTTCCTTATTCTTATCGTGGTTGTTTTCTGGTTCTTCATGATCAGACCGCAGATGAAAAGACAAAAGGAATTGAAAAAATACCGGGATGAACTAAAGAAAGGCGACAAAATCATGACGACCGGGGGAATCTTCGGGAAAATCGTGGAGATCAACGATTTCACCGTGATCATCGAGGTTGAAAGTCAAGCCAGATTAAAAGTAAGCAAGGAAGCTGTCGTGAAAGACATGACAGACGTTCCCGCGGCTAAATAGTTTATAAAGTTCATAAGGTTCATAAAGTCTCTAAAGTAACGAGATTATGAACTTTATGAACTTGTCAATTTTATAAACGATATTCCAGATGAGCGGCATCATAGACAAGATTGTCAATTTCTTTAAATCCCATCACGATCTGCATATAAAACGCAACGTGCTCACTTATGGGGTTTGCCTTATTATTGCCACGGTTCTATGGTTTCTCAACACGCTGAATAAAGAGTACACCACGGAACTCACTTACCCGATAAGATACACGGATCTCCCCAAGGGTAAACTACTCGTTTCGGAGCCTCCCAAGAACATGACATTAGAAATCAGGGCGCACGGTTTCACGCTGTTGCGTTACAGCATCGGTACCTCTTTTTTACCCATCGCGATCAACGTGAGTTCGCTCCTTGAGCGCAAAGATATGCTGGAATACACGATCAGCACGGTTGATATTAAAGAGCGAATCAGCGCACAACTCAATTCCGATATCAAATTAATTAATATAAAACCGGAAACCATCACGTTCCAGTTCTCGCAATTCGGAAGCAAGAAAGTCCCTGTCATCCCGCGAGTCGATTACACGCTCAAAAGACAGTACATGTTGAAAAACGACATTTCCGTGACACCCGATCACGTGGATATCAGCGGACCTGCCACGATTCTTGATACCTTGAAAGGAGTGTACACCACGCCATTAAAACTAAAGGACTTATCCAAAGAGGTGACTAAAAGTGTTTCCTTCGAAGAAATTCCCGGAACACAAATCTCGGAGAGCGGGGCAAAAGTGAAAGTAGAAGTGGAGCGTTTCACTGAAGCCAAGAAAAAGGCAACGATAAAAGTGAAAAATTTACCGGATTCGCTATTGATTCGCCTGTTTCCCCAGAATATAGATTTCACGTTTGATATCGGGCTCAGCCGTTACGAATCGGTATCGGATACCAGTTTCTCGTTCTCGGTGGATTACGACCAGATTGCAAGCAACCCGGCAGCCCTCAAAATCAACGTGGACAAGCAACCCGCGCATATCAAATCTCTCGTGCTCATGCCCGAATCGGTTGAATATTTAATCGAAAAGAAAAAATAAAACCATGCTTAAAATCGGATTGACAGGGGGTATCGGTAGCGGCAAATCCACTATCGCGAAGATAATCGAAATCTTGGGATATCCCGTGTACATCAGCGACCGGAGAGCCTCTTCGCTCATGAACCGGAATCAAGATATCCGGCAAGCCTTGATACAACGTTTCGGGGAGAATATCTATTTGCCCGAGGGCGGATTGAATAAACAACAACTTGCTTCTATCATCTTCAACGACAAGCGTGCCATCACGGAAGTGAACCGCGTTGTTCATCCGGTTGTAACCCAAGATTTCCGCGACTGGTGCTCGGTACAAAAGAGCAAACTGGTATTTTTCGAATCGGCAATCCTCTTCGAATCCAAGCTTGAATCTCTTTTCGATTACATTATTTTGCTCTCAACGGATATGGAAACCCGCATCCGGCGAGTTGTCGCGAGGGACTCTACCAGCCGGGAGAAAGTGATGGAACGTATCAACAACCAAATGCCCGACAGCGAGAAATTGCCAAAATCGGATTTTGTCATTTACAACAATGACGACGATCGGATCGTAAAACAAATACACGATATCATTCAACAACTAAACAACCCGAATAAAAAACAATAATATATTATGGCAAAATACGGAAAATGGATAGGAGCGGGATTAGGATTCGCGATGGGAGGCCCCATAGGAGCGTTGTTCGGTTTCTTCATCGGATCGACATTTGATACCGCAACCGTGATCACGAATCAACAGCAATCACAAAACCCCGCGTCCGGTCCGACGGGCAGAGGTGATTTTCTTTTCAGCCTCGTCGTGCTGGCGACAGGCCTCATGAAAGCGGACGGGAAAGTGACAAAAGGCGAACTGGAATACGTCAAACGATTCTTCCGTGATAACTTCGGCGCGGAAGGCGAACGGGAAGCCGTGGCAATCATCAAGGATTTATTAAACAAGGAGATCGCTGTAGATCAAGTCGCCATGCAAATACGCGCGAACATGAATATCTACTCGCGTACACAATTACTGTATTTCCTGTTCGGGCTGGCAAAAGCAGACGGTAATGTATGCAACCGCGAAATAGCCTTACTGGATAGAATATCCGCTCTTCTGGGCATAGACACGACCACGTATCAGTCTATCAAAGCCATGTATTACGATGATTCGGATTCGGCTTATCAAGTGCTGGGCATAACACCTTCCGCCACGGATGAAGAGGTGAAAAAAGCCTATCGGCAAATGGCAAGAGAAAACCACCCGGATAAAGTAGGGTACATGGGAGAAGATATCCGAAAAGCAGCCGAGAAAAAATTTATGGCCATCAACGAGGCATACGAGAAAATCAAGAAACAACGGGGAATGTAAAACAATTGAAAATGGAGAATTGAAAGTTGAAAATGAATTTTATTCAATTCTCCTGTAATGGCACACGAGAAGCCTGCCTGCCTCGTCGTGCAGGTGCATCCCGTTTCCCTCGCAATAGCGGAACATGGAACAATCGGCACATTCTCCTTGACGAGCCCATTCCCTGTCACGGAAAGGAACAAAGCGTTCATTCCACACTTGCATGAAATCATCTCGATAAATATTACCTTGATTATAATTTGCCCGGATGCTGGGACATCCGGAAATAGAACCGTCCACTCGGACAGAAGCAACGGAGATACCCGCGTTGCAATGGTAGAAATAGTCGCGGGCTTTCATTTCATATCTTCCCAGAAAACCTTCACAAGCGAAATTCAGTTGTATTTTGCCTTCTTGACGGGTAGATACAATAAAATCCAGCAACCCGGTAAATTGCTTGTCGGATAATTGTAATTCAGGAACTTCTGCGGCTCGTCCAACCGGAAATATCGTGAATATACGCCAACGCCTCACCCCTATCCCGATAAGAAAATCACGAAAAGCAGGCAACTGCTCTATATTATTTTGATTCACGCAAGTCACGACATCCCAAATAATCTCCTCCTCCCCGGTAAGCATCCGAATCGCCTCGGTCGCCCGTTGAAAACTTAGCGGGTGACAACGGAGCCAGTTGTGAGCATCTTCAAATCCATCAAGACTGACGGTGATTGAATGCATTCCGGCTTGCAATAAAGAATCCAGACGCTGACGGGAAAGATGCAAACCATTCGTCACAATTCCCCAAGGATACTCCCGCCGATACAATTCACGTCCGCAAATCTCCAGATCTTTTCGCATCAAAGGTTCCCCGCCCGTGAATATAATAAACACACGGTGCGTATCCACGTGTGGAGTAATAGAATCTATCACCCGTAAAAAATCTTCTTTCGGCATATCCGCCTGTTCGACGCATGCACGGCAATCACTCCCGCAATGCCGACAGGCAACATTACAACGCAACGTACATTCCCAAAATAAAGTACGCAGCTCGTGCGATTCCTTCTGCTGTTGCCGCTTAGCCCTAAAAGCCTCTAATCCTAAACGTTGCCGTAAACCCGGTTTATTACTCATCTGCCTTCTCTTTCAAGGTTACGGTAATCTCTTTCACTACATTTCCCCGGTTCCACTCGTTATCATTCTTATCCCGTTGTAACTCGTCACGTGTAAAAGTTACTTTTAACGTATCCGGCTCGCAGGCAGGCACTCCCGCCAGCGGGTTCACATCGTAAAATTGTAATTCATACCGCACGGTATCCGTCGGGAAATCATAAAACCTACGCCCGAAACGCCCTTCCTCGTCGGTATACAAGGTATCACGTCTTTCTTCCGTGATTATCGGGTAGTCCGGGATAAAACTCTCCGTGGCAACCTGATAGAATTCCACCTTAGGAATAACAACCCGGACACCCGGCAATGCATGCCCGGCAGAATTCTGTACTTTACCTTTAATAGAGAAGGAAGCTGTCGGGGTTCCATACATAAGAGGTATATCCTCCGGTGAATCGGCAGAACCTCCACAACCGGAAAATCCTAATACTGCCAATAAAGAAGAGAGCAGCCCACTCCAACTTTTATCTAAATAACTTTTTAAGCGTTTCATTTTCCTTACTTTTAATATTATCATTCATCCCGTTTTTCTTCCAGCACAACGGTTATATTTTTATCGGCACGTCCGAAATACCATGAATTGCCATCATCTTCACCCTTTATCAGTTCATCCCGAGAGAAACTAACCTTTAAAGTATCTGCTTGACACGCATCACAACCTTCCCGCGGGTATATATCGTAAAATCGTAATTCAAAATCCTTCCCTCCCGGGTAATCTACACGTTCCCAAAAAAATTGTCCTCTTTGGTCTGTATATAACGTATCGCCATACTCCTTTTTCACGGGCACACCTTCCACTGTATCACGAACCTCATACAAAGGTATTACAATTTGAACTCTAGGCAAGCCCTGTTTAGCACTATTTTCAACTTTTCCCTTAATAACAAAAGTGGCATGAGGAGAACCATACATAGATGCTTCATATTCTTCTTCACAAGCCGTAAATCCAAATACAATCCACAAAGAGGAAAGCAACCATTTCCAAGCACCTGTCATATAACTTTTTAATCGTTTCATATTCTCGTGTTTAAAAGTTTAACCGCAACCCCAGTTGTCCCGTAAAATTGAATGCATTCTCGGAACGAACGGTTTCAATTGTTCCCCTGTAATTAAAATAGTAACACATTCCACCCTCCGCGTAGATCGAAACAAAACGGATTAGCGGATAAGCAATTCCCACGCGTGTATATGTTGTCCACAATATTCCCGGCACACGTATATCTTCATGTCCATACGAGTTTTTAAGTCGCCCCGCGACATTTACCTCTGCCAATACTCCGGCATTGAAATAACAATATGGACGTAACCAATTCGTGAGTCTATAATTTACCGAAACAGGTATCCCGATAAAATGCAGCGATTGTTTTTGAACAACCCGACTACTTGATTCATGTTTCCATTTTGAACGTAAATACGTGTATGTCAATCCGGTTTGAAAACTCCAACGTTCATTTAACGGATAAGACACAGAAAGACCTATGGATACAGGCATTAAATGTTTTACCCGAGTCGACTTTTCCGGTTCATAACGGGGTGTCGATGTTGCCCTGGACAATGGCTGTCTATCGTTATCTTCAGGATCCGTATTGTTTCCCAAATCTTGCGACGGAGCCATATTATCTACATTATTCAAAGAAACGCCTGCCAATCCTAAATTGCCGCTTCCCACTCCAATTCGCCACTTACGTGCCTTCTTCTTTATCGAAGGAGTAACATCACAATCGGCTAATATCATCGCGGATTCGCCCTCGTGTTGCAAAGCCACCAAGTTTCTATTTATCGGACTACACGCTTGTACAAATTCCCGCGATACACTATTTTCCTTGCAAGACACCGGCTTCAATTCCCTTATTCCAGCAGCCTCCGCGACTAATACAATCTTCTTCTCGCTCGTGATTAACGGTACGGGACTCATTTTCTCGTTTTGTAACACGGTAACGGGAGAAAAATTATCTTCACCCTCGTGCCACAAATATAAAATGCTCCCGCTAACCACAAGCAATAAAACCGCCGCCACGGCAACCACCCGGTACACCCGCTTATGGACAAAACGACGACGTGGAAGACGGGCGGCAATCCCTTCCCAAGCGGCTTCCGTCGGGTTATACTTCAAATCGTATAACCGCTCCCGGAAAATATCGTCAAATCGCTCTCTTTTATCCATAATCAATACATCTTTCTGATCATTTCCTGTAAACACTGTCGGGCTCTGGCATATTGTGACCGGGAAGTACCTTCCGTGATATGAAGCATCTCCCCGATTTCCTTATGCGAGAATCCTTCGATTGCAAATAAATTAAACACCGTACGGTAGCCCTCGGGCAATAACCGGATCATTTGCAACATCTCCATTTCCGTCAACGTCTCTAATACCGAAGGTATCGTATCCTCCACATCAATCTCCCCTTCTACTACTCTGGAAAAAATCCTCTCCTTACGAATCCTCTCCAATGCGCAATTGATAAATATTTTCCGCATCCACCCCTCGAAACTACCAACCGCCATATATTCATTCAATCGCGTGAAAACCTTCACGAAGCCATCCTGCAATAAATCTCCTGCCGCATCTCGATTCCCGGCATAACGGATACACACGCCCATCATTCTGGGAGCGAAATATTCATACAGAGACTTTTGTGCTTTCGGATTACCTTTCCGGCATTCCTCTATCACCCACGCTTCGTCCATTAGTCACGTTTATTATCCTTTTTCACAGGCAAGATGCACTTTTTTATTCAAACGTTGCACGAGAGTGAGAAAAAAATAAACAATTCATTGTTTTTAGTTTTAAACATTGATTCGTATTTTTGTCCCTCATTTAAACACAAAAAGAAAGCAATATGTTGAAAGAAATTTTATCCATCTCAGGAAAACCGGGATTATACAAATTAATTAGCAATACATCGAATGCTTTAATCGTAGAATCATTACTTGACGGAAAACGCTTTCCTGCTTATTCTAACGCGAAAATTATTTCTCTTGAAGATATTTCCATATACACGGAAGATGAAGACATGCCTTTAAAAGAAGTATTCAAACGAATCTACAAAAAAGAAGAAGGCAAGCCGACAATCAATCACAAGGAAGCCTCCAATGTTATCACGAATTACATTGAATCCGTCGTTCCGGAATATGATGCAGACCGGGTTTACGTGTCAGACATGCGCAAAATGATTCAATGGTACAACTTACTATTGGAGAAAAACATGCTAAACCTCGAAGAAGAAGAGGAGAAGAAAGAAGAAGAAAAATAGTTTATAAAGTTTATAAGGTTCATAAAGTTTATGAACCTTATAAACTTTAAGCCTTGCAAAGGCAACTAATTATGGCAAACGATTACTTCCAATTTAAACAGTTCACGCTCCGTCAAGACAGATGCGCGATGAAAGTCGGCACAGACGGTGTTCTTTTAGGAGCGTGGGCAGATTTAACCGACACGCACCGTTTGCTGGACATCGGGACCGGGACAGGACTTATAGCTATCATGGCAGCCCAACGAAACCCGGAATTACAAATAGACGCCATAGAAATCGATCCTGCCGCCTGCAAGCAAGCAAAAGAAAACGTGCAAGATTGCCCGTGGAAAGAGAAAATTCAAGTTTTCCAAGGACGGGTACAAGATTTCAAACAGGATTACCTGTATGATATCATCACGTGCAACCCGCCATTCTTTATCAACTCCACCCAAAACCCGGAACGAAGTAAAACAATGGCACGCCATTGCTCGACCCTCTCGCACGAGGACATATTAAATGTTTCCGAAAAACTACTATCCCCGGAAGGAAAAATTTGTATCATCTTACCGATTCCCGAAGCGGAGCATTTTATAACACTAGCGCAATCGCACAAATGGTTTATTAACAAATTTACAACAATTTGCCCAACCCCGAACAAGCCCCCGAAGCGTAAGCTCATGGAAATTTCCAAGCGACAAAAAGATATTGTAAATGAAACAATTACACTAGAAACTGAACGTCACGTTTATCACGAGAGTTACGCTCGATTAACAAAAGATTTCTATTTGAAACTCTAAATTTGATCGTGTTTTTATTGCATTTCGTTTATTAGATTTAAATCTATATACACAAAAGATTAACGAACTATTAACTATTAAATCATAGAATACCCCCTATCTTTGTAATGTAGAAAACAGATAGAAGACACAGTTTTTTTTCATAAGTTTGTATGTTTAGGTTAGTAGTTAGTAATTAAATAAGAGATCGCCCCATCGGTCTCTTATTTTTTTATTACCTTTAACCGCGTTAAAAATGCAAATCATGTTGTTGTCAAATTTATATATTATTTATGCAAACTACTGTCTCTTTAGGTATTGACATTGGCGGTACCAACATCGCTTTCGGAATCATTGATAAAAATGGGAATTGTCTGGCAGACGGATCTTTATCCACCACGGCATACAATACTCCACAAGATTTCGTTCTGGACTTACATAAAGTGGTAAAAAAAGAACTCTCCAAACTGGACGTTAAACTGGTCGGTATCGGTGTCGGTGCCCCGAATGGTAATTATTTCAACGGTACGATCGAGAACGCAGCCAATCTATCATGGAAAGGCACGATTCCCATGGTTGAATTGCTTGTAAGACAATTCAACGTACCCTCCTTTATCACGAATGACGCGAAAGCCGCAGCTATCGGGGAAATGGTGTACGGTGGGGCGAAAGGCATGAAAGATTTCGTGATTATCACGCTGGGAACCGGACTGGGTAGTGGAATCGTGGTGAACGGAAAACTCGTTTACGGGCACGACGGTCTGGCCGGTGAAGTAGGACATACGCTCGTGTGCGGCGGTGACAGGTACTGTAATTGCGGTCGTCGGGGATGTTTGGAAACCTACGCGTCCGCTACCGGAATCAAACGCACAGCTTGCGAGTTGCTCGCTCTTGAAAATACCCCCAGCACACTCCGGGATATTCCTTACACGGAAATCACGGCAAAGAAAGTATACGATGCCGCTCAAAAAGGAGATCCCATCGCTCTTGAAGCTTTCAAAATCACCGGGGAACAATTGGGCAAAGCATTGGCAAATCTGGTTGCCATAATCAGCCCGGAAGCCATATTCCTGCAAGGCGGCGTGGCAAACGCCGGTGAATGGTTGTTCAAGACCACGCAGGAACAAATGGAAGCCAATATGTTGTATGTATTCAAGCAAAAAGTAAAAATACTTCGATCGTCACTACCCACGAATGCCGCCATTTACGGGGCATCCGCGCTTGTATGGAATGAATTAAACGCCTAGAAACGAATATCATGAAAACACGACTCCTTCTACTCCTGCTTTGTTTTACCGGGTTCTTTACATCCTGTCGAAAAGAAAAAGAAACACGAGTAACGGACTACGTTGATCCATTTATCGGGACTGCCGGACAAGGACATTGCTTCCCCGGTGCGGCAGTACCTTTCGGGGGGATTCAACTGAGCCCGGATAATCCGCGCAGCGGTTGGGAGTGGTGTTCCGGCTATCATTACAGTGATAGCATCATATCCTCGTTCTCACATTCACATTTAAGCGGAACCGGTATCGGCGATTTGCAGGATATCCGACTTCTACCCGTCACAAGACGCCCGCAACCGGGAGAAAAAGCCATCGACTTCATCACTTCCGGGTACGCCAAATACTCTCATGCCAACGAGACAGCCGAACCCGGATATTATAGCGTAACTTTCGACAACGGTATAAAAACCGAATTATCGGTCACCAACCGTTGTGGAATGCACGCCTATCAATACCCGTCTAATGCTGTCCACGGGCTGACACTGGATTTAACCACGGCAAGAAATTGGGATCGCACGGTAATGACCTCTATCAAGAAAATCAATAACCGCACGATACAAGGCTATCGAAAATCCACCGGTTGGGCACGGGAACACAATGTCTATTTTTTCATGGAATTCTCGCAGGATGTTGACATCTGGGCGGGTGTTGACACGTTGCAATTATTGAGAAACGGACAAAAAATCGTTTCCGATAAAGGATATGCATGGATTGATTTCGGTACGGTAACCAACAAAATATTGGTCAAAGTCAGCATTTCATCTGCAAACTGCGAGGGAGCCGCGGCAAACCTTGATCAAGAACTCCCGCACTGGAGCTTTGATAAAGTGCGCAGAGAAGCCAAACAACAATGGAAACGGGCTTTATCGCGTATCAAAGTCGAGGGCGGCACAAAAGAGGAAACGCGCACATTCTACACGGCTCTCTATCACACGTACCTTGCCCCTTATTTGTTCTCTGATGCACACGGGAATTATAAAGGACCGGACGGAGAAATTCATAGCGTGGGGAAAGAAAATCAATACACGGTATTCTCCTTGTGGGATACATTCCGGGCATCACACCCTCTCTTTACCATTACTCAAAAAGATCGGGTGAATGATATGATCAACTCTTTCATCCGGCATTACGAGATTCACGGGTTGTTACCTAACTGGGAACTAATGGGTAACGAGAGCCACTGCATGATAGGCAATCACGCCATTCCGGTTATCACGGAAGCCTATTTAAAAGGAATCCGGGGGTATGACGTGGAAAAAGCATACGAGGCGATGAAAGAAACATCCCTTTCCAAAGGACACGGACTGGGACTTTTCCGGGAATACAATTATATCCCGTGTGATCTGGAAAAAGAATCAGTATCCAAAACCCTTGAATTTGCTTATGACGACTGGTGTATCGCGCAAATGGCAAAAGCCTTGGGGAAAGAAAACGATTATCTCTTTTTCATGGAATCATCTAAAAATTACAAGAACCTCTTCGATCCTTCAACCGGATTGATGCGGGGCAAATTAGCGGACGGCAGTTGGAGAACTCCTTTCTCCCCTTTCTCGTCCACGCATCGCAACGACGATTACACGGAAGGAAATGCTTGGCAATACTCGTGGTTTGTTCCCCATGATATCGACGGCTTTATCTCTTTACACGGCGGCAAAGAAGCTTTCGCCCGAAAATTAGACAGCTTGTTCACCCTGCCTTCCGTCATCGAGGGCAGCAACGCTTCTCCCGACATCAGCGGATTAATCGGACAATACGCCCAAGGAAATGAACCTTCTCACCACGTGGCTTATTTGTTCAATTACACGGACAAACCATACAAGACTCAATACTATATAGACAAAATTCGCCGGGAACTTTACACGGATCGTCCCGACGGTCTGTGCGGTAACGAGGATTGTGGTCAAATGTCCGCGTGGTATGTATTCTCTGCCCTAGGATTCTATCCGGTCAATCCTTGTGACACCAAATACCAGTTAGGGACGCCCTTATTCAAGAAAGTAATTATCAAACTCGGGCAAGATCGCCGTTTCGTGATAAAAGCCAATAGGGAAAACGATCAATACATTTACGTGAAAAGAGTTTCATTGAACGGAGACCCCTTGGATCGCACATGGATTACGTATGATGAAATCATAAACGGCGGCGAACTGGAATTCGAATTAACGGATTCTATAATTGCCGATTAAATCTACCTTTGTCAAACCTCTTAAAGATTGAGAAACTCTCATTTTCAATTTTCAATTATAATGAAGAGCATTGGAGTAATTCTGGCCGGTGGTTCCGGTCGACGATTAGGCAGCGAACTCCCGAAGCAATTTATCACCATTGCAGGGAAAACAGTATTGGCTCATACACTCGGAGTATTCGAGCAAAACGAACTTATTGACGAAATCATTATTGTTGTCCATAAAGATTACTTGAATGAAACTCAAGAGATTGTTACCAAGGAAAGATTTGGCAAAGTAAGAATGATTATCCCGGGTGGCAAAGAACGTTACCATTCCACTTTAGCCGCCTTAAACGCCTATCAAGACACGAATTGCAAATTCATCATTCACGATGCCGTGCGATTATTAGTCACCCAACAAATGATCAGTGACACGATTGAGGCTCTCGACAATTGTGAAGCCTGCACGACAGCCATTCCTGCCACTGATACCATTTTGCAAAGTGATGCCACGAAACAATTCGTGAACGCCATCCCCGATCGTTCTACCCTATTTCAAGTACAAACGCCACAAGGCTTCCTAGCAAACACGTTACGAGAAGCTTATAATAAGGCACTTACAGATCCCTGTTTTTTCAGCACGGACGATTGTGGTGTCGTGAAACGCTATTTACCGGAGATCTCTATCAAAATTATCCAAGGCTCACCTTCTAATGTTAAATTAACCTATAAAGAAGATATTTCTTTGATCGAACGACGCCTTTTAGGCTAGAAAGAGATACATTTGTCGCTGAAGATTAATAATAGACGTGCATAAATCGGCGACATGAGGATTTTTTTGGTATGTATCCTTGTAACCCTGTTTTCTTTTTCAGGCCAAGGACAAAAACGAGATGTAGTTTATAACGCATCTTTATCGGGATTCGCTTCCACACAGAAGACATTACCCTTTTGGGCTGTCAGCAATCGGCATGGACTTATGCCTAACGGGAACGGAACCTTATTGGAACTAGGGTTCTATTCCGATTTCACGAACAAACACAAGATTCAATTCGCCTATGGCGTATCCGCGGGGGGATATCTCTCCAGTCCGGGAAATAAAATTATTTTAGACCAACTTTTTGTAAGTGCCCGCTGGCGTAAACTTCGGCTCGATCTGGGCATGATTCAACCGGAAGAAGAATATAACGGTGTTTCTTCTACCAACGGGGATTTTGTCCGTTCCGGAAATTCCCGAACTTTCCCGGGTTATAACCTTAGAAGTGATTTTATAGATATTCCCGGCACAAAAGGAATCATCGCTTTCCAATTTAATTGGGCTGATTATATGATGACTGACAATAGTTACGTGAAAGATATTCGCTTGCACAACAAATCTCTTTACGTGAAAATCACCCCTCATCGCCGTTGGGAAATCATTGCCGGATTGGAACATTGGGCACAATGGGCAGGCAAACATCCCACTCTAGGAAAACAACCCGGCTCTTTCAGTGATTACGGCCGCATCATTTTTGCCGATGGCGGCGGTGCGGGAGCCACAACCAGCGATTCTATCAATGCCTTGGGAAATCATTTGGGACGGGAACATCTAAGAATTAATTATCTTGCCGATAATTACATATTATCATTTTACCACGATATCCCTTTCGAAGATGGCTCGGGGACAGATTTTCGCTCCTTCCCGGACGGAACTTATTGTTTCTATTACGGTTCAAAAAATCCGCAACAATGGATATCCGACGTCATATATGAATTCTATTATACCAAATATCAATCCGGCTCTCGCCATGACAGACCTGCAACACCGGAAGAAATAGCGAAACAAGACCCGAACAGTCATTTCTACGGGAGGAAAGTACTCGGAGGATGTGATAACTATTTTAATAACGGTGAATACGCCAACGGATGGACTCTATACGGACAAGTTATCGGCAGCCCGTTCATGACACCCGGTTTAAGCGATAACCTTACTAGAATCATCAATAACCGTATCATTGGACACCACGTCGGGATAAAAGGTATGGCATGGCAAACAACTCCTTACAAATTATTACTCTCGTATTCAAAAAACTACGGGACATACGGAAACAAATTCAATAAAGATCAGTTCTCCGGTGCATTGGAAGTGACTCTTCCTTTCCGCAAATTACCGTTTACAATAGAAACAGGCTTATACAGTGACTTAGGCAAACTTTTCAAAAACAATTTCGGCTTCACGATCAAACTCAGCCGCAAAGGAAAGCTTATCAAATAGAAGGCTTTTCTTCTTGGGGAATATCGTTTTCCAATTGGGAGAACATATCCCCGTAGAAATAAAACATGGCAAGAAATATCAACATCAATGCCCGTGAATTTGCCCACGATAAAGTGACACACGAATTACTGACAACAAGAAAGACCAATAATACAGACAGGATTAAGAATGAAAACCTCTTTCTTTTAATCATTCGATAAAGTGGTGCAAAAAACAAAAAGATCATGACAGCTAAACCTACCAATCCTGCCGTAATCCAATATTGAAGGAAAGTATTATTCACATTATTAAAAACCGCAATATTCAAATCCGAAGCTTCATACCATGCCTTTATTCGGTGTTTTGTAGTTACACCTAATCCCCACAAGGCAAACTCATCCCAGTGCCTGAAACTCTCCTTTATAAACGCAAGCCGCGGAGCAACTGTTCCACCTACAAACTTCCCTTCACGTACATTTTGCACCTCAATTCCCACTTCATGTATCCGTTCTTCATATTTATTTAAATCCATCAATAAAGTTAAGCTCAACACGAAAACCAAAGCACCGCCAACAAACAAAAATTGTCGCTTGAAAGAAAGTTTTCGGAACAAATAAAAATTCATCACGATAAAACCTAACAAGAAACCCAATATAGCAGATTTAGTGACGGTAAAGGACAAAAACACCACAAGCACCCCAAACATACACAACAAAAGTCCTCTCTTTTTCCACGCTTTTTCTATTATTAGTAAGAAATAAACAACCAATGCAGAAACAGCTAAAAGCATCGCTTGAACTTCTAACCAATATTTACTCCCTAATACATATCTATTTTCTCCGAAACGATTGTTATACAAATATTCCAAGGCCTCACCCGGAGATGTAAATAGTTTGTTTCCAACCACAAGAAATAATATATATATATTTAGCAACAAGCACCCCGAACAGAAATACAAAAGGAATTTTTTAATCAAGCCGGGAGTAATCCATTCTCGCCACGTCGCAACCCACACCGGAATTAACACGAAATTAAGTATTAAAGCCTCAAACGTCCCATAACTAGGCTCCGCTATCGGATTTCCTTTCAATAATACAGCCACGGTGTGTACTATAAAATAAAGCAAAAATACAACATTCACCCCGATATACAATCGTTCCGCCAGTAAACTCTCCCACACTTTGCTTTTCCGCTTCCATAACATGAATATAACCAATATCAACAATAGGAAGTTGAAAACATTACCATACAAGGGTATAATACTTCCCAACAGGAAAGCAACAGAAAGAAAAAAATATTTCTGAAACTTCACCATCCAACTCATATTATACATTCGGCATACAAATATACAAGATATATTCTCTTTATAATATCGGGACGATAAAAAATTGGGAATATATCAACTTCTCCAAGTCAAAATAGTCAGATTCATTTCAAATAAGATCAACAGATTTGATAAATTACATCAAGAAAATATCTATAAAGCCACAACTATTCATTACCTTTGATGTCCCAGAACATATAATATGTTCTAAACCGTAGAATTTAAAATTCAATTTATTGGTATCCCCTTGGTCATGGAAAAGATACAAAAAATATGCTTTTTATCTATAGGACTCTTATTAGGAAGTCTTGCCCCATTGTATGGAAAAACATTCAATTACTTCCTACTTTCAGTTATTCTTTTTTGTGCAATTACGAACTGGAATATGTTTATACAAAATGTAAAAGAAGGAAAAGGGTATATTTTGATATTTGTAATTTATTTTTTATACATATCCTTGCAAACTTTATTCATGGAATGGAGGAGTGAAATTACAGACAAACCTTATTATGGAGTATTTGAAGATATTCTACTGAACTTCATTTTAGTTCCCGTCTATATAACTACTTTAAGGAAATGGTTAACTCCTCGTTTACTAGAGCTTTTCCTCTTATTTTTTTGTATCGGATGTTTATTAATGAACATTTATATTACCTATGACCTTCTTCAAGCAAGAGCACTTACAAACCCACGAACAGCAATAGAATTCTTGTACTCAAGTCGTTTTGGTGATAATAAATGGTCTTTCTTAGGTGGTAACTTATTCTTGGAGCCACAAACGCTATATATTGCTTTGACTGCATTAATTTCATATTTCATGATTTTCATTAAGCAACACCGTGGTATGAAAATTTTGTACGGAATAATGTTTCTTTTCCTCGTGATTTTCCTATCATTTACAGTAACGAAAGCCGGAATATTAGCTTTTTTCATAGGATTTATGATAGCGAATTTATATATCTTCAAACAAAGTTCATTACGCACACATCTCGCAATATTGGTAGGTTTATTACTGTTCATTGGAGGATTACTAGTATTTAACTCTTCAAACGAGAAATACGGAGAACGTACGGAAGAAATCATAAGAGAAGTCGAAAATGTCAAAAAAGGTATATATACTGGAGGGACAATAGCTCCTCGCATTGGTTTTATTCGAGAAAGTTTTATACATGCCGACGAATTTGCTATTTGGGGATTAGGCATATATGCAAAAAATCGTGTAAAAGATTGGTTAGTGAATTCTGATGCCGGACTTGATGTGTTTACAAATGTACACAACTCGTTTATACATTACTGGATACAAGGCGGAATCATCGGCCTCGGAATAATAATATTTCTTTTTGCAGTCCCATTTTATCGCATGTGGAAAAATAAAAGATTTTCATGCCTAATCATTTCGCTTACCACAATAATCTTTATCATGAACAATACATCTATCTTGTTAGCTTTAAACAACACGAGACTAATGATATTATTCATGTTAAGTTTATTCTATTTCTATAGTGATATTTTTGTCCAAATGGAAAAAACAATTATCACGAAATCAACGCAATCTTAAATATTTATTAGAAACAACAATTTACCATCAAGTAACAGATGTTTGTCATTCACAGTTCAATATATTTATTCCAAAAATCCAACTCTTTATTCCAGCGATGGCAACCGAACGGAAGTCTCTTGCCATTTTTACAATAAGCTATTTCCGGAAATAAATCAAATGAAAAAAACAAAGCTTCTTGCCAAGTCGGAACAAGAAATTTTTTATCCTTCGTAGCTTCCAAGCCCCAAAATACATCTTCGTTAAATTGACTACTTTTAGAAACATGCTTAAGATAATTCCGAATAACCTCTTGTTTCTCTATTGCTATTTTATAAAAAACTTCGGTCTTGCGCAAAGAAAAACCTCCATTGCCAACCCGATAAAAACATTGCTGTCGGTGTTTTATTTTTAAGAGTGAGTAAATTAAACCTCTTGTTCTCAAGAATAATTTCATAAATCCCCGTTCATACTTCAACTTGCACAACCAAGGCGCACCAATGTAATCATAATCGAGCTTACACCAATAATTCAGTTCATCTCTAAAAACAAAAGCATCCAGCTGATATATCAATATATACTTTGTATCAATAAATTGTTTATAAAATTCGGGAGTCAACATCAAACGATTATATCCGGCAATATCTGAAAAATAATGATCATCAAAATCTTGGACATGGAATTGATTTTCAAACTTATCAAGAATTGGTTCTATATCAAGACCGAACGGTTTAATGATAACCTTGGGATAATCTTTAAGAACTTGTACAAGTTGCCCTAGAGATATCATTTCATAATGATTCAAATCTATTTTATAAATCGGAATGATAATCTTTACCAAATCCTGTAAAATATGCTCTTTATTTTGCATCTCGTTAATCTTTCTGCTTATCCAATATCAATCGCACATTTTGATAAACAATTTCCGGTGTAATATTTTGAATATAACAAGCTTCATCTATCATATTATTTTCAATCTTCAGAATTACACCTAAATTAGTCTTAGGAACAACCGTTGATGTCGGACTTGTCGATAATCCCATTAGTGCTATAAATTTTGTCCCTACGGCCGAAGCAATGTGCATCGCGGCAGAGTCTATTGTAATTAATAAATCCAAATTTGCAATAGTCGTAATTAACTCTCCAACAGAAGTTTTACCCGAAAAATCTAAAAGATTATCCATATTAGCATGGTGCGCATAAGACGATTGTACAATAGCATCATTTGAATCCCCGATAAGAATCATATTATAATCTTTAAGAAGATATAACAACGCCAGAGAGTGGTCCTCTGGATATCTTCTGTATCGTTTATTCGTTCCTCCCAAATACAATCCTACGACAGCCTTATCATTATCGAAATTAAAATTTCTTTCTTGTTTATAATATAATTTTAAAGGAGGTAAATACGTAAACTTATTGTTCAAAAAAGAATTAACAAGCATTGCATATCGATTAATATAGTGCACATTACGATTCAATGGACATCTAAAGTTTAACAACATCCCCCTACCTTCACTCTGATAACCGACAATTTGTTTCACGAATGCCAGTTTGAAAATCAATGCTGAAACAAAAGTGTTAGTAAATAGAATCCCCAAGTCATATTTATTTTTATATATAACGAGTACATTTTTAAAATAATGCTTTTTTCTCTTGTCGGAAACTATAAAACTGTCAATTCGAGGATCATTCTCGAAAAGTTCCTGCAGGAAAAAAGGTCCTAGTAAAGTAATCCGAGCTTGAGGAAAAGATTGTACAACCATTTCAATAGCTGGGATCGTGTTAATAGAATCACCTATAAAATTGGGCATCCTAATAATAATTCTCTTCATTATAATATCAATAAACGTTCGTTTAATGATATTTACATGCCTCATCGAGGAATAATTATTCTAACAATATAAGTCATTGATTATGTGAAGAAAAAAAATCTCATTATACATTTGTTTAAAGTAAAAAAATGATACATTTGCGTATTAATTAAACGAAGGTTTATTTAGTGTAAACAGTATCATAAAATATGAAAAACTACGTGATTGGCTTCTATCTCGAAAAATTATACTACTCTCCGCAATTTGAACCCGTTATCAGAGAACTTATCAAACGTGAAGTTCCCTATGTCGTGATTATTCCAAAGACGAGAGATCGTGATGAGATAAACCAAAGGGAAGAATCTATCAATTATTGCAAGCAAAATAACTTCACTTATATACTTGAAGAAGAAGATTGTTTCTGTAACACGCTCGTGTTCGGGAATACTCCTCACCATATACATACACAATTCGATAAATCCGCTTTTATTAATCATGGAGTATGGGGCGGTAAGACTATGAATATCGAACCGGGACTTAATGAAGTCGATGTACGTTTCCTTGATGGCAAATTCTTGGAAGAATACTTGATCGAACTCTACCCCGAGAAAAAATCAATCTTTTATGTTTCCGGTTATTCCAAACTGGACAACTATTTCAAGTTGACAGACGATGACCGGAAAAGATTTCTTCAAGAACGCCACTTGGATACCAACAAAAAAACAATACTTTACGCCCCGACATTCTATCCCTCTTCCGTATTGAAAATGGGAAAGAAATTCCCCGAGGACTTTGCCGAATACAACATTATTTTAAAACCGCATTCGCATCTTTTCCTGCGTAAAAAATACCGGAAAGATTTGCACTTGTTACAAACATGGGCAACCTCGCCCAACGTGTATCTGGCAAATTTCAACGAAACCAATATTCTTCCGTTTCTTCATGCCGCAGACTTATTGATTTCCGATATGTCAAGTGCGGTATTTGAATTTTCGGGGGTAGGCAAACCTGCTATTATCAATATGTTTCTACACTATCGCCCGATAGACAGATTATTCCCACACAAGGTGCGCAAACGACTGGATATCTCGAAATTCTACTTGTGGGAAGTCGGGGATACCCCGAAAAACTACAAGGAAATGGTACAATATGTCCGTGAAAACTTAGCAAATCCGGACAAAAATAAAACCAAGCGAGAAGAATTATCCCGTTATGTCGTCGGAGAAGTTGACGGAAAAGTTTCCGAAAGAATAGCGGACAAACTTTTAGAACTGGCTAAAATTTAGATAAAATCGTGTATCTGTCCCGGATAGTTTTTGCCCGGGCAATAATCCGAGCGATCTCATCACTCGAAAAGTGAAGGTCATGCTCCAATTCGTCTGTGATCTTCATTCGGTCAAAGAATAGCCGCAATTTCTCGAAGTCATCATCATCTTGGCGATAATCCCGTTCTAACAACAAATGCCCCCAAGCCACTTGCAACCCGTGTAAAGTCGTTCGCATCGGGTAAAGATCATCAATCGCATGACTGACCAGATGTTCCCCACCACTCGCCGGACGTGAACTATTCGCCAATACCATCGCCAATCCCGAAATCACCAGTCCATTCGCCAGATCCCCGATAAACCGATTCGTTCCGATATCGTCTATCGTGTAAGACATCACGGAATTACCACTGAGAGTTGCCAAAGTCAAAGCGAAATTATTAATATATTCGCCTTTTTCCGCATTCGCCAATCTCCAATCCTTCACGGCACTGGCATTAGACACCAAATCCCCCACCCCTGCCAATAACAATTTTCTAGGCGATCTCCTTATAATCTCAATATCCGCTATAATACCTAACGGAGCCTTTACCCCGAAACTTTGCTTTTTCCCGTTTTGAACAAGCCGAGCGATTGGTGAATAAATGGCATCGTTTGACAACGTGGAAGGTGCTGTAATATAACTTAGATTCAAGTCGTTCGAAATCATTTTCACGGCATCAATAACACTTCCGCCCCCGAAAGCAACCAAAAGTGCATCCTTATTTGTGATATTTCCCATCACCTTGCGGGCTTCTTCATAAGAACCGCCTTGAATAAGCATGATCTCATCAAACGATAATTGCTCTATCTGCTGTTTGTAAAGTTCTTTCAACTCCGGGGAGGTCACTAAAATTTTCTCCTTGAAAAAAATATGATTACGCTGCAATATCTCATCCATATGAATGAAAATATTCTCCCCGATCTCAAGAACTATGGGTACATTTATAATTTTAGAATACATTATTTCGTGCTTCTTATCTTTTCAACCAATTCCGACGTGCTTATTCCTTTCGTGTAAGGTAAATACACCATCTCCACATGATGCTCTTCCAGAAATTCCGGTGTCACCCGAATCTGTTTCAGATACCCCTCTCCATCCCAATCATCACCATGCACGATAACATTAATCCCGTATTTCTTGATATATTCTTTATTATCGTATTCCCGAATGATAAAAGCCTCGTCCACGTAACGACACGCTTTCACGACTTCCAGTCGATCATGCTCGGACAAAAAAGGCCTGCGTTTGTAAGAAGCAACCATATCATCTCCATTAATAGCCACGATCAAACGATCACCTAACGCCCTCGCGCGTCTTAGCAACTCGACATGACCGAAATGAAACAGGTCGAAAACCCCTATCACGTATACATTCTTCATATTATTCATTTTACTTACCACAATTACGGCACCAAAGATAATGAATAATACGGTATCTAAATATCCTTCATCATTTTTCTTAACATGGAATCCAACCGCCCCCACACCTGATCTTCGGTAAGACGATCGAATATCTCTTTATCCGAAAGCATACCCCTTTCCGATTCAGGCATAAAATCCAAAGGACTCACCCCTTGATAGCGTTCGTCACGGGAAGGCAGCCACTTTTGCATGTTCACCCAAGGCGGGTATATAGCCAGACCGGGAACTCCGCAAGCCTGCGCCATATGACGAGGACCGCCTTCATTCCCGAAAAAGAAATCAGATAACGAGATCATGGCTACCAACTTCCGCAATGTATCAGCTTCCACGTTCACGAAGATATGCTTGTCCTGTCCCATTTCATCAAATAAACTTAAAGCATCCGCTTTCTCTTCTTTCGAGTAATTAAAAATCAATTGAGCATCGTATTTCCAGACCAAACGGGACAACACTTCCTTCATCTTCCGGATATCCCACTTTTTATCCACCACGCGGGTAAAAGGGGTACATAATATAACCAAACGGGAAAAATCAATCCCTTGCTCGATCATGTATCTTTTAAATTCTTCCTTTTCTCCTTCCGTTACTTGCAAACGAAAATCCGCATCATACACCAAAGGTGCTTCTTTCTCCAGCGGCTTAACCAACAACAAATTACGGGATACTTCATCCAAACTTTCATCTTGATGATTCCTTATCCGGTAATTATGAAAGAAAAGATTATAATATTTCCGCGTACCGATACGATATTTTGTTCCCGGAGAGAGAATACTAAACCATAATGTTTTCAACGTGGAGCGAGTATCTACGATCACGTCATAATGTTCTTCGCGCATCAACCGGAAGACTTTCTTCACGTACGTGAAAAAATGATCGTTTTCCCGACTGGAAAACGTGATTACCCGGTCAACATCCGGGTGATCTTGAAATAAAGGTTCCAGATAATCATTCACGACATAATGGATCTCCGCCTCAGGAAAACTCTTCCTTATCGTGCTGCATATCACAACAGATAACACGGCATCGCCTATCCGCCGGAAGCGAATCACCAAAACTTTTCTTACACGCATCGTGAAATCTCTTTTCCATATAATACAGGATTCAATTCCGGATCGTTATACATTTTCATCTGCTTGTAAACTTTCATGTATTTTCTCCCGGCTTCAATATCCTCCAGTAACAGATCGATTGCAACAATCAAATCACGTTTCTGTTCCAATAATATATGCATTTTATTCTCACATCTACGCACGTGCCCTTGACTCACGTCTACCCGTTGCGTTTCCTGTTCCATGTGATATATCTTCAAACACAAAATAGATAAACGGTCTAAAGCCCAAGCCGGACTTTCCGTGTTTATCGTGGCATGAGGCAACAAGATCACATTTTCATACTTCTTCCAAAAATATTCATCCAGCAACTCCACCAAATCCGTACGTTTTTGATTCGACTCGTCAATTCGACGCTTGATTTGCAATGCAAATTCAGGCTCAATATCCGGATCGCGTATGATATCCTCCAAGTGCCATTGAATAGCATCAACCCAATTCTTTTGGAACAGATAATACTCTATAGATTCTAACTTGTATGGATTCTTGATGTCGGCATCCGTGCTATCAGCCACATGATAACACAAGGTTGCCCTCTCAAAAATTTGATAACTTAATTCTGCAAATACCATGTCCCGCTCTTTATGGTTTGTTACATTTACAAATATAGCAAAAAGTATTCCAATTTTGAACAATAAAACACACGATTAGATATTTAACAAATCGAATCTTCGGATTTTACTATTCCAAAATTTGTCCGGACATGTTTTAAACACACGGTATCCTTCCGAATCTTTTTATTTTTTCGCAAGGCACTCTCATTCACATAGCCCCGTGCATGATCCAGATGCAAGCAAATAGCCGAATAACGTATTTGCAATCCCCGGATTCCGGCATTTACCAATCTTTCCCCGAACTCCCGATCCTCTCCGCCATACTCCATTCTCTCGTCAAAACCATTCACCCGGATAATATCCTCCCGCCAGCCGGAAGCGTTGCCCCCGTTCCATGTAGCCTTCGTTGTTGTCAAGAAATTCAAGAGAAAGGCTTTAAAAGAAGAACGAGTCAATTTATTATTACGGAAAGAATTTCTCATCCCATGCTGTTTTAGCCAGCGGATATTAAAACAAGCCTGTGACTCGATATCCCGCAAATGTATCTCACGGGAAGTATCCATCGACAACCTGCGACACCCACCTGAAAGGAAGTACCCTTTCTTCCTGAATTTCATGTGCTTCTCGATAAAATCATTCCTCGGGATACAATCTCCATCAGTAAAAACCAAATAATCCGTACTCGCCGCCAAAATCGCTTTATTCAATATTTCACATTTTCGGAATCCTCTATCCTCATGCCACACGTGCTTTAGCGGGTAAGATAGCCGGGGAGTCAACCGTTCCAATACTTCCCGCGTAGCTTTACCGGATCCATCATCCGCGACAATCAACTCAAATTCTTTAAAACTTTGTATATTATATCCCCATAATACTTTTTCTAACCATTCCGGCTGATTATAAGTAGAAACAATAACAGAAACCTGCATTTTCAACACCATATTTTAGTTTAAAAAAATGATCGTTATTTAATTTTCCTCCAAGGCATACGACCACAATTCCATGATATTATGATAGTAACTGATTACTAGCACAAAAAAATAAAAATGGTTTGTAGGAGATACTCCAAAAATTAGTTACTTTTGGCTATCATTAAAGGATCGTTTATTGATATCTATTTATAAACAAACCGGACGAATAAAAAAGTCTAAGATATATTTATTGTATTGATGAAGAAAGAAATAACTTACCTCGACCGTAATGAATACAATTACGGACCGGCACCCGAAATCGGCGAAGTGCTGAAAAACTTTGATCCGAATAAATTATGCTTCTACACCCGCATTTACGACGAGGGTAAAAAAAGCATTCTATCCGATTACATCTCTGAATTGTACGGGATTCCGGAAAAACAAGTAATCCTAGGATACGGGGGTGAAGACATTCTGAAACAAGTGGTACACTGTTTCTTGGCTGGCGGTACGAAACAAAAAACGCTGCTTATTCCTAAGTTCTCGTGGTGGTACTACAAATCCATCGCCGACGAAGTAAACGGAAGAACCATTTTTTACCCGTTGTTCGAGGAAGGCAACACTTTCAAGTACGATATTCAAAGTATTCGCGAATCGGTAGAAAAAGAAAAGCCGGAAATGGTGCTTATGGCATCCCCCAATAACCCGACGGGCAACTCTTTGACAAAGGAAGAATTACATGAGATACTTTCTTTCATTCCCCGTGAAACGGTGATCGTGATTGACGAAGCTTACGCTTCTTTCGCGAACAAGGATACCAGCTATATCAAACCGTTGATTGAAGAATTCCCGAATCTTTTGATAATCCGCACGCTATCCAAATTTTACGGACTGCCGGGTTTACGTCTTGGATTCGCTTTCATGGGCGCAGACTTATCCGTGTTCTTGAACTATAGTACGAAATATCTCGGCTACAACCGAATCACGGAAGAAATTGGAGTTGCCGTGTTCAAGGCAAGTGACTACTATCAACATATAGCAGACTTGATGGCAGAAGACCGGGAATTATACATGAAAGAATTAAACGTGCTCGACGGCTTCAAAGTGTATAAATCAGAAGCCAACTTTATTCTTGTGAAATATCCTATTGCCATGAAAGCTAAACTTCAAGAAGCCTTAAAAGCAAAAGGATTGATTGTCAAATTCATGAACGAGGAAGACATCAATACCCATATGCGTATCACCTTGGGAACTCAAAAACAGAATCGCTTGGTCATAGATACGATCAAAGAAGTTATGCTAAATTCTAAATAATTCCATATACAGAACCACATGACAGACCGGTCATGTGGTTCTGTTTTTTAAAGAAACGTATGAAAGCTGTTATCCTCGCCGCGGGAATTGCTTCCCGATTACGCCCTCTCACGAACGACCGCCCGAAATGTTTGCTAAAAATCGGCAATCGCACCCTACTGCAAAGAGCTATCGACGGTCTGTTAGTCAACGGTATCGATGAAATTGTGATTGTCACGGGCTATTTAAAAGAGATGATCGAAAATTTCGTGCAAACGACCTATCCGAATCTCCCCGTGAGATTCATTTACAATGAAGTCTACGCGTCAACCAACAATATATACTCGTTATGGTTGGCAAAACCGGAAGTTCTGCAAGAAAAAGAAATCATCCTGCTGGACAGTGATATTCTGTACGACCCGCGTATGATCAAAACTTTACAGGACGCCCCGTATAATGACTGTCTGGCATTAGACAGCCATAAACTGGGCGAGGAAGAAATCAAAGTCATCGTGAACGAGAAGAATCAAATCACGGAGATCAGCAAAACCTGTTCCATCGAGAAAGCTATCGGCGAATCTATCGGTATCGAAAAAATATCGAACGCTTATCTTTCAGCTCTCTACACGGAATTGGAACAAATGATCGTAAACGAGGGACTGGATAATGTATTCTACGAACTTGCTTTCGAACGCCTGATCACGCGAGGACACTATTTTTATCCCGTGGACACGAGTAACTATTTCTCCATGGAACTCGACACCGTGGAAGATTTTCAAGACGCTATCAATCGAATACCTAAACATCTACAGTAATGCGCATCGTATTATTCTGTGAGCAAAAATACGCCATCAATATTCTGCAACCTATCGAGGCAGAGGCAAACAGAGAAGGGGGACACTCCATTTTGTGGTTTGTTCAAGAAAAAAACATCCCCGAATTTCCGTTAAAGGACGAAGTAAAATGGACAAACAGCATCCAAGAGATTTATGATTTCTCCCCCGAAGCTATCTTTGTCCCCTGCAATATCGTGCCTTATTACCTGCCGGGAGTGAAAATACAAATATTCCACGGTTACGCGACTGAAAAGAAAGACCATTGGGTCATACGCCGCTATTTCGACACGTATTTTACCCAAGGTCCCTTATTCACGAAAGGCTTCACCGCTCTTGCCAAGAAATACAAGGATTTCGAAGTCGTGGAAACAGGCTGGCCTCGTCAAGATTGGATTTACGAAAATCTTCATACTTTCGATGCCGAGAAAAAAGCGTTGCTGGAAAAACACGGTAAAAACAAACTCGTGCTGTATGCCCCGACTTTTTCACCGTCACTGACCTCGCTGCCTTTCATCAAAGAAGGGTTAGTAAAATTGGCAAAAGAGAAAGACGTGCTATTAATCTTGAAATTCCACCCCTTGACAAAAGCCGAGTGGATGCAGGAGTACAAAGAGCTTGCCGCGCAACACGACAATATGCTTTGGGTAGAAGATCACAATATCACGAAATACCAGATCATGTCCGACGTGATGATCAGCGATACCTCTTCCACCGTTTACGAGTTTCTACTACTGGATAAACCGGTTATCACCTACAAGACCATAGCGAAAGACATCTATTGGCTAGACATACAAAACCCGGAAGAACTCCCCGAGGCTTTGGAAAAAGTATTACACGACGAAGAATATATCGCCAAACGCAAATGGATCATTGAAAATTACGATCCCTATCTCGACGGCAAAGTCGGACATCGGATGCTTGAAGCCGCACGGGATTATATCGCTCGCCACGGGGTGCCAGCAAAACGGAAATTAAATCTTTGGCGAAAATACACGAGTATCAAGAAATTCGGGAAAATTAAGAGGGCATAAAACGCACTCTAGTCCATAAAGTCCGTAAAGTCTATAAAGTCAGAAGGTCAAAAATATACCCGGGAACAATCCAAATCATTTTTTTTCGACTTTAGGAACTGGAGGTTCGACCTTATGGACTTTACGGACCTTACAGACTAGAGGGTGCGTTAGAACGCACCTTATTTCTTTTCTCTTTCCGCTTACGCACCCGTTCATCATGAGCATGAGTCCATTCCTTGAGCAAACGAATCATCTCCTTGGAATCCGAATGAGTCAAACGGGCATATTCATCCGCGATAATCTCTATCATATCATCCGTAGCATTCAACCGATAGAAATTCTTTAACCCCACGAATGGAGATATATGCATGAATTTCACCCGATTCAAATCAACCAAGCTAAATTCCACACCATTACTCGTGCGCTTTATTAACGTGTTGCCCGGGGAATGATCCACGAAATAGACTGATTGTGAATGAAAATAATGTGTAAATCGGGTAAACTCTCTCAATATAAATTCCAGATCAGCCGGACGTTTCTCCCGCAAATCCCGAAACAAATAATCATAGTCCACCTGCAAAGAAATATAATAACTCCGGGTAACCCCCCACGCATTCCGTTTCACGATATACGCCACCGGTTCGGGCGTCCCGATACCTTTTTCCCGGAACAAATTGGCATATTCATAAGAACGTTGAGCCTTTCCTTTCCGGATATACGCGTAAGCAAATTGGTTGATTACATTCGGCACCTTGAATGATTTCACATTCACACGCACCCCTTCTACATCCAGTATTTTGATTACATTCCGGTTATCCTCGATCACCTCCCCCTCCACCTCGAATCGACGGGGAATATCAAGAATGGCTTTCTCCAGTGATTTGTATTTCGGGTTGATCCGGTAATCCATTACTTTATCCGCTCGTAATTAATAAAGGTGTAATCAAACTCGTTCTTCTCGTCCGCCTCGTGAGCTTCCCGGAATACTTCTTTCCATTGATTCGGATCCACAGAAGGAATTAACGTATCCCCCTCGCACTCCTGATGCACGACAGTAAGATACAATCGATCCGCCTTACCCCACAATTCCTTGTAAATAGTACCTCCTCCGGTCACGAAAACCTCATCTTCCCCCTTTGTCAATTCCAAAGCCTCCTCCACACTCCGAACGACCTCACAACCTTCCGCTTTATAATCCGGGTTCCGTGAAATCACGATATTTCTCCGGTTAGGCAATGCCTTCCCCACGGACTCGTAAGTCTTGCGTCCCATCAAAATCGTGTGTCCCGTTGTCAACGCTTTAAAACGTTTCAAATCAGCCGACAACCTCCACACCAACCCATTATCCCTACCGATAACATTATTCTCTGCCGCAGCTACTATAATTGATAAAACCATTCTAATTTTACATTTTAAATTTACGATTTTCTCCCACTAACCCATTTTTAACCGTAAATGATTTCATTTTCAATTTTCCACTTTCAATTTTCAATTAAACAGATATCGCCCCCTTTATATGCGGATGCGGATCATAGCCTTGCAACTCGAAATCCTCGTATTGAAAGTCAAAGATACTTTTCACCTCCGGGTTGATTACCATACGGGGCAAACGACGAGGTTCACGCGATAATTGCAATTTTACCTGTTCAATATGATTCAAATAAATATGAGTATCACCCAACGTATGCACGAACTCACCGGGCTTCAAACCGCAAACCTGTGCGATCATCATGGTCAGCAGGGCATAAGAAGCGATATTAAAAGGTACCCCCAAAAATGTATCCGCACTCCGTTGATAGAGTTGACAGGAAAGCTTACCGTCCGCCACAAAAAATTGAAACAAGGCATGACAAGGCGGCAATGCCATGTTCTCGATATCTCCAGCATTCCATGCACTAACGATCAGCCGCCGCGAATCAGGCGTATTCTTTATTCCTTCCACGACTTGCGTGATCTGATCCAAGAAAGTTCCGTCAGCTTTAGGCCATGAACGCCATTGATAACCGTAGATATGTCCCAAATCTCCGTTCTCGTCAGCCCATTCATTCCAAATCTTCACGCCATGTTCTTGCAAATACTTCACGTTCGTGTCGCCTTGCAGGAACCACAGCAATTCGTATATAATAGATTTCAAGTGTAATTTCTTCGTGGTCAACAAGGGGAAACCCTCTTCCAAGTTGAAACGCATCTGGTGTCCGAACACGTTGATAGTCCCCGTACCCGTGCGGTCTTCTTTTACAGTCCCCTCTTTCAAAATTCTATCCAACAAATCTAAGTACTGCTTCATAATAATTGAAAATTGAAAATTGAAAATTGAAAATGCACATTCCAACTTTCAATCGGATGATTGAACAAAGATAGCTTTTAATTTTAGATTTTAGATTTCAGATTTCAGATTTTCTTATCACCATCAACCCATGCCGAATAGGAAGTAATAGATTTTCCACCCGGGGGTCAGCTTGTATCATATCGTTAAAATCCAGAATACCTTTCGTTTGGGCATCCGGTTTCACATTAGGATCGGCGACTTTACCATCCCACAACACGTCATCAGCAATGATTAACCCTCCCACCCGGACTTTATCAAATACCAGACGATAATATTCCGAGTATTCCCTTTTATCCGCGTCAATAAACACCAAATCAAAAGTTTCATTCAGACGGGGAATAATCTCGCAAGCATCTCCCACGTGAAAAACGACACGTTCCTGCAAGCCGCTTTTCTCGATAAACCCTCGTGTGAAATCCTCCAATTCGTCATTCACGTCAATCGTATGCACCACGCCCCCTTCCGCCAAACCGTATGCCATAGAAATCGCCGCATACCCCGTGTAAGTCCCGATCTCCAACACCCTCCGGGCACCGAGCATCTTGCACATCATCTTCAGAAATTGCCCTTGCAGGTTTCCCGACAACATTCTCGGGCGCAACACTTGCAGATGAGTCGCACGGGACAACTCAGCCAACACGTCGCTCTCCGGTTCGCTGTGTGCCAAAATATATTGCTCCAATTCTGCGTTCAGTTCCAACATACAACCTCCTATTTATATAATAAAATCGATTGCTTTTCTATATCAAATATGTCTTTCGCCACTTGCAACAATACTTCCGACGTAATCTCATCCACTTGGGTGTAAATATCTTCCAGACTGTCCACCTTATCATAGATCAGAAAACTCTTTCCGATAGACAACATCAGATTCTCGTAATTCTCGGAAGAAATAGCCAACTGCCCAACCATTTGCGCCTTCGCGCGCTTCAATTGCACGGGTCCCAACCTCTCCTCGTACAAAGAGCGCATCTCCTTCTTGCACAAACTCAGGCACCATTCCGCGTGCTCCGGGTCGCACCCGAAATAGATCATAGCGATCCCCGTGTCCGAGTAAGGCGTATAGGAAGCCTCGATATTATAGGCAAGCCCGTGGCGTTCCCGTATATTCAAATTAAGACGAGTGTTCATTCCCGCCCCACCCAACAGATTGATCAGTAAAGACAATGCCAACCGATTATCCTGCGTGTAATCATAAGCGATATTCCCGATAATACAATGACACTGGTGCGTATCCTTGTCCAACTCCACGAACCGGGGAGTATAAATTTCAGGCTTTACCCGTGTCTGCAAGGAAGGACCGCTCTCGTAACCGGCAAAATACTTCTCCACCAAACGCACCAACTTGTCAAAGGCAATATCTCCCACCGAACTGATCACCATGCGATTCGGGAAATAATTCCGTCGCACGAAATCAAGTACCATTTCACGGGATATTTGTTCCACGGAAGCCTCGTCACCCAAGATATTCCGCCCGATCGGGTAACCGGAATAAACCAGCTCCTCGAAATCATCGAAAATCAATTCCCCGGGATTATCCTTGTACGAGTTAATCTCATCCAGCACGACATCTTTCTCCTTCTCGATCTCCTTCTCCGGAAAAACGGAATGAAACACGATATCCGCAAACAACTCCAACGCCCGCTCGTAATCTTTCGCCATAAACGTGGCATACACGCAGGTATCCTCTTTGGTCGTGTACGCGTTCAACTCGCCCCCCACGTCTTCCAGACGGCTCAATATATGATAGGCTTTTCGCTTCTCTGTTCCCTTGAAAATAACGTGCTCGATAAAATGAGCCATCCCGAACTCCCCCGCCTGTTCATCCCGGCTTCCCACGTTAATAATCAGCCCGCAATAGGCGGCTTTATTCGGAACATAATTATGGATCAAGCGCAATCCATTTGGAAATATATGTGTTTGATACATTTTACTGAATAAAAAGACTTCCCCCCGACATATTCAAATTCACTCTTCCCGAAAACTTCTTATCGCCGACAAAACCTGTTTCCAAAACAGCATTTTTATTCGTCGTCGGTTTGGTTTCCAAAACAACACCTTGCGGTAACTCAACTTTCAAATTCTTATTCCTGTTGATTTCAAGCGCATACCCGCACCCCTCCATGAAAGTCAAACCCACCTTTGTTGAAGAACTCTTTACCTCTACCGAAGAGAATGAAAGATTGATATTCCTCACGTTCAATTCTCCCCAACGCGTATCCATCCATAGGCTACCGCCGATATCCTGCACCTCGTATTTCGTGTAAAAAGAATTCCCGCTCAAATTCTCGATCATCCCCAAGTAACAAGTACCCCCGGAAGTCTTCAGCGTGAGATTATTCGCTTCCATCAACTGCAACCCCGTGGAATTACAATCCAATTTCATATCCGTACCCTCACCAATCTTTACCTTACAGGATTTGAATTCACCATTAAACACGGCTACTTTCTCCACTTCAAATTCCCCCTTGGATTGCTTCACAGAAAACTCGCCACCCAACACCGTGTTTGCCTTAAAATTTCCCGACACGATCTCTACACTCAAATCTCCCGTGAAATCGCTCATAGAGATGCCGCCATCCGTACTTAATAAACGCACCTTCTTTCCTTTCGGAACTTTAATATGATAATCCACGCTAACCGTAACGCCGGAGAACGTCTGTTTCAAACTCATATCCTTTTTAAACACGGTTTCCACGTTCAATGCCGCTCCCCGTTCCTTGGCTGTTATCGCGATATACTCAAGTATTTCATCCACCTTGGCTTTATTCTTTGCCTCCACCCACACGCTCGCGGTAATAGCAAACTCCTCTCCTTCCTGACGTATATCGATATTCCCGTAACGATTGGACACGATCAATTCATTAAAGGAAGCCGCCGGAAAACTCTGTTTAAATTCCTTGGTTCCCTCTTCTGCCCGTGCGTTCAGGACAAACAAAACAGCTATCGTGATAAATAATATTCTCTTCATTCTATTGTGATTAATCAAACATCTTTTCTTCATTCTCTTCTATCGCCTTGTATTTCGCCGCCAGATAAGCAATCATCCGGCTAAACGATTCCATAGCCATGGCCGTCTGCGAATTTATCTCTTTTTTTTGTAAACGCAACATCAAATGTCCATAAAGAGCATGAAGTGCCAATTCCACGTCGGACACCTCTTCCGGTAAGTTAGTTTTCCGGCGGTAATCCAACAAATTGTTCGCGGTCATCATGAACAATTGCTTGTATTTCATATCTTGCGATTCATGCAACAGGTAGTAATGCAACTCCGTCAATTCATTCACCATATTCTTGACTACTTGTAGATGCCCTCCTTTTACCACCTCTTCCCTCTTCATCATCTCAATCAAGTTATCATACCACTCCCTGATCTCCTTCCGGGTGTCCTCATCTACTTGAAACTGGCTGACCACATTCCGTTCCACTTGCCGAATATCCATCTGCATCGCTCTCAGCATATCCTCCAACTGCCACATATACAAAATATATTCAGCCACATTACTCTTTCTTTTTTCCCGCGCAACTAACATACTAATTTTGGATTTTAGATTTTAGATTTTAGATTGCATATCTCACAAACGCAATTTAAAATTTAAAATCTACAATTTAAAGTTCTTTAAGTTTATCAATCAACCTGCGATCCCGTTTTGTCGGGCGTCCCGTTCCTCTATCACGAGCCTCGAATTGCATGTGAGTACCTCGCAGGATATCCAACCTTTCCTGTGGAGTGGTTTCTTCCACGAAATCGACTGCCAATTGTGCAGACATCCGTTTATCCGTTACTTGCTTCACCAGATATTCCCTTTCAATCGGGGGGACCCGCACCTTTACCGTGTCCCCGACTTTCACTTCACGAGAAGCCTTCACGTGCGCATCCCCGATAGACACGTGTCCCTTTCCACAAGCCTCGGCAGCCAATGAACGGGTCTTGAAAATCCGGACTGCCCATAACCATTTATCTATTCTAACCTTCTCCACTGTCTATATCTTTAAATTACAATACTCAAGTTGTAAACTTACGATTTAAAATCGTAAATCTTAAATCTCAAATCGTAAATTATTAAACAGACTCATCGTTTTATCCACCCCGATAAAAACAAAATTTTCAATCACCTCGCCACAATGTTTTAACATGGCAGGCAATCGCTCTTCCTCTCCATCGCTCCATTCCCCCAACACGTAATCCACCTGTCTTCCCTTGGGAAAATTGTCACCGATGCCAAACCGCAAACGGGTATACGCCTGTGTTCCCAACAATTGGTTGATACTCTTCAACCCGTTATGCCCCCCGTCACTACCTTTACTTCTCAGGCGTATTGTTCCGAAAGGCAAGGCCAAATCATCAACAACTACAAAAAGATTCGATAAATCAATCTTCTCCTTCTGCATCCAGTAACTCACGGCTTTCCCGCTAAGGTTCATGTACGTATTCGGCTTCAACAGTATCAGAGTCCGCCCCTTCAACTTCACCGTGGCTACTGCCCCGTAACGCATATCTTCAAAAACAGCATTGGACGCCTTAGCAAAGGCGTCCAACACTCTAAATCCGATGTTATGTCGTGTATTCTGGTATTCGGGACCAATGTTCCCTAATCCCACAATAAGATATTTCATCTTTCTACTTTTTCAAACGACTATTGAGCGCTTTGTGCAGCCCTTGCAGCTCTTGTCAATTTCACTTGAGCAACAACAACACTCTTCGCGTTCACGATATCAATACCTTCGATATGGATATCCTGTACCTTGATAGCTTTACCGACACCCAATGAAGTAACGTCAAGCGTAATTTCATCCGGCACAGCTTTCGGAAGAGCCTTCACTTTCAACTTACGGGTAATCAATGCCAATTTACCTCCGGCTTGAACTCCGGCAGCATGTCCCGTCGTCTTAACAGGCACTTCAATTACCACCGGTTTATCCTCAAACGTCTGGTAAAAATCAATGTGTAATACTTTATCAGATACCGGGTGGAATTGAATATCTCTCATCACAGCATCATAAGACTTACCGTCAAGAACGAGATTCACCAAATACACGTTAGGAGTATAGAGAAGTTTCTTTAAATCCCGCTCTTTTACAGCGAAATGAACGTTAGACTCACCACCGTAAAGAACACACGGAACTTTTTCTTCGTTTCTTACTGCTTTAGTAGCTTTCTTACCTACGTCGCTTCTTACTTCTCCTTTTAATTCAAATACTTGCATATTACTAAAATTGTTGTGCTACTCAAACACGGATTGTTGCCCCGGGGTTCTAAGCCATATCCGCGTTCCCATTACACGTTTAAAATTCCCCCGTACTCTAAAATGCGCCGCAAAGGTATAAAATATTTCTCGAAACCACAACTCAAATCAGGGCAAAAGCGTTGAAGCGCTTTTGCCCTCGCCCCCCCCTATGACCTTATGAACTTTACTGACCTTATAGACCTTATGGACTATTCCATTTTACAATGGGTATAAATAAGGGGAAATAACCCTTTTTATCCTGAAAAAAATTTTTTGTTTCAATTATAGATTATATTTTTGCGGCATTATTAACAAAAAAAATTTTAGAAATGGCTTACGTAATAACTGATGATTGTATTTCTTGTGGAGCATGTGAACCAGAATGCCCGGTAGGAGCAATCTCTATGGGTGATGACCACTACCAAATCAATGCTGATGAATGTATCTCATGCGGGGCTTGCGCTGGCGTTTGTCCTGTAGGAGCTCCGAAAGAAGCTTAATCATCATAAAAAAGGAAAATCAATGGCTGCGTCAAAATTGATGCAGCCATTTTTGTATCATAGCCTAAAGAGAACCCACCGTAATCCTACCCAAGAAATACCGTAATCCTACCCTATCTCCGGTCTTGCCCCGTTCTTCCCCCGGCGTTCCTATTATCTCCAATATAGAAACACCGGAATTAATACAAAGCAACATCGGCAACATGTACTTATTACCCTAGTTCTTGGGTAGGATTACAGTGGGTTCTCTATAAGATTACACGACATCTATCGACAACCTATCGTATTAGGTTTACCTCCTCTTGCCCTTTACCCGTGTACAACCAAATCCATGCGCACGTCCAACTCATCGACAGGCACTTCCTCCACGAACTGGAAATCGAAACAAATACCGACCTTCTTTGCCGCGCGAGTTTCTTTCAATATCTTGTCATAGTATCCCCGTCCCCGCCCCAAGCGGTTTCCTTGCCGGTCAAAAGCGACACCCGGCACGACAATCATATCAATGGAATCGTAATCCGTGTACAATTCTCCCACGGGTTCCAGTATCCCGAAGGACTCTCCCGCTTTCAAAGATTCCATACCCTCGAACACCCGCAATTCAAGAACATCCCCTTTCACGCAAGGAAGCAAAATTCTCTTCTCGCCCGCCCACTTGACCACGTAATCATGAGTAAACACCTCGTCATCCATCGACCAATACGCCAAAAGGGTATGCGCCTCCTTAAAAAAAACATTTTGTTCCAGTTCATTCCAAATCGGACGGGACATCTCGACCTTCTGTTCCGGGGAATATTGATTTTTTAAAACCTTTATCTGCTTACGCAACTCTTTTTTATCCATTATCAACAAACTTCATGAATAACTTATTTATTATCTTGTGCAAAATTCGTACTTTTGCGACAAATAACAAAGTGAGCTGCCAAAGAGTTATCATTTTAATTTATCAACCATCCCCACGAGGGATATAACGTGCAGGATACAATGAAAATAGCAATACCTCAAATAAACTATCATATCGGCGACATCTCCAAAAACAGGGACCTTATCATTGCCGCCATACAAAAAGCGAAATCAAAAAAAGCAGACCTGGTCGTGTTTCCCGAACACGCGATATGCGGTGCATACCCGCAAGACCTGTTCGAGAAAGAATATTTCGTGAATGAATGTCGCATCAGTATCGAAAAAATTGCCGGACAATGTACAAATATCGCCGCTCTAGTGGGTTGCCCCAATCTCGACTTGGAAGACGGGGTACTTTACAACGCCATGTTCTTCATGTATGACCGTGAAGTACGGGGCGGTGTCAACAAAACCGTGCTAAGCGACTACGATATTTTTGACGAGAGCCGCTATTTTATCGCGGACGAATCGAATTCTCCCTTGCGGTACATGAATCAAAACATCCGTGTCCTTTTCGACGAATACGAATCAAACGTCATCGAAAAGACCGACACGCTAATCCTTCACGTGGGCCCCACACCGTTCACCACAGAAAGCTATGCCTATCGCAAAGAAGTATTCTCTTCCATCGCCCGGGAGCACAAATGCCCCGTGATAGCGTTAAATCACACGGGAGCCAACAGCTCTATCATATTCGACGGGAACACTCTCGTTTTCAACAAAAAAGGCGTACTTGTAACCAAAGGAGCCGCCTTTGATGAAGATTTCATACTCATCGATACCAACGCTTTGGAAAACCTCGCCCCGGTAAAAGAGGCTGCACGGGATTCTATCGCACTGATTCATGACGCTCTCGTGTCGGGCATCAAGGATTTCTTCCGTAAAAACGGGTTCAGCAAAGCCGTTTTAGGTCTTTCCGGCGGAATTGATTCCGCTCTCGTTGCCGCGTTAGCAGTCGAGGCTCTCGGGAAAGAAAACGTGTTAGGCATACTGATGCCTTCCCGCTTCTCAACCGACCATTCCGTGAAGGATGCCGTCGATTTGGCAAGGAATCTGGGAATAGCACATGAAACTCTCGCGATAAAAGAGATATACGACGCATTCCTTTCCACCTTGCAACCCGTCTTTAAAGACGCACCGTTCAACGTGGCGGAAGAAAACCTGCAAGCCCGTATCCGGGGAACACTCGTGATGGCAATCTCCAATAAATTCGGGCATATTTTGCTCAACACCTCGAACAAAAGCGAGGCTGCTGTTGGCTACGGCACCTTGTACGGGGATATGTGCGGTTCTCTTTCCGTGTTAGGCGACGTGTATAAAACCGAAGTGTACAAACTGTCCCGATATATCAACCGGGAACGGGAACTCATACCCGAAAACACCATCACAAAAGCCCCCTCGGCAGAACTCCATCCCGATCAAAAAGATCAAGACTCGCTCCCCGAATATGATATTCTGGACGCGATTCTAAAATTATACATCGAAGACAATCAATCCAAGCAAGATATCATCAAACAAGGATTCGCCCCCGCGCTCGTGGAGAAGACTCTCGCACTGGTAAATCGCAACGAATACAAGCGGGCACAGTGTCCCCCGATCCTCAAAGTAAGCAAGAAATCCTTCGGAAGCGGGCGTCGGATGCCACTCACAGCTAAATTGTAAACGACAGACAAAGAACAAGCCATGAGAACGATTAAAGACAAAGAATTACATAAAAAATATTGCAACATTTGCATTGACAGTCCCAACTCTCTTTTTGCCAATCTTGACGAAAGCAGTAAAAGTATCATTCGCCAGACCACCATTTGCAAAATGTATCGGAAAGGCGATCTGATATACGAGGAAGGCAATAAACCTTTCGGGTTGCTTTGTCTTATCACCGGAAAAGCCAAGATCATGAAAAAAGGAATCGCCGGCAGGGAACAAATCGTTCGCATGGCAAAGCCCGTGGGTTTCATCGGCTATCGGGCTTTCTTCGCCGAGGAAAACCATATTGCCTCGGCTGAAGCCCTTGAAGATTCTATCGTCTGTATCATGAAAACCGAACTGGTATTCGGTATCGTGCGCAGCAACTCGGATGTTGCCATGAACGTTATCCGGGCACTTGCCACGGACTTGGGATTCTCCAACCGTCGCACGGTAACCCTCACCCAAAAGCACATCCGCGGGCGTTTGGCAGAAGCCCTACTCGTGCTGAAAGATACCTACGGGTTCGAGGATGACAACAGCACGTTAAAAATCTGCCTCTCGCGGGAAGATATCGCCAACTTGTCGAACATGACCACCTCCAATGCCATCCGCACGCTATCCAACTTTGCCTCGGAAGGTATCGTGGAACTCTCCGGCAAGCAAATCAAGATCACGGACATGGACGCCCTAGAGAAAGTGAGCGAGATGGGATAAACACCGGTTAACCGTTTCGTACTCGAAGCCCCGGCTCAGGGCAAAACGAATGAGTTTAGCTTTTCGCTTATAAGGCTCCTCGTCCTTTATACTCTTGTTCTTCTGACGCAATAACTCCATACAGGTGGCATCCGTATCTTCCTCCGGTAACGCGGCAAGCGCTTGCCCAATAACACTATCTGCAACTTGTTTCCGGCGCAGCATTTGCGCGATCTTCAGTTTTCCCCAGCGATTAAAACGGAACTTATCCCGGGCATAGGCCTCGGCAAAACGGGTATCATCCAAAAATCTATTCTTCACCAGAAATGCCATAATCTCCGCGATATCTTTCTCCGGCAACTCCCAACGCCGCAATTTAGCCAACACGTCAGCACTGCAATATTCTTTCTTACTGCATTGCCCCGCCACTATATTTAAAGCCTTCTTCGCGTCCACTTAATCAAATTTAAAATCGTAAATCATTGAATCACTTCGTCCATTTCGCTTTTATCATCCTGTCCCTGTCATGAATATCTTTCCGTAACTCCACTTCCCGGTATCCCATACCCGAAAGTAAATCGAGCATCTCTTTCCCGAAAGCCTCATTGATCTCGAAAAACAGGAGTCCTCCGGATTTCAAATGCGAACGCCCGAATTCCGCTATTACCCGATAAAATACCAACGGGTCTTCATCCGCCACGAAAAGCGCCCGATGCGGCTCATACCCCAACACCCGCTCATGCATCAAAGCTTTCTCCGAAATTCGTACGTAAGGAGGATTACTCACGATGACGTCAAAATCCGGCCAATCCCACGTTTCATGCCGCAAAATATCCCTTTCATAGAAATGCACCTCTACCCCGTTTATCCGGGCATTCTCTCTCGCCTGACGGATTGCCTCCGCGGAAATATCCGCACCATGCAACTCCAATCCCTGTATCATTTTACCCAAGGTTATAATAATACATCCGCTTCCGGTTCCCACGTCGAGTACCTTGGCTCCCGCGCGTAAACCACTTCCAGCAACCCACATCACCAACTCCTCCGTCTCGGGACGCGGAATCAACGTTTCGTTATTCAACTGAATATCAACACCCAAAAACTCTGTTTCTCCCAACACGTACTGAACCGGTTTGTTTGTCTTCAATTCCGCCACCATCGCCACAAAATTATCAACAAACCTTTTCTCCAATAATTCGTATTTATTAAGATGTATTTCTATATTTGTACAATGCAACATCTTACAAAAAAGATGTGAACACAAATATTTTATTTCATGCTCATTGTAGGTATCTTTTAGTTCCTGTAATGCGTATTGCTGTAAATTAAACATCGTATTCATAAAACAAAGATACGGTTTAATTGAAAATTGAAAATTGAAAATTGAAAATTAATTTGGCGAACTGGGTAAACATAGTGGCAGACGTGGGTGTCGTGTTATATATATTGGCTATTTTGGCTATCATTTACACGATTATACTGGAAAACAGAAATCCGGTACGTACTCTGGCGTGGATACTCGTGCTCGTGCTCGCACCCGGTTTCGGGTTATTGTTCTATATCTATTTCGGCATGAACTATCGCAAGGTCAAGATGTTCTCCATGAAAGGATTAGGTGACTTCAAGTGGTTGCAGTACATGAGCGAAGACCAAAAACAACGCATCCAGAAAGCCGAACTACTAAAGAAAGCCGACATGGAAGCCGTGAAGCCCTTGATGACCTTGCTCCTCAATAACAGCAAAGCACTTCTCTCCCGCAACAACACGGCAGAGATTCTGAACAACGGGGAAGAAACTTTCGGTTCTATTTTCAAAGCCATAGCCAAAGCTAAAAAATACATCCATCTTGAATATTATATCATCGAGAAAGGAGAACTCGGCGACAAATTGAAGAGCCTCTTAATCCAAAAAGCGAAAGAAGGCGTTGAGGTCAGAGTGATTTTCGACGACGTAGGTTCATGGCAATTACCCAAAAGCTATATCCGTGAAATGCGGGAAGCAGGCATACAGGTTTACCCGTTCCTTCCCGTGCGTTTTCCCTTGTTCACCAACAAGGCAAACTACCGCAATCACCGCAAGATCATCGTCATTGACGGTGACACCGGATTCATCGGCGGTCTGAACTTCGCGGACCGTTACCTGTACGGGTTACCCGGCATAGGAATCTGGCGCGACACCCATCTGAAAGTCAAAGGAGAAGCCGTTACCTCGCTTCAAGTCGTGTTCCTTTTCGACTGGTATTTCGTGCGGCAGGAACTTCTACTGAACAAGGCGGAATACCTCCCGAACAAAAAGGCGGACGGCAACGTGGTGATTCAAACCGTGGCTTCCGGACCCGACAGCGACTGGACTTCCATCCAACAGGCTTATTTCACGCTTATCAACATGGCGAAAAAATACGTTTTCATCTCCACGCCTTATTTCATGCCGGGGGAAACCACCATCAACTCGCTGAAAACCGCCGCCATGAGCGGAGTCGATGTCCGTATCATGATACCGTACAAATCGGATTCCCTGCTGACCTACTGGTGCACCCGTTCCTATATCGAAGAACTGCTGGAAGCCGGCGTCCGGGTATTCCAGTATCGCAAAGGATTCAACCATAGCAAAGTAATCGTCATGGACGGGCTCGTGTCCTCCGTCGGTACCGCCAACATGGACATCCGCAGCTTCGAGCAAAACTTCGAGGTCAACCTCATCCTCTACGACCGTAACGTCAGTCGCCAACTCGGCTCCGACTTCCTCAACGACTTGAAAGAAAGCCACGAAGTCAGCCTCCATCAATGGAAATTCCGTCCAAAAAGAGATAAAATCCGCGAATCCCTCGCCCGTCTTTTCGCCCCATTACTCTAATTGAAGCCCATTCATGCACCTACACGAACGCTAGAAATTTTCCCCTCTAAAATCTAAAATCTAAAACCTAAAATCCGTAGCTTTGTTGGTGTATTTTCAATTTTCAATTATGAAAGAGATTGCCGACATCATAGAAGGAGAATTACGACAAGGTATTCCGGTCGAAATCACGGAATACAGCATTGACAGCCGTTCTATCATCACCCCGGAGCATACGCTGTTCTTTGCACTAAAAGGGAATAACCACAACGGTCACGATTACATACAAACGCTTTACTCTGATGGAATAAGGGCTTTCGTTATCAGTGAATACCGGGCAGAATTCGACCATCTTCCGGAAGCGAATTTCATCCTAGTTAAAGATGTCCTGACTGCCCTACAACAACTGGCTGCCTTTCATCGCCAACAATCACGGGCGGAAGTGATCGGTATCACGGGAAGTAACGGCAAAACTGTCGTGAAAGAGTGGTTATATCAATTATTGGCTAACGACCACGCCGTGTATCGCAGTCCCCGGAGTTACAACTCGCAAGTCGGCGTGCCGCTCTCTTTGCTGGGAATCGACACGAAAGCAGACATCGCCATTATCGAGGCAGGTATATCCCAAAAGGGAGAAATGCAACGACTCCAACATATGATTCGTCCGGATATCGGGATATTCACGCATCTGGGTGATGCCCACGACGAGAATTTCTCTTCCCGGGAAGAGAAACTGGCAGAAAAAGCCCGCCTGTTCACCACGTGCCGGTGGGTGATCGGACAAGCGGGAAATGTCATGCAATTCATCCGCACACAAGTACCCACCACCACTTCATTCTTCACGTGGAGCGAAGAAATTGAAGCTGACGTACAGGTGCAGACCATGAATATTGCTCTCGACCACCGGGAAGTAAAAGTTACACACGGGCAACAGTCGTTCATTCTCGACATCCCGTTCGCCGACATCGCGTCATTCGAGAACTGCATGAACGCAGTCTGCGTTTTACTGCTGAAAAAATACGCCCCCGAAATCATCGTTTCCCGGGTAGCTCAACTTTCGGCAATAGCCATGCGCCTTGAAATCAAGGAAGGCATCAACAATTGTACGCTCGTGAATGACTACTATAACTCGGATCCTTCCTCGTTTCAGTTAGCCTTAAACATTCTGGCTACACAAGACACCTCGAAAGAACGGGTAGTCATCCTTTCCGATTTCATGGATTCCGGCAAAGAAGCCGACGATTTATATCCTTCCATTGCCGAAACGCTACGACAAGCCAATGTTTCACTATTTATCGGTATCGGGAAACATTTAAGTGACCACCGCCATGACTTCGCCCCCAATTCCCGCTTTTACGAGGACACGGAACATTTCCTGCGCCAAGAAGAACGGGAGAATTTCAAAGAACAGGTCATTCTGATTAAGGGGGCACGGGTATTCCAATTCGAGTTTATCGCCGGATTCCTGCAAAAACAATCCCACGGTACGATACTGGAAGTCGATCTGGACGCCATGGTTCATAACCTGAATCATTTCCGTTCCCTGACCGACGCGCACATCGCCGTCATGGTGAAAGCGTTCTCGTACGGAAGCGGCTCCCGGGAAATTGCCTCTCTATTGCAATACCATCGGGTGGATTATCTCATGGTGGCATTCGCGGACGAGGGCATTGAATTACGTGCCGCGGGAATCACCATTCCTATCGCCGTGATGAATCCCGAACGGGAGGCGTTCGACAATATGATCATGTTCAACCTCGAACCGGAAATATATGCCTTGGATATTCTTGAAGACTTCAACCGTTCACTGGCAAAACACGGCATCAAACGTTTTCCCGTGCATATCAAACTGAACACGGGCATGAACCGCTCCGGTTTTGACGAGAGAGATTTACCCCGGTTGTTGGACTTCTTCCGCTCGGAACGCTCCGTCTATATCCGGTCGATCTTCTCGCACCTCGCCGGAAGTGACGAAACGATACACGACAAATTCACGCTCGGTCAAATCCAGTTATTCGAGCGTATGACGGAACATATACAAGCCCGATTCGATTACAAGATATGGCGTCATATCTTGAACTCCGCAGGTATCGAACGTTTTCCGCAATACCATTTTGACATGGTGCGCCTCGGCATCGGACTACACGGGATCAGTGCCACCAATGCCCCCCTCCAACCCGTGAGCAGTTTCAAGACATACATCTCCTCTATCCGGGAAGTACCGGAAGGACAATCCATCGGGTACGGTCGTAAAAGCTTTACCACCCGTCCCTCCCGTATCGCGGTCATTACCGTGGGATACGCCGACGGTCTGAACCGCCACTTGAGCAATCGTGTCGGACACGTCTTCGTGAAAGGAAAACGGGTACCCATCATCGGGAATATCTGTATGGATACCTGCATGATCGACGTCACCGACACGGATGCCACCATCGGTGATGAAGTGGAAATATTCGGGAAACACATCCCCGTCACCGAATTGGCGGAACAACTGGGAACCATCCCTTATGAAATTCTCACGGGTATTTCCCACCGCGTAAAACGGGTATATTACAAGGAATAAAAACAAAACCCTTCCCAATGTTCTCTTTTAGAACCGGGAAGGGTTTTCCGCTGCATGTTTACGAGAAACTATTATTTTTCATAACGATCTCCCAAATGGTCGATCAATACAATATCCAATTCTGACCCTCGCACTTCACGAGCGATAATCTTTCCTTCTTTATCAAGGATCAAACAGAAAGGGACTCCATTCACTTTATATTTTGTTACCACGTCACCCGACCATCCCTTATTATCATTCAACTGTATCCATTTCATACCTTCCTCTTGAAGAGCCTTTTTCCAATCTTTATCCCGTTCATCAATCGAAACACTGATCATATTCAACCCGTCATTCCCCTTTCCATAGACATCGTACACGTGGCGCAAGTGAGGTATTTCTCCCCGACAGGGACCGCACCAAGAAGCCCAAAACTCCACCATATTGTATTGCCCGGGCTTCACGTAATCGGACAACTTCACCTCCTTGCCGTTCTCGTCCAACAAGTTAATATCCGTGTATTTCTCTCCAATAGCTGTAGGATAGAGAGTCTCAACGAACTCTTTCAATTGCTTGTACGCCGGAGTTTCATGCAAGGAAGCATCAATAATTGCCAACAAATTATCCATATCCGCTTTCGAGAGAGTCCCGCCAAATACTATATTTTGTGCGACATCTACCGCCACGGGCGAATTAGAATGGGTTTTCACAAAATTCATCTGCATTTGTTCCATTCCCTTTTGAGCATCCTGCATCTCCCGCACCAAAGCGATTCCCTCGCGGGTGTTAAACACGCCGTCGAGAGCCGGGAGATGGTAAACCTTCAAGTACTTATTCCATGCTTCATTATGCTTTACCCCGTACGGCTCCAATTCTTTCTGGAAGCCCATATACAAATCATGCGCAGGAGAACCGGTAATAGTCACCATTCCTTTCACTTTCCTCTTGAAACTCAATCTTGAAGGCAAAGAATCAATAGAGGGGCTATCGTAGCGAATATTCGTATTATCTATGAAGATATCCGTTCCACGTAAATCTTTCTCATAATCCTCTTTCAATTCAGGCGACAGATCAATCCATAACTGATAACGCACAGGAACATCCACTTTCCCTTTCAATACAAATTTACCATCTTTCACCACGGCAGAATCCACCGGGGTATCCCAATCATATAAATATGCCTTTATCCCGTCAGGAGTTCCCGGTACTGAACCGGAAATTCGGTAACCAACCTCTTGTTGACATGCAACAAACAAACCTAAACAAATAATCCCATACAGTATTTTCATTCCATTCATTTTTCAAATTTATTACTTAAAAATTCCATCAATATATTGATCTCCTGTATCTTATTTCTCATTCGCAACAACATTACCGTATTTGTTTTAAATCAAAAATAGGAAAACCCGCTCTTGCATCTAGTCAATAGTTACCGTTAACCAGGATTTGCCAAAAGTTTCCAAGTCAAGCTTCAAATTCTCTTTATAGTACTTTATCGTTAAATCATATTTCAATTTAACCAATGGATAATTATCCAATGCATTTTGTCTTTCCTCTAAAGGATTATTAACAATCCACGTCGCATAAGTTGTCATATCAAGAAACTGATATTTATCGGAGCCGGATTTAATCATTCCAAAAGGATCCACAAAACCATTGCTCATGAGAAAATCCATATTCAAATCACCATCTTCCGTGAACAGATTATCAAATACTTCTGATTGCTCCTCGTCCGTTGTATAATCATATAAATATTTTCCGGCACTTACATTTGCAAATTCACTCGGCACAGGCAAATAGTTATGAAAATATGTTGATGTCCTCGTTTCAAAATAAGCAGAAGTTATACTATATTTCCACAAATCCAATTGCTCTCCGATTTCATCAGTCATATCCCCCCAATAAATAATTCCCTGTTGAGCTTCATCCGTGTAAGCAATAGTCAATGGCCAAGGAAGATAATAGTCGTCTTGCACAAGATTACACTTTACCAAAACATGGCGTTTAGAAATACTTTTTGCTAAATCCTCCGGCAAAAGATCGAGAAACTTTATCATTAACTTCAAAAAAGATTCCGAAGTCATCTCGTCCGCAGCCTGCATCGGATAAATATCCGGGTTATAATATTCGGCATAATACTCAAACATAGCCGTCTGAGTCCACCCCACCGGAGTTCGTAATGCTTCGTCACCGGCCAAAGTATAATAAGTATGCAAATCATACTTCTGATACAAACTATAACACAGTTTCTGCGCCTCGGAAGGTCCGTCAGCAATTGCCGGGATTGGTCCGTCATACTCGTATTCCGATTTCAAAGAATCTTCGTCATGACATGCAATGAATGAAACGATCATTCCTAATAACAATATATATTTACTTTTCATATCTATAGTATTTATCTAGGATTAATACCTATTTCAGGATTAACATTCAGCTCTTTTTGAGGAATCTGCAACACATAACGAGGATCATTTTCTATCAATGACGCTTGCTGTGTTCCATAACCTCTACGCTCCATGACCGGACGGGTTGTACGCCGCAGATCGAACCAACGGTGTCCCTCGAAACAGAGTTCCAACCTTCTTTCCAACCAAACTCTATCAAGAATAGTGTTCTGTGTATAATCTTCCTCCCGCAATTCATTATAATCTTCCGCAATGTATTTTGCCTGTCGCAATGTATTTAAAGCGGCAATTGCATTTCCGAGTCCGCCACTCTTATGAGCGTAAGCCTCTGCCAAGATCAGATACATTTCTTCAGTCCGGATTACACGCGAATACCCTGTAGATCCGTTTATTTCAAACGTAAAATTACCAATAGGATAATCTATATATCGATTCTTGGCAAAAATATATTTGTACACCATTCCATCGTCACCAAACTCCCGGACTTGTCTTATAAAATAATTTTGACGTATATCACCATCCTCATACAAATTATGCAAATCCTCATTAACAGCAAAAGCAGTCATGTAACTACGCGCCGCAAAAGCCATGATATTTTCGGTAATTCCGCTTACAAACAACACATTCGAATTATCCACGGCTAAATAATCTTTCCCAGCCATTTGATCTGACATATAATAAGCACTTAAAACATCGCTGGCATTTATCGACGGATTTTGCAGATATGCCACATTCAAATCAAATAAACTCGAATTCTCCTTTAACACGAGATTCGCTTGTTCAATCGCCAAATCCCATTTCTGCATGTACAAGTAAACTCTAGCCAGCAAAGCTCTGGCAGAAAGAGCATTAAAACGGAGTTTCGTACCTCTGTCATATGGATTTTCCTCCATTAAACGAATACCTTCTTTCAAGTCTTCCTCTATAAGTACATATACTTTTTCCACCGTGCTACGCAAATAAGGCTTTCTATCCACATCTGTTGTCAAGTTAATAGGAATTCCCGGATCGGTCGCACAAGTTGACGGATTATATGCAGGAGCATACAAATTAACTAAATTGAAATACGAATAAGCCCTCAAAACATAAGCCTCCCCCTTCAAATTTCCCTGCAACTCTTTTGTTTTTTCCTCGTCTGTATTAATACCGGTTGCCTCATCTATATTTTCAAGCACCACGTTGGCATAATAAGCACTACTATAAAATGCTTCAAATGCTTTATCTCCATCCGGCATCGATGTTTCGTGACTGCTACTCCACGTGTAAGCACTCGCGTAAATATCAGCAGCACGAGTATTACTCAATGTAGCAGAAAACTCCGGAACCAAAGTCGCATCATCAGACAAAACGTCCAAATACGGCATAATTTGTTTCGAAATATATCCCCTGTTCAGCAATTGTTCGTAATCATCAATGGTCGTCGGCTTTAATTTATTCTGTGGTATTTCGTTCAGATAACTATTACAAGCACAACACAATACCCCCACCAACAACAAATTATATAAACTATTTTTTCTCATAACTCTTCGCTTTAAAAATTAACGTTCAAGCCAAATGTAAATGTTCGGGGCAAAGGCAATGCTCCATAACCATTTGTCGTGTAATTTACGGTCTCCGGATCATATCCTTTCAATTTTTTATTCGCCACCACAAACAAATTCTGGGCTTGAAATTTCAACGCAACATTTCCCATAGTACGACCGCCCAATACAATCTTATCCAACCACTTTCTAGGCAACTGATACTCCAGCATTAAATTCCTAAAACGCAGATAATCTCCCGGCACGACAGCCTCTTGACTCTTGTTATACATATCGATCACATATACATCTTCAGTTCCGACAGTTACGTAATTACTTCCCGTGTTCAAACGAGGAATTGTTTTCCCTGTGTTATCCTGCCCGGGACGCCAACGGTTCATAATGGATTTGTTTGCATTCTGTTCTCCGTCCGGATAGTTATCATAGGCTAACTGGGGTAAACGAACCACATTCTTCAAGCCGAAAGCAAACAACATGGATAGACTCAGATTCTTATAGCGAAGATTGGTGTTTATTCCTCCCGTCAAAATCGGATCACGCTCGCCTTCGTATTTTAAACCCGCCACATCCATCGGAATACTCAGGAATTCAGCATCATCCACACCGTAAATATTCCCGTCTGCAGCATAGAACGTCGGGGTTCCTCCCTCATCCAGTCCGGCAAAATGATACGAGAACATGGCATTCATCGCTTTTCCTTCCATCACATCACCCGGGGTATATGTACTTCTCACCAAATTTTTTGCTTGAGGCGTCACGTAAGATTTTGTTACCTTATTTTTCACGTATCCTAGGTTTAACGCCAATACCCAATCCCAATTATTCTTCTGTATTAACCTACCGGTCAGAGATATATCCACACCATGATTACGCATGTCTGCATAATTCACGTTACGTCCGCTAAAACCGGTTACAGAAGAAACATCCAAATAGGCAATTAAATCTTCACTCTTGTCCAAGTAATAGTCTACATCCAGCATTAACCTGTTCTTAAATAGTCCTAATTCCAACCCAATATTCAATGAAGATGTCGTTTCCCATTTCAAATCACGATCAGGAGCCTGTTGTATTTCCATTTCCAATAATCCGGTATTAGGATTAGGCGGTAAAGCAGAAGCTATTAATAAAGGACTACTGTCTTCCACGATATTCCCTCTCAACCCGAATGAAGCACGCAATGCCAAATTACTTAACCAATCTTCCTCTTTCAAGAAATCCTCCTCGCTTACTGTCCATTTCCCAGATACAGACCATAAAGGTAAATACCTATATTTCGGATTGGAACCAAAAAGATTTGACCCGTCAAAACGAATATTACCATTCAACACATAACGATCTTTATACATCAAAGACAAAACGCCGTAATAAGAAATATTCGATCTTTCCAACAAATCACGAGTAACCTTATTTCGTTTCAAATGCCCCGTTGTTGAACTTAATGAAGGCTCATAAAAAATTTCCCCTCTATCTTTATAATAGCCATAAGAATTTGTTGCCATCCCTTTATATTTCGTTGTCCGAAATTCTTGTCCAAGCATTACATCAATATTCAAATCTTGAACTAATGTCCCACGATACTCCAAGCTATTGCGGACTAAAGAAGTTCTCTGTTCATAAACAGTCTCATTAAATTCTCCTCCATTAGGCAATACGGAGTTTTTAATCAAATCTTTATCAGAAGTATCTCCATAATTATATCCTCTGATTTGAGCTATATAGTTACTGTATTCTGTTGCATAATCTATAGCCGTGGAATGGGAAGATGAATAACTGTACAATCCTTTATATTTCAAACCTCGGTAAAGATTAACTGATAAATCAACGATCCCCTTAACATCCGTCTGTGTACTTTCGCTGTGAGTGTTATTCAGTTCATTCAACACGTTGAACAACAACATTCCTCTTTGGGTACTCTGGTAATAATACAAACCGGAATCATCCCGTTCCGGAATTGCTCGAGAAGCAGAAACAGCATATTCAAAAGGATCAATAGCACTATGATAATTCTCCCGATCTCTACGACTCAATTGTAATAAAGCCCCTAAGTTTACACCTTGAAACAACTCACTATTTATTTTCAACATTCCATTATAATTCTGATAATTAGTGGATTTATCCACCCCATCTTCTCCATTATAACCTAAAGAAATATAGTAATCTGTCTTTTCCGATCCTCCGGAAATACTTAAATCATGAGTCTGAGTATATGCATTACGAAACAATATTTTAAACCAATCTGTATTTCTTTTTTCCATTGCCCGGGTTTCCCGATTCAAATCCTCTATTGACACATCTCCTAGGGCGTAAGCTTGCAATAATCCTTCCAAACCGCAAGTTCCCATGATCCAGAGTCCGTCTTCCGAGTATTGTCTGGTTAATTCGATCCTTTCTTTTGAATTCAATAAATCAAAATCATTATAACTCGGGCGAATACTTACCGCTGATGTATGTTGGTAGGAAATATTAAAACTATTTCTTTTACCGCGTTTAGTAGTTATTACAATAACCCCGTTGGCAGCACGAGTACCGTAAATTGCAGTTGCCGAAGCATCTTTTAACACCGTGATAGTTTCTATATCATTAGGACTTACACCACCAATAACAGTATTAAACATATTCATCACATCCGGACTATTCAAATCTGCAGCAGAAACAGGTACAGAATTTTCCAGAATAACACCATCCAATACCCATAAGGGTTCTGCATTTCCGGATATCGTTGAAGAACCTCTAATCCGAATCTTCGGAGCCGCACCCGGTCCTGCAGAAGTATTCACAACAGACAATCCCGGAACAACACCCTGCAACATCTGTTCGATACTGGATGCCCCGATAGTCTTCAAATCACTGGTTTTTACCGTCACCACGGAACTGGTCAAATTCCGTTTCTCGATCTGTTGATACCCCGTCACGACAATTTCACCCAAACTCTCGGCTTCATCTTCCATCATGATATTCAGACTCTTGTCGCCTTTCTTGAACATGACATCCTTGGTCTTCATTCCGATAAACGAGAATTGCAGTTTTACACTGTCTTGTTCTGCAATTTTCAATTGAAACTCACCTTTCTCGTCCGTCGCACATCCCAACTGGGTACCGACGATAAGCACCGTTACACCCGGAACCGGCTCTCCTTTCGTGTCTTTCACGACACCTTTTATTTCCATAAACTTCTCTTGCTGTTGTTCCGCAGGAACACCCGCATAACGAACCATGATAATCTTATCCCGGAACGTGTACGTGAAACCGGTTCCTTTAAAAACACGGTCTAACACGGAAGTCACCGTTTCATCCTTGGCTTTTACGGTCAACTTGTCCAAGTTCACCGTCTGCTCGTTATTGAAAATAAAATGCAGGTTAGTCTGTCGTTGAATCTCACTGAACAACATGTCTACCGATACCTCCCGCAAGTCAAGATTCACTTTTTCTTGTTGAGCAAGGCTCTTGGCTGAAAGAGTGAAGGTGAAGCAACACATGAATAAAATAAAAATTTTCATAATCTTCCACATTTTTTGCCCGCGAGGTAAATAAACCCGAGAACATAATCGTTTTTTTTCCATACTTTTGTACTTTAATGTTAGTATTCTCAATAGGTAATGCTCGCAACATAAGCCTATTGTGTAATTATCATTTATGACGGGAAGTGCTCGCAACACTTCCCGCTGTTTTTATTCCGACACGATAACCGTGCGTCCTTTCACTGTAAAGTTTACTCGCGTAACCCCCGAAATCGCATCCAAAATAGTGGATATATCTTCATACCGTCCCAAATGCCCTGTAAAATGCAGGCTTCTCAAACTAGACGTTTGGTAAAACACGTCCACATCATACCACAAGGAAAGCGTGGTCATGATATCCTCAAGGCTCATTTTCTCGAAAGCGAAAACCCGATCTTTCCAAGCCACGTAAGGACGAACATCAACACTATTAATATTCATCGTCTGCTCCTGACTGTTATACAATGCCATTTGCCCCGGGCTCACCTCGTATTCCTTCCCGGAAACCGGTGTTTCTATCCCGATCTTTCCTTCCACCAAAACAGTCTGCACCTTTCCGGTGTAATGAGTATTCACGTTAAACGAAGTACCGTAAACCTTAATCTTCATGTCATCCACCACAACGTAAAACGGACGTTCCGCATCTTTCGCCACCTCAAAATATGCTTCCCCGGAAAAAGAAACCTCTCGCAAATCCGCACCAAAAGCAACCGGATAACGCAATGTACTTCCCGAATTCAGATACACCACTGTCCCGTCGGATAAAGTCACCGTGTATTCCCCGCCGCGAGGAACCTCCAACACGTTATACTCCGTTACTCCCGCGGCAACCTGTTCCGGATACACCATTCCCGAGGCATCACTCTTCACGGCAACTCCTTTGGCAACATCCAATTGCTTTTCCTGTTCGGTTGACAATTCTATCACCCGGTTATCATTCAGGCGAAGAATAGCTTTCCCCTTGCCCGGGGTAATCTCGGCGATTTCTACACTTTGCTGCTGATCCGAGGCTGTATAGTTTCTCATATAATACGCGGCACCGATAATCATTAACGGTACCATCACGGCAGCCACAAACTTGTACCACCCCAAGCGACGCGATCTGTTTATCTCGATTTTCCCTTTCCGAACGACACTTCCCCATGCCAAGTCTTTATTCACATTCTCGAAAGTACTAAAATTCTGTCCCACGTTTTGCCCCTCACGGATTTCTCGCATGAATTTTTCCCGTGAAGGATCCTGCCGCAACCATTCCTCCAACTTCACCTCTTCCTCCTTCGATAAGCCACCCACGAGGTAAAGTTGAATAAGTCGTATTATATTATCATCGTAATGCTTCATATCTCTGATGTTATTTTACACCAAAGACGACAACAGCTAAAAAAAGGAGTATAAAAAAATGAAGTTTTTTTCAAAGAAATTTCCAAACTACATGCAACCGGATTGAAATAAAACATATAACAGATACGCTGTCCCCAATTTCTCACGGATATAACTCATCGCATTCCGTTTTTGAGTCTTCACGGTCAGCTCTGATATTTGGAGAATTTCTGCAATCTCGCTATTCTTTTTCCCCTCCAGATAATACTTGAATACTTCCCTACACCGTTTAGGCAGTTCGTCCAGCACCTGATAAAGACGACGGTACACCTCATCCTTCATTAGCTCCAACTCGGGCTCTTCCCCGGGTTCCGTATGCCGAAGCGTGTATTTTATATATTTTCCCTCCACTTCTCGATGTTTCAGGAAATCCAAACAAGCATTCTTTACCGAATTATACAAGAAATTCTTGAAACCGTAATAAGAACTGTAGCAAGTGTCCCGTTCCCATATTTGCACGAACAAATCCTGCACTATATCCTCTGCCTCTTCCTGTCTTTCCACCCACTTCATGGCATACAAAACGAGATAACGATAGAAGCGGTCAAACAACTCTTTAAAAGCCTTAACCTCCTTCCGGTTTAACTGTTCTATCAATAACTCGTCCCCTAGCATACTAAATAGTATATTTTACACAGTTTTTCTGTGTCGAAAAATAGTAAAAAACTATCTTTGTACAAAATTTATATTAAAAAATAACAAGTCTATGAAACAAGGAATAACTCTTATCGCCTGCATGGTATTGCTCTTACAAGCGAACTTCTCGTGGGCTCAATTCGACAAGTATTTCCACAACAAAACATTACGCATGGATTATGCCCATTGTGGCGATAGTCAGAATGAAGAAATTTATTTCGAGGAACTTCTCGAAGAACCCTACTGGGGTGGTTCTAAGGTTAATTTAATTGACACCATGTTCTACGGGAATTACTACGTGAACGTGTACGACGCAGCCACCAACCAACTTATCTATTCCCGCGGGTACTGCACCCTTTTCGGCGAATGGCAAACCACCGACGAGGCGAAGACAACACGCCGTTGTTGTCTGGAAACTGTCGTAATGCCCTTCCCGAAAAATGACGTTCGCATCGAGATATGCAGCCGGAACAAGAAAGGCAAACTCGTGAAGAAATTCGAATACACCGTGGATGTTGACAGCTATTTTATCAAAAAGGACCGTCGCTTACAATACCCCGCGTTCGACGTGCTCTACATCGGCAATCCCGCCCATAAAGTAGACATCGTACTTCTTCCCGAAGGATACACTGCGGAAGAAATGGAACAATTCAAAGCAGATTGCCAACGCTTCGTGGAAGGGTTATTCAGTTTCTCCCCTTATAAAGAAAATCGCAACCGCTTTAACGTCCGTGCCGTACTCGCCCCTTCACAGGAATCCGGCGTTGACATCCCCGGTGAATACATCTGGAAAAACACGGTATTGAATTCGTCATTCTATACCTTCGATTCCGAACGGTATATCATGACTTACGACCACAAAAGTCTGCGGGACCTTGCCGCCAATGTGCCTTACGACTTTATTTATATCATAGCCAATACCCAGAAATACGGCGGAGGCGCTATTTACAATCACTACGGCATCAGCATCAACGGTAACCTGCACGCCGCCAAAGTTTACGTCCACGAGTTCGGACATCTTTTTGCCGGTCTGGGCGACGAATATGTCGAAATCGGCAGTTCTTACAACGACATGTACCCCAAAGGCGTCGAACCTTGGGAACCCAACTTAACCACCCTTGTCAATTTCAACAAAAAATGGAAAGACATGCTCGACAAGGATACCCCGGTCCCGACTCCTATCGATCGCCAAAACCTGAAAAAACTCGGTGTCTATGAAGGCGGCGGTTACGTTGAAAAAGGAGTCTACCGTCCCGTTCCCGACTGTCTGATGAACACCCTATCCGGCAACGACTTCTGTCCGGTTTGCACCCGTGCGATTAAGAAGCAAATAGATTTTTATACTCGATAACACCGTTATCACATTAAAACTGTACCTTCAAAGGAACAATTTATGCCCAAAAACGTTCTTTTGAAGGTACAATTTTATATATTTGCAAAAAACAATATCATTTTACTCATAAACATTATCTTCCACAATATCGCTATTTTAACATAAAGCCAAATCTCACATTAAAATCTCCAACAATAAAATTCAGTTAATGAAGTTGTTCTATCACTGACAAATCCTAAATATCCCCAAAGGTCACCAAATATGTTATCATCATAAGATGAAGTCACAACACTTTTCTCTATAACAATAGCACGATAATCACGCCCTTTAGCCTGTAATTCTGAAATCGTTAACAACTCCGGCTCAAAATAAGCTTCTGATAAATAATCATATAAAGTTTTAAAAGCGACCAAATAAAATCTACCTTCAGAATCTATCTGACCACCCAAGTGTTTAACTCTATTCGCACTAATCGGATCATCACTTTGTTGAAAAGCATAACAAATCCTTAACAAATATTCGTCAAATTCATTCATCAACCAAGTTGTTTCAACATCTCCACCAATTTCTTCCAATAATTTTTGCGTACTTCGGTTTAAAGTATATTTATATGTTCCCACAATATCGGGAAGTTTAAAATCATGTGCTCCTCCACCTCCACCCGTCGAATCCTTTGGAGTTTCTTGCCAATTCTTACATTTTCTAATGCCCGCAACCTCTAGGGCGCAGCCCACTGACCATTCAATATTCCTCAACCATGAATACAATGCAGACGTGATTGAATTTCTAACATCCATAAATACTTCACATTGTGGACACGTCATTTTTCCAGTATACTCAATAGCCTTTATTTGTGCATTAATCCTATCGCCATATGAATTATTATGAAACTCTACATACTTGTTAAAATCAAGATTGAAACAATCTTTACAACATCCTTTTTTTTCCTTATAAACTTTGTATCCTTCATCCATTATTTCCCTATACTGACCATATGTCTTATTAAAAGCACTACAAATATCACACGAATCAGACCACAAATTAATAGAACGAGAAATAGAACCTTGCAATTCTTCTATTTCCTTTTCTTCATTCAAAAACTCTTCATTTCCTCCATAACATCCTATAATTAGGAAGAATATTAATACATACCAATTCTTTTTCATAACTTCGATTTTTAGTAAAAATCTCCCCTCCTGTCCGTTTGACAGGAGGGAGATTCACACACACTATTAAAATTATTACTTCCCGGTAAACGCCCAATCGGATTTATATGCCCAACGGGACGGACATTGTTTCAACACTTTACGCATCCGCAATGCTTGATCAATACTCACGGAATTTTTACGACTATACCGGTCTATCACGTTAAATGAGGTAAACCATTCCAATTCGAGTTCCTCTGGTTGACCTTCTAAATTATTTGCTTTGAACACCAAAGGATAATAATTAGCATAAGAAGTATACGTGTCGGGGCAATAATCAATATCCCCATCAGAATTCAAATTCTTATAATAACGTGTATTCGTTGATAACAAACCATAATATTCAGCCAATACAGTTGCTAGTGTAAATGTATTTGTCCCTTGTACCGACGGGTTTAAAAAAGTCATATAATTTACAAGCACACCAACCTCCAAACAACTCGTTACATCGGATAAAGTAAATCTATCTTTTGTTTGTACATCAGACAATCCGGGAATAGACTCAATATCATAATCTGAGTGCATCACAGTAGGCGATGCAGTTTCATAAGAATACGTCCCGGCTTCATCTGAATACATTGAAAATCTTGTCAACCAGATATTCAAATATCTTTCAGGATTCCAAATGCACGTACTTTTATATCTCACGATAAATTTATCATATCCAGTGACATAACTTGCAGTACTGGTACTTTGATCCTCTATATATTTTATATTAGACTCCGACAAATTTATCACATTCTTTCCCGCCTCCTGCAATTTCACCCCGGAAGGATCATAAACTGCCAATTTAAATGTCAATTTCACGTTTCCTCCATTCGGATCTGTCGTTATCCGTCTATTAAATATATTATTTACCCCCTCCAAAACTTTTTCCATATATTCTTGAGAAATGTCATACGTCGGACCGGCCGATGCGGGCGGCAGCAACATATGGAATATCACTGGAACGACGATTTCATCGTACGATTCATCCGGTAAATCCCGGATTGTTATCGGCAAACGATTACTTTCAATCGCACCTGCCTTCGCATAAAAATTTAAAACCGTCCCCGGAATCTCCGTTGTTGTAGAATAAACATTTTCTTTTATTTCATTCCCCGCCTGATCATATACCTTAACGCATCCTTTCGGCAACTGGTCATCCGGAATCAGATACTCTTCCTCAACCATTTCTGAGATATACTCCCCCTCTTCATCTTTTCCATACTTCATCACGTTCTTTTTACCATAAACAAACGGATAAAACTCCATTTTTGCCTCCCCGTTTGGCAAAAGCGTTTTATGATCTGCCCGCAATTCGATTCTCGAAATATCATCCACGGATGCTTCAAAATCCCAAATTGTAGTTTTCTCTTTTGCACAAGCACAAAAAAGAATTGACATCAATATATATTGTAAAATCTTTTTCATATCACAACAATTTAATCTTCTTTACTTGCCGGCCAACCCGGGTTTTGAGAAATATTATTATACATCAATTCCGATTCCTCCGGAATAGGCAATGCATACCTGTAATCATTTGCTTCTAACGTGTAAACTTGAACTTTATTATCATCGTCCAAAGCTTCCCGACTCACCGATACACCCAAGCGCTTCATATCCAACCACCGCATCTGCTCTTCCAAAGCAAACTCCTTACGCCGTTCCCGTAAAATCTCATCCAATACATCATTGCCTTGATAACCGGCATATCCCGGTATCTTACTACTCTTGAACTCATTCAACAGTGAAAGAGCTTCCGGATCATTTTGCCGAGCCTTAGCCTCGGCTTCAATCAAAAGTAAATCCGAAAACCGGAACAAAGGATGGGACTCACTACAAACATCCACGCTACCGCGGCTCTGCAATTTTACCCAACAAGGAGAGTTATTTACGACTTTGAAAAAAACTGAAACACGAATATCTTCTGCATCATACATCGCAAACAATTCCGGATTTACCTTTTGTTGCGGATCAGAGGGTATACCCCAAGGAGCGTAATTATTCCCCCCGTCTCCCGGGTGAGCGATTCTTAACAAAGCAAACAAATGAGGTTTATCTAACGTATAATAAGCTTTATCCGCCGGAGCATAATTCAACTCCTTTTGTTCGTCTACAGTGTTTTCAATCCGAGCTCCGTCACGAGCCTCCCGGGCATAAGTTTCCGCCTTACTCCAATCATCGGGTTCTCCGGCACATGATTCTGCTTTATATTGGTAAATTTGCGCCAGAATTGCTTTAATAATTCGCTCGTTATAGAATATATTCCACGAAACCTTAGGCACCGTTTCGTATTCCAATACCTCCGTCAATTCATGAATCAAAGTCTTGTAAATATCTGTTTGCTTCCATCTGGAACTACCGCTAGTCACTTCGGCATCAAGCGTCATCGGAATACCGTAATTATTATTGTCATAAGGAGCAAAAAGAGCATTTAACCTAAAAAGATAATATGCCCGAATCACCCTCGCTTCCCCAGAAATCCTTTCGTGTTCTGTTTTGTCATAATCCGGCACCTTACTCAAATCATTTAACACGTTATTCAAATATCCCACCGCCAGAAAAGCCGCTTTCCAAGTCTGATTCGCGAACCGATAACTCTCCCAGTTTCTAATTTCACTAAACTCTCTCGCATAAGTAGAGCCTCCACGGGCTGGACTACTCATATTTTCGTTCACGAACCCCAACATCTCGACGTCATCGGATGCCATCGCCGCACAAATATTCACGTACCGGGAAAAAGGATAAATAATTCTTCCTCCCCCATAATAAACAAGGTTGTCTAACGACTTTGGACTATATCCTCCCGCATTCGATTTTGTCGTTCCAACTAGAAATAAGCTCATAGCTTCCTTCACGTCCTCAGTTGTATAAATAACTTTTACATTCTTTGGCGGCATATCCAAAAAATCTTTACACCCGGTCATAAAAAGACCTATTGCCAATATAAATAATAATATTCTCTTCATAGTCATTTTCATTTTATATACCAATAGAAACCGAAAAATTATACCTTCTTGCACTAGGATACCCGAAAGCTCCTCTATTCTCGGGATCGATCCCCCTGTATTTGGTTAACGTGAACGCATTAGACACATTAAAATTCAGACGCATCCGAGTCAAACGCAACAAAGAACAAAGACGAGGTGAAAGATTATACCCCAAAGAAATATTCGTGCATTTCAGATAATTCCCTTTTTCAAACCTAAAATCATAAATATCATATAAATAAGAAGAGTTATCCGACTGATATTTAGGCTTATCCGTAATATCTCCCGGTTTCCTCCACCGATTAGCTTCCATTGCCAATACATTCTGTGAAGTAGCATAAATATCTCCGCTACTCGTCATACTTTGGAATGATGGAATAAGATGCCCCGCCATAAAAGAAAAATTAGTAGAAAGACTGAGGCTTTTATAAGTAAATGAAGTACTGAAACCTCCGGTATAAGGCGGATATTTTTCACCTAAAAATACTCTGGCTAACATCTTCTCTTGGCCTGTCGGATTTGCATCCATATTCACCACGTACCGTCCGTCCTTGTACAAACTTCCCAACTGATTCCCCTCCTCATCCAAGCGATCGATATAAGCCAAAGCTCCCCCTGTTGCCGGATCCACGCCTGCATATTTAAAACCATAAAACGCAGACACCGGTTCATCCTCAATATACAAACTGTACAAATAGCTCATGTTGGAATGTACACTCACGGGCAGTTCATCCACGCTCTTGTAATAAGTTTCCGTCACAACACTTTTATTGGTCGCGAAATTAAAAGAGGTCGTCCAGCTAAAATCATCCGTTCGGATATTCAAAGTTTTAACTGAAAACTCCCAACCGGTATTTCTCAACGATGCCACGTTTGCCTTGATACTCTTCTTCCCGGATGAATACCCCAGTATCTTGTCATCCAACAAATTTCTCGTGTCATTATTATAATAATTCACGCTTACATTAATCCGGTTATTTACTAAAGAGGCATCGAACCCGAAATTACGATCTTCTTTCCGTTGCCACTTGATCGAAGGATTACCCGGCACATATTCATCCATCAACTCCATTCCATCATAATAATAATTCGAGTAATTCCTGATCATAAGCGAAAATGGCAAAGCATTCCGGTCTATGCTTCCGGTAAATCCATAAGAAACTCTCAAAGCCAATTGATTAACAAACCACACATTTTCCATGAAAGATTCATTGTGCAAATTCCATTTTCCACCCACGTTCCATAATGGAGAGAAACGATTCTTCGTACCGATAATATCCGCACCATCCAAACGAGCCGAACCGGCAACAATGTAACGATCCTCGTAACTATAAGACCCCGTGGCAAAGAAAGAAACACTTCTATCCTGAGATTCTCCATGGCGTCCTAAGCTCGTGAAGGACACTTTTGAACTGATTTCTATTCCCGTTAAATCCGGGTATGTCCCGACACCATATGTCGGATTCCACTCCGGAAGCATACTGGCAAAGCTATAACCTTTCTGGGAAGATACCTCATGCCCAAGTAATATATTCACGTAATGTTTGTCAACAAAGCCCCGCGCGTAAGTCAACTGGTTCCGGACCGTCCACCCTTGAGAACGGGATGTTGACTCGGAAAGTTTACCTTTATTCAAATAATCCGGTGTTTCATCACCATATACATTTTTAACCCAAGATGTCAATTTGGAAGTATATGAACCGGGTAAAAGTTCGGACATCATATGATTGTTTGAATTTGACAATGTTCCCATCGTCGAAAACATCAACCCCTCGATAATCTTAAATTCCAATTTAAGATTCAACTGGTTACTCAAATAACGGGTTTTATTCGTGTTCTCGTTCAAATCTTTGAGAATATTGAAATCATACAAATACCCGTCACGGATAGTACTTAATGCTGAAGTATAACTTCTATCATATGCATAATCTCCGTTTTCATCATAAAGACGTTCATACGGGTTAGCGTACGTGGCATATTGCAGAGGATTTACAGCAGAAGCAGAACTACGGTCATTACGCAATGAACTCCTAGCGTCAAAATAAATCCGTAACCATCTATTGAAGTCATGCGTGAAATTTAGTGTCGCACCCACCGTTTCATATTTATTATTCGGCATCACCCCTTCCTGAGTCATGTAAGAAAGACTTCCGTAATACTGAGTCCGCTCATCCCCTCCGGAAAGCGTAGCGCTATAATTTTGAGTCTGTGCAACCCGAAATATCTCTTTGAACCAATCCGTATTAATCCTACTTAACCTTTCAATTTCAGCCTCCGCATCAGAACGGCTAATCAACCCGTTATCCGCATCACGAAGTAACTGTTGAACGCGTCCGCCCAAACGATAAGACGAAAAGTCCTCGTAAATACTTCTCTCGAAATCAACTTTTTGCCGAGAATTCATCATCACCAAACGATTTTCCGGCGCCTCACTCACTCCAAAAGAAGCCTGAATATTCAAATAAGATTGACCGACAGTTCCGCGTTTTGTTTTAATAACGATCACGCCATTTGCAGCACGGGCTCCATAAATAGCCGTTGCAGCAGCATCCTTCAACACAGTAATACTCTCTATATCATCCGGAGCTATATTCCCGATACCACTGGTCAGTACGGTTTCTTGAAATTCAGTTCCCCCCATACTAACTTTAGGCACATCTCCTTGTAAAGGCATCCCGTCAACAATCCACATCGGATCGGAACTTCCGGTCAAAGAGTTTATACCCCGGATTCGAATCTCTGCTTGTGCTCCCGGACGACCGGATATACTCATCGTTGAAACACCCGCCATAGTACCTTTTAAAATTTCTTCCACGCTGGTATATCCTTTATTCATAATATCCTTTGACGTTATCGTTTCCGTCGATCCCGTCATCCGCTCTTTCTTGATCTCTTGATAACCGGTTACCACCACTTCCTCCATCTCCGTTGCACTCTCTTCAAGAATAACCACGATCGGCTCCTGCTTTTTATAAACCACGTCTTTTATCTTCATCCCGATAAAAGAAAAACGCAACACGATAGAATCCCGCTCCGGTATAGTCAACGTAAACTCACCTTTTACATCTGTAGCCACACCGACCGTAGTCCCTTTCAACACGACGGATACACCCGGTAATGTTTCACCTTTCTTGTCCTTCACGATACCTTTTATGATGATCTTTTTCACCTCATCGAGTATCGTCATTTTTCTTTCCGAGATCAAGATATAATTATCTTTCACTTGATACACGTACTTATCCCCCAAAACCTGTTCAAGAATTTCGTCCAATGTTCCGTTTTGCACATCCAACGCAACACTCTTTTTCACGTCTAAAATTGACGTATTATAAAAAAACTCGTAATGACTCTGCTTTTTAATTTGTTTAAAGATAGACTCGATCGTCCCGCTCTTCACATTGAAAATCTCCTGTGCCCCTTGGGAATAACAATCTTTACCCCAAACACTAGAGGCTGAAATCAATAATAATAAAAATAGATTTCGCATGTACCTCAAAATTTTACTGATCCATTTTTTTTTCATACATTTGTAATTAAAGTTCATGACTCATTCACGTACATCGTCTGTAAACTTTTGCGTGAATGTTGTTATCCATAAAGACAGGGAGGGTGAGAGCTCCCTGTTTTTATTTATGTTCTACTAAAATATTCTTTCCGTTTATTTCGAATTTCACATCCGTGATTGTTTCTATCAATTCAAGTAAATAACTTGCCGAGCGATCTTTTTCCGCGGCTCCTGTAAAACGTAAATTCTGCAATGTACTATCCTCATAAGCCACGCTGCAATCATACCAACGATTCAGTTTGACCATAATATCCTCCAAACGCATATCCTCAAATTTGAAAATCCCCAACATCCATGAAATATAAAGCTCCGGATCAACCTCTTCCAACTTTACCTGCTTGTTCTCTTTATTATATTCAAACCTCATTCCCGGGGTAATATTAAACTCTTTTTGTTCATCACGTCCCCGCACAGATACTTTCCCGGCAACCAATGTTACTGAAGCCTCATGATCCGCCGTATAATCGGAAAGATTAAAAGAAGTACCCAGTACCCGTACATCAATATTCGCGGTATTCACGATAAAAGGTTTATCCGATTTAGCCACATCGAAATAAGCCTCCCCCGTCAATTTCACTTCCCGCACATCCCCCGCAAAAGCTACCGGATAAGTCAACGCAGAACAAGAATTCAATCGCACGCTCGACCCATCGGACAAAAGTACCCGGTATTCCCCTCCCGCGGGTACAGTGATCGTATTATAAAGGAGTTCCGATCTTTTTTCTGCTAAAGTGTAATCCAATATCTGCAAAGAATCATTCTTAATCATCGCACCCTCTTTATCCCGGATAACAAACACTTTATCCAAAGGTACTTCCCGACCGTCACTCAATCGCAACACCGCAATTCCTCTTGCCGGTAATATATCCTGTTTTGCTAACCCCGGTTGTTCTTGTTTCCGTGTTTCGTTAAAATAAAATACACCCGCCCCCACGATAAATAATATGGCAATCACCGCGGCATATCGAGAAAATACAAGTACACGACGCTTTTGGGTGATATTGCTTATCCTTCGATGAATGAAATACCACAATTGGGCTAATTTACCTTCGGGTATTTCCGGTAGGTTCTCGACGTCATCATTGAATTGATCATACCAACGCATAACCTGTTCTTCTTCTTCAGGCGTACATTGATGCTCCCTGTATCTTTTTAAAAGATCATATATTTCTTTTGTCCCCATTTTTCACCTTCTTTTCCTATAAGACAGTTCCGGGGAGCAAAAAGTACTAAAAAGAAAATAAAAAATTTTTCTGTCTCACTTCATGTTGAAGTCTATGAAGTATATCACCTAACTGGTTTTTAATAGTTTGCTCCGAAACTGATAATTTCTCGGCAATCTCTTTTATGGATAAATTTTGTTCGTGACGAAGCATATACACGCATTGTAGCCGGGACGGGAAACCCGACACAATCCGTCGTATATTCTCGTTCAAATCTTCCGATACAATCTTTACCCACGTGTAATCATCTGTTTCCTCCGGTGCGCATTTTCCCTGATACTTATCACGCACCTGTTCCTGTTTTATTGAATTAAGTATATGATTTCTCAACCAAATCAAAAGATAACCCTTCACGGAAGAAGTAACCAGAAAAGAATTCCTTTTCTCCCATACTTGTATAAAAAACTCCTGAAAAATATCATCCGCATCAAAGGAATTATTTACACGAGCGAGAATATTCCGATAAACCATATCGGAATAACGGGAATACAACTCGTGGAAAGCAGCAACACTCCCTTTCTTTATATCATTTACAATTTCAATGTCCGCTCTATCCGGCACAATCCTCTCTTTTTAGATAAATATTCGAACGATTAATGAGCTAAAAAAAGAGATATTCTTAATCTTTCGGACAGAACTCGTAAACATTGATAATTAGATAGAAAAAAAATCCAAGCTTCTTGGATAATGTTTAAAAATTAGATAATTTTGAAACTCATTAATCGTTCGTTTTTTGCGTTCAATATTTTCATGCCAAGTACCTCATAATAAACCTTGTACACAAGTCCTTATATTTTCCCCTCTCACGTAACTCCCCACAATCCTATTGGTAGCATCCAACACGAAAACAGAAGGAACCGCACTAATCTTATACAACTGTGCAGCAGACGATTGCCAACCTTTCAAGTCCGACACGTGCCTCCACGTCAAGCCGTCTTCCTTGATCGCTTTCAACCAAGCCTCCCGGTTTGAATCCAATGACACGCTGATAATTTCCAATCCCCGCTCCTTGAACTCGTGATATATTGCCACCATATTAGGATTCTCCGCACGGCAAGGTCCACACCACGATGCCCAGAAATCCAGTATTTTCACCTTCGCTTTCACCGAATAAAGAGATAACGAATCCCCTTCCGGTGTCAGTAATGTAAAATCGGGAGCTATTTCCCCCTTCGCTGTTATTTTCGCATCCAAATAACGTTGAGTGATAATCTTCCCGTAAGGAGTATCCTTCATCTCGTCACTCAATAAATCATACATCGGCTTCAATCGCTCGAATCTCATTCTCGGGTTCTGTTTGAACACGACATACAATCCGGGTAAGCTATTCCCTTGTTCCTTCAAAAAACGGAATTCACTTTCCCCGTAAATAGAATCCAACTCATCATTTCTTTCTATCAACTGCCGACAAGTCTCCCGCTCCCCCGCTTTTCGTGCCTCTGCAAAAGCCTTTTCCAACTCGGGCATCTCTTTATATATATCCGCCTTTTGCATCATAAATTCATTATAACTCTTCTGAAGCCCGCCCCCGTTCACTTCCGATTGCTCGAATTGCCCCTTATTCAAATAAATATGAAAAGATTGATTCTCCAAAAACAAAGGCAACACCTGACGTCTTGATTTCCCTTGTACTTGTGCAATTAAAGGCCGCGGGACACTCCCTTCAAATCTAAATATCCCGGACCCGACAACCGCCACACCTAACGTATCCCATTGGCCTTCAATATTTCGAGCCGCAAGAAAAAGTGTATCCCCCTCCATTCCATCAACCTCTCCCAAAACGATAAACTTCTGTTGTTCACCACACCCGAACAATAAACTCAAACAAAAAACAATAAAAGATATTCTTCTCATCATACATCTGTTTTAATACACGGTAATCACATCAAATAAAAGACAGTTGTAAACACCCGAAAGTACTATTCCGGCAACAAATTATTCCTAAAAACTCTCTCCGTCAGCTAAGCCGACGGAGAGAGTTCAAATCTCAACTATCAATACCTCCTAAAAATACATCAATCTCCCCCGGTAAATGCCCAATCGGACTTGTAAGCCCAACGGGAAGGACATCGCTCCAGTACCATTCTCAACCTTTTCACTTGATCGACAGAGAGAGAATTCTTGTAACTATACATATCCAGCACATTAAAGGACGTGAAATACTCCATGGGACGGGTCGGATCATTCTCCGGTTGACCGTCCAGATTATTTCCTTTATAAACAGTGGGATAATAACCATAGTCAAAACTATAAGTATCCGGACAATAGTCGCTATCCCCATCCGGGTTCAAATAACTATACTTGTCACACCTCGTCTGAAGTATCCCGAAATACTCCGCCACCGGAGTTGCCAGACTAAATTCATTCTTCCCTTGCACTGTTGACGGGGACAACAAAGCCGCCAAATTCACCATAAATCCGACATCACGACAATCCGTTACATCATTTACCGTGAAACTATCCATATGTTTCATGGTCAATCCCGGGATAGATTCCAAATCATAGTCGGAATGTATCACCGAAGGAGCCAACATCCTGTACGACGTCGAAGCACCCGTCGTTGAAGTCGAAGTCGTGAATCTCGCGACCCAGATATTCATATACTTATTCGGGTCCCAGATAAGCGTTTTCTTCTTATTCAAAATATAGGCCAAATACTGGGTAGTCTTCGTGGAGGAAGTTCCCATTGCCGTGAAATCGGCTGCCGAAATATCCACGATATTCTTTCCGGGTTCCTGCATTTTCAACCCGTTGTAATCATAGGTCGCCAATTTAAACACGACCTTCGCGTTTCCGGCATTCGGGTCTGTCGTGATCTTCCGGTTAAAAGCATCGGACACCCGTTGAAGTTGCCCTTCCAAAAATTCCACGCTCAAATCATAACCGGGAGCAGCCGTGGCAGGAGGCACGAGTATATGGAAAACAACCGGAATCACGATCTCCTCGTAACTCTCGTCCGGCAACTCCCGAATCGTGATATCCAACCGATTACTTTCAAGATTTCCCCCTTTCGCGTAAAATTGTAACACCGTCCCCGGGGCATCCGTCGTCGTGGAATAATAATTACCTTCCACCACCTTACCATTCCCGTCATACACTTTCACGTAGTCCGCCGGTAACTGATCCGAAGGAACCAAAAACTCTTCCTCGATCTCTTTCCCGTAAAATTCTTTCGTGTCTTCATCCCGACCATACGCCATCACCTTTCTCTTGGCATACACGAAAGTACGGAAACCCATCTTATTGACTCCGTTAGGCACTAACGTCTTATGATCCCCGCGTAACTCGATTCTTGAAATTTCATCCGGTGAAATATTCAAATCAAAAATCACACTCTCTTCTTTTTCACACGAGGTCAAAAACAACATCGTGATTAAAAAAACGATTATATATCTCATAACATTTTCATTTACATTTATTACTTCCAACCCGGATTCTGGGGTATATTATTGTACATCAACTCATAATCGGCAGGTAGTGGGAACGTGTACCTGTAATCATCACTTTCCAAAGTGTACGTTTTCACTTCGTTCGTCGCCTCGTCTTTTGCCTGACGCGTAACTTTTACCCCCGTCCGTTTCATATCCAGCCAATTCATTTGCTCCTCGTAAGCGAACTCCTTACGACGTTCTTTCAGGATCTCACCAATCACGTCATTACCGGTATAACCCGTGTATCCCGGAATCTTGCTACGCTTGAACTCGTTCAGTAATTCCAGCGCCCCATCTTTCCCTTGACGGGCAAGAGCTTCCGCTTCAATCAACATCAAATCGGAATAACGGAATAAAACATGCACATCGTTAGCGCTATGATCATCCGTCGCCTGCCACCTCGTTACGTATATTTTACCATCAATCTCCTTAAAATACACCTCCCGACGGATATCATTCGCATCATACAAGCCGTACAATTCCTCGGAAGGACATTGTACCAACAACTGTTCCGGTCTTCCCCATGGAGCATAATCATTCCCCCCGTAAGCGTATATCGCGAAACGCAATAAAGCGAACTTATGCGGTTTCGTCGTACCTTTCCCGAAAGGAACCGTCGTCAACTCGAATTGTTCGTCTACCGTATTTTCTACACGTTCATTTTTTCTAGCCTCCTTCGCGTAATATTCCGCCTTACTCCAATCATCATCTTCCGCCGCACAAGACTCTGCTTTAAATTGATATGTTTGAGCGAGAATAGCGTATATTATCCTTTTATTAAAAAATATATTCCAAGCTTCGTCAGGCACTGTTTCATACGCGAGAACATCCATGATCTCCCCGATTAGCTTCGCGTACAAATCCGTCTGTTTCCATCTTTTCCCGCCTTGAACCACATCGGCATCAAAATTAAAGGGGATACCGTACTCGTTTTTGTCATATGGAGCAAACAACTGATTCAACCGAAGTAAATAATAAGCTCTGATCACCCTCGCTTCTCCCGATATCCTCTCGCCATCCGTTTTATTATAATCCGGCACATTCTCCAAATCTTTCAACACCATATTGATGTACCCGATAGAAACAAAGACCTCCTTCCATAGCTCACTTGGAAATAAATATCCTTCCCAATTCTTAATCTCCCCGTATTCCTTTACAAAATTCTGACCACCGCGGGCAGGATTGGCAAAATCGTCAAAAAGGAAATTAACCATATCCAAATCGTTCGTGTATAAAATGGACGATACATTATTACGCCTCGTGAACGGGTACTGCACGTATTCATCATTAAACCGTACACCATTACTCACGTATCCCTTGCAATAACTCGAGGATGTTGTCGCGAACAACAACGTGGACATAGCATCCCGGACATCACTGATAGTATAAACTACTTTCGTATTTTTAGGAGGCATATCCAAAAAGTCAGCACACGCCCCGCAGAAAAACACCATGACAAACAATAAAAATATATTTCTTTTCATAACCTTCAAATTAAATACCTATTGACAACGAAACAGTATACGAGCGAGCACTCGGGTAAGTAAAAGCACCTTTCGTCTCCGGGTCTATTCCCCTGAATTTCGTCAACGTGAAAACATTAGACATATTAAAGTTAAGGCGAGCCCGGGTGATCCGCAATTTAGCGCATAACTCCGGTTCCAAATTATACCCGAAAGAAATATTGTTGCATTTCAAATAATCTCCCTTCTCGAAGCGGAAATCAAATAACTGGTATAAATACTCCGTCCTACTCGTGCCGTACTTGGGAATATCGGTTTGATCTCCCAACTTTCTCCAGCGGTTCGCTTCAATCTTCAGCACATTCTTCGCCGCGGCATAAGCCGTCCCGCCGGAGTAATACTGGAACGAGCGGGCCAGATGCCCCGTCATGTAAGTGAATTGGGCGAAAAGACTAAACCTCTTGTAATTGAATTGAGTCGTAAAACCTCCGGTAACAGGCGGATCACTCCGTCCCAAATATCCCCGGGAAGCGTTAGCTAATTGCGTAGTCAAATCATTATCCATATTATACACGTACTTCCCTTCCGCGTTCAATGTACCCAATCGGTTACCGTCATCATCAAACCCATCCACGTAAGCTAACGTATTTCCCGTGTACGGGTCTACGCCCGCGTATTTATAGCCATAATACGCCTTCACGGGTTGTCCTTGAATATACAAACTATACAAAGATTCAAAAGTAGAATTTGTGCTGGCGGAAATCTCGCTCAACTCTTGATAGTAGGTATCCGTAACCTTATCTTTATTCTTTGTAAAGTTCACGGAAGTAACCCAACTAAAATCATTCGTCCGCACGTTCAGGGTTCTCAAGCTAATCTCCCATCCCCTATTATTCACCGATGCCACGTTCGCCGCCACGAAAAGACGTCCCGTGGATGCCGCTATCTTCTTATCGTCCAACAGATTTCGCGTATCATTATTATAATAATTCACGACCAGATTTATCCTGTTATTAAACAACGATGCGTCGAACCCGATATTCCGGTTCTCCTGACGTTGCCACTTGATCGACGGATTGGAAGGATCGTAACAATCCATAATCTTCTCTCCGTTGTACGAGAAATTATCTACCTTACGCAAAACAGAGAAAGGCAAAGCGTTGCGGTCGATACTTCCGACAAAACCGTAAGAAACCCGGAAAGCCAACTGATTGATAAAACCGAATCGACTCATGAAAGCCTCGTTATGCAGGTTCCACTTGCCACTCACGTTCCAAAGCGGAGAGAAACGATTCTTCGTCCCGATAATATCCACCCCGTCCAAACGGGCACTTCCTTGAAACACGTAGCGGTCTTTATAACTGTAAGATCCCGTCATAAACAAGGATACACTTCTATCCTGCGTTTCGGAATGAGATCCCAGACTCGATAACGAATTTTTAAAAGCCGATTTCAACGTCCATCCTGTCAAATCAGGATAAGTAGCCACCCCGTAGACATCACTCCATTCCGGGATCATGCTCGTGAAACCGTATCCTTTTGAAGAAGAAACCTCCTGCCCGAAATAAGCATTGATATAATGATCCTCACCGGAGAATCCGCGTGCAAATTCCAACTGATTGCGAATCGTCCATTGCTGAGAACGGGAAGTCGATTCCCGAATCATACCGTTATTCATCTCGTCCGGCACCTCCCCCTCCGAGTACAATCCCGCGAGCCATGAAGAGGCTTTCGAGGCATACGAGCCGGGAACCAATTCCTTCTTCGAGTGATTGTTCGAACTCGAGAATGTCCCCATGGAAGAAAGCATCAATCCTTCCAGAATCTTGAACTCGAGTTTCAAGCTGACCTGATTGCTCAAATATCTTGATTTCGTCGTGTTCTCGTTCATATCCTTCAAGATATTGAAATCATACTTGTACCCGTCCTTTATGGCGCTCAAAGTGGAATAAGAACTACGGTCGTACTCGTACTCCCCGTTCTCGTCATACACACGCTCGTAAGGATTGGCATAAGTCGCGTAATCCAGCGGGTTCACGGGAGAGGCGGAACTACGGTCATTACGCAAACTACTTCGCACATCGAAATGAACCCTCAGGAATTTATTAAAATCATGAGTCAATTTCATCGAGGCACCCATGCTCTCGTACTTGTTGTTCGGCATCACACCCTCTTGTGACAGGTAAGAAAGACTACCATAATACTGTGTCGTTTCGTTACCGCCGGAAAGTGAGATACTGTAATTCTGCGTCTGCGCCACCCGGAAAATCTTATCGAACCAATTCGTGTTGATTTTACTCAACCTCTCAATTTCCGCCTCGGCATCCGATTTTGAAATCAAACCGTTATCCACGTTCTTCAACAACTGATATACCCGTCCCCCGATATTCAATCCCGGGAAATCTTCATATATACCCCGTTCGAAAGCGATTTTCTCCCTCGTGTTCATCATCTTCAGGCGATTATCCGGGGCTTCGCTCAAACCGTAAGAGGCTTGTATATTAATATACGACCGCCCGGCAGTTCCCCGCTTCGTCGTCACCACGATAACCCCGTTCGCCGCACGGGAACCGTAAATGGCAGTGGCAGCAGCATCCTTCAACACGGTGATACTCTCGATATCATCCGGCGGGATATTACCGATACCGCTCGTCAGCACCGTTTCCTCGAACTCCGTACCACCCATGCTCACCTCGGGAACATTTCCCGTGAGCGGCATCCCGTCCACGATCCAGATCGGATTCGTATCGCCGGTCAGCGAATTGATACCCCGAATCCGTATACGGGCTTGGGCTCCCGGTCGTCCGGAAAGATTCATTACCGCGACTCCCGCCATTTGTCCCTTCAACACGTCCTCCACGCTGGTGTACCCTTTATTGGCGATATCTTTCGAGGTAACCACCTCTACCGATCCCGTCATCCGCTCTTTCTTAATCTCCTGATAACCGGTAACGACCACCTCGTCCATCTCCGTCGAACTCTCCTCCAACACCACCGTGAGCGGTTTGTCCTGCTTCTTGTAAACCACGTCTTTCATCTTCATCCCGATGAAAGAAAACCGCAAGACGATCGTATCCTGCTCGGGAATGGTCAACGTAAACTCACCCTTTACATCTGTTGCCACCCCGATAGCCGTACCCTTCAACAGAACGGACACGCCCGGTAGCGTTTCACCCTTTTTATCCTTCACGACACCCTTTATCGTGATTTTCTTTACTTCGTCCGGTAATACCGTCTTTCTCTCCGAGATCAGGATATAATTATCCCTGACCGTGTAGACGTATTTATCACCCAACACCTGTTCCAAAATCTCTTCCAACGTGCCGCTCGTCGATGTCAAAGCAACGTCTTTCTTCACGTCCAGAATCGACGTGTTGTAGAAAAACTCGTACTGACTCTGTTTCTTGATCTGCTTGAAGATCGATTCTATCGTACCGCTCTTCACGTTAAAAGTTTCCTGTTTTCCCTGCGAGTATCCTACCCTAGCCCATACACTAGAGGCTGAAATCAATAATAATAAAAATAGATTCCGCATGTACCTCAAAATTTTACACATCCATTTTTTTTTCATACCTTTGTTATTATAGTTTATAACTCATTCACGAAAAGAGTTTGGTCGACACGCTTCGCGAATGCTGTTTATTGATTATTTAAACGGGGAGGGTGAGAACTCCCTGTTTTTCATTTATTCATAACTAAAATCTTCTTGCCCGAAACCTTGAACTTCACGTCCGTGACGGTTTCGATCATCCCTAATAAATAACTCGCCGGTCGGTCTTTCTCCGCGGCACCGCTAAAACGTAATCCGCGCAAAGAGGCGTCCGCGTATTCAACTTCACAATCATACCAACGATTCAATTTGGTCATAATATCTTCCAGACGCATATCCTCAAACCGGAATTTCCCTTTCATCCATGACACGTAAAGATCGGTATCCACTTCCTCCGTCCGTACCTGCCCGTCCCGCTTGGAATAGGCAAGCATCATACCCGGCGTAATTTCATATTCTTTTACAGTTACACGCCCTTCCAGCAAAGTCGTTTGGGCTTGATAGTCATCCTCGTAGTCCGACACGTTGAACGAAGTTCCCAACACACGCACATCCATACTCGAGGTCTTGACAATAAACGGCTTCACACCTTTCACGACATCAAAAAAAGCCTCTCCCTTTAATTTCACTTCCCGCGCGTCACCGTGAAACGGTACCGGGTATGTCAACGACGAACACGAATTTAACCGGACACACGAACCGTCCGACAAAAGTACCCGATACTCTCCCCCCGCCGGAACCGTGATTGTATTATACACCGGCTGTACCGCACCGTCCCCCGCCAAAGTATAATCCAGCACTTTCGTCGAATCATTCTTGATAATCATCCCCTCCCGATCCCTAATCGTCACCGCCTCCGTCAACGGGACTTGACGCCCGTCACTCAATTGCAAAACGACAACTCCCTTTGCCGGAAGTATCTCCTGTTGAACCAATTCCACTCCATTTTTCTTCGCTCCTTGATTGTAGTAAGCAATGCCCCCCGCGACCAAGCATAAAATAACCGCGGCAACGGCACAGCGGTATATCCACCCGATGCGTCGTCCTTTCCTTCCGTTTACCCGGTTTTCAATAGAACTCCACAATTGATCCAACTTTCTCTGCGGAATTTCAGGCAATAGCTCGGCTTCCTGCTCAAACTGCTGATACCACCGAATAATACGTTCTTTCTCCTCCGGGGTACATTCATTCTCCCGGTATTTTTTCAATAAATCATATATTTCGTTTACGCTCATAAATTCTTGTCCTTTATTATATGACAAATCGGAGCGACAGGTAGTACTATTCTAAAATAAAAAATTATTCTGCATCATTTCATTTCGCAATCGCCGAAGCACCTCAGTCAATTGATTTTTAACGGTTTGCTCCGACACGGAAAGTTTACCAGCGATCTCTTTCACTGACAAATTTTGTTCCCGACTAAGTATATACACACACTTCAACCGAGGCGGCAATCCCTCGACGACCTCTTTTAACTTGTCATTCAAATCTTCCGCCACAATTTTCACCCACGTGTAATCATCCGCTTCCTCCTTCTCACCCTGCGCCAACTCGTGATGTTTATCCCGGATTTGTTCCAATTTTATCGTGTTTAGAATATGATTCTTCAACGAAACCATCAAATACCCCTGCACGGAAGAAGTTACTTCCAGAGAACTCCTTTTCTCCCAAAACTTGACGAAAAACTCTTGAAAAATATCATCCGCGTCAAAAGAAGAATTTACCCGAACAAGAATATGACGATACACCATTTTGGAATAACGGGAATACAACTCATGAAAAGCAGCCGCGCTACCTTCACGAATCGCATGAATAAGCTCCATATCCGACTTCCGCGATTGCATAAGACCCCTGTATATTACATGTTCGAAAATAACCCTTTATCTCAGACCTTTGAAACAAAGTTAGCAATAATTTCCTTAATCACAAGTTTCCGTACATTTGTCTTGTATCCCGAAAGACCTTTCACACGGGTACGCCGATCATTTGCTTTCCCCATTAGCTTTCTTTTTTATTGGCAGAAAAAAAGACGGTTCCGCCTGTCCCGTTGCGTAACACCTCAACGGCTGTGGATGCATTAACACTCCATCACGGGGGTACGGAACCGCCGTATGGAGATAACAGGCACAAAAAATGCCTGTCACATTGTGGCAGGTTTCCCCGCCGTTGAGTATGTTACGCATTACAAATATACAAACATTTCTACAAAAACAAAACACTTTTTCACTATTTAGCCCACTCCCCCTCCACTCCTCACTTGTTGTATACCAACCGTTATACTAGGGTATATCTTGAGCGAAAGATAAAACGATCTTCCAACCTGCCGGACAAATCATAAGCGGGGCAAATCATAAGCGGGTGTTAAAAAAGCATATTCTTTGCTAAAACGTGGGCGAACAGTAGGCGATATGTAGGCGATATGTAGGCGATGCCGCCCAATAGTCACCCAATAGTCATAAGAAAGCCGCATGACAGTAGAGTTTCACCCCTATTCAAAGATAGTTAAAGACTTATTCTTCCGAAACCAATTTCACATTCAAGGGATGCCGCACGACAAAACGGGCTCCCTCCGTGTAGTTCTTGTCAATCCAGATATCACCGCCCATCATGGTGATTGTCAATTTACAAATAGCCAATCCGAGCCCTGTACCCTGCACGTATTCATCCAATTTTTCAAAACGCTCGAACACCTTCTTTTGCTTCTCTTCCGGGATACCGCAACCGGTATCCGTCACGCTGAAATAAATACAATCTTCTTTCTCGTCAACCTCGAAAGCTAAAGTGATACTTCCTCGCGTCGTGAATTTATTGGCGTTGGATAATAAGTTTATCAATATCTGCTGCAAACGCTGAACGTCTGTCCGCAACATATATTGTTCACATGGAGCTTTGAACACGTATTCGACACCATCTTTCTTACCATAACTCGTCGTTGCCAACACGCTCTGGCACAACGAAACAAGTTCTGTTTCCTCGAACGAGAATTTCAAACGCCCTGTTTCCAACCGGGATATATCCAGAATATCATTAATCAACCGAAGCAAGAGATCCGAATTTTTCTGTATAATTTCTACAAATTCACGACGGGTAGCGACATCATAGTCATCCGCCACCAGCACACCGGAGAAACCGACGATAGCATTCAACGGGGTACGAATCTCGTGGCTCATGTTAGCCAAGAACGCTGATTTCAACCGATCCGATTCCTCCGCCCTCTCTTTCGCCTGACGTAATTCAATCTCTATCTGCTTCTGCTTGGTCATATCTTCCAGACGCATTACCACTCCCAGTAAATTCTTCTCCTCGTCAAATACCGGATTCGCCAGAATATAAATGTAATAATTCCCCTGTTTCACAATCGTGTCCGCCACCTTACCCGTTCTCATCGCCGTAACGGCCGGACAGTACGGGCAAGGCTGCTCCAAATCCCGTAACGCTTTATAGCAAACCTCCCCTTTCGAATTGGATACACATTCCATAAGAGCCGTAAAATCAACCCCATTATGCCACTTGATCGTGAAATCGGGATTAATAAATTTAATTCCCGTGTTCACGTTATTCAGAATAAGGGTATTATCCTTTTGCGCTTCAACCAAAGCATCCTTAAACCGCTTCGTGCGAAGGTAAAAATACATCGCCAACACGAATCCCAGCAATAACAGGATAAATGCCAGCGCAACCCCTATGATTTGATACTTGTATTCCTCGAAATAAGATAACTTCTTGTTGTAGAAGAGGGCACCCTTTGCCACCTCTTTATTCAAAAAGTTACCCTTCCTCAATTTCTCGTAATCAAAACAATATTGATTGGGAATAATCTGTAACCCCTGTTCGGACAATACCGAATCGGACTGGTTTTCCAACCCTATGACCAAACGGGCAATATCCTTACCGACAGTCCTGTATTCCGGTACGCGTCCCCCGGTAGCCCAATACCCCATACCGATAGAAGTAACGGTAAAAGCCGGCAAACCCGGATTCGTCATCATCATCGAATACGTGGCATTCCGCATGAAATACCCGTCATTCTTGTCCACTCGCCAAGTTCCCAATAAAATCGCGGTCTTCTCGGGTAATGTTGAGATTTTTTCGGTAATCGAATAAACGGTATGTTTCCGACCGTCCAATAAAATTAGATCCAAATCGGGATACTTTTCCCGCATTTCCTCTTTTACAAGAGCCTGCAAAGAAACACCGCCATAACTATTATCGGAAATAAAGGCAATATGCTTCGTGTCGGGATAGAAATCCAGAATCAACTCAATATTTTTTTCGACATCGTACTCGTAAGCGAATCCTAAAATACGGAAATTCTTTAAACTATCATTGACAACATCCACACTCTCCGATTCCCAATTCTCGAGATCCGTCCCATCCTCCGGCAGCAACACGGCGTTCCGGCTCACCATTCCCCCTATAATCGGAATATGAAAAGAGGTCAGTGAATCCTGTGAAAGATAGGATGTCCATGCTTCCTGCCCCAGCAAGATAATCGCCTTGGGCAAACTCTTGCCGGTGTATTTCGCCAAAATATCTTTCATCCGGGATTTCCAAGAGCAAGCCTCGGAAAAACTCTTACAGTTCATGTTCTCTATTGCCACCGAAGATTTACCGCTCGAAGCATTGTATTCATCCAAAAATTCGGATATATTCCGGGATGTCTGCGAGGTTTCGGGGTTATAAGAACTGATTATCAATATCAATGAATCCGGGCCAAGATTCTTGCCTGTCGTCGTCCAGCTTATGCACAACAACAAAAAGAACAAGCATCCATGCTTCAAATATTGATATTTTTTCCAGAGGAATTCCAACATCTTCTTTTTAGTAACGACGCAAAGATATTAATTTTCATACAAAATCGAACAAAATATTTCATTTCCTGCAAAAAGAATATATCTTTGAGTTCAACCTAAATAGTATTCTTTATGTCAAAGATTTCTTGCGTCAGCAGCAAATATTTTGAAAACACCGAAACATTAAAGCAAATAGCTGATTCCGTGTATACTCCCTATTTCTTTCTTTACACGAAATCTCCCTCTCCCCGGCTTGGGGCATACGCCGAGGAACGTTTTGTTCAAATCGCCCGGGCGACCGGAGCTGTCATGCTCTATTCAGATTATTACGCGGAACACGAGGGACACCCCACCCCCCACCCGACCATAGAATATCAGACGGGGAGCCTTCGTGACGATTTCGATTTCGGTTCCGTGCTTCTTGTAAAAACAGAAACGTTCAAAAAAGTCGTTGGAGAAATGGACACGAATTACCGGTACGCGGCACTTTACGACCTGCGCCTGCGCCTCTCCCGGGAAGGGCAAATCTTCAGGATTCCCGAATTTCTGTACTCGGAGATAGAACAGGACACCCGGCGTTCCGGGGAGAAGCAATTTGATTACGTGAATCCCCGGAACCGGGAAGTACAGATAGAAATGGAACAGGCATGCACGGCTCACCTGAAAATGGTAGGAGCCTATCTTTCCCCGCGATTCAAAGCCATTGACCTGACCCGCGAATCATTCGAGACGGAAGCATCGGTCATTATTCCCGTGCGCAACCGGGAGAAAACCATTGCCGACGCCATTCACTCCGTCCTCACGCAACAAACCGGTTTCAAATATAATATCCTTGTCATTGACAACCATTCCACGGACAACACCACCCGAATCATATCCGACATCGCCTCAAAAGAACGGCGAGTGATTCACCTCATCCCGGAACGCACGGATTTGGGTATCGGCGGGTGCTGGACGCACGCCGTCATGCATCCGGCTTGCGGACGTTTTGCCGTGCAACTGGACAGTGACGACCTCTATATCAACGAGAAGGTATTGCAAACCATTGTCGATACTTTCCGCGAGCAACAATGCGCTATGGTCATCGGCAGTTACCGTATGGTCAATTTTAATCTGGAAGAAATTCCACCGGGAATCATCGACCACAAGGAATGGACTCCCGACAACGGACGCAACAACGCCCTGCGCGTAAATGGATTAGGGGCTCCGCGAGCCTTCTATACCCCTTTACTCCGGGAAATAAAAATCCCGAATGTCAGCTACGGGGAAGATTACGCTACCGCTCTGGCCATTTCACGGGAGTACCGGATCGGGCGTATATACGAACCGCTATACCTGTGCCGCCGCTGGGAAGGTAATTCCGATGCAGACCTCGACATTCAACGGGTAAATCAACACAATTTCTATAAAGACAAGATTAGAACGATAGAATTATTCGCGAGACAAACAATTGAAAATGGAGAATTGAAAATTGAAAATGAACAAAACAAGAGTTGAATTTGTGCGGCTGGAATCTAAAATCTAAAATCATAAATCTAAAATCAGCATGTTTTTTGATCCATTCTTAGAAGACCAATTAGCCGTTTGGGCAACAGCGAGCAACAATTACGACCGTTTAAAACAGGTGCTTTATCGCTCGGTAGACTTTGGAGATTTCCAAATACGCGTACAACACAACCCGGACAGGATACTGTCTGCCGCGGCAAAAATAGACGAGGCCTCTCTTAAAGCGAGAGCTTGTTTCTTGTGCAAAGAGAATATGCCACCGGAACAACAGAGTTTTGATTATAACCCGACATTTGATATACGGGTGAACCCTTATCCCATATTCTCCCGGCATTACACGGTTCCGGCAAAACAGCATATCCCGCAACTCATTGCCGGGCATTTCGGAGATATGCTGAACATCGCCCGCGCTTATCCGGAATATACCATCTTTTACAATGGTCCCCGAAGCGGAGCCTCCGCTCCCGATCATTTTCACTTCCAACTGGCGCCTCGTTATGAAATGCCTTTGGAAACGGATATAACCCATTGTAGCAAAGAAATCTTATTTACCACTCCCGACAAAACCTTAATCGTAGAAAGCATTGAAAACTATATCCGCAAAAACATCATCATCCGTTCCGCCGACAAGGAGCTTCTTGAACGAAATTTCCATGAGATTTTAAACATGATCGGCAAGGTCACTCCCAATGATCCGGAACCCATGATTAATCTTTTCGCTTGGCACAAGAACGAGGAATGGCAAATCGTCATATTCCCCCGCCGTCAACATCGTCCATGGCAATTCTTTGCCGAGGGAGCGGATAACATATTGTTCAGCCCCGGTTGCGTGGACTTCGCCGGATTAATCATCTCCCCCCGCGAAGCTGACTTCAACCGCCTCGACGTTCCCCTCCTGCGGGACTTATTCGGCCAACTGACCTTAACTGATGAACAATTTAATAATTTACGATTTATGATTCACGATTTACGAATGTCTTAAAAGCGCAAGCACGTGTGTCATAAATCTAAAATCATAAATCTAAAATCGTAAATTCATGAATTTATCTGTCGGTATCCTCTTCGCCCCCTGCATCAAGTTCCGTCTAAACGGTATCTACCGGAACGAGAAGCAAACTTACACGGGGGAATGTTCCGTTATAAAAAACGAGGAGGTATTAATCTTACAAACTTCCGCGGGACAGCAAACCATATCTTCCGGCTTCACGCTCACGCCCGATGAGCACGAGCAAGCCGATTTCGATTTACTCGATGTCGTTATCGGTATCCATTTTCATTGGGAACGCACGGAAAACCAGAAGTTCAAAGGTGCATTACAAATATTAGACGAACAACAATACCTGACTGCCGTCAATATTCTCCCGCTCGAAGATTATTTACTGAGTGTCATTTCTTCCGAGATGAGTGCCACCTCTTCGCTTGAATTATTAAAAGCCCATGCCGTTATCTCTCGCAGTTGGTTGATCGCCCAAAAAGTAAAAAAGGAACGACTCACCGCAGATTATCAATCTTGTCTTCGAGATGAAAACCAATATATCCGCTGGTTCGACCGGGAAGACCATGACCATTTCGACGTATGTGCCGACGATCATTGCCAACGTTACCAAGGAATCAGCAAAGCATATACCCCTGCCGTGCAACAAGCGATAGAGGCTACCCGGGGGGAAGTACTTCTTTATGGAGAAGAGATTTGTGACGCCCGTTTCTCCAAATGTTGCGGGGGAGTATCCGAGCGTTTCGACAACACGTGGGAACCCGTCAATCACCCGTACCTCACGAATGTCATTGACAGTGCCTCCCTCACCCCTGTACCGGATCTTTCACGGGAGGAACATGCCAAAGCATGGATTACCTCTGCCCCGGATGTTTTCTGCAACACGCGGGACAAACAAATACTCTCCAACGTATTAAATGACTACGACCAAGAAACACAGGATTTCTTCCGCTGGCAGATTTCTTACACAACCGAGGAATTATCCGCCCTCGTGAAGAGCAAACTCGGTATTGATTTCGGCACCATACACGCCCTCGAACCCTTGCAACGAGGCGTATCGGGACGTATCATCCGCCTCCGCATCTCCGGTTCGAAAAAAAGCATGGTTATCGGCAAGGAACTTATCATTCGAAAAGCCCTCTCGCCGTCACATTTATACAGCTCTGCCTTTATTATCGAAACAGAAAAAGACTCTTCCGGAACTCCCGTCCGTTTCACCCTCAAAGGTGCCGGCTGGGGACACGGCGTCGGTCTTTGTCAGATCGGTGCTGCTGTCATGAGTGCCAAAGGATACAATTACAAAGAGATACTGACACATTATTTCCCCGGAACTAAAATCAAAACAATTGAAAATGGAGAATTGAAAATTGAAAATGAAAACACCTCCGTCAGCTTCGCTGCCACCTCCTCTATAAACAGAGGAGGAGCTGGGGACTCATCCCAAAAACGGTGAGTAATTCAGCTCTCCCTCTGTTTATAGAGGGAAACTGGCGAGTAAGCGAGAGTAGCGGGGAAACTTGTTTTCACGTTACCGAGTGAGAGCCAGTTCGAGCGAGAGCTCAATACGGCGAAGCCGGAAGAGAGTTTAAAATCTTAAATCGTAAATCATGAAATCAAAAATCAATACTTCCGGTTGGTCTTGGATACCCTCCCTATATTTCGCACAAGGTCTTCCCTATGTCGTCGTCATGACTCTCGCGGTCATCATGTTCAAACGACTGGGGGTAAATAACACGGACATTGCCCTCTACACGAGTTGGCTCTATCTCCCTTGGGTGATCAAACCCCTGTGGAGCCCTTTGGTAGACATTGTAAAGACAAAACGCTGGTGGGTAATATCCATGCAACTCCTTATCGGGGGCGGTCTTGCCGGGGTGGCACTTACCTTACCCGGTCCCCATGCTTTTCGTTACTCTTTAGCTTTCATGTGGTTGCTCGCTTTCAGTTCCGCCACTCACGACATCGCTGCCGACGGCTTTTACATGCTCGGTCTGGATACCAAAAAGCAAGCCTTCTTCGTGGGCATCCGCAACACGGCGTACCGCCTTGCCATGCTCACCGGACAGGGACTCATCGTTATGCTTGCCGGCTGGCTTGAAAAAACATATTCCGCCACTCTTCCCGAAGAGATTGCCGTCCCGCGGGCTTGGTCAATCACTTTCTATCTATTGGCAGCCCTCTTTGTCCTACTCTTCTTGTATCATCAGTTTATACTTCCAAAACCGGAGAACGACGTCCCCGTGAAAAACGGCAGTCCGCTCAAAGCCTTCCTTGAAACCTTTGTCACATTCTTTCAAAAAAAAGGCATACTGGCGGCATTGGCATTTATCCTGTTATTCCGTTTTGCAGAATCCCAACTCGTGAAAATAGCCTCTCCTTTCCTGCTGGATCACCCGGAAGTGGGCGGACTGGGACTGGACACCATTCAAGTCGGCACCATCTACGGCGTGGTCGGGTTAATCGCCTTAACTGTCGGCGGCATCCTCGGCGGTATCGTTATGGCAAAAAACGGCTTAAAGCACTGGATTTGGTGGATGACCGCCGCCATGAACCTTCCCAACCTCGTCTACGTCTATCTGGCATTTGCCCATCCATCCGCCATGTGGCTCATTTCTACCTGTGTCGCTGTCGAACAGTTCGGCTACGGTTTCGGCTTCACCGCCCTCACCTACTTCATGATGCTCTTCAGCAAGGGACAGCAACAAACCGCCCACTACGCCATCTGCACCGGCTTCATGGCTCTCGGCATGATGCTTCCGGGCATGATTTCCGGCTACATTCAGGAACTCGCGGGATACCAGAACTTTTTCCTCTGGATCATGTTTTGTACTATACCCAGCTTTTTAGCCGTACGATACGTTATCCGGGGAGCGATTACTCTTTAATCAATTTCAGCGTTTTCACGCCAACCCGCGCGGATAGCCAAGCCGTCAACTGTTCTTCCTCCGGCACAGCCAAAGGCTTTTCCAAGGCGACAATTGCAATGGTCAACGTGTCGGTATAAGAAGAATCGACACTGCTGCGAATCACTTTGGAAATGGCAATATTCTTTACCGAAGGATAAAGGATTTTTATTTCCGGGCTAATCAGCCGCCCGATCGTGTCGTATAACAGATAAGACTCCAAGCGGGAACGCAATTGTACAATCTCCTGTTCCTGCGAAGCAATCCGCTGTTTATTCTGCATATAATAATCCTGCAACAACATATTGCTCACGTCATTCTGCAACCCGGCATCCTCTTTCCCGAATCCCTGTTGAATGATTAAGGGAATATCACCCAACCCGTATTGCAACATCTTTTCTTTCAGCGAAACAATCACGTCTTCCGAAATCTCTTTCCCGATTAACGAAACTTCAATCCGCCGTTCCGGTTGCTCCGCTTTGACTATCTTATCGACAACCAAAGTATTCGGGAAATTAAATTCATTCTTTATAAAACGACTGGCATTCGTCTCGAAGATATTCGTTTTCACCATGTTGTAAGTAATATACAAACTCGGCACCATCGTAAGGAAGATAATCGAATACACGATACGGTGTACTTTCTTCTCCCGCTCCTTATCCATGAACTTCTTTTTCGAGAAATGCATCAAACGAACGCCCAAGGTCGTGGCAACCGCGATAAATACCGAGTTAATCGTGAACAAATAGAAAGCCCCGAAGAAATAGGTCAGGTTACCACTCGCCAACCCGAACCCCGCCGTACACAAGGGCGGCATCAATGCCGTGGCAATAGCCACTCCCGGGATCACGTTCCCTTTCAACTTCGTGGCAGAAGCCACAATGCCCGCCATACCGCCGAAAAAGGCAATCAACACGTCGTATATCGTGGGAGTCGTCCGTGCCAATAACTCCGAACGAGCCTCGTTCAACGGCGACAACAAAAAATACAAGGTAGAGGTCAACACGCTGAAAATCGTCGCTATCATCAGATTACGGAACGCCTTTTTAATCAACTCGAAATCATTGATACCGACTCCTAACCCGATTCCCATGATCGGTCCCATCAGCGGAGAAATCAGCATGGCTCCGATAATCACGGCCGTGGAATTAGTGTTCAATCCCAACGAAGCTATAAACGTCGCAAAAATCAATACCCACAGATTCGTTCCCCGGAACACGATCCCTTTTCGTATCGACTCGACGGTATCTTCCTCCCGCTCCTGCTCATCCGATGGATCAAGAATCTGACGCAAATACACCCTAAAACGCTGCAATATACTCATGAAAGCCATAATAGTCAAAAGTTTATAAAGTCCATAAAGTTCATAAGGTCTTTAAAGCCCACAAAATTATAAAATAATTCAACATTTTATGACTTTATGGACTTTAAAGACCTTACGGACTTTGGAACTAAAATGTAATTTTCAATCTTAACGAGAACGTACGTCCGAAACCGTAGAACACCTTCGCGGATGCCTCATCATGATCTTTACCATCCTCGGCATCGGCAATATACTCTTTGTCCAAGACATTATTCAGGTTACCGGAAATCATCACCCCGAACAGTTTTCCCACGGGAAAACGATAACTGATATTCGCATCCAATACCCCGTAAGACGGCATTCTCCAAGGTGACTCGAATGCCTTCTCCGCTCCCAGGTCATACGCTAAAGAAGGTGTAAACTTCGCGTAATTTCTAGCAAAATGAGAATAATTCACTCCGACATGCAATCCCTTCAAGAACTGGTATTGTCCCCCCAAGGCAAAAGTAGTCTGTGCTGAATTTCCCACCCGAACATCATCCAATTTAACTATATTTTGAGCATGATCCTTTCCCCCGATTTCACTCACCGGCTGACCATTCTTATCCACCGGCTGTCCGGACGAATTATAAGCATATCCTTTACCGTCACCGTTCCAATACCAATCCCCGATAGAAAACATTCCGGTAATCTTCAAATCTTTCAGCGGACGCAACTCGAAATCCAACTCAATCCCTTGATGCAACGCATCCAATCCCGTCAGATTCACCCGTACACGTTCTCCATTCTTTTCAAAGAAATTAGCCAACGTCTTATCCATCCACGAGGTACGGTACAAATTCACGTTAGCATCCAACCAAACGGAACGGAACCCATACCCCAATTCAAAAGTAAACACTTTCTCGTTCACCGCGTCCGGATTAGTTTCGTTGCTCACGTCCTGTTGCAAGAACACACCTCCTTGCATATAAGGAGCCCGGGAGAAATACCCGATATTCGCGAACACGTTGTGATTCTCCGTCAGATTATAATTTGCCCCTCCTTTTATAGTATATCCCAAGAAGTTCTCCTTATCCGACTTAGCATCGGCTTTCGAGTAATAAAAATGGTCTTTCCGCCAATAGGTAATATTTGAAAGAGAACCCGCGACAAACACGCTCAACGCGTCCCGGTTATATTCCCCTTGCGCGAAAAATCCTTCCTGCATCATATACCCGTCGTAATTCCGGTAAACGATATCCCCCTTCTTCAACTCCTCGTTTTGCCATAAATAATCATCAGCCTTATATTTTACATTCATACGGCTATCGTCAATAAAATATTTCCCGCCGTACAAATCCACTATCTCATTATAGTGTTTCCCCTTGTAATAGCGCAAATCTATACCGCCATACACGTCAAAATACTGCCCTAACTTTGTCGTATAGGTAGAAATCAGACCGTACCAATTATGCTCGTTCTTACTCATTGCCATAATCATCTCCGAACCGGTTACACTTGCCGCATTCAGTTCATAGATACCCGTGTAATTAAACGTGCCGTCCGCATTCCGGAACTTCGTGGTAGGCTTCCCGCCATAAGTACCATACCAGTCATTCTTATGAGCCTTATTACCCCGCCCTCCATATCCGCCGCCTCTACCCAAAGACACGTAAAACACGTTCGAAAGGCTTGACTTCTCGTTTATCTGCCAAAGGTGATTCAAAGAAATCTGCGGTTTGTGATACTTGTTATAAGCGGATACCTTCCGTACCTTCTTTTCCATCCAAGTTGAGAAACCGTAACTCGGGTTATATTTCGTATCATTCAATTCTTTCCAAGCCTCGACACTCATCTTATCATTCCTATTCCGCTGGTTATGCCATTGGGGAGCACCCAGCGCGGTCAGTGACAACTCGTGATTATCCCCCAATCGCTTGGAAATATTAATGAAATAAGAATAAGCCACGAAATCGGTTCCTTGTATATAACCATCGCCCCAAGTCCTTGAGCCCAGTATAGACATCGCCCAGCCCTTCTCGCTCAACCCGGTAGAAGCACTGAACGCTACTTTATTGTACCCGTCATTCCCCACGCTATACGCGACAGACGCCCCGCTCTTCGCGTTGGTTGAATTAGTGACGATATTAATAGATCCCCCGACAGACGGCACGGATACCTTGGAAGCTCCCAATCCCCGTTGCACTTGAATCATACGGGTTACATCAGCCAAACCTGACCAGTTGGACCAATAAATCCCGCCCCACTCCATTTCATTCACCGGTACGCCATTCACCATGACGGCAATATTCTCCGTCTCGAATCCCCGGAGATTAATACGCCCGTCACCAAAAGCACCACCTTCCTTCGTGGCATACACGCTCGGCGTGGCTTTCAATATCTCCGGAAACTCCTGTGTCGACAACTTGTTCTCGATATCCGAAGCCGTGATCACGGACAAGGCAACCGGGGTCTTCCGGTCTATCGCCAACGAGCCCGTCACCACCACGTCGGACAAGCCGATCACTTCCGGCTCCATCTCGATAATACCTAAATGGATTGTTTTATCCCCGACAACGACCTTCTTTTTCAATTCCGTGTAACCCACATTACGGAACCGCAACACGACTTCCCCTGTCTTTTTTAACTTCAATTCAAAATACCCGGTCGTGTCCGTCACCGTTCCGGCAGAAACACCCTCCACGTAAACCGTGGCACCGACAAGCGCCTGCCGTGTTTCCATATCAACAATTTTTCCCTTGACAATCCCCTCTGCCACAACTTCCCACGACATACATAACAGGCAAATGACTACACCTAACACCTTCAATAATACGTTACGCATAAATTCTTTTTTTGAATTACTACTCTTGTATCACAACACTTTTAATACCTCACTACATAGCATTAATTTGAAGGCGAAGATAATGATAAAAAAGCATTTTATATCATTTATTGTTTTTTTTGAGAGTTTTATTTTTTAAACCATTATCCCCCCTCTCCCTAAAACGAGAAAATAATTAAAATACTTTTATCAATAAAATGACCGGGACAAGAAAAACTGTCCCGGTCACCCATCATAGCACACTACATCATTTCTACCTTCCTCTTCGACGCAACCAAATAAAGAGAGCCGTAACAAGCATCAGGCCCGGTAGAATCCAAGATAAGAAAATATCCCAGAAACGGACAACAGCCCCGCTCACCTTATAATCATTATCACGCGGGGACTCCCGGCGCACGTCAATCGGGACTTCCCCGTCGGACAACCAATAGAAGCCACCCATGATTACCGTATAGTTCGCGGACCGTATCCCCTGACGTCCCATGCTTAGCTCCGCGTTACTAATACAATCGGCATCACCGAAAATCATAATACGTTGCTCATGCCCCCATATCTGACGGGTTAAAGCGACAGAAGTTACATACTTCTGTTGAGCCTCTCCGGTTCCGGGATCGAAAGTCACGGAATCATCTATAAAATCCGTCGTCTGCAATTCGTTCCATACCAAAGAATCCGTTTCAAACAACGGTGTCACGTTATATCCCATGTTCCCATCATATGCCAAAGCTGAAACCGAAGGCATCGTCACGGAGTAACCTTGCGCACGCATGGCATCAAAATAATAAACCAACCCGGCAGCCGCTTGAGTCGGACGGGCTTCAATCAAATCCGGACTAAAATCTTTCGTCTGTCTTACCAAAGTTCCCGGTATCAACCGCACCCCAAAATCAGCCAACACCTCGCCCATGATACTTCCTCGTCCGGGTTCACTCAATATCATCAGATTCCCCCCGCGAGCGATATATTTTTCCCAATTCTCCCGTTCTACCGGGGTAAAGGAACTACGCATCTCCGCCACGATCAAAATATTAATTTCCTCCGGAATCTCTTTTTCCAAAGAAATCTCCTGCATCTCGAATCCTTGGTTCATCAAGGCATAACGGAAATGTTTATCCTCCCCGAAAGAAGTATAATTCCGATCTCCCGCCTGATGTATATTCCGCTCTCCGTGTCCTGTCAACACCCCGACCGTCGGCAGTTTCATCGCGATTCGTTTCATGGCAGCCGTGATCTCCGCTTCTTTCGGCATCCTGTCCATCCCCCGGAATATCCGCAAGAAAGTCTTCTCCCCGCTCTCCCGTTCCAACTCCCGCACGAACCAATTATCTTCTTTTACCAAATCAATCTTAGCCCTAATCTCTTTCGGGGTTAACACTTTCGTGGAATCTATATTGTAAATCTTCATCGTTTCATACGCCCTCTCCTTCAATGTTTTCCTTTCCGCGTACCGACTCGGGTCTACCCCCAAAAGAGTGTCATAGTAATAAACATACTTCATTTTGATTTCCGGTTTAAACCGAATATAATGACGGAAATTCTGTTGATCATACTTGACAGCCCCGGGAACCCCGTAATAAAGATTATTACCATCCAACAAATTCACGTACGTGGTTATCGTCAATCCCCCATCCAGCTTGGATATCACTTCCTGACTATGCTCCGTCAACGTATTCCTTTTGGTAGAGGAAGCATCATAATAAGTCATCAAAGAGGGGCGGGAAGTAAAATACCCCAACACGACCACCACTAAAACAACTCCAGCGTATTTGCCTACCGTTTTTGTCCACCGCTGCTTCTGCCGGGCTGCTTGCAAACGAATCGTGGCCAAAGTCAAAAACATCATCGTCACAATAATAAAATAGAGAAAATCTTCACTACAAATCAACCCCCGGATAAATTCATCCGCACGTCCCGAAATGGAAAGCCAGTAGGTAATCTCTCTCACGAACTCTACATCCTGCCACATTCTCCCCACGTAATTCAACAATCCCAACACGGTCAGCGTCAACACGGCAGCCACCACTTGATAGGAAGTTAAACTAGACATGAAAAGCCCTACCGCCGCGTACACGCAAAGCAAGAAATACAACCCGAGCAACCCCGAGAGCACCATAGGCAGATCAAAGTCCTTGATTGAAAAATAAGCAATCAGAATAAAGACTACCAAAACAAACATCATCACCAACCCGTAAATCATCATGGACAGATATTTCCCTAAAATAATCTGCCAATTCGTCACGGGAGAAGAATATAACAGCTTGATCGAACCACTGCTTAATTCCCTGCTCATCAGCCCCATGGTCAACAATGGAATATACAGGTACAGGTATCCCTGTATCACGGGGAAAATCCCACCACTCCATTGGTCCACGAAAAGCTTAAACGTAAGATCGGAAATCGAATACCCCAACTCTTTAGGCATAATCGCGCCTGCCAGATGCCCGCCAAACAGTCCGGCACTCTGAAAAGTGAAAATAATCAATATCAACCACGCGATGGGAGAATAGAATAAAGATTGCAACTCAGCGCGCGCTATATCATATATATTTCTCATAACATTCTATTTTTAATTCTTCTTTTTTGACAATTCGGCAAACACATCATCCAAAGACGTCTTTTCCATCCGAATCTCTGTCAAACGCCAATCTTTAACCACACTCGTTTTTACCACTTTCTCGATGACCTCCTGTGGCAAATCACTAAATCGCAACCGATAATTCGGTCCACCCAACTCTTCCACTCCCACCACTCCCGGAATCTGTTGCAACTCCTCTATTGGCGGAGCTTCCACCAAAGTCACGAACACCGTACTCGGTGAGATATAATTATCAAATTCATCGACTGTCCCGGAAAACACCAATGTCCCCTGCCCGATCATACGAATATAGCTACAAGTTGCCTGAATTTCCGATAGAATGTGCGTAGATAAAATCACGGTACAATCTTCCGCGATTTCTTTAATTAAATGACGAATTTCAAGAATCTGATTCGGGTCCAGACCGTTCGTCGGTTCATCCAATACCACGAAATCCGGACGATGAATAATCGCCTGTGCAATTCCCACGCGTTGTTGATACCCTCCGGACAAATTCCGAATCACCCGTTTCCTGAAATGACCGATTCCGCATCGTTCCAATGCCTCCGTAACCGCTTTATCCTCTTCCGCTCTGGATATCTGGCGCAACCGGGCACTATACAACAAGTACTCTTCCACCGTCAGATCCGTGTGCAAAGGCGGTTTCTGCGGCAAGAACCCGATATGCCTTTTTGCCTCCACCGGATTCTCCCGCATATTCACCCCTTTGATAAACACGTTACCCTCGGTTTGTTTCAACACCCCGCAGATAATGTTCATCGTGGTGGATTTGCCGGCTCCGTTGGAGCCGAGCAAACCATAAACACCATTCCGCGTAATTTCAAAATTAATGTCCCGTATCGCCCACTGCACACTGTAACGGTGCGACAGGTTTTCCACTTTCAAAATTGGTTCTTCCATACTATGATTTATATAACAGTTTACCGGACGAATAGATTTATTCGTCAACATCCTTTCAATAATTCAGAATTAACAATCAGTCCTCGTTATAGTTACGATTTCTAGGTTTATACAACATTTCCACGATCTCTCCGGCAACGTTCTCTTCTTTCCATTTCAACTCTTTCGTTTCAATATCATAACAATAAACAGCACCTTGATATTCCCCACTCGGAGCATCCACCGCCACATACATCTCGGATTTATCATCATTCAGTATAATCTTTTTAATCAAACTACCGGAAACTCCGACCGTATAATCCGATTTCGTCGGGAAATTTCCCGAGGACAAATAATTATACCGGTAAATTTCATTCCTGACCGAATAATACAAGATATTCTCCTTCGTGCTTGATGCGAACACACTCTGCTTATTTATTTCTGCCGCAGCCGGATAAATCGATTTAAAATCCCAAACTGACACTTTCGACCAACCCACGTATTGCAAGGAAATATTCAGGTACACCACCTTATTTTCCCCGTTCTTATCTTTCAACAAAATAAGTATATCCTCCTCGCTCACACCAAGAAGCATATCATATATTTCACTCGCTTCAACAACTTCATCCCCCACTTTGATCTGATAAGGTTCGATATCCCTCGCGCTGAACAAAAGCTGATTCTTCATATCGAATACCAGCAAGTACCAATTCCACTTTCCTCCATAAACGACAGCTTTATCGGATAACTCCGCATCCGGAAAATTCCCGTACTTTCCTGTTAATCCCTGTTGAAGATTATTTCGGAAATACGCGTTACGACAATCATAATCCAACGTCTTTCCATCAGTCATAATATACAAACAATGATCCTTTTCCAACATCCGGTCCACCCGCTCCTCCGGGTAAGATACCTCATCCAACACCTCCATCGTATAATAATCCAATTTCAAAAAGCGAAAAGGATTTTCGGTCACGACGTAAATATAGGGAGTATAATATTCCGTTGGAGAGCAAGCAACGGCAACCGGCTCAGTACCCAAAGGTATTCCCGGATTATTCGACGCGTACACATCCTTTTCAAACCCTCTTTCCGGCCAATTATCATTGCGGAAAGAAATCATGGAACGCCCGTCATACTTACTTAACAGTAAAAGTCCCTCGTCATAAGGATTAGGTACCCGTAATTTAAATTCTTTGAAAATAGCCCCGTCCTCATTATACACCTTCAATCGACAAGGGAAAAGTCCGCAACTATCATAAGCATGTTTCAAAACTCTCTCCGTGGAAACCACGTCATAATTGATCTGCCATTCATACGATAAAGCCTTATCCTGACTTTCCTGTTTCGTTTCCGGGGCTTCAATTTCGAATTCCACGTTTCTTTCCGCGTAATACAACGTATCCAACTCCGTCTTAAACGACAAATAAGAAATGGCATTTTCACCCATTTTCGTCTGATCGTCCAAACAACCTATCAACGAAAACAACACACCTGCTATTAATATCAATTGTTTCATCTATCTCGCTTTTTAATCCATTAAAAATCTACTACTCGTAAGGCCATGGTGCCGATTCGGGAAATTCCATGCCATACTCGGGATGCAACTTAAAGTAATCATACATCTTTTTCCCACACAGAATCACTTTAATCATACTATTCATGTAGTCTTCAAAACTTATCGCTCCTCCCCAGAACTCCATCATCTTCTGGTACTTCTCCGGTCTATAAGCTCCCCAGTACATAGCCTCTAAAGCATACCACCAATCAGGTTCCTGCAAATAATTACTAAACACAACCTTACTTTGTAATTTTTCCTGTACCCCTAACCCAAACATATCATTTGCCTCCAGATCCAACACGATCCGGTACACCGTGTCCACCATCGGGTCTATCCTACTCCTCAACAATTCTATCGGGATATACGCGTTCACGGAATCCTTGTCCACCACAAATTCTGTCGACAATGAAGTATAAGAATCTCCCGGGGCTGTTGTCAACTCTTGATTCACGTTTATTTTAAACATTCGATTCTCCCCGAGAGGTTGCCCCAACACCTTCACCGGAACCTTCACCGTGTAAGTTTCCACATCCATCTGCATCTCCCCCAACCGGCAAACAAGACTGTCCTTCACAAAATAAATCCGGTCTTTATCCTCATAATACCCGCTCTCTCCATTTTCATCACACCCTATAAACAGAGAGACTGTAAACACAATCAACAATATATATAACTTTCTCATCTCTTTACATTTTATTGGTTAGTAACTCCATACTCCTGTTCGGACTTGGGCCACGGGAGAACGAATACATCTTTAGACGGAACCACATCCACTTTATCCAGAAAATCTCGAAAACCCAAATTATGACACTTGTAAAAACTGAACATCTGCCCTTCCCCGTAAAATTCCCTCGTGCGTTCCCTCGTCATCTCCTTCAGAAATTTATCTTGAGAATCCACCAACGAAGCTTCAATGTCAGCCAATCCCCGGCTACCGCGAACCGCGTTCAAATAACCAAGAGCCTTCTCTTTATCTTTCGAATAATTAGCCTCAGCTAAAATATAGTACATTTCAGGCAAACGTACCAGACAAGTTCCGTTAAAATACTGTGTCGGCTTATTACTCGCCCCTTCCGTCGGGCTTAATAATCGAATAAAGAAATGCCCCTCGTACCCTTTATCCTGAAAAAAACTCGTGTAACGCAAATCCTTACTATCTGCCGTGAATTGCGACACCTCATATAAAGCCTTTATATCCGCCCGCAACGTTGCATTCAAGGTAACGGCACTCTGCAAGAACAATTCTTTATAATCCGTGTACATCTTGTTGGTAAATAACCCCCAAATTAATTCCGTGTGCGTACCGTAGCGTTTTACATGCTCAAAGTTCTGTCGTTCCGTCAAGCCCACTCCCGGGGAAGCAATCACCTTTTCAGCATAATAAGCGGCACTATCCAAATCCCCTCTGGTATAAAATACTCTGGCCTTAATTGCCCACGCCGCGTACAAATTACAATGTGAATAACGTTTTCTACGATACGAATCTACTGTTGTCGTATTATAAATATCGCCATCCCCGGCTAAACTACGGGCAGCCTCACTCAAATCCGCCAATACATTGTCATAACATTGCGCCAACGTGTATACTTTTTTACTACTTAAATCAAAAGTATAGGCATAAGGAACACCACCCGCGTCGGGATTCATCCGGTAATTATCACAGAACAGACGCATCACCTCGAAATGTAAAAAAGCTCTCACCGCGTATGCCTCTCCCTTGATTAACTTCAGATCAGGATCTTTATTCAAATCCTCTCTATCTATGTTGACAATCACATTATTCACGTAAGAAATACACTCGTACAACTTCGTCCAGACAGATTCAATTTGCTTTTCCATCCGCTGATCCTTATAATCATAAATCGAGGCATATTTAATATAAGCATATTTACTTCCAGCCCACCCGTCACTTGCATCAGCAAATTGTCCGTATTCATCCCCGAATTGCTGACCGAGAACATCCGCCAATCCCCAATTCATCATCATCCCGTACAACTCCCCCTGTGCCATAGACGCGTAGATCCCGTACATTGCGTCCCGGTATCCCTGCACATCTTTAAATTGTTCATCCTGCACTAGCTCACCCTCCGGCTTGATATCCAAAAAGCTGTTACAACTGCCCAAAGAGAACAGTACCAGCATTGCCATCCAAATATATCTTCTATTTTTCATATTATTCGTTTTAGTAGTTCGTATCAAAATGCTGCACTAAGCGAAAATTCGAAACTCCGGGCAAAAGGGTACGAGAACCCTCGTTCCTGCTTGATCGTTGAAGCCCGGAACACATCATTCATCAAAAACTCCACCCTCAAACGGCTTAAATAAAGTTTTTGACAAATCTCCGGGGTAAAATCATATGAAAGACTCAAACTCTGCATATTAATCATATACTCGTCCCGCACGAAACGACTGGTAATATCGGGAGTTGTCTGCTCCGCGATATTCTTATATTTCACCCGGTCCCCCACCTCTTTCCAGCGACTTTGGAATACCCGTTTATCTGCATTCCGTCGCGGATTGGCACCTTCAACCCGAGTCACCAACGTCTGGTTATAAACCGTCGCACCCAACTCGTAATTAAACAACATATTCAAAGCGAAACCTTTAAACGTCAAATAGGTACCCAACGTCCCGGACACCGTTGGGTCCGAATCCCCGTACGTCCGCTTATCCCAATAATTATAAATAAAAGTCGGGACACCAAACCGATCAATAAAAACCTCCTGCCCGGTAGCCGGATCAATACCCCCGGATTTCACGGCCTTCACGGCACTCAATGACTCTCCTTCCACGTAAACAGGGGGTGGCAACAACGTCCCCTCCGCCGTATTCAACTCCTCGTTCATCTTCTCCAAGGCATTACTGATCTTTTTAATTTTATTCTCGTTATGCTGCATATTCAACGATAGCGACCAATTCCAACTTTTATTGGAAACCGCAACCACCCGGGTCTGGAACTCGATACCGGTATTCAACAATTTACCCATATTCTCTTTTGCCGTGGTCGTTCCCACGGAAGGAGCTTTCGCCACATCCAACAGCAAATTATCCGTTGTCTTGCTATAATATTCCAACGTGAAATCCAACCGGTTCTTAAACAAAACGACATCCAACCCGACATTATAAGTCAACGCCCTCTCCCACTTCAAATCCGGATTGCCGATAGCCATGGGAATCGCCCCTATCCCCTTATCATAATCCAAACCTGCATCATATTTATACGTTGTCATTGCCTGATAGGGAGAAAAAGAAGCGTTACCCGTGTATCCCAAACTCCCGCGCAACTTAATCCTATCCGTCGAAGACATATTCAAAAATTTCTCTTTATGAATATTCCACCCCAACCCTAAACTCCAGAAAGGCGTAAAACGCTGATCTTCGCCGAATTTGGAAGACCCTTCATACCGGATTGAAGCATCGGCAAAATAACGGTCATCATAAATCACGTTAGCGTTCAGGAACAATCCCATGGAACGTTCCAAATCCTGACTTCCGCTCGGGGTCGCACCTTCCGGATACCTTGTGGCAAAAGCGGGATGTCCCAGCTTATCCGAATAAAGTCCCACCCCCGCGTAACCATTACCGTTCCTTTCCGAGGACTGTACATTCCCGCCCCCCATCGCGTTCAACAATGTTCCCGTCCCGAACATCTTATTATAAGACAGAGTAACACGCCCTTCATAAGTCATCGCTTTATTATTCGACACCTCTATTCTCCCGGATTCCGAAGCATCCTTATTCCTGAACTCGTACGACTCCGGAGAAGTAAATTTCTCCGTATCATCTTTTGACTTATTCAGCGAGAAAAAACCTTCCACCCGAAAACCCGGCAACACCTCTACACGCAAATCAAGCACATTATTCAAATAAAATTGTTCACTTCGATCATAACTACCCAGCGTCGCCTCGAACAACGGATTGGAAACACCAAAACTCAACACCTTATTCAACGTTCCATCCAAATTATAAGCCCGATCATACGGGTTCAACTCGACATATTTATTAAAAGTGCCGTAAGGTGATTCCTCGCTATTCACCGAGGTAATCGTCGTCGTGTTCGACACGTAAACCTTATCCTGTTTATTATACGACAACCTGAAGTTCAAAGAATAACGATCACGTTTTGATTTTTTCATCACCCCCTGTTCCGAACCGTAACGGGCCCCCAGAGTATAACGGATATAATCATCCCCCCCGGCAACATTCAAATTATGATTCTGTGAAACAGAATTACGTAACGGCTTGGACAACCAGTCCGTATTCACACCTTCCCGTACCCGCTTGAATTTTTCATTATACTCAATATCTTTCTCGTATTGCGATTTTCCACTATCATCATACACCCCTGCCAAACGCTCGTACTCCAATTTTTCCGCCGCGTTCAACAAATCATAATCCCGCACATCCGGTATCGAAGTCCGTAAAGTTCCGCTGTAAGAAACCCTCAACTTTCCGGCACGCAAAGGTCTTGTCGTGATAACCACCACGCCTTTTGCCGCTTTAGAACCGTATAACGCGGAAGCCGAAGCATCTTTCAACACGGTCACCGTTTCCACGTCATTCATATCCATATCGAAAACATAATCCAAATCGACCTCAGCCCCATCCACGATAAAGGTCGGTACATTGGAAGAGCCCTCGAAACTGCTTCGACCGCGAATCAGAATCTCCGGTCTCGTGTTCGGGTCTGACCCCATATCATTATTCTTCACGATTTGCAGCCCCGGAACAAAAGCCGCCAAGCTCTGTAACAAACTCTTTGTCCCCACGCTCATCAACTGCTTACGGCTAACGACAGTTGCCGAACCCGTGAAACTGCTTTTAGCCTTATTCCCCATACCGGTAATAATAACTTCCTCCAGTTCTTCCTCGTCCGGTTGCATGACTATTTCAAGTCCCTCCTTCACGTACTCTTTTATCTCCCGTTCCTGAGTGACCATTCCGATAAAAGAGAATACCAGCGTAACGGATTTCTTTTCAGCATCCAAAAACTCTATTTTGAACTTTCCGTTCGCGTCTGTCGCCGTTCCGGTCTGTGTACCCTTTATCACTACCGTCACTCCGGGCAGAAGCTCACCTTTATTATCCTTCACCACCCCGGAAATCCGCCATACATTCTTTTTCTCATCCGTGGCTTTCTTCGGGGTAATAATAAACACGTCATCCACGATGTGATAAGTCAATGACGTTCCTTTCAAAACTTGGTCCAGAATCTCCTGCACCGTCGCGTCCTTCGCGGACACGGACACCTTTACCCCGGTAACTTCGTCATCATTGTAGAAAAACTCATAACCGGACTTCTCCCCAAGTTCATTCAACACATTCAATAAACTCACGGACTTTTTCTCCATAGACAGTTTCACGTTCTGCGCCACACCGCGTGCAGACACGGACAATACCGCCAGTAAAGATAGAACAAGACATAGTTTCATAACTGTACAAATTTTCCTAAAAGCAGGTTCCCCCGCTCTTACATTCGGTTTTTTTTTCATAACTTTGTAATGTTAAATTGTTTGTGATAAAATCAATTTCTCACTTAAGACAGGACGTGTTAGCCGCACTTCCTGTTTTTTATTGTATAATAATCGTCGTTCCCCGTATTTTGAATTGCACGTCGGAAGTCATCTCTATCATCTTCAACGCTTGAGAGATCTCCGTGTATTTCGGTATAGTTCCCGTGAAACGTTTATCCTTCATCGAGACATTCGAGAAAACATACTCCACGTTATACCAACGCGATAATGTTCGCATAACCCCTTCCAAATCCTCGCTCGCGAACGAAAAACGTCCTTTTATCCATGAACTGTACAACCTCGTGTTCACCGTTCGCACCTCCAACATCTCTCCCGACAACACCGCCTGCTCTCCCGGGCTCAACACCACCTGCTTCCCGTTCTCCTTATCGTTTACCTGTATCCGCCCCTTCTCAAGAGTAGCGTGACATACCTTTTCATCCGGATACACGGATAAATTGAAAGAAGTCCCCAACACCTTTACATCCATTCCCCTCGTATCTACTATAAAAGGAGCCTCCTCGTTCGGTGCGACTTTAAAATAAGCCTCTCCTGTCAATTGCACGCGTCTTTCCGTCCCGACAAAATGAGACGGGTATCTTAACTCGGTATCACTATTCAACCAAACCTCCGTCCCGTCATCCAACGTAATCTGGAACTCACCACCCCGCGGGATCTTCAATGTATGCCATTCCGGTACAGTCGAAGCTGTAGTCAGATGATATTTCAAACGACCGTCTTCACTGATCTCCACGCGTTCATTTCCGGCAAACACAAGCGTGGTATCCTTCATTCCCAAAAGCGATACTTGTTTTCCGCTCTCCGTGATCAACACGGCGTGCGAGCTTCCGGGAAGAATCCGTACACTCTCCGCCACTTCCACCCCCGGACTGTCATACGCCTGCCAATAAAACACCCCGGTCAAAACCGCGACAGCAAACACCGCGGCAACCGCCACCCAACGAAGCAATAGTCGGGATTTCCCGCGAGGCACCTTATTCATCTCCTGCCGCAACCTCTTCCATCGTCCTGCCGTATCGAACGAGGCATAAATAACCGCATCCCGCCGGAGCACGTCCTTACTCTTCAACTCCTCCAACAACTCTCCGTGACGACGATCCCGCGCCAACCATTCCCGCAACACAACCTGTTCCTCCGTGGAAATATCTCCCCGCAGATAAGCAATAATCAATTCATGTATTTCCTTTTCTATTCCCATCTTTCACGTTCATTTACACCAGAAACACACTCGTCCGGCAAATGGGTGACACGGAAGTAAAAAATATTTTAGATTCCCGGGAAGAACATCCCTACATAAACGAATAAATCCCCCAAACGTACCCTCAGAAAAGACTTTGCCCGTTGCTTTTGAGTTTTAATCGTGTTCAACGAAATTCCCAACTCCTCGGCAATCTTCTTATCCTCCTGCCCGTCGATATACGATTTCTTGAAAATCTCCTTGCTCTTCTCCGGCAATTCGTCTATTGCCCCGAAAAGCTCCGCGATAATTTCAGCACGAATCTGCTGGCACAGGAAATAATCCTCGTCCAATTCCTCCCGGTTCAGATTCCGGTAATTCCGATCCCGAATCTCCAAATTCCGTAAATAATTCAAACAACGATTCTGCACGCTATTATAAAGAAAAGTCTTAATCGTTTTCAAATTGGGGAAACTCTCCCGCTCCATTTTCCAAAACGAGAGAAACACCTCCTGCACGATATCCTCCGCCTCCTCGCCATCCCTCACGACACGGGCGGCAAAAAAACACAAGGGTTTATGAAAAGACATGAACAAAGCTTGGAAAGCCTCTTGTCTTCCTTGTTTCAAATCTTCCAAAAACTCCTCTGAATGAATGTTTATAGCCTGCATCCGGTTCGTCATCTAGTATTCAGATACAAAAATAAGGATTATTTTGTCAATCCAAAATAAATGCAACGATACACGCAAGGCAAATATTCGGGCAATAAAAAACGAGGCCTGTCAAAAGCCTCGTTTTCCTATTCTTTACAAAAGCCGTTTCAAGCTTTCCTCTTCGTGCTTACAACCACCTCGGGCAAACTCACGGGACCGTAAATCACATCTTTTCCCACTTTCTGTACTTTCACGACCTTGGAAGTAGCGTTAAGATTCTGTTGCTTAGCGTAAGCACACTCGATTCCGTTAGTCTGAGTTTTTGCTAAACTGATTCCACCTACAAACAATGCTAACATTCCGATGCAAACTAATACAATATACTTTTTCATATCATTATTTTTTTAAATTATTATTCTTATTCATTCTTGCCATATTGGCTTTTGTAATTTCTTACGATACAAAGGTAAGGCATTACTCCATGAAAATGAGATTATTACTGTTATACTTTAGTTGAGGTAAGGTTAAATATTTGTTAGTCTTAAAAATGACAACTATTTTTTTAAGAATTACATTTCAATACAAATACAACTGATAATCAACACATAACACCATCACACCCCCTCGTGAACCGAAGTTAACAAAATCCTAATTCACCTCCCTATTCTGAAATTTTATAACATTAGTATCGCCTTCGGCGAGTTGCAGGTTACAGGTTGCATTTGCCTTCGGCAAGTTACAAGTTGCTCCTCTAGCGTTCAAGACTGTATTCCAACTCCTCCTCTGTTTATAGAGGAGGTGGCACGAAGTGACGGAGGAGTTAATCTAAAATCTTAAAATCATTCAATCTAAAATGAATAAACTCCCTCCCCCCTTCGGGGTACTCCCTCTATAAACAGAGGGAGAACTAAAATACAGTCTTGAACGCTAGAGGAGCAACCTGCAACTTGCCGAAGGCAAATGCAACCTGTAACCTGCAACTCGCCAAAGGCGACTATCGTATCTCCGATCCCGGTTTCACCTCCTTATCGGGAGTAACAAAAGAAAGAGTCCCGTCGACATTCTCCGCCATCAGTATCATGCCTTGTGACACGATCCCCTTCAACGGTTTCGGCTCCAGATTCACCAGCACGCTCACCTGCCGCCCGATCACCTCCTCCGGCGCGTAATGCTCGGCAATGCCCGACACGATAGTCCGCTGATCGATACCCGTATCGACAGTCAATTTCATCAACTTCTTCGTCTTAGCCACTTTCTCGGCGGCAATAATCTTACCCACACGAATATCCATCTTCATAAAATCATCATAATTGATGTTCTCCTTCGCGGGAGCAGCCGTGGCAGACGCCATCTCGTTCGCTTTTTTCGTGGCAAGCAGTTTATCAACCTGCGCTTGAATCACGTCGTCCTCGATCTTGTCGAACAACAATCCTGCCTGCCCCAACTCGTGTCCCGCTTGGATCACGCCGTCCCCCATCTTGCTCCACTCGATCGCGTCGATATTCATGAACTCGCGCAACTTTCGTGAAGAGAACGGCATAAACGGTTCCATCAAAGTGGAAAGATTAGCCGAAATCTGCAAACAGATATTCAAAATGGTTTTCACCCGCGCCTCGTCCGTCTTGATCACTTTCCAAGGTTCGGTATCGGCAAGATATTTATTACCCAGACGGGCAAGATTCATCGCTTCCTTCAAAGCGTCGCGGAAATGGAACGTATCCAAACTCTTCTCCACGCGTTCGATGATTCGCGGTATCTCGGCAAGCACCTCCCTGTCGTAATCCGTCAATTCACCCCGTTCCGGCACGATATTATCGAAATACTTCTGCGTTAGCACCAGCGTGCGGTTGATGAAATTCCCGTAGATAGCCACCAACTCGCTATTATTGCGGGTTTGGAAATCCTTCCACGTGAAATCGTTATCCTTCGTTTCCGGTGCATTGGCAGTCAACACGTAGCGCAACACGTCCTGTTTCCCGGGGAAATCCACCAGATACTCGTGCAACCAAACCGCCCAGTTGCGGGACGTGGAAATCTTATCTCCCTCCAGATTCAGGAACTCGTTGGCAGGCACGTTGTCCGGCAAAATATAAGATCCCTCGGCTTTCAACATCGCCGGGAAAATAATACAATGGAACACGATATTATCCTTACCGATAAAATGAATCATGCGCGTTTCCGGGTCTTTCCAGTATTTTTCCCATTCCGGCGTGAGATCTTTCGTGGCGGAAATATAACCGATAGGGGCGTCAAACCACACGTAAAGCACTTTCCCCTCGGCACCCTCTACCGGGACAGGCACACCCCAATCCAAATCACGGGTCACCGCGCGAGGCTGCAAACCGCTATCCAACCACGATTTGCATTGCCCGTAAACGTTCGGCTTCCATTCCTTGTGCTCCTCCAGAATCCACTCCTTCAACCATCCCTCGTATTGATCCAAAGGCAGATACCAGTGTTTCGTTTCCTTCAATTCCGGTTTATTCCCCGTGATAGCGGATACCGGGTTTATCAGATCGGTAGCGTTCAGGCTCGTGCCGCATGCCTCGCACTGGTCGCCATACGCCCGCTCGTTCCCGCAACGGGGGCATGTACCTATAATATAACGGTCGGCAAGAAACTGCCCCGCTTTCTCGTCATAGAACTGCATGGAAGTCTTCTCTATAAACTTCCCCTCGTCATAAAGTTTCTTGAAAAACGCCGACGACAACTCGTGATGCGTCTTCGAACTCGTGCGGGAATATATATCAAAAGAGATCCCCAACTCGGCAAATGAATCCTTAATAATCTTGTGATAACGATCAACAATATCCTGCGGGGTTACCCCTTCCTTCTGCGCCTTGATCGTGATAGGTACCCCGTGCTCGTCCGAGCCGCCGATAAACGCAACCTCCTCACCCTTCTTTCTCAAGTAACGCACGTAAATATCAGCGGGCACGTAAACACCTGCCAGATGCCCGATATGCACGGGACCGTTAGCGTAAGGCAACGCCGTGGTAACCAAATTTCTCTTGAACTTGCTCATATATTTCTATTTCAAGTTTGTAAAGTTATAACATTTATAAAGTTCATAAAGCCAAGTAAAAAAATACCGTTCACTCTACGAAGTGGCAAAGTTACGAAAATATTGTGAATTTCGTACCGGGGCAATCTTTTTCGCGAAAGCGAACGCGCCAAACGGGATAGCTTACACCGGATGGGAAACAAATTGATTAAACAGGCATTTTGAATGTTTTTTCGCCCGCCAGACAATCCATTAATAGAGTATTACTCCAACATAAACCTATATTTTAGTTATATTATCTTGCCGTTAAGTGAAAATATCAACCGCGAACGGGCGTAATATTTGTTAAAATATATTCAATTCGAGGTTAAACTACCCGGTTTACGTTATTATTCACTTATTTTAACACACGTCATACCCCTTGAACCACGCCTTCTCCCGCACTCATCACCTCATTTATCTATTGCCGATCTATTGCACATGTATTGCCGATCTATTGCCAAAGGGCGCAATACATCGGCAATACATGAATAGTAGGAAGAGTGTTAATAAAAGTGACAAAGACCACTTGCAGATCAGGCACGCGATATTGGATTACAGAAATAATCATCCCGATACCGCGGGAAGAGAGTGCCGGCTATACAAGAAATCACTAAATCCCTGCCATTTTCAAATTCCTAAATGATTACATTTCCAAATTAAAACCGTACCTTCGTACAATAAAACAAACTATCGTTATTATGTTACGACCTATATACCTGCAGCCGGGGGATAAGGTGGCGCTTGTTTCCCCCTCGGGCATCACGACAAAAGAACAACTGGACGCCGCCGCGGCATTACTCGCCTCGTGGGAACTGATTCCCGTTCCCGGGGAACACGTCTTGGCGCGGGACGGACGAATGGCAGGGACTGATGAAGAACGTTTGGCAGACCTACAAGCCGCGCTTGACGCCGAGGACATCAGGGCTATCTGGTGCATGGCGGGAGATTACGGGATACTCCGCATCATCGAGGATGCCGACTATTCCGTGTTTCAGGGAAACCCGAAATGGGTAATCGGCATGAACGACATTACCGTGCTGCACTCGAAGTTACACTCGTTAGGCATCGAAAGCCTTCACGCTTCCATGCCCTCGAACCTCCAAGAAACGACACCGGAAGCGTTGACACAACTCCGGAATTTCCTGTTCGGTATTATTTCGGCGTACGCCACGAAACCTCACCCGCTGAACCGCACGGGACTCGCGGAAGCGGAACTTATCGGCGGAATGCTGACATGGATTCACAGCTTGCACGACACGCGCATCGAACGCGATACGCGGGGCACGATTCTTTTCCTTGAAGACCCGACAGACGATATATACCGGATTGACCGAAGCATCCGATGCATGAAATACGCGGGCAAGTTCCAACATCTGGCAGGACTCGCGGTCGGGGAATTCGGACGGAATGACGACCCCGAATTTAAGGAAAGGGTGTACCACATCATTCACGATGCCGTGAAAGATTACGCGTACCCGGTTTGCTTCGGGCTACCGGCAGGGCATACCCGAGGCAATTACCCGTTGATACTGGGAACGAACGCGGAACTTATCGTGCAACCGAACGGGGGCGAATTAAAATTCCCGTGACCGATGATTTATAATTTATGATTTATGATTTCAGATTTATGGCGAATACTTACATTTTCAATTCTCCATTTTCAATTTTCAATTGTAACTTGCATTTCTATGAATAACATTATTTATCCGGCAAATCTGGATACCTTATACAAGGCGATAGACGATCGCCAGACACAAGCCCACGCACCGGTTATCGGTATCACGGCAAATTTCGAGAACGGGAACTCCTGTATAGAACATTCATACGTGATTTCCATCCTGCAAGCGGGCGGTATTCCCGTGCTAATACCCGTGCATAATGACATCGAGAGCTTGCGGGCAACGATAGACACGCTCGACGGGCTTATGCTCACGGGCGGGGGCGATATCAACCCGCTGTACGGGAACGAAGACCCCATCCCTCCCCTGCGGGACGTGGATGCCGCGAGAGATCAATTCGACCTGACGCTGGTAAAACTGGCATCCGACCGACAAATCCCCATCTTCGGGATATGCCGCGGACACCAGATTATCAACATGGCTTTCGGGGGTACCAACTATCAGGATATCTACTCGCAACACGAGCAACCGGCTTTAAAACACAGCCAGACAATCAGCCGGGAATACGGCTCGCACCGGGTGAATATCATCAATAACTCGATACTCCACTCAATCATGGGAGAAGACTCCATCACGGTTAATTCTTACCATCATCAGGCCATCAAGGACATCGCCCCCGGATTCCGCGTGACGGCGACCTCTGCCGACGGGATTATCGAGGCGATGGAAGGTATGCCGGGACACCGCGTCTTCAGCGTGCAATGGCACCCGGAGAAAATGGCGGTACGCCCCGACGAACGGATGATGAAACTTTTCCACTATTTCGTGAGCGAGGCCACCCTGTTCAAGAAGGCAAAAGAAATCCACCGGAACAGCTTGATTGTCGATACACACTGCGATACCCCGATGAAATTCACCCCGGGTTTCAACTTCGGACAACGCCACGAGGACGTGAAAGTAGACCTCCCCAAAATGCAGGAAGGAAGAGAGGACGCCGTCTTCATGGTAGCTTACCTGCATCAAGACAGCCGGGACGAGGAAGCCTCGCGTGCCGCCACCCGAAAGGCTGTCGACATCCTGTACCAGATATCGGAACAAGTGAAACTGAACCAGTCGCGAGTGGGAATTGCCTATAACGAGGACGACCTGCTTTACCTGAAGAATGCCGGAAAGAAAGCGATATTCCTTGCCATCGAAAACGGGTACGCTATCGGGAAGGATATCGCGAACCTCGAGATGTTCAAGAAAATGGGAGTCACTTATATCACCCTGTGCCATAACGGCAGCAATGACATTTGCGACTCGGCAAAAGGCGAACCGGAACACAACGGGTTGAGTGATTTCGGACGGCAAGTCGTGAAAGAGATGAACCGCTTGGGAATTATCGTGGACATCTCGCATGCCAACGCCAAAACCGTGCAGGATGTGCTGGAAACCAGCGAAGCCCCGATTATCGCTTCCCACTCGTCCGCGAGAGCGTTACGCGATCACCCCCGCAATTTGACAGATGACCAGATTCGAGCCATCGCCGACAAGGGAGGCGTAGTACAGGTGTGCCTGTACAACTCGTTCCTGAGCGCGCAACCCAACCCGACCATTCTGGACACCGTGGCTCATATCAACCACATCGTCCGCCTCGTGGGCATCGACCACGTGGGCATCGGCACGGACTTCGACGGCGACGACACGGAAAAACTTATCGGCTGCCGTGCCGCCAACGAGGTTATCAACCTCACCGTGGAACTCCTCCGCGAAGGCTACACGCCGGAAGAATTGCACAAGTTGTGGGGAGATAACATCTTAAGGGTGTTGAGTGCGGTACAAAAACCATACTGATTTTAGATTTTAAATTTTAGATTAACGGTGACAATTGAAACAGTTCAAAAAGTTCTAGCACGAGAATTACCGGGAGCGGCGGCACACGCCCTCATGACACCCGAACCTAATCACGTTAAGGGAATAGAAGAAATACATCAGCATTCCCCCGTGAATAGCGCCGTGCTCATGCTGCTGATGCCTTACCGGGAGGATTGGGCAATCCCTTTTATACAACGTACTTCGGTGGGGAAATATCACGGGGGACAAATCGCCCTGCCGGGTGGGAAGACGGAGCCGGAAGACACGAATGCACGTGATACCGCTTTGCGGGAGTGTCACGAGGAGATCGGGGTAAACCCCGAAGACGTCACGATTATCGGGAGTTTGAGCGACGTGTATATCCCGTTAAGCAACTTTAATATAACACCCATTGTTGGAACAATCCCGAAAATACCTAATTTTGTACTCTCGGAAGATGAAGTGGAGGAAGTGATAGTCATCCCGTTAAATGATTTATTTGACGACAAGAATAAAACTTCGCGTTCGCTTTACCGGAACGACCGACAGATTGTCGCACCGGGCTACAAGATTGATAATCATTTTATCTGGGGAGCCACGGCAATGATGATCGCGGAACTGGAAACACTATTAAAAACGAGCAATAACGACCGAACGTGATGAGCAAGAAACTTGGTATTTACACTTTATTCATTTTATCGTGTTGCATGGCTTGTAACATTACCCCCGACGCGGGAAATTACAAATCCATCGCCCGCGAGACATGGAACCGGGATAGTAATTACAAATTTGAATTCAACATCACGCGACCGGGCGATTACGTGTTAAGCACATGCGTACGGCACTCGACGGATTATAAACTACATGGTCTGAGTTGTTGGCTCACCATCTCCCACCCGCACCTGACAACAATCAACCTAAGTTCGGACATCACTTTGGCGGATAAGGACGGCGAATGGGTGGGACAAGGATTGGGAGGATTGAAAACCGTAACCCAAACCTCGGAAGAAATACTTCACTTGGATTCCGCGGGTATCTACACGGTAGAGATCGGTCACCGCATGAAAGAAAAGGAATTGAAAGGAATAAAAAATATAGGGGTTAAGATAACTAAATTAGAAAATTAAGCGATTGGGATATGGCGAAGAATAAGCTGGCAAAATTCGCGGAAATGGAAACACTGGATAACGTGTTCCAACCGAAACATGACGAGGTTTTCCGCACGGATTACAAGCTAAAAGGGAAATGGGGAGAACAAGTGTTCGGCAACGCCCACCCGATTGTACTGGAAGTGGGATGCGGCAAAGGCGAGTACGCCGTGGGACTGGGAGAACTCTACCCGGAGAAGAATTTTATCGGGTTGGACATCAAAGGAGCCCGGATGTGGACCGGGGCTAAAATAGCCCAAGAAAAGGGCATGAAAAACGTGGTATTCCTGCGCACGCATGCCGAGATGCTTGAGTCGGTATTCGCCCCCGGGGAAATCTCCGAAATATGGATCACGTTCCCCGACCCGCAAATGGCAAAGGCCCGCAAGCGCCTGACGGGAACCCGCTTCCTCTCGCTCTATAAAAAGATGCTGAAAGAAGACGGAATCATCCACCTCAAAACGGATAGTCCTTTCCTGTATCAATACACGGCTGAACTTATCCGCCTGAACGGATTGACCGCTTTTGTCAACACGGACGACCTTTACGCGAGCGAACTGGATGATAAAATACTAGGTATCAAAACATTCTACGAACAACAATGGTTATCCCGAGGGAAACAGATCAAATACTTGAAATTCACCTTGTCCGGCTCCGGCGAACTCATCGAACCCGATATCGACATCGAAAAAGATGATTACCACAGCGAGGCAAGATTTATGAGTAAATAATTGAAAATGTCCCCTCCACTTCACCTATACAGTGGTAGTTGAGCGCACGAACAAGGAGAAGCAATCTAAAATCTAAAATCATTAAATCTAAAATTATGAGGGTTTTAATGGCCATGAGCGGCGGGATTGACAGCACGGTTGCCGCCATGTTATTACAAGATCAGGGATACGAGTTGGTCGGGGTTACCTACCGGGTGTACGATCAAATCTCGCAAGCCTGCATGGAGAAGGAAAAAGGGTGTTGCAGCGTAAACGCGATCTTCGAGGCAAAACACATGGCACAGCAAATGGGCTTTGAACATCATATATTGGATATACGTCAGGATTTCAAAGATCTGGTGATACGGAATTTCATCGACGAATATTTACAAGGACACACGCCCAATCCTTGCGTACTTTGCAATTCCACGATCAAATGGGGCAAATTGATCGAAATGGCCGACGAACTCGGGTGTGACTACATCGCTACCGGACATTACGCCCGCATCGGTCAACAGAACGGACGTTACTTCTTGCGCAAAGGAGTGGACGAAACTAAAGACCAGACCTATTTCCTGTGGACACTGACACAAGAGAATCTTGCCCGAACGCTGTTTCCTTTAGGTGAACTGACAAAACCGGAAGTCCGGCAAATCGCTCTCGCCAAAGGCCATGAAAAACTTTCCAAGAAAACTGAAAGCCAAGAGATATGCTTTATCCCGGATAACGATTACCGCGCTTTCCTTGCCGAGAACGTGGATAACTTCACGGAGAAATACGGTCCCGGGCTATTTGTCGATACATCCGGCAAACGCTTGGGTGAGCACCGGGGTTTCCCCAACTACACCATCGGGCAACGCAAAGGGCTGGGCATTGCCCTCGGACATCCCATGTTCGTCGTGGCCATTGACCCGCGGAAAAACGAAGTCGTGCTAGGCACCCGTGAAGAACTGACAGGTAAAGGTTTCCGGGCAAAAGATATCAACCTCATGAAATACGCTTCTCTACCGGACGGCTTCGAGGTGAATGCCAAAATCCGTTACCGCAACCGGGGCGCCCAAGCATCCGTCTACCACGAGGAGAGCGGGCTACGGGTAGAGTTCCACGAAGGCATGGATTCCATCACTCCCGGTCAGAGTGCCGTACTCTACGAGGGCACGGATGTCGTGGGCGGAGGCATTATCATTTAAGGCGGAAATTCAATTACTCAATTTGGCTTCAATAATCTTCGTCAACACATCCCGCAACGTTCCGCCCATAGCCCGCACCATTTTAGGCACAAAACTATTGGAAGTCATTCCCGGCGTGGTGTTCACTTCAAGCATGAATATCTCGTCATCACGCACGATATAATCCACCCGGATGATACCGTCACACCTTAGTATATCGTAAATCATCGACGACAACGTCTTGATGCGATGGGTCAACTCGGGAGAAATACGTGCCGGAATAATCTCGTCGGACATCTTGGGATCGTATTTTGCCTCGAAATCAAAAAACTCTTTCTTCGGGATCACTTCCGCTATGGGCATTGCAAAATCCAGCTCCCCGGCTTTCACGACACCACATGTCAACTCTTTCCCGTCAATAAACGTTTCAATCAGCACTTCCCGGCAAAGAGCGAATGCTTCCCGCAACGCCTTCTCCAACTGTCCCGCCTCTTTCACCTTCGATACCCCGAAGCTGGACCCCTCGGCATTCGGCTTCACGAAACAAGGCAGACCGACTTCCTCTATGATCTCGTTCACGTCATACGCCATCCCCCGTTTCAGCATCACGGAATTGGCCACGTTCACCCCGTAACTCTTTAAATAAGCATTGCACGTGTGTTTATCAAAAGTCAACGCGGAAGCCAGCACGTTGCATCCCCCGTAGGGTACGCCCATCATATCGAGGTATCCCTGCAACAACCCGTTTTCACCGGGGTTGCCATGAATCGTGATATAGGCAAAATCAAACGCAATCCTCTCCCCGTCTTTCGTGAAGGAAAAATCATTCTTGTCCACCGGGTAAGTCACATCACCAATCTTCACGTGCCAATCCCGCCCCTTTAATATAACAAGGTATTTATTATAACGGGTTTCATCCACCTCGTTATAAATATTGTTTCCCGACTGGAGCGACACCCCGTACTCCGAAGAATTTCCTCCTGCAATAATTGCGATATTTTTCATATTAATCATTTTTACATCTTTCCGCAAAAGTATAAAAAAGTGAGAGGAAATTGCCAAAAGGTTTATATTTTTGCAAGCCAAAAAACAAGAGCATGACAAAAGTAAACGACCTGACACACGGAAGCATCAGCAAAGGGATATGGAGTATGGCAATTCCCTTGATCACAGCCTCTTTCGTCCAAATGGCCTACAGCATGACAGACATGATCTGGTTGGGGCGATTGGGAAGCGAAAGCGTGGCAGCCGTGGGTGTTGCCGGATTCTTCACGTGGTTGTGCAATGCACTTTCGTTTATCAGCAAAGTCGGCGTCGAGGTTACCATCTCTCAATCTCTTGGCGCACGTACAGGCAAAAGAGCCCGCGTATACGCCAATCAGGCAGCCATGCTCTCGTCAATTATCGCTTTATTCTACGCTTGTTTCATATTCATCGCGGCTCCTGCCCTAGTGGGATTATTTCATCTGGAAGAAAATATTTCCTCGCTCGCGGTCAATTACATGCGATTGATCACCCCGGGATTATTCTTCACGTTCAACAACAACACGTACAGCGGGCTGTACAACGGGCAAGGCAATAGCAAAACACCCTTGAAAATCGTCGCGACGGGCTTGGTGTTTAATATTGTACTCGATCCCTTGCTCATATACGGGTGCGGCTTTATTCCCGCCATGGGTTCGGCGGGTGCGGCAGTTGCCACTACCTTCTCGCAACTGGTCGTGTTCGCGATCTTTATACGCAATCTTTACTTCCGCGAATCCTCTATCGGCAAACTCCATTATCTCACCCGCTTGCGTGCCCGTTTCGTGAAGCGGATATTTTCTCTGGGTTTCCCCGTCAGTATGCAAAGCGCCTTGTTTGCCATGTTCTCGCTGACGCTTGCCACCGTGGCGGCACAATGGGGACATATCGGGGTTGCCGTGCAAAGTGTCGGGGCACAAATAGAGGCCATCACGTGGATGACTGCCGCGGGATTCTCGACGGCACTGGCAGCCTTCACCGGACAGAACTTCGGGGCACGCGACTTTGTCAGGATACGTCAAGGGTATCACTACACGCTAAAACTTGCCGGGGGAATCGCTCTCGTTGCCACGGCAGCTTTTCTCTTTCTAAGCAAAGAAATTTTCAGCATTTTCATCAACGAACCGCAAACCCTAATTGCCGGAAGCGCCTATTTAAAAATCCTTGCCGTTTCGCAAGTTTTCTCGGCAATCGAACAGGTCACGGCCGGAGCTTTCAATGGTTGCGGGCGTACCACACCCCCGGCAATCGTGGGTATTCTGCTCACCGGGGCAAGAATCCCGCTTGCCTTTTATCTCGTGACCTTCCCGATTCTGGGGTTGAACGGTATCTGGTGGAGCATCTCCATCTCCAGCGTACTCAAGGGAATCGTACTCACCCTCTGGTACCTGTCATTCCAGAAAAAATTACAGAATGGAAGTTACAAACCGACCGGAATTTTAGGACAAATGCACGCTGTTGCAAGCCGCCTATGGCAACAACTTCATTGAGTTTATAAAGTTTGTAAAGTTTATAAAGTTCATAAGGTTCACGAAGTACCCCTCCTTTTTATTACTTTACAAACTTTACAAACCTTATAAACCTTACAAACTTTATGAACTTTATAAACCTTCTTTTCATTGCAGAAAAAATTCTGTAATTTTTCGGCATAAAGATTGTTGAAATAAAAAATAAGGCTTACATTTGACAGCGCAAAAAGCAAACAAATAGCCAAAAAACGAAACGTATAACAATAAAAAATTACAGAAATGAAAGTAACAGTTGTAGGAGCAGGAAACGTTGGTGCAACATGCGCGAACTGCATCGCTGAAAAGGACATCGTGAATGAGGTTGTTCTTTTGGACATCAAAGAAGGCGTTGCAGAAGGAAAATCATTGGATATGTGGCAAACAGCCCCGATCAATCTTTATGATACCCGTATCAAAGGTGTGACCAACGATTACGAAGCGACCAACAATTCTGAAGTAGTAGTAATTACTTCCGGACTACCCCGCAAACCGGGAATGAGCCGCGACGACTTAATTGCAACTAACGCCGGCATCGTAAAATCAGTAACCGAAAATATTATCAAGCATTCACCGAACGCTAAAATTATCATCGTGTCCAACCCGCTCGACGTAATGTGCTATTGCGCTTACTTGACGGCAAAGATCGATTCCAGCCGCGTATTCGGTATGGCAGGTATCCTCGATACCGCACGTTACAGAGCATTCTTGGCCGAGGCATTGAATGTTTCCCCGAAAGACATCCAAGCATTGTTATTAGGCGGTCACGGGGATACCATGGTTCCGCTTCCGAGATATACCACCGTTGGCGGTATCCCTGTAACGGAATTAATGGATCATGACACGCTGCACGCTATCATCGAGAGAACGAAAGTAGGTGGCGGCGAATTGGTGAAATTAATGGGTACTTCCGCTTGGTACGCGCCGGGAGCCGCTGCCGCTCAAATGGTTGAGGCTATCGTATGCAACCACAGAAGAGTATTCCCGGTATGCGCTTTATTGAACGGAGAATACGGGATGAACAACATTTACCTTGGAGTTCCCGTAATCTTGGGCAAAAACGGTATCGAGAAAATTATCGAGGTTAAACTCGACAAAGACGAGCAAGAATTACTGGCACAATCTGCAAAAGCAGTAAAAACGGTAATGAACGTACTCGACGACATGAAATTATTTAACTAACAATAGTACTTCACGATCATTCTGTTAGAGAACCGTTCCGGGGCGCCGGAACGGTTTTTATTTTGGGTTTCGCCTCTAGTTTCCGTTTTATTGCCGCGATATCAGCACGATTTATCATATCTATAATTTGGCTGAATTGCCTGTGAAAACCGAATCCCTCCTCCGTCATTTCCTTTATGGCATTCTCTTTCGACCAACCTTGAAAAACAATCCTGTACATCGCTATCACGGCACCCGTCCGATCCGAACCATGCCAGCAATGAATCAATATCGGCCCTTTCCGGTTCTTTATAATTCGCAACGCCTTCACGATATCCTCCTCATCGATCTTCGAGGCACGTGTCTTCAAGCGGTGCAACTTTAAAGCGGTTCCTTTTGCCTCGTCATCGTCACTGTGCCAGTTTCTCAAATTCAATATCTCCTTTATGCCGTATCGTTCGAGTAAAACAAAATCAGCCGCCGAAGGCTGGTCTGCCCGGTAGACACCCGTGTCAACCCGATAAAAATTATCCAACCCGCTCCCCGGAAGAGTTATTTTCTCGGCCTTCTGCCCCACTCCTTCCAAAAAGCAACAAACTAAAAAAATCAACGCGATATACTTTCTCATAACTTCATATAAATTATCCGGTTAATACAAATCTATAAAAAATACACGCATTTCATACACGATATTCAAAATTTATCTTTAACTTTGCATCACAAAGAACTTTTAAAACATGAAAAACAACGAAGCACTCGATACCTTGCACGACATCAAGGATCTCATGGAAAAATCCACGAAATTCCTCTCCATAAGTGGTTTATCATCCATACTCGTGGGTATATACGCTTGCACTGCAACGGGACTGGCATACTCAGTTCTGACCACACACGAGCAAATCAACGCGTCCCAACGCCTCACGCTGCTCTGCCTTATCGCAATCGCCGTATTACTGACCTCCCTTGTCACCGTGTTTTGCATGAGCTATTGCAAGGCAAAAAAAGCCAACCGAAACATCCTCACGGACAAATCGGTTCATCGCCTGCTTTGGAATTTCTTTCTCCCGTTATTCGCCGGGGGCGTTTTCTGCATCTCCCTGATATGGCAACACTATTACGGGCTGACCTCTTCCATCATGCTCATATTCTACGGTCTGGCTCTTGTCAACTGCTCCAAGTACACTTACTCGGATATCCGCTACTTGGGTTACGCGGAAATCCTGTTGGGACTCGTTGACAGCTTTGTCGTGAACAATGCCCTCGTGTTTTGGGTTATCGGGTTCGGGTTACTCCATATTTTGGCAGGCATATACTTTTATTATAAAGTAGAACGCCACCAGACATCGCAACCACAAAGAGCAAACTTCAACGAATGAAAGAAGTACTCGAAAATATAAACAAGGCCTTCGAAAGCAAGGCACGACTGGGAATCATGTCCGTGTTGATCGTGAACGAATCGGTAGATTTTGTCACGCTGAAAAACCTACTCGACCTCACGGACGGGAACCTTGCCAGCCATACCCGCAGTCTTGAAGAACTCGGGTACATCGAATGCAGAAAACAATTTATCGGGCGGCGTCCCAACACGACCTTCGCGGTGACGGAAAAGGGACGGGAAGCATTCACCAAACACTTGAATGCCTTGGAAGATTTTCTAAAGAGTCAAAACATATAATTTTTTTTACCTTATTTACTTTGAAATTCAAAGTTCTTTTCAAGTAACAACTAAAAATAAAACACCATGAACGAACAAACAAACCTTCCGCACAAAGAGAGACACACACAGAACCGGGACGCCATTACCTTGAAAATCCTACTTATCGGGGTACTCATCGTTATCCTGATTATCCCCATGTTTATGATCCAGAACCTTATCAGCGAGCGAGAGAACACCGCGAAAGAAGCAACAACCGAGGTGCAACAAAAATGGAGCGGCCCGCAGACAATCATCGGTCCCGTTCTTACCCTAAGCTATACTTATCAAGACGAAAAGGGAAAAAACAAAACCGGCTACATCAACTATCTCCCGGATCAATTGGACATCACGGGTGATATCGAAACACAAGAACTCAAACGAGGATTGTATGAGATTATCGTTTACAATTCCTCGCTTGAACTCAAAGGCAAATTCATCTCGAAAGATCTTTTGGAAACAAACCTCTCGCGAGACATCAAGTGGAACGAAAACGCGACACTCAATCTTGGAGTAAGCGACCTGCGAGGCATCTGCGAACAAGTTGCCCTCACGTGGAACGGACAAAAATACAACATGGAACCGGGCGTCAACCCCAACAGTATCGTTTACACGGGAACATCCATTCATCTTAACGTCAGCGACCTGCTCACCCCGGACAAGACAATTGATTTCTCCGTGAAACTGACAACAAAAGGATCGGCATCCATACTTTTCGCCCCGGTAGGCAAAACGACAAACGTGGCACTGAACTCCAATTGCCCGACACCAAGTTTCTCGGGAGCTTTCCTACCCTCGGAGAGAGAAGTAACCCCGAACGGTTTCACGAGCAAGTGGAAAGTACTGGAAATAAACCGGAATTTCTCTCAAGTACTAAGGTCTTACCAACCCGACCTCTCGAATTACACGCCCTCCAATCCAATCCGTCCCGGGGAGCTCTCCATTGTTTCCTCTTCCATCTTTGGCGTAGATTTACTATTCCCCGTCGACCATTACCAAAAATCCACGCGTTCCGCCAAATACGCGTTCCTTATCATTGTTTTGACATTCGTCGTTTGCTTCTTCGTGGAAATCGTGCAGAAAAAGAACATCTATCCGCTTCAATACCTGCTGGTCGGCTTGGCGCTTTGTCTTTTTTACACGTTACTCGTTTCCACCTCGGAACACATCAGCTTCACGTGGGCATACCTGCTTTCCGCCCTTGCGACCACGACATTGATCTCGCTCTATATGGTCGGAATTCTAAAAATCAAGAAAACAGCCTTCACGATCGGGGGATTGCTCGTGTGCCTGTACACTTACATATTCTTCCTGATCCAACTGGAAACCTATGCCCTACTCGCCGGAAGCATCGGATTATTCGTCATTTTGGCAATCGTCATGTATTTCTCGCAAAAAATAAACTGGCATAATAACTAATCTCGCACTCACTATACGAATGTGGTAAAAGTCATTTTTCAAACTCCATCCCCCCCTTCGGGGTATTGAGTCCGAAGCGGACTCGAACCAACTCACGCTCGGCAATCAAGAAGCGAGGGCAGATAGAGAGCTTGCTCTCGGTTTGCCGAGCGAGAGCCGGTTCGAGACCGGCTTCCGGGCTCACTTGGATGCGAAGCAGACGGAGGAGTTTAATGACTTTTGACATACCCTCTTTTAACGACAACTACCCCTAAAACTAGGGATAACCTCACGCGAAACCGATACCTTGCAAACCACTTGCCCGAGTGATAACAGGCTGCACGGATTTATCGCTCGTGTTAAAAGAACATATTTTTCACTAAAACGTGGGCTAAGTGTGGGCGAACATCAGGCGAACAGTAGGCGATGCCTTTAGACAACCGCCTAAAAGCCTCCCTACAACCACCCCACGGGGTTAGAAAAAGGTAGCTCACCGCCATGACTATGCCGGTTTCACCCCTTACCGGAAAAAAATCTTTTTGAAATTAACACCCCCGTTTTTTGGATTTCACCGAAAATGTTTAGTTTTGTGCAAACGAAATTGTATGGAGATAAAGATTCCGATAGAGGTCGTTGAGTTGGAAGACAATAGTTTCCACATCATCGCCACCCTGCAAATCGGTAGTATAGAGGGGGATTTTATTATAGACACGGGCGCATCCGTGACGGTCATAGACAAACTGACACCGTTTTCCTATGAACCGCTGGAAGATGTTTCCGAGATTAACTCCGGGGGTGTGTGCGGAGAAATCAATGAGGTTGAGCTGGTGAATATCACAACCTTACATATCGGCGGACACACGATAGAGAATGTACACGCGGCAGTCATAGACTTGCAATACGTAAATTCTTTATACGACAAACACCTGCGTCGTCGGGTTGCCGGATTGTTGGGAAGTGATTTTCTCGTGAAGCACGAAGCCGTCATTGATTATAGAAATAAGGAGTTAACATTAAAAGTATCTGCCTAATTGTATAGCTATTTTGAAAAAAATGTTATACTTTTGCGCACTAAAATATGTGTTAAAGCGAAGAATTGAAACATAGTATATTATAAATTATTTAACAGATGCAGAATAAAGGAGCGATTACACTACTCGCTGTTGCACTAGCATTGGTGAGTCTTTATCAGTTGTTTTTTACTTATAAAACGAACCAGGTAGAGAGAGCAGCAAGCGCATTTGCGAACGGCGATCCGGCTAAAGAAAAGCAATATTTGGATTCAATCGCAAATCAAACGGTTTACAATTTCCTCGGATTGGCCAAATTCACTTACAAGGAATGTAAGGAATTAGAGTTGAACCTCGGTTTGGACTTGAAAGGCGGTATGAACGTAACCATGGAAGTTGACGTGGTTGACGTGGTAAAAAGCCTTGCCAACCATAGTACTGACCCCGCTTTCAACCAAGCGATAGAGGAAGCCGTTAAAATGAGAGTTTCCAGCCCGAAAGACTTTGTTACCCTTTTCGGTGAGGCTTTTGAAAAAATAGCCCCGGGAGCACAGTTAGCTTCTCCGGCAATCTTCGGTACTCACGAGATGAGAGAAAAAATCAAAGTGGGCGCGACCAACAAGGAAGTTCTCGACGTGGTTAGAAAAGAAGCGGAAGGAGCTATCGACAACACGTTTAATATTCTCCGTACCCGTATCGACCGTTTCGGTGTGGCACAACCCAACATCCGTAAAGCAGATATTTCCGGAAGAATTATCATCGAGTTGCCGGGTATCAAAGAACCGCAACGTGTAAGAGAGTTGTTGCAAGGAACGGCTGCATTGGAATTTTACGAAACATACGATAACGGCAGAGCATTCGATGCCGGCGACCAAGCATTTTACAACTACCTTGCCCAAGCAGACCAGAAGTTAGCTGAAGTGTTGCAAGCACAAGCCAAAACTGAGGTTGTGACTGACACAGCGAGTCAAGCGGGTGTAAAACAAGAAGAGAATAAAGAATCCGCCATCTTGGACGCTATCAAGGGTGAAGCCGATTCATTGAAAAATTTAAGCCGAAACGATATCGCGAAAGAACACCCGTTATTCGCTTTATTGCAACCTAACATGACACGCGAAGGTTTGGGAACCGGTTCATGTGTCGGTTACGCTTTCGCGAAAGATACCGGGACTATCAACGCTTATTTGCGTATGCCGCAAGTAAGAGCGTTATTCCCGCGCAACTCCCGTTTGTTGTGGGAAATGAAAGCTACTCCCGAGGGATTAATCGGGTTGCACGCGATTAAAATCACGACCCGTAACGGAAAGGCTCCTCTTGAAGGAGATGCGGTTGTAGACGCCCGTCAAGATTACGACCAACAGGGAAAACCGGTTGTTTCCATGAGCATGAACAGCGAGGGAGCCAAAACTTGGGCTCGCTTGACCAAAGATAATGTAAACCGTAGCATCGCTATCGTTATTGACGGAGTGGTAGCCTCTTCACCCAACGTGATGAACGAAATCAAGGGCGGTAGCTCTCAAATCTCCGGTCGTTTCGACGTGAAAGAAGCAGGTGACCTTGCCAACATATTGAAATCCGGTAAATTGCCCGCACCCGCACGCATCATCGCTGACGAGGTTGTAGGAGCATCTTTGGGACAAGAAGCTATTCAATCCGGTATGTGGTCATTCATCATCGCCTTCGTGCTGGTATTGGCTTACATGCTATTCTTCTATAGCAAGAGCGCCGGATTGGCTGCCGATATCGCGTTGCTTGCCAACTTGTTCTTCTTGTTCGGTATTCTGGCATCCATCGGAGCCGTGTTGACACTGCCCGGTATCGCCGGTATCGTGTTGACCATGGGTATGGCGGTTGATGCCAACGTGTTGATTTACGAACGTATCCAAGAAGAGTTAAGAGCCGGCAAAGGCTTGAAACTCGCTATCAAGGAGGGTTACAGTAACGCGTACTCCGCTATCATCGACGGTCAGTTGACCACGTTGATCACCGGATTTATCCTGTACTATTTCGGAGAAGGTCCTATCAAAGGATTCGCGACCACGTTGATCATCGGTATCTTGTCATCTCTGTTCACGGCAATCTTTATCACCCGCTTGATCCTCGAGAGAGCAGCCAAGAAGAGTGATAACGTGACATTCACTACACCGTTGACCGCAAACTGGCTGAGAAATACCAAATTCCCGTTCTTGCAAAAACGCAAGATCAGTTACACGATTTCAGGTATCGCTATCATCATCTGTTTCGTATCTCTGTTCACGAGAGGTCTGGATAAAGGTATCGACTTCGTCGGAGGTAGAACTTATACCGTGACTTTCGCCCAAGACGTACAAGTTGGAGACGTCGCAGAACAATTGGCTGAAGTTTACGGAAGCGCACCCGAGGTAAAAACCGTGGGAACAGCGAATAATGTCAAAATCACGACTAAATACAGGATCGAAGAAAGCGGCGCTGATGTTGACGCTAATGTAGACTCCTTATTATACGTGGGATTACAGAATATTCTCCCTGCCGGAACTGATTATGAAACATTCCGTTCCGTGAACTTGCAACAGACTCAAAAGATCGGACCCGCCGTGGCTGAAGACATGACGAGAGCCGCTATCTGGTCGGTATTGTTCGCGTTACTCGGTATCTTCATCTACATCATGGTGAGATTCTCCAAATGGCAATACGGAGCCGGAGCCGTTGTCGGTTTGGCACATAACACGATTATCGTAATCGGAGCCTTCTCTCTGTTTGCAGGCTTGTTACCGTTCTCGTTGGAAGTAGACCAAGCGTTTATCGCTGCCGTGTTGACTGTTGTGGGTTACTCAATCAACGATACCGTGGTTGTATTTGACCGTATCCGTGAATATCGCAAACTGTACCCGAAACGGGATGACGGGCAGGTGGTGAATGACGCGTTGAACTCCACGCTACGTCGTACGTTCAGTACATCATTATCAACAATCGTCGTGTTGTTAGCGATATTTATCTTCGGTGGGGCATCTATCAAGGGATTCATTTTCGCCTTGTTAGTCGGTATCGTGGTCGGTACATACTCGTCACTGTTTATCGCGACTCCGATCTCTTTCGACTTAAGCAGAAGATTCGGGAAGAAATCAGAAGAGAAAAAATAGTACTATTTTACTATATAGAAAAAACCGCCTCGGTCGAGGCGGTTTTTTTATACCAAAATCTTTATTTCACTTACAAATTGAAAGCAAAAAACGGCAAATAATATTAAAGTTGCAATTTACTTGGGTTTATTGCGATAAATGTCTTATTTTTGCAACGCAGAAAGTATCAACCTGAAAATCGAAGAAGTACAAGTATGTCAAAGCGCCAAATCAGAATCTGTTTAGGAAGTTCCTGCTTCTCCCGGGGAAATAACACGAACCTCGGGGCAATCAAGAAATACCTGAGTGAAAACAACTTGGAAGCAGAGATCGATTTTTGTGGACATTTGTGTGAAGAATTGTGCAGCAAAGGTCCGATTATTCGGATTGATGATAAAGTGTACGAAGAAGTGAATCTCTCTCGTTTATATAAAATCTTACAAGAAGAGTTCCCATGCAACTAAGACCTATCTACACGGAATCGGACAATTGTCAGGATTGTTACAAGTGCATACGGGAATGTCCCGTGAAAGCAATCCGAATGGAAAACAACCAAGCCTCCATTATAGAAGACCGTTGTATCTATTGCGGACATTGCACGCAGATATGCCCGACTGGAGCTAAAAAGATTCGCGACGGACTGACCCGGGCGAAACTGACATTGGCGCAAAACCCGAAAGTATTGCTCTCCCTCGCCCCCTCGTACGTGAGCGAATTCGAGGGAATCCATTCCAGCGTGTTGATTGCCGCTATCAAAAGATTAGGATTTGCCGACGTGTCGGAAACCGCACTCGGGGCGGAAATCGTTTCAGACCGGACGGACAAATTCCTGCAAGAAGCGGAAAACGGAGTTTATATCTCTTCAGCCTGCCCGGTCGTGGTGGAATATATCCGGAAATACTCGCCGGAACACGTGCATAACATTACGCCGATCATTTCCCCGATGCTGGCTCATGCCAAAATATTGAAACAATTATACGGGGATGATGTCAAGATCGTGTTCGCCGGTCCCTGCATCTGCAAGAAACTGGAGGCAGACACGTTCAATCACTTGATCGACGTGGTGATCACGTTCAAGGATTTAAAGAAATGGTTCGAGCAGACCGAAATAAACCTTCATCAAATCGCACCGGGACAACCGAACGCGCATTTTATCCCTTATCGTTCGGGATTGGGCGCGTACTATCCTATCGAGGGCGGAATGTTGAAAGGCTTGCATGAAGGGGGAAAACAAATACACAACATGGCCTTTTCCGAATTATCGACGGTAAAAGACGTGCTGAAATCTCTGGACACACACCGGGAAAACGATTCCATATTTCTAGAACTATTGGCATGCAAAGGCGGTTGTATCAACGGTCCCGCAAAATTAAGCCATATTTCCCCGGCGTTAAAAAGATACGAGATTATACATCAATCGGAACTGGGCAATCCCAAGGATGATTTTAAAGATATAGACCTTCAGATACTATTCTGCAAGGACCCGCATATCCAAGACCATATCTACACGGAAGAGGAAATTAAACAAGCCATGGCAGTAGTCGGGAAAACCGGACCGGAAGACGAATTGAATTGCAGCGGTTGCGGGTACGACTCTTGCCGGGATTTCGCCATCGCCATGCTGGAAGGAAGAGCCGAGGAAAACATGTGCGTATCCTATATGCGGAAAATCGCGCACGATAAAGCGACGGTTCTCCTGCAAAAGATACCCGCCGGTGTGGTATTGGTCAACTCGGAGTTGAAGATCATGGATATGAATCAATCCTGTGCCACGATCATGGGCGAAGACATAGCCGCCATATACGAGGTTACCCCCGGATTGAACGGAGTTCCGTTGAAAAACATCTGTTCCTTCGAAGACTTGTTCCGTGCCGTGTTGACAACCGGCAAAGAAATTATCGAGCGGCAAGTGCGTGAAGAAGATCACACGTGGATTATTTCAATTTACAATATACAACCTCATCATTTGGTATTCGGGTTACTGCAAGACCTGCGGGAACCTTACGTGCGCAAGGAATGGATGCTTGAAAAAACTCAGGAAGTAATCAAGAAACACATGGAGACCGTTCAACAAGTGGCTTGCTTACTGGGAGAAAACGCGGCATTTACCGATGCCATGCTACGTACCGTTATGGATGCTTACAAAAAGGATGACAAGAAACCACTTTAATTTCATTTGTTTTGAGAAATAACGGTAATTTCATCGAGGTTGACTTCTTCCAGAAGAACAAAGCAGGCAATGTTGTTTGCGGGGATTGTTTCATGTCGCAGAAGTTAAAAGGCGAAGGACGCGTAATCAGCGTGTTGTCCGACGGGTTGGGCAGCGGGATCAAAGCCTGCGTGCTATCCACGATGACCGCTACCATGGCCATGAATTTCACCGCCATGAACGAAAGCATCCTGCGTACTTCGACTTCTATCATGAACACCTTGCCCAAGGATATGGTGCGCAAGATCAGTTACTCCACGTTCTGTATCTGTGATATCGACTGTTTCGGAAGCGTGAAGATCATCGAGTACGAGACTCCCTCGTACTACCTTTACCGTAACGGCTCATTCGTGAACATACACAAGGAAAAGATCCCCGTGGAACGCGAAGATTTAGAAAACACATGCCTGTGGATTTCCGAATTTACACTGGAAAAAGAGGATCGAATCATCTTCTTCAGTGACGGAGTCTCGCAATCCGGAATGGGTTCCCACAAAATGCCTTTCGGGTGGGAAGACGGCGTTAAAGATTATGTTGCCGGTTTAATAGAACACTATAATGATATATCAGCCAAGGAACTCGCGCATAAAATCGTGAGTCAGGCAGAAAAAAACGACGGGTATTCACTGAAAGACGACACGAGTTGTTGTGTCATCTACATGCGGAAACCCCGGAACCTACTTGTATGTACAGGTCCTCCCTACGACGAGAAAAATGACAAATACCTTGCCAACCGGGTACGGGAATTTCAAGGTAAGAAAATTCTCTGCGGGGGAACGACAGCTACCATCCTTTCACGGGAACTAGGGGCAAGCATGGAAGTAGATATGAATATCGTGGACAAGGAACTCCCTCCCATTTCCAAAATGGAAGGAATTGATTTGGTCACGGAAGGTATCCTCACGCTCGGGAAAGTGGAACGCATCCTGACCGCCGGGGATATAGACAAACGCCGTGAAGCCGGACCGGCCGAAATGGTGGTAAAAATGTTGTTGAATAGCGATAAGATCACGCTACTCGTGGGAACCCGTATCAACACGGCGCACCAAGATCCCAATCTACCTGTAGAATTAGAGATCCGGAGAAACGTGGTCAAAAAAATAAAATTTTTATTGGAGACAAAGTATCTGAAAGATGTAGAGATTATGTATATTTAGGGGCAAAATTCAAAAACTGGCTCACATTATGGAAAAAGTAAATTTAAAAATATGCGTAGGCACCATGTGTTATGTTATGGGCGGCGCTGAATTGAGAGATGTTATTGAATCTCTTCCCCAGAATATCACCGAACATCTGAACGTTAGCTATTCTCCATGCCTCGGGTGCAGTAAAGGCGAAGAAGCACCCCCGTTTATAGAGATAAACGGCAAACGAGTCGCCGGCGTTAGTAAAAATAGTTTAATACGAATTATAAAAGAGGAACTTAGAGATGTTGTATGACAATTTTGCAATGCTCACGAAACGTGAGCTACTGATTAGAATTGTAAAACTTTTAAAAGAAAAGAATTTAGTAGACGGCGTGAAGTACATCCCGGTGGAAATGCGTCCAAAAAATAAGCGACCGATAAAATGCTGCGTGCATAAGGATCGTTATATCTTGAAACACAAGATTATTTCAATTTTGGGTTTCGAGATCACGGACGAGGAAATCGACTTAATCCCGTTAGCTGAATTCGCGCAGAAAGCCTTGGACAACAAGAACACGAAAGAGAATATTCTTTCCGTGGTACACGAAGCTTGTAGCGCGTGTATGCAATCACAGTATTTCGTGACCAACATGTGCCGGGGGTGCGAGGGACGTCCTTGTTTGATGAACTGCCCGAAAGCAGCCATCTCCTTCAAAGGCGGCAAAGCATCTATCACACAGGAAGACTGCGTGAGCTGCGGACTTTGCTCCAAAGTGTGCCCCTACCACGCAATCGTGTACACTCCCGTACCTTGCGAGGAAGTATGTCCGGTAAAAGCAATCTCCAAAGGAGAAGACGGCACGGAACATATTGACAAAGATAAATGTATCTATTGCGGAAAGTGTATGCAAACCTGCCCGTACGGTGCCATCATGGAACGCTCCAAAATCATCGACGTGTACAAAGGCATCACGAACCCGGATAAAAAGATTATTGCCATACCTGCCCCGGCTATCTATGGGCAGTTTAACGCTACCCCGGGACAGATTCTTGCAGCCATTAAAGCTATCGGATTCGACGAAGTAGTTGAAGTAGCTCTTGGTGCGGAAGACACTTCCCGCAACGAGGCTGCCGAATTCATGGAACGCATGCACGAGGGCAAACCTTTCATGACCACCTCATGCTGCCCGGCATACGTGGGCTGGGTAGACAAACACGCTCCCATGGTGAAACCGTTCGTTTCGGACACCCGTAGTCCCATGGTATACGCTGCCCGACGCGTAAAAGAACAATATCCTGACGCTGACGTTGTATTTATTGGTCCCTGTCTGGCAAAGCGCTACGAGGCAGAAATGTACGTTCCGGAAGTGGATTACGTGATGAGTTTCGAGGAACTCGGTGCGTTTATGGTCGCTTACGACATTGATGTAGAGAAATGCGAAGAATTACCGTTAAACCCGGAAGTAACGAAATACGCCCGCGGATACGCCCAAGCCGGAGGTGTTCGTGACGCTATCGTTCAAGCGGTAGGTAACGGTTATACCACCCTCTCGATCGAAGGATTAGATAAAAAGAACCAAACCTTGCTGAAAATGATGCCGAAGAAACCCGAAGCCCAATTCGTGGAAGTCATGGCTTGTGACGGCGGTTGCGTGAACGGTCCTTGTTCTCTAGCCCCGCTGACGCTGGCAAAACGGCAGATAAAGAAGGCGTTGGATAAATAAGAAAATATTCATTCAAAAGCAAGTGCCCCTTTCGGGGCACTCTTTTTTTACACAAACACAAGAAAGAAGAGAATCATCACTACGGAGCTCCTTCCAATAAAACCATTCTTCCCAATGGCTCAAAAGGTTGAATTTGCTCCACGTAAACCCGGGAACGGGCATACGGTTTTTCGATAATATCTTTTTCCACGAACTCATCAAAACTATACGTTTCCCCTGCCAAAGTCATAATCCTTTTAACAATGGCTTCCCGGCTAGGAGCGTTATAGTAAGCAGAAGCATCCCGCATACAACTATTATTTTCCGGACGCCAAACACCATACAGGAAACAGCTTCCCCCCTCAAAAGCAGACACATCTGCATATTTTTCCAACCCGATAAAATGAGCCCACTTCACTTTAGATAAATCATTCGTGAGGTCCACGTTAGCATAAAAACCGTTTCTTACTTGCTTTTGAAAATTGTCCAGTGCCAAACCAGAGATAGCAGCAGGATTATTGACATATTCTTCATCCAACTTGGCAAAAGCATGACCTCCCGCCTCGTGTTGCACGATCGCCCGAAAATCCTGAGGCGCAGGCAAGGTCGATACCGGACAAATTGCAATACATGACCCGTCATCCCAATTCAACGTAGTTCCACCGTAGCGTCCGCTATTGGCAACCAACACAATCGTTGTCGAACTTAAATTAGGAATAGGCGCTTTCTTGGCATAAGCAAAACAATCGTCACTATTAGTTCTCATATCGGCTCCCACAAGTCCCACGAACATCGTACCAAATTTCGTATCTTTCACCTTACTCCCTACTGTTATTCCACGTTCGTTTGATACTGCCGTCACCACATGCACGTTAAAATAATCACGATAAGATTTATAAGGTTCTATCGCAAAAAACAACCGAATCGCTTCCGTTATATCCTGTTCATATTTACCACCGACGACTACATCAGACTGCACGTAACCATCCCCCATAAATACCAAATTAATTCCCAGACCTCGTGTCGCTAACTGATAAGTTTCCACTTCTCCGTCTTCTACCGTGAAACCGTATCCTTCCTGTTGCGGGTATATATTCATGAAAGCGTCCCAATTCTGCCAATTAGCATGTAACCTCAACTCTTCCGGAAATTTACCGGACAGTTGATTACCATTTAACACGAATCGCTGCAATTCAGATAAACCATTCAAATCAGCAGGTAACACACCTTTCAAATCATTATCGGGCAACTCGATCCCAATAACCCGCCCTTCCCGATCGGTCGTTATCCCGTACCACTCGCTCGTGGGAGCATCCGTTGTCCAATTCGTATGATTTGTCCATTCCATTCCCCCGGTCGCTTCATATAATGCGATCAAAATATTCCGATCTTGAAAAGCCGGTATCCCGACCTGAAAAACAACAATCGTATCCGCCAAACTACTTTCCGTATCTTTTATGACAATGTTTCCTTTCCGGTCTCCACCGGTATTCTTTGCCACATTGAATGTCAAAGTTGCGGTAACCAGAGCCCTAGATTGTATTTCTGTAATCCACGAGTATTCCGGGGCTATATATACCTCGTGTTTCACGCTACTCTTTAATTCCACGGAGAACCTGCCCCCCCCGGCAGATATATTTTGCCGGTTAGGACTAAGAATAATCGCTTTCTTACTTTTCTGTACTACTTTTATTTTCTGTTCGACCAATCCCGCTTTCACGATTAACTCCATTTCACGATCGTCATACTCCTCGTAAAATTTCGATTTCACGAGTACTTCCATTGTCCCCACCTCTCCTCGTTCCGGCTTGACACTACACCAATCACCTATCCCGGTAATCTGCCATGCTTGGTCAGAGGTCAGGGATATCACCTTTTCTCCCGCATCCGCACTCAAATAAATCACCGTGTCGGAAACGTTTAAGACTTCCCGGGAAGTGACAGGATCGCCTGAATTGTCTTTGCTGCACCCGAACACGAACAAAATCAGCACCCCTACTCCCCATAAAAACATACTCGTTTTCATAACCATTTTTTTATATTCCTCTACCATAAAAACAACATATCATTCAACGGGTTCTCCCAACGCGATAGCACTCAAATCCAAATGGTAATTCTTTTTAAAATGATTCAACACCATCTGATAGCGACGATTGATTAATGCGTAATCTGCTTGAGGATATTTTGCTTTGAATTTCTCCGGCGTCTCGAACAGAATCTGCCGCACATAGCACAAAAAATCAGCATTCTTATTCGTGAGTACTCCGATATCATTAATCGGACTCTCCACGGTAAAATCCTCTTTCACGTAATGCACGAACCCTCGGTTCAAAAAATAATCGGCATTCGTGGGGTAATAACTCAACGCTTTACGATAATCCACTCCATCCGTAAAACCCGCCGGTTCAGCAACAAAACCATCTTCCAATCCTTTCAGGATAACGGCATATACCATACGATTTCTTCTCTGCTTAATATCCTCATCTTTTAGTTTTTCAATCTTCTCGTCCGTGAAGCTAATTGCCCAGAAATCCAAGCCGTCAAATTTATCCGACACGTCATATTTTCTCTCCTTGTTACTCTCCACGTGTAAATCATTCACAAGGTAAAAATACTTAGGTAAAATAGGACGGACAAAATCCTTATTGAGAAAACGGAACAAGTTATCCCTCACGAAATTAAAATAGAAAGGTACCTGAGCATCTGTCAATCCTTCCCCGACAAATATATCTTGAGGACGGGGAATAACCCATCCCCGGTTCAAATCCTTTGTCTGAAAATCCTTGTACACGATATAAACCCCCATATCCTCTTGAATTTTCTGAATCTCCCGATCCCACTGGTTTTTCCCTTGTGGAAATTCGAAAGGCATTTCCTCCGTGTAAGGCGTGGCTTCCAAGGCTTTCTCATCGTCACAACCTACCATGAAAAAGAGACATCCCACTATGGCTAACTTCCACATCTGCAATATACAATTTCTTTGTTTCATAATCTTTCTCTTAAAAAGTACAACATACATCAATCATTCCTCTCCGGGGCCAACGGATTTTGTACCAATTCTTTATTAAGTAACAATACGTCCGTGGGTATCGGCAGCACGTAAGCGGGATCCTTTTCCCGGAGCGTGTAAGTCACGCTATTCGTGGCATCCGTGTACCACACGTGTTTAATCTCCGGCATCCCGTAACGACGCAAATCGAACCAACGGTGTCCCTCGAAACACAATTCCCGACGCCGTTCATTCCGGGCCATCTGAACCAACCGATCAGACGTGGCCGGCTCTCCCAATTCGGCACCGACAGGCAAACGATTCTGTCGCAATGTATTCAACAGTTCCATTGCTTTCGTCTTATGTTCGCCCGAATTTTCCAATTTATATAACATGGCTTCTGCCTCCGCCTGATTCAGATAGGCTTCCGATAACCGGAAACTTCTGGCGTTATAATCACTATTTCCATACCCGGAAGTAGGATTATAACCATCATCTATTGCGAATTTTCCATAAGGTTTCTTCCAAGGTCCGGAATACTCTTGAACCAAGTATTGAGCACCTCGCTTATCCATCATCGAGTATGAATCAAAAAGATCTTGAGAAGTACGCATCACCCCAACCAGTTCATAATACTCGGTAAATTGAATTGTATTTATAAACTTACATATATCACCTAACCTTGAATACACCCAAATAGCTTCCGGACACTTATAATTATGCATCACGTAATACTCTTGAATCTCATATTCTTCCGCATTGGGAGGAAATTCATCCAACGTGACCAATCGAAAAACGGGATTCCCAATCACCTTTCCCGCATAGTCCGAAGCCTTTTGCCATTCTTCCATGTACAAATAAACCCGGGATAATAGCAATTGTACGAAAGGCAGACTTACTTTGTAATCCGGTTTCCATTGTTCCTCCGTTGACATCGCCAAATAAAGTTTCTCGGCTCTTAGCAAATCTTTCAACACCTGTTCATATACCTCTCCCACCGTATTCCTTGGCATACTCGAATTCTTTACACCGGCTGTCAACTTCAAAGGAACCCCGGGTGCATTTTTGTCATAATTATAAGGCAACCCGAAACAATTCACGAGATAAAAATAATAGTAAGCTCTCAAAGCACATGCTTGGGCGATCACACTATTTTTCTCTTTCTCCGTTCCTTCCACCCCGTCAATATAATCCAGCACGGCATTCGTTCCTAGAATCGCCTCATACGCTACCGTCCATATATCGTAATCACCCACGTACTCTTTATCAAATTCATCATACATATTCGATTGCCACGTGTAAGCGGCAAATATAGCCCCGGAAGACATTCCCAAGTAATCCTCGTCTGAATTAAATTTAGGGTTTTGTGCAATATCGTCTTCAAACATCGGGAGTAATCCATACAACCCAAAACTGGCACTGTAAGTTTCAAACGTCAGTAATTCTTCCAGTGAAGATACTTTTGTCGGCACGAACTCGTTCTCTGATTTGGGCTCCAAAAAATCGCTACACGAAAATAAAAGCCAGATCAACAGAGATAAATATAACAATTTACTTTTCATAATCTCAATTCATTTAAAATCCCACGCTAAAACCTAAAGAATACGTCTTGGGCATAATACTATTATCTAACTCAGGATCGAAACCGTTCAAACGCTTGCTCGCGATCACGAATGCGTTATTCATTACCAGATTAACCGACAAATTCAATATCCCAAGTTTCTTACACCAATCCTCGTTCATATTCCACGTCAACGAAAGCTGATTACAACGCAAGAAGGAAGCGTTCACAACTCGAATATCAGATTGCCTCCACATCTCGTATAGCGAAAACTGCCTTCCGTTAGGCAAATTCATCCACGAACTAACTCCACCGGAATAATAAGCCGGGATATCCGTGCGTTCCTCGTCACCCGGTTGTTTCCATCGTTTAAGCAAATCCTTGTCCATATTAGCGTAAGGACTTGGAAGACGCTCCTGATTCGGGTACAAATTCGGCAAACGTCTCTTCGCTCCCAGCAAGAGAGAGAAATCTCCGCCTATCGTAAAATCTTTAAAGCGCAACCGGGTGTTCAAACCTCCCGTGAAATACGGTTCACTTTCCCCGGAATAAACCAAAAACGAGGTCGGATCAATATCATTTCCAGCCTCCACATCCATCAAGTTAAACTGAGGCATGCCGTTTTCCGGGTCCAATCCCTTAAAAGAGAAAGACCAGAAAGCAGACAACGGATATCCTTTCTTCAATACCCGATCACTGACACCGTTCAGAAAAGCATCCACTGATGTCATCCCGGAATCAATTCGCTTCGCTTTATTCCAATTCTTGGATGTATTCAAACCGATCGTCCAGCCAAAATCTTTCGTGCGCACGGGAGTAATATTCATCGTGAACTCAACCCCATGATTATAAACTCTTCCCCCGTTCAACGCCATATCCGGCACCCCGTATTCCTTTGGTATCGGCTGGTATATAATCGCATCTGAAGCTCGCCTGTAATATTCCAGACACATGGTTACCCATTTCAGGAATTGCAAATCCATTCCCACGTTCCACGTTTTCGTACTTTCCCAACTCAGATCGGGATTCGGCAAACTGGCGATAGAAACTCCGTACGTCGCAAAAGGCTCGACAACACCCTGTTGTGCCACGATAATATCCGGACTAATAGTTTCCACCACGTTTCCCTGTATACCGTAAGACACTCTAAATCTTAACTGATCCAACCACGGAAGACACCTCCTGACAAGTTCTTCTTCTGACACATCCCACGACAATCCCACAGAATAAGACGGGTCAAAACGCTTGTTCACGTCTTGTCCGAAACGATTCGACTCGTCATTCCGGATACTGGCATTCAACACGTAACGATCTCTATAAGAATATACCAACGTGGCAAAATAAGACAAGAAATTATCCGTACCCGTGGTATGCCTCCAAGCCCCGCTATACAAATCTTTGTAGACACTGAACTCTTCCAGTCGAGAGGGACTCTGTGAAACAAATTCGCTCGGCAAAGTAGGACTAATCACTTTTTTCCCCCGGTCGGGCACGTATCCCCAAACCTTGTTCTGCAGACTTTTGTTCGCGGTCGACCGGACTTCAAATCCTAACATGACGTTCAAGCGATGCTCTTCCTTAAACGTCTTATCGACCAATAATTTATTTTGCACGTTATAATTATGTGTTGATGCGTTCGAGGTAAAAAATTCACCACCAAAGGGCAACACGGCAGCAGCATAATCTGGATCTCCCTTTATCGCTGCCCCGTAGTCATAACCGCGATATTTACCCGCGACATAATATGAACGCTCTCCCGCGTATGACTCTCCATTCTTCTCATCCTTGGAAACTCCGGCAACCAATTGATATTTCAACCAAGAAAGAATATCCCAGTTCAAGTCTATCGTAGCATTAACCCGTGTTGTCTTCGAACGGGAATACGTGTTGTCAATCTCGTTTAGAATATTATATTTCAGTGGGGTTATACCCGTACGATACTGGTAACTAGCGGGTAATTGGTAAAACAAACGGTCTCCTTCATCGTCATAAGCCCGTATCGCCCGACTCGTAGAAGTAGCGTAACTCATCGGATTTACTCCGGGACCGTACCCGTTCACCTTATCCAGCGATCCTATCAAGGTCAAATCTACCCGTAATTTCGGGTGCAATTTCACCCCCAAATTCAAGCGTCCGCTCATTTGTTCCTGACTATTCTTCAACTCCACGCCCTTATTGTTGGCATAAGAAACCGAGGCGCTATACGTGATCTTTTCCGAGCCACCCGATATACTCAAATTATGATTGTGACTCACGGCATTTCTAGTCAAAAGATCCAACCAATCCGTATTTGTCGTTTCCAATTTTGCCAGTTCCGTCACGAAATCATCCTTGAAAATATCCTGATCCATATACATACGATACAGCCCCTCGTAGGTATCCAGTTGCTTGATAGGAGGATATGACGCATCATAACTTCCCCCGGCATCAAATACCTCTCGTGTAAATTGGATTCTCTCTTTGGAATCCATCAAATTAAACAGTCCGTAAGTGGGACGTCTCCGGAAAGAAAGATTCATCGAGTACTTGATACTCCTACTCTCGTTAAATCCTCGTTTAGTGGTAATCACGATCACACCGTTGGAAGCTTTTGAGCCGTAAATTGCCGTGGCGGAAGCGTCTTTCAATACCGTGATCGTCTCTATATCCGCCGGGTTCAACCATGAAATCTGACTGCCGACAATATTCTTAAGATCTTCCGTCATGGCATCATTCCGATCAAAAGGAATCGGGTCAGGCTGAATCACACCGTCAACAACCCACAGCGGAGCCTTGTTTCCCAAAATCGTGGAAGTCCCGCGAATGCGTATCTCCGGACTCGTCCCCATGCGGGAACTCGTGTTCATCACCATCAATCCGGCTATTTTCCCCTGCAACATCTGGTCGATAGACGTGTAAGCCGGCATCATGATATCCGCCGCGTTAACTTTCGAATAAGACCCCACCATATCACGGGAACGCACATTCTGATACCCGGTTACAACAACCTCATCCAACTTCTCATTATCCTCTTCCAAGACCACCGACAACGGTTGGTTGTTCGTTACCTTCACTTCCTTTCCCTTCATTCCCACGAAAGAGAACTGCAAAACAATAGAATTTGAAGGAGGAACCGATAAGATAAACTGTCCCTTGGAATCAGTCGTTACCCCCGTGGAAGTACCTTTCAACAAGACAGTCACACCCGGTAACAAATCACCTTGGACACTTTTAATGGTTCCCTTTACCAACCTCGTTTTTTCGGCTTCCCGTTTAAACACGATCTGATCCCCCACGAACTCATAAGCAATCTGGTTTCCCCTGACACAAGAATCCAACGCGACACGTAATGGCACTTTTTTCAAATTCAAACTCTTGCGCCCCAATTTCAATATATCCGCATCGTGATACATAAATTTATAAACCACCTGTCGTTCCAGTAGTTTAAAAATCTCGATCACGGTCTGCTGTTCCACCGAGACTGAAACCAAAGGCTGTTTATCCTGAGCGTAAACGGGAAAGAAGAAAATCACCCCAAGGAACAAGCTCAAACACGCTCGCTTTTTGAGCAAAATACGATCTCTTAAAGATCGAAATTCTCGATTTTTTTTCATAGTTTTGTTTTATTAAATTTAGAATGGCAAAGACGGTAATTATAGGCCTTAATTATACTTTCCGGCTTTGCCGTTTGTTTTTATTACAATACTCCTTTCTGATTTCTCAAAAGTTACGATATTCATCCTCTCTATCAAATCCAGTATTCTATCCAGACCATAATCCCTACTTACCGTCCCCGTGAACTGATAAGCTTTCAGATTTTCGTCATCAAACACAAAAGTGACATCATACCAACGCGATAAACGATTTACGACATGTACCAACTCGTCATGCTCAAACACGAAAAATCCCTGTACCCACGCTAATTCCTTATCAACATTCACCTCTCTCTTTTCCAACCGACTGCCAACGACATACGCTTGTTGTCCCGAATTCAATACAAGCTTGTCCTCCCCATCCAACGTCACACGCACGCATCCTTCTGCCAATGTCGTCATCCACAAATCCTCGGCAGGATAAACCGACATTCCGAAACGCGTACCCAACACTTCTGTCCTCAACCTACCCGATTCCACGATAAAAGGTCTTGATACATCTTTAGCCACTTCCAAATAGACCTCGCCCCTCACTTCTATTCCACGAGTCGAATCACTGAAAAATTCGGGAAAACGAATACTCGATTCGGAATTCAAACGGACTAAAGTTCCATCTTCCAATACCACACTGTACTCTCCTCCCCGAGGAATATCCAATCGATGATAACAAACCGTATCCCCGCGCATTTCCCCACCCCCGCATACTAATTGCTTTATCGAATCCTTGATACGGAAGCCTGCATTATCGCCCGATTCGCTCCCTTGACAAATCGGCACGACCTTACCGTCGGCCGTTGTTAATAAAGCATATAATTTTCCAGCGGATACAGTTTTCCCCGGGGTATTCTCCGGGACTGTCCGGGTACTGAAAAATATCCCCCCGCCGATAATCAACAAAAGTACTACCGCAGCAGCGACATAACACCATGCGTATACTCTCCGTCCCCCTCGCACACGGGGATACCGCCATACCAATAAATCGAACTCCTGCCGTGTATCTATTTCGCTCCTCCTCTCGTAATGCTCTTTCAACAGACTTATCGACCGTACATTCATGAACAATTCACGATTCTTCCTATCCTGTCTCAACCACCTTGCCAATCGAACCCGTTCCTCCTTGTTCAACTGCCCGTCGAAATATTTCTTTAATAAAGAAGTATATTCATCTATTTTTTCAAATGCCAACCCGTCGTTCATACGATTTCTTTCAAGTATTTTATACTAACACACGAAACCTCGTGAAAACGACTACAAGCAAATAAAAAAAATCACATAAAAATGAGTAAAAAAACAGAGAAGTCCTTCAAATATTCCCTTAATATACTCTTTGCCCGTTGTTTATGGGTAAGTACCGTATTCACCGAAATATTCAATTTTCTCGCGATCTCCTCGTTCGACAAACCGTCGACATGCATCCATAGTACCTCACGTTGCATTTCCGACAGCATTTCTATCTTTTTACAAAGGAAATCATACATTTCTTCCTCAACGACAATATCCCGAAACTCCGTCTCGTTCTGTAACTGAAACAATTTCTCCCGCCCCCGAATCTCTACTTGCCGATCCCGCAAATAATTTATCGCCCGGTTTCGTACGGCGGCATAAAGGAAAGCCTTCACGTGAGCCTCTTCCCGAAAAGTAGTAATTCGCTCCCACATGGCGATAAACGCCTCCTGCACAATATCCCTCACGATTTCCGAATCGTCGACAAACCGTGTACAAAACTGGTAAAACAACTTCACGTGCTCCTGATGAAAAGCACGAAAAGCCATTGGATCCTTTTTTACCAATCTATCAATAGTATACCCCTTATTTTTAGATATCATACACCAACTCCACGCTCTTTGTTTCTCCAAAAGTAGAGAAAAAACAATTACTCGTCTATTTCCAATTTAATTTTATAATAAAAAAAGAGGAAATGTCTTATTTTGACACCTCCTCTTATATATAAGCTCTTAATCCCAAGCTATTCCATCATCTTTCATTTCATGAAAGCGTGACGATACCCCTTGATCTTATTCCAACCGCCGCGGGTGAAATCCGGAATTGCCACGGGAGCACTGTTGTTTTCCAGTGAAAGTGCAGTCAATTCACCGAGACAACACCATTCCGCCAAGTCATACACGTCCATATCCAACGGCAAACCGTTCTGCAAGCAATACACGAGGCGATAATCCATGATAAAATCCATGCCGCCGTGTCCGCCGACCTTCTTGGCTTGTTCTTCCAATTCCTTTTGAATGGGATGTTTGTATTTTTCCATCAAGGCTTTCTTCACTTCTTGCGGCACGAAACCGTGAGCGTTCAGATTCTCGTGATCCGGCATCACGTCCGAGGATACCTGCGAGGGTTGCAGGGCGTAGCCTTGTATCGGGTATTTATTGGCAAAACCTTTCGTACCTGTCAACTGGTACATCCGACTGTACGGACGGGGCGATGTCACGTTATGCTGCATCTGTATCGTCTTACCGTTCTCCGTGTGAATTAACGTCACCGTGTGTTGCCCGTTCTTGAAATCCTTCACCTCTTCACCCGTTTTGTTTTTGATATACTCCGGTGCAGAAACAGCTTTCGTGTCCATGCAAACAAGATAATTCATCTTATCGCCGCGGTGGATATCCAGCAATTGACAAGCAGGCCCCATGCCGTGAGTGGCGTAAATATCCCCCCGGTGTTTCCGGTTGTAGTCCATACGCCAGTTATTCCAGTAATAAGCCCAGAACTCGTCAAGATTATGAATGTAAGCACCCTCGACGTAAAGTATTTCCCCGAAGACATCATGTTGCGCCATGTTCAACGTGGTCAACTCGAAGAAATCATACACGCAATTTTCCAACATCATGCAATGCAATTGCTTTTTCTCCGCCATGTTAATCAACGCCCAAATCTCCTCCATATTCATGGCGGCAGGAACCTCTATTGCCACGTGTTTACCGTGTTCCATCGCGTAAAGAGCCATCGGCGCGTGATGCAGCCAATCCGTGGCGATATACACCAAGTCAATGTCATCCCGTTCGCAAAGTTGCTTCCATGCGTCTTCACTTCCCGAATAACCCGCCGCCTCCGGCAATCCGGCACGTCTCAATATCCCTTGCGTCTTATCCACCCGTTCGGGAACGATATCACAGAGAGCCACGACTTTTGTACCCGGTATATGCGTGAATCTTTCTACCGCTCCCGGTCCCCGCATCCCCAACCCGATAAACCCGACACGCACGGTATCCAACTTGGGAGTCACCAACCCCAGCACATCTTTCTGTCCCACCGGACGTTCCGGCACAGGCACCTCGATAGGCATCACTTTTTGAGCCGCCTTCTTGTCCACTTTACAAGAACACGAGCAAAATAGTCCGCCCGAAAAAATTGCCATAGCAAATAATAAGGTCTTCATTACTCTTTTCATACAACAACACTTTAATATTTAAACACTGATTATATTCCTTCTTCTTCAAACACGCTCTAAAAGTAATAATAATCCTTTATAAATAATATAATCTATCACAAAATAATGCAGGTAATCAAACAACCAAAAACAACACACATTACACCTACATAGATATATTTCCGGAATTATTTTCTTAAATTTGTAAAAACCTATATTTATTACTTATGGATATATCATTCGAATCTCAATTGGAAGTCTATCGATCATTATCCGGTCAGGCAAAACTTATCGTAGACATGTTAGCACACTCTTGTTGCCCTATCAACAGGAAGGATATGGAAAGTTTATTCCCTGACGTCACTTCCCCCCGTTCCGAATTACACGCGACCTTCAAAAGGCTCCAACAGGCTAAAATTGTTTGGTATTGCATGGAAGGCGGAAGTACTGATGATTACTACACGTCTATGTTAGCTCTGGAATTAACCATTCTACTATTCCTGCAACAGGTAAAAGAGGGGCGCGATATCGAGCAAGAAGTCAGCACTCCACAATTCTGGGAAAAAGTAAATCGAACAGGACGCCCCACGAGAGAGAGGATACTAGCTATATTCTTTGATGTAAAATTACCGGATCACGACCATTTCCCGATCCCGCATTTTTATGAACAGCAACTTCTCAACACAGCCTCAAAGATAAAATCATCCTTTCATCTCGAAACAACATTTCCCGAAAAATACCTTATACGCCACTTCCGGGACATTGTCCGGCTACAAATCGAACAGATTCATCCTAACCCGTCCATCGCTTGTTGGTATGACCGATTTACCGTTATACACAAAAACTCCCCCCTCTTTCATGCCACCTTGCAAGATACACGGGCAATCCTAACACTCTTGCTTCCCGGCAAATCAGATCAAATTCCCGACAACGTAAATCCCGCTACCAGAGAGGGAGCATCCTTATTGGGAATGTACTACCTTTATCAAGGTGATTACTCGCGTGCCTTTCGATATTTTTCAGAAGGAGAATCAAATAAAACGATATTCGACGACTATCGCCCCATCCAATACCCCATATTCCTATTCGGTAAAGCCATGGCTTACCTGCTAGATTCTAAAACATCTATCGATATCAATTCCCCGCTAAACATTCTCCCTCCCGACGACATTTTCGAACGGCTCGCGTGGGCAAACAAAATGAACAAAAGCCCGGAAGAAATCACTCGCTTACTACCGGCAGAAGGCTCTCTTCCCCCCTTGTCCCAATATCTACTGAACAGCATGAAACAATACCTCGGACTAGCCGTCGATGGTTCTTTAACATTCCTCGAACATCAAGCCGCTAAACTAGGTTGGGACATTCCGTCTTTAATAAACAAATGCTCATCGAGAGAAAACTCAGTATCTTTTAAACAAAATACCATACTAACGGGAAAATGGGAAAAAACATTTGCACCTCTCGTGGAACAGACATTCACACCAATCATTCAAAAAGATAGGACGAAAGAACTCTTGGCCACACGAACAAACACATTCCGGATCGCGTACTTTATACGCACATGGGGCAAACAACAGTGGATGATTGTCCCCAAGCTACAGAAAACAAAGGATGGAATCACATGGACATCCGGCATGCCTATAGCCGCACCAAGACTCTTCGAAGGCTCCGTCCCCGACATGACCGATTGGGACTGTGAATTAGCCTACCCGAATCTTTCCAAAGAAGACAAGATAATTCTTCTCGCGGGACATCCTCACGTCTACAATGAAAAAGATGAACAAAGACGTTCCGTTCAAATCATAAAAATCAATCCCGCTATCTCGATACGACAAGATGACACGGGATATTGCATAACCACAAATCTTAAAAATTTTGTATCCCGACAAAAAATTCTTTGGGAACGAAATTTTCTGAAAGCCACGATCTATGAAATTACTCGCCAACAACACTACATTCTCTCTTGGCTGGACAAGTTCTCGCATTTGCCATTCGAAGCGCACGATGCTCTGGTTGCCTTAATAAAACATCTACAAAAATCCGTCACTATATACACTGACATCGAAATCAATATAGAATAATACCGGATAGTCTGTCATTCACTTCTTAAATCTTTGCAATATGCAAAGATTTAAGAAACACCATGATGTAAACTCCGGTTTTCCGCCGAAGTCCGATTTATTTAGCCTACTATTTGTCAAATACCAAAAAATATCTATTTTTACATTGTCATCTGAGCGTTTCAGATAGAAGATATTTTAAAGGCGTTTGTTTGGATTCTTATCTTTAGAATCTTAATTACTACAATGTTCTGTTTGGTGGACATGATATTGTATGTCGTGTATAATATACATTAAAAGGCGAATGAATTGTTTGCAACAGAACATTCCGCGAGATATAAAAGATAGATAAAACAAGTATCTCCACGCTTTTAACGGTTATAATTACCTTTTGGAGATAGAGGTAGAAACATGATATCAGACATGCAATTAATCTATCGTCTTCGTAGTGGAAAAAATCCGAAATGGATTTACTATATTCAAAACATGACTCGTTACGCAATCCCGCAAATCATACTCCGCAACCGTCGTGAAAAAATATTGAAAAAAGCCATGAAACGACCGGATTTCCCTTACATACAAGAACGTGTCGAGTATTATAACAAACTGTCAGAACCCGTGAAATTACCGGACACTTCTCCCCGTCTGGCAAATCACAAGTTCACCAAAAGGGAAAAACAATCCGTTTACTTCTTTGATACCTACGAATTCACCCGCTGGTTCCCGAAATCTCTAAAATGGCAACATTTGCCCGGTGATATCGTTCACGTTCCCGACTATCCGGCTATCGTGAAAAGCCGTCCCCTTCATCCCGATAATAAAAATTCGGTTCTATTGAATCTCGACAAGATACGCCATTTCGTTTTTCTCAAAGACACGATACCTTTCTCCGGAAAAAAGAATAAAATCATTTTTAGAGGCAAGGCAGGCTCGAAACCTCGCAGACAACAGTTCATTTCAAAGTTTATCGATCATCCCATGTGCGATGTCGGAGAAGTTGGCAGTAGTCCCAACATACCCGCGGAATGGAGAAAACCCAAAATAACACTACGCGATCATCTCGAGTACAAATTCATCATGGCACTCGAGGGGAATGACGTGGCAAGCAACTTGAAATGGGTAATGTATTCCAACTCCATCGCTGTAATGCCCAAACCTACTTGTGAAACTTGGTTCATGGAAGGTAAATTAATCCCCGATTATCACTATATTGAAATCAAGGAAGATTATTCCGACCTGATCGAGAAAGTTAATTATTACATCAAGCACGAGAATGAGGCTCTCGAAATTATAAAACACGCTCACGAGTACGTGGCACAATTCCGGAATAAAAAAAGAGAAAAACTAATTTCTCTATTTGTCATGGAAAAATACTTTGAAAAAACGAATTAAAAAACGGGAGATTACTATTTGAAATATTTTTCAAAAAAAATATATATCAAAGAGAATTTTCCCGAGAAAAGACAAAAAAAATACTTCACGAATGCCCAAAAAAACGATTTCAAATCCTTGTGGCACTCGTGAAGTATTATTCCAATATTATACTATCTCAAAATTTCTCGAGCAACTTCTCCAGAAGAGAAGCAAGTTTCCTTAACAACAGTTCATTTGTCGCAAGCAACATAGTCATCTGCTCATCCTTAGCCTTTAAAGAAGAAGCTTGTTTATCAACAATCGCCACCAGATGACGTGTCATTACACTATCATCCTCGCCGACTGAATCACCCCCTAAAGAATCATCATCAACCGCAACAACTTTACGGTATTTCTCGCCCTCGCCACTTACAAGCCAATTCCGGTTTACTCCCAGCAAGTGACTCAGCACCTCCAATTTTGTGGTATCAGGCTTCGTCTTGTTATTCAGGTAGTTTGAAATGGTAGTAGCCGACATGTTTAATGCCTTCGCCACACGGTATTTCGTGTAACCTTTTTCGTTCATCACCTCTTGCAATCTCTCGGAAAATGACATACCCTTTTATTTAGAATTAATTTAAATTTTATCTATTACCAAAAAATAATCCAATTTGATTTTGCATTCTTCCAAATTTGTATTACCTTTGTGTATCGTTTGTTACAAATATAGCGATTATTGGTGAAATCCCCAAGCAATTGGGGTATGTTAATCGGTTGGTGATGTGAGAAGACAAAGATATTTATCCCGTTAATGTTCTTTGTCTTCTCCTTTTATTTATCAAGCCCGCTCCTCACAGACTCCCACAAACAATCAGATAAAGTCAGTTTCAAGTCGGCTTGTTCTACCGTTGTTGAATCGTTGTTCTCTTTTTCTACAACCGTTCCGAAACGGCACAACATCAATTCAACAACATAAGTAAATCAATACCCCCTCTCGAACACACCCCTATTGTAGATTAAATACCGACACTCTTGTCACTACTAGCACATCACTTATTCAACACTTGCCACACAAATCATACAAGATAAATTTTACTTGATCTAACCACAGTTTTCTACCACCTTTAATTCACATCTAGTATTTACCAACAATAATTTATTTTTCCCATACCTTATATATATAGTAAAAGAGATTTCATTTTTCCTCATTCAAGAGTATTTGAAAGCTATTCAAAACACGAAACGGAACTTACTCTTTCATTTACTTTCGTTTTTAGGTGATTTTATTGCGATATTATTTTGTTTTCTTTCGTTTTATTCTTTCCTTTGCGATAATAAAATCTTTTGGACATGACACAGCACGAGACAACAAAACCATTTGATGTAATCATCATCGGCGGCGGCGCGACAGGAGCCGGCACTGCCAGAGATTGTTCCCGCAGGGGACTGCGGGTGCTTTTGGTTGAAAGATTCGATATTTCCACCGGAGCCACGGGACGCAATCACGGGCTGTTGCATAGCGGCGCTCGCTACGCGGTAACCGACAAAGAATCCGCGGAAGAATGTATCAAAGAAAATATGATTCTTCGTAAAATCGCCAGCCACTGCGTGGAAGAAACCGACGGCCTCTTCCTCACCCTTCCCGAAGATGACATAAATTACCAGTCCAAATTTGTTGACGCCTGTAGGCAAGCAGGTATTCGGGCTGACGTGATCGATCCGAAAGAAGCTTTAAAGATGGAACCTTCCGCCAATCCCGATATCATTGGAGCGGTAAGAGTTCCGGACGGAGCGGTCGACCCGTTCCGCCTGACAGCATCCAATATCATGGACGCGAAACTACACGGTGCCACCGTGCTGACTTATCACGAGGTCACGGAACTCATCCGCGAGCAAGACTGCATCACGGGCATCAAAGTCCTTGACCACAAAACGAAAGAAACAAAATCCTATTACGGCTCCGTCGTTGTCAACGCCGGGGGTATATGGGGACACAATATAGCCAAACTGGCCGGAATCAATATCAACATGCTACCCGCCAAGGGAGCCTTGTTGATTTTCGGGCACCGGGTAAACAACATCGTGCTGAACAGATGCCGCAAGCCCGCCGACGCCGATATTCTCGTGCCGGGCGATACCATCTGCCTTATCGGAACAACTTCCAGCAAAGTACCTTACGAGGAAGTGGACAACATGTACGTCACCCCGGAAGAAGTGGACTTACTATTGCGGGAAGGAGAAAAATTATCCCCGCTACTGGCACAAACCCGCATCCTAAGAGCGTACGCGGGAGTCCGACCGCTAGTTGCATCAGACGATGATCCCAGCGGAAGAAACGTAAGCCGGGGTATCGTGCTACTGGACCACGCGAAGAGAGACGGGCTGGAAGGCCTTATCACCATCACGGGCGGAAAGCTCATGACCTACCGGTTGATGTCCGAATGGACGACCGACTTGGTTTGCAAGAAACTAAACGTTTCAACCCCTTGCACCACCGCCACGGAAAAATTACCCGGCTCCAGAGGAAATGCCGAAGAAACAAGTAAAAAAATCATATCCGTTCCGCTCGCGCAACGCAACGCCACAATCAACCGCCACGGGGAGATGGCAGACAAGTTCTCAGGGAATACCGCCTTGGACAACAGCTTGATCTGCGAATGCGAAGAAGTATCCGTGGGAGAAGCGAAGTACGCCTTGAACGAGTTGGATGTAAACAATCTGGTTGACTTGCGAAGAAGAACCCGCGTGGGAATGGGCACTTGCCAAGGAGAACTCTGTGCCTGCCGAGCCGCCGGATTAATGAGCAACATGAAAAAAGCCTGCACGAAAAGAGCGAAATCAGACCTTACCTCTTTCTTGAACGAGAGATGGAAAGGCATGGCACCCATCGCGTGGGGCGATACATTACGTGAAAGTGAATACACCGCGTGGATATACGAAGCCGTATGCGGGCTAACATCATCTTCAAAAGAATAATTATGAAATTCGATACCATTATCATCGGTGGCGGTCTGTCCGGCTTAATTTCCGGGATACAATTGTCCAAGCAAGGACAACGCTGTGTCATTATTTCTTCCGGGCAAAGCGCCTTGCATTTCTCTTCCGGTTCTTTTGATTTACTAAACGCACTACCGGACGGGAAAAGCGTGAACAAACCGCTGGAAGCAATCGGAGAATTGATCGAGCAAGCACCCGCGCATCCTTACGCGAAGCTGGGAACAAGCAAGTTCGCGCAATTGACCGCAGAAGCGGAAACCTTCCTGCAAGACACGGGCATCCCGACAAAAGGAAAAGCAGAACAGAATCACTACCGAGTAACCCCGATGGGTACGTTAAAACCGACATGGCTAACCTTGGAAGATCATTTGCAAGGCGAAAACGCGAACCGGATTCAATGGAAGAAAGTCGGGATTTTCAACGTGACGGGATTTCTTGATTTCTATACCCAGTTCATTGTTGACGAACTGGCAAAAATAGGCACGACATGTACCACCCACTTGATTAATTTTCCCGCCTTGGAGCGTTTACGGAAAAACCCGACAGAAATGCGTTCCGTGAATATCGCCAGAGTGTTTGACAACCAAGACAACCTGAACGAATTAGTTCGCCAGATCAAGGCGGAACGCGGAGATTGCGAAATCATCGCGTTACCCGCGATCGTGGGATTAAGCCGGAAAGACGCTTTAGCCTATCTTCAAAAAGAGATCGGGAAGCCGGTTTATTTACTGCCGACCCTCCCTCCTTCCGTGCCGGGCATCCAAGTACAACAACAGCTGCGCGCCCGCTTCCAAGAAGCCGGCGGCGTTTTCATGCTGGGCGACATTGTCCTGCGGGCAGAGAAAGAGGGTGACCGGATCTCCCGGGTTTACACGAACAATCACGGGGATATCCCGTTCACGGGCAAAAACGTGATTCTGGCGACAGGAAGTTATTTCAGCCAAGGATTGATTGCCGATCCGGAACGGGTTTACGAACCAATCTTCAATCTGGACATCACTTACTCCCGAAATCGTGAACAATGGTACAGCCGGGATGCATTCGAGGCTCAACCCTATCAAACTTTCGGGGTAAAAACCGACAAAGATTTCCGGGGGGTGCAAAATGGCAAACCGATAGAGAACCTTTACGTGTCCGGAGCCATACTGGAAGGCTTCAACGCGATAAAAGAAGGATGCGGGGCGGGAGTCTCCATTTTAAGCGCATTGTATGTAGCAGACAGAATTTCAAGTAAACAAGAGATGTTATGAATCTACAACAACACAATATAAGCGACAATAATTTCGAGCAATGTATCAAATGTACCGTGTGTACCGTTTACTGCCCGGTGGCAGCCGTCAACCCGGATTACCCGGGTCCCAAGCAAGCGGGACCGGACGGAGAACGCCTGCGTTTGAAGAAATTCAATTTCTATGACGAATCTCTGAAATATTGCATTAATTGCAAGCGATGCGAGGTGGCATGCCCCTCGAACGTGAGAATAGGCGACATCATACAGTCCGCGCGCATCAAGTACAGCGAGAAGAAACCCACGCTACGCGACTTCATCCTAGCGAACACGGATCTGGTGGGGACGCTATCAACCCCGTTCGCCCCGATTGTAAACACCACGCTGGGATTAAAACCCGTGAAAGCCATCCTTGACGGCGTGATGAAGATCGACCACCGCCGCACGTTCCCGAAATACTCGTTCGGCACATTCGAGGGGTGGTACAAAAAACAGGCTGAAAAGCAAGCCGCCTACCCGAAGCAGGTCAGCTACTTCCACGGTTGTTACGCGAACTACAACAACCCGCAACTGGGAAAAGACCTCGTGAAAGTAATGAACGCTCTCGGCATCGGGGTACAATTGCTCGAGAAAGAAAAATGCTGCGGGGTCGCGTTAATTTCTAACGGCTTTATCAATCAGGCAAAAAAACAAGCCAAAACAAACATAGCTTCGATTCGAAAGTCCGTCATCGATAAAAACATTCCGGTGATAGCCACCTCGTCAACCTGCACGTTCACCATCAGGGACGAGTATCCCCATCTATTGGACGTCAAAAACGACGATGTCAGAGACCGGATAGAATTAGCCACACGCTACATCTATCGGTTACTTGGCCAAAAAGATTTGAAATTGAATTTCAAGCAAGGAGAAAAACTCAAAGTAGCTTACCACACTCCTTGCCACATGGAGAAACTGGGTTGGTCTTATTATTCGATAGAACTGTTAAAACTTATCCCCAACATCGAATTAACCATTCTCGATTCACAATGTTGCGGGATAGCAGGAACTTACGGCTTCAAGAAAGAGAATTACAAGACCTCACAAGATATCGGTGCTTCCTTGTTCAATCAAATCGAAAGTTGCGGTATCGATATCGTTGCTACCGATTGCGAAACTTGCAAATGGCAAATCGAAATGTCCACGACCAAGCGGTGCGAACATCCTATATCAATATTAGCCAATGCTTTAGAATGATATAAATATTATCACCAGCGGGGTAAACTAATCTTTTTCAAAAAGAAATAAAAATAAAATCAAAAGAGAAACGTAATTTTATTGAAAATTATTTTGATTTAAAAATCAATATCCCTAATTTTGTTGTGAATTGAAAGAGATTAGTTGCGAAATAGAAAGAAAACGTTTTCGAATACATTCGATAAAAAAAACATTGAGAATTAAATACAATTGCAATGAATCAAAGAAAAAACATACTAAAATGCCCTATTTAGGGTTGCGATGAAACTTTTTAAGATTTATTACGTATAAAGGTGTGTCTAAATTAATAATTATAACATAAAATCTAATAACATGTGGAACTTTTTGAAACCAGCGCCATTCAAAACCCAGTTACCCGAGGGTGAGATTGATTCTACGTACAAGCGCATGCGTTGGCAGGTATTCATCGGTATTTTCGTTGGATATGCCGGCTATTACATTGTGCGAAAGAACTTTTCAATGGCGATGCCATTTTTGACAGATCCTGACGGTCCTTACGGCTTCGAGAAAGGCTCGTTAAGTATCGTGTTAGCTCTAAACGCTGTTGCTTACGCCTTATCCAAGTTCTTGATGGGTAGTGTTTCCGACCGAAGCAACGCGCGCGTATTCCTACCTTTAGGATTGGTTCTAGCCGCGTTATCCATGATGTTCATGGCAGTCCCGATTGAACTATTCGGGGCGGGTACCATCTCCATCGTGATTATGGCGGTACTAAACTTCCTCGTGGGGTGGTTCAACGGAATGGGATGGCCTCCTTGCGGACGCGTGATGACACACTGGTTTTCCGTGAAGGAACGGGGCACGAAGATGTCTATCTGGAATTGCGCCCATAACGTGGGTGGCGCTCTTGTCGGCCCGATGGCCGTGTACGGAGCCATGTGGTTCGGTTCTTGGTTCTACGGGGCTGACAGCACAAAATACTTCATTATAGGTACTTACATATTCCCCGCGGCAGTAGCTTTGCTAATCGCCCTAATCGCTTACGTTATGATTCGCGACACGCCACAATCCTGCGGGTTGCCCACCATCGAGAAATGGCGTAACGATTACCCGAAAAATTATAGCGAGAAACAGGAAGAAGTCCTCACCACGAAAGAAATCTTCTTCAAATACGTGCTTAATAACAAAATGTTATGGTTCATCGCCATCGCTAACGCTTTCGTTTACATGGTTCGCTACGGTTGTCTCGACTGGGCTCCCACCTATTTGAAGGAAGCACAAGGCTACGATATCAAAGAAGCCGGATGGGCATATTTCGCTTACGAGTTTGCCGCTATACCGGGCACGCTTGTTTGCGGTTGGTTGAGTGACTACGTGTTCAAGGGGCGTCGGGCGATCACAACGATCATCTTCATGGCGCTTGTAGCGGTATTCATTTTCTTCTATTGGCATTTCTCCGACAACTATACAATCGTGACTCTCTCTCTGATTGCCATCGGGTTCTTCATCTACGGACCGGTGATGCTTATCGGGGTGCAGGCTCTTGACCTTGCTCCCAAGAACGCGGCGGGAACATCTGCCGGGTTAACGGGTTTCTTCGGGTATTTCTTCGGAACCGCGATTCTGGCAAACGTCGTGCTGGGTTACGTCTCTGAAAGTTCGTTCGGCTGGGATGGAACATTTATATTATTGCTGATAGCGTGCGCTTTATCAATAGTATTTGTCAGCTTTACTTACAAGGAAGAACAATATTTGGTTAACAACAAAAAGTAATAACAAACATGAAAAAGAAGCTCGTAACGAGTAGCGTTATCATTCTGGTAATGTTATTCTTCACCCCTTATATCTCCGCGCAAACCTATCGCGAGATCAAGGGATGGTCAAAAGAGATTAACGATCGCATTGAAACATTCTTGAACACGACCTTAACCATGAATACCCGCAAAGTTGCCGTGTTCGACGGGGACGGCACCGTGTTCGGGCAAGTTCCTCATTATCTGGCAGACGAAGCACTGTATCGTTACGCCGACAAATATTACAAGGGCAAGAATGACAAAGTGTCAAAGGAAAAAATGGCTATTTTGAACCGCATGGTGAAAAACGGCGACAACGTGGGTAAAGTGTACGTTGAAGACCGTGCCCATTTTCTCGCGGGAATGACTCCCGAAGCCGTGGCAACCTTGGGTTACGATTGTTACGTGGAATCATACCAAGGAAAATTCTACCCGGAAATGAAACAGCTTATCGCAAATTTGAAAGAATACGGATTTGAAGTATGGATATTGACAGCTTCTCCCGAGTTTTTATACCAAAAATTCTTATCAGAGGAATTGGGAATCCCTGACGTGAATATTCTCGGGATGAAGTCTGTCGTTGTCGACGGGGTGCTGACAAACGAAATCGTGCTGCCGATCCCGCAAGACGACGGGAAAGCCAATGTCATCCCGACATTTATCAAAACCCGCCCGCTGGTAGTGGGTGGCAATAGCCGCGGGGACATGGACATGCTGAATCAATCCTGCGGTTTAAAAATAGTGATCAACCCGGATGACAAAACCGTCCGCGGCGAGGAAGACGGTCCGATGCACGGTTACACGGTGAAAGGATACTGGGAAAAAGAGGGGGCGCTTATCGTGAACTGCAACGACACCAGAGATCCGAAAGTACGCTTCCACACGGGAGAATGGGGAATAAGAGAGAACGTGGCTAATCCGAAAAAGTAATTCCGAGAAGAATATAATTTGTATGAACTTAATTTAACATTGTTATGAAAAAAAGTTATTTATTGAACGTGTTAATGCTGTGTTGTGCCCTTTTCGTATGCACATCTACATGGGCTAAGGCCGAGAACGACCAAACCCCTGCCACAACTGAAGGGACTGCCCAAACAAATGACGGGGATCTTACTCAAAAAGTAAATAAACTCCTTTCACTACTACCGAAATTTTCCGGTTACATCCAAACCGGTTACAACTGGGGTGACAAAAACGGCGACAACAGATCATCTTTCCAATTGAAACGTATGCGTTTGATCATCGACAAGCAAGTGTCAAAAACATTTGACTTCCGCGCACAATTGGAATGTTTCTCCGGTTCTACCGACGGAACCGCTTACTCGAAGAAAGTAATCACGGTTATGGATGCGTTCATTAACGCGCATATCACGAAAGGACTACACTTCCGCGCGGGTCAATACTATTTGCCGCTTGGCTTCGAGAACTATGACATTTCCCCCGCAACATTGGAGACAGTAGATTTCTCTAATATTTGCTACCGCATGGTATGCCGTAATGCTGTTTCAACTCCCAACCTTATCGACTACGGTCGTGACCTCGGTATCATGGCTTATGGAGATTTCCTACCGAGCAAAGACAAGAAATTCAACTACTTGAGCTATCAAGTATCTTTGAGCAACGGTTATCTTCCCACGTTGAACGACGACAACAAATCTAAAGATATCATTGGTCGTATTACCGTTCGTCCCATCGAGAAATTGCGTATCATCGGTTGCTACAACTGGGGTGAATACAAACAACTCAATGCAGGACAAGTAGTAGGAAATTATCAAGCCATGAACCGCGTTATCACCGGTGCTTGGTATTATGATCCGAACGGTCTTGACCTTCGTGCAGAATACGGTCATATCAAGAGTGACGATGCCGATGTTGACGAAGACGGTTTCTACTTCCTCGCCGCTTACAAGATCGGTAAATTCTTGCCGGTAGCCCGTTTTGACATGTATCGCGACAAAACGAACAAGACTTCTGCCAACAACAAGGACAATTACCTGATCGGTTGTACTTACGAGCCTATCAAGGATGTTAAATTCCAAGTGAATTACATCTTGTCCGACTACACGGATAAAGTTGACAAAGGCACGGGCAACAGTTTGCAAATCATGTGTTTGCTTAAATTCTAATATAAAGTAAACCTTTATTAATAACCTAAATATTTTTGATTATGAATAAGTTATTATTTGTTGTGGCATTGCTTTTAGCAAGTATGGCCGTAAACGCTCAACATCTTGGCTCCGAGTATCGCTTGAAAAAAGTTATTCCCGTGGCAGGACGTCAAGGAATTGCTATCGACAGCAACTATTACTATGTATCCGATACTAAAGTTCTTTACAAATACGATAAGCATGGTAATCTTATCATGAAGAACGATCAACCGTTCCAGAATCCCGAAATCGCCAACCACTTCGGTGATATCGACATTTATAACGGGGAAATCTATTGCGGTATCGAGAAATTCGAATACGGACGCGGTTACAACATCGCCGTATCTATCTATGACGCGGAAACGTTGAAATGGAAACGCGACCTGCCTTGGTCACCGGAATCGGGACAAGTAGAGGTATCAGGTCTTGCCGTTGACCGCGAGAAAAACATGGTTTGGATGTCTGACTGGGTGGATAGCCGTTACGTGTATTGCTACAGCCTTGAAACAGGACAATACTATACCAAGATGCAATGCCGCCCGACCCCGTACTGGTGTCAAGGTATTTTCATCGCTGACGGTAAAATGCTTTTCACTTCAGATGACGGTGAATCATTATACAATATTCCTGACAACATTTACATTGCCGACATCTCTGAAGTACACTTCACCGGATTGCAGGACGGAACTGAAGTTGTTAAGGACACCCCTTTCAGCGTGAAACTTGACAAAAAAGGGAAACCCGTAATGCGTACAGGCAAAATTGCCGGCGGAGCGAAAGCCGGAAGAGTTGAATTATTCCGCGAGATGAGTGATTTCCGCCGCGCCGGAGAGATCGAAGGTCTTTCTATCGACCCGGTAAATGACGACCTCGTGGTATTGAACAACCGTGGTACCCTGATCGTTCTCGGTATGTCACAAGGTCCGTTCAAAGATGAAGGTTACACCGGAGAAATTCACGAACTTTACATCTACGAAAAAGTAAAATAGTTTTCGGGTTCAATAATTTCAAACAACGGGAGACTGTCCGACACGCTCGGGCAGTCTTCTTTTTTTTACGCCGGTCCTGTCTTCCTCTCTTTTTCGAGATCAATTTCTGCCCTGTTCAGTTATCTTCTAAGAATTAATTATAATCATACCATATAGTTCAGTATTATCAAATTTTATTTAATTCCAATTAATTTTCTATTTTTACACCTTTATAATAGGAGATGAATGGGAGTTGAATAGGAGTTGAATGGGAGATGATATAAAGAAAGTACAAATCACATTATTCTAATATTATAATCATATAACTTTCATTAACAGAAAAACCACTTTCCTTCCAACACATTTCACCCGCCTCTACTTAGCAAGGGTACAAAAATATAAACACCGTATATCGGAAAGAATACGACAAATACATAGATGATTCCTGCTGTTATTCTAGAACGGGTAGCCGATAGCCAGATGGAACGCCAACCCGTCCTTAAATTTGGAAATATTGTAATATCCCGGTTTATCGGGATTCTTGTAAGGGGTATGCAAAGCAACACCTAAATCCCCGCGAATAACGATAAAACCGATGTCATAGCGCAACCCGCAACCTGTTCCCAGTGCAATCTCGTTCAGCAAGCCCGCCAGCTTGAATTCTCCCCCCGGACGCTTGGGGTCATTCCGCAACAACCACACGTTACCGGCATCCAAGAAAATTGCCCCGTTCAGGCTTCCCGCTATTTTAAAGCGCAACTCGATATTTCCTTCCAGTTTTATATCCCCGGTCTGGTCGAGATATGCCGTCTTGTTATCACTTTTCTGGTGATAGCTACCCGGCCCGATGGAACGAATCGTGAAAGCCCGGATGCTGTTGGCTCCCCCGATATAAAATTGCTCGCTATACGGCATCACGCTTGAATTGCCGTAAGCGTACCCGAGCCCTCCCATGAAACGAGTGGCGATCAACGAATTTTCGGTCAGTTTTCGGTAAACAATAATCTCGGAAGTACCTTTCAGAAACTGGGAATAGGTGTTACCGAATATCGTTTTCCCCTCTCCCTTGTGATTCCCCGACAAGTACTGTATCGCGGACAACAAGTTTCCCGCCGACATGATCATATTTTGCCAGTACAACCGGTTCGGGTTACGGGAAGTCCCCTGTCGGTCATACGTGTAGGTGTATGCCATCGAGGGTATAAACTGATTCTTGAAACTCATCGCTATTGCCGGATTATTATCCATCGTTTCGTCAAATTCCTTTGAAGTCCGCAACAAATGGGTATAACTGAGCTTCAACGGGGTGATCGTGTGATACTTCCGGTAGGAAGACTGGAAATCATAACTGAATGATCCCGTGAATGAAATCATCCGGAAAAATGTATGACGGTTCAGGAAATCCACTCCGATTTGGAAATGCGTACGTTCGGGAAAATCTTTCGTGCTTTTCAAGAAATTGGGAACCAACAAGCGAGGTACCGACAAACCGACATTCACGCCCAACTCGTAGGAATTGATTAATCCGGATTTCGAGTTGCCTTGCTTGTTACCGACCTCCCACTCGTATGCCCCGTTCAACTTGAAAGACAGGTTCTCTCCTCCCCGGAACAGGTTTTTGTTGGTGATACCGAGAGTCAGTCCCGGTCCCAGCAAGTTGTTGGATTTCGAGGATACATCCACCTCTACCTCGGTTTCGATCGGTAAATCGTACACCGCGTTAATTCCAAAATTCAATTTGCCGAATCCGTCCGTCCTTGCCGTGTCCGCACGGGTGACGTTCAGATTCGTGTATTTAAAAATCCCCAAACGGGCAAGGCTTGTCTGCGTACGATTCTGCCGCCGGAAAGAGTAAATATCTCCCGGCAATAAATACATCGAACGAGCCAGCACTTTGGGTTTTACACCCAACGGTTTCGTGTATTTTACATTTATCTCTTTGTAAGCTAGCGAATCGGTCGTTTCCGACTCATCGGGTTCCTCCAGCACCAGTTCTACACTCCCAATCTTGTAAGGTTGCAACGCGACAGCCGGAACACCATGTTTCAAGGCGATACGAACATCAGCCACCCGCTTTTCCCGTGTCGTGTCGGCAAGAAACTCGATATAGTCCAATTGGAAATAATAGTAACCGTTGTTCCTCAACAATTGGGTGATACGCTCCCGCTCGTCTTCCATCGAGTAAACACTGTATTCAGCCCCTTTTGTCAAAAGGCAACGCTGTTTCCTCCTCTGCAACAAACTATCCATGCGTCCTTTCCATCCCCAGAACTCGATATTGCCAAACATATACGGTTCGGGTACACGCACGTGATAGCTGATTTTCGCTTTCTTGGGATTGCGCTTGTTGGGGATGATCTCGTAACTCGTTTCCACCCCGAAATACCCGTAATCCCGGGCAGCGTTCTCCACCGCTTTCAAGCGCAATTCCGGTTGCACGTCGCTAATCAATACCGGTTTCTTCGCCAACTTCTTGTACAACCAGTGTTTCAGACCTTTCTCTTTTTTGATGTTCCAATTGTACACCCACAGACCGATGGGGAAAGGCGAACGCACGTACGGGGCGAACAACGGGTTGTTGGGGGGATAGGACATCGGGTTGGAAATCGCGGAACTCTGCGCCCCTTGCAACTTGACTCCTTCCGCCGTTTCTATTTTCATTTTTTTCACCCCGGTGTACAACACTTCACCTTCCGTCAGTTTTTTGGTCTGCGAACAAGATGCGCCCAACAGTAGCAAAGCTACCGTCACGGGTATATATATTCTATTTATCAGACTTTTCATTTTCTATTCGCCGTGTTTCTTTCTTTTCCACTTTCGTTTTCTTCTTTCGCCGGAATATATCCCGGAATTTCTGGTAATTCTTCCGTAACACCACACCGATACCGGTTTGGGTGACTTCGCCCTCCAACACGCTCTCGTAACCCGTGTGCCGGAATATTTTAAGGAAGAAATTGGGATTCTTCCCGAACAGGTATTCCACCGCAATATCATCGACCAGATTCTCCTCCACGCCCCCGGCTGCCGGATCATTATCCGTGGATATACGTCCCCCGACTTTCACCCGAACCCGGTTATTGAACAGCCGTTTCGAGAATTGGTAGGAGTAATCCGTCTTCTTCGACTCGCCCGCCTCCGATACCTGATTGTATGTATTGATGCCGAAAGTCAAATCCATGTTCTTCAAATGTTTTCTCGACCATTGATTCAACTCCCGTTCCACGAAATTATTGATCGCGTTATCGGAAGCGTTTGATTTGGCTACCGTACCGGGTCCCGAGTAAGACCCGTATATCATCATATTCATCGCCTCTCTGGATCTTTCTTCGGGAGTCATCGCCGCCAACTGGTTCTGTATCGTGATATCCCCCTCGGCGGCAAGGTCGAAAGTGATATCCGGCTTCTCCAACGTGTTGGTAATCCGTATTATCGCCTTGAAATTCACCAGACGGGATTTCTGGCTATCATCCGTGACACTCGCGGAGATCGTTTCTGCCGCCATAATATTCAGTGTCGGGTTGGCAATATCTCCTGTCCATTCCACGTAATTGCCATCCTGTATCTTGAAATCTTTCTGCCCGATCACCGGCAAGCCGTAAGACACGATTCCGCTAGACAGCACGTAGCGCCCCACGAGGCGACTCTCTCCCACCGGACTCAGCGTGTAGGTCAAACTCCCTCCCCCGTTGATGGAAACCCGGTTCTGCCCGTTAGCGGACAACAACACGTTCAAACTTACCAGCGGGGCGATATTCACGGACATCAACAAGTCTAGACTGACCGCGCGGATTTGCTTCAGTTGGTCATCCTCCGCCACTTCCGTACTATCCCGGAAAGACACGAAACGCACGAGATCAACACTCCGGTCGGTCACGGACAAAGGAGCGGACTTCAACGTGTAGTACACTTCGCTGTTATCCAACAGATTAATATTTCCCCGAATCTTCAACGCGTCTAACATTCCTTTCAAGGTTGCCGACACGTCGACAAACAATTTCCCGTAAACCATTGTTTCGTCGTTTTCCTGCACCTTCATCGCTTGGAAATTACGAGCCGTGACGGATGCATCCATCTCGATACTGGAGAATGAAGCAAAGTTCACGTCCCCCTGCAATTCCAGTCGTTGCTTATTCGGAGCAATCAGCCCGAAATGATTAAATTTCAATAAATTATTCCGAATCGTGATGGTAGAGGTATCTATCTTGAAGGTCGTTCCCACCGGAAGCGCTTCCACTTCTCCCTCTCTGAAACTCAAATTGCCGTCAATCAAAGGTTGGCTCATATTCCCCTTGATACGGAACGCTCCGACCATATCCCCGCCCAGACGAATCATCCCCGGCGGCGTGAAGGCTCCTGCCACCCGTAGCGGTAATTTCGGTATCCCTATATTCAAATCCATGTTCTGATCATCCGGTCCGGTCATCATCTTGCCCCGCGCCAATAGAGCCTGTTGCCCGTCCACGGCAAGGGTAAAATCGACATCATGCTCGGTCTGTCGCGACAAGCGGTATTTTATACCCATATCCAAGTTCCCGATCCGCTCCTGTTGATAATTAAATTCATTTATCGTGATATTTCCACCCACGTCGATCACCTTGTTTTTACTGTGCATCTGTAAATCAACGCCCAGCATACCGGACATATCCGGGATAAAACTCAACACATCGGAGATATGCCCCAGATCAATACCTTTTATATCAACAACCAATGATTCCGGTTCCCGGTTCGCTCCTTCCTCCGACACCAACCGGATACGCTTGTCCCCGTTCAACAACTGCAAGTTTGCCGCCGGAATTTCGCCTTGTTTCAGACGAACAAAGTTTCCCCGGTTCACTTGCCAAGACACGTATCCCAACACCAACGGGTCCGGGGATATACTCACGCTGACAGCACTGTCCTGAAAAGCGATATTCGCCCCGATGTTAAAGATCTCTCCGTCTTTATTCTCCCGTTCCCGCAATCTCACGTTTACCTGATCGTGTTCCACCGAGCCTTCCGCGGTCAATTGCGACAATGCTTCCAATTGATTTTTTGCCCCGAACACGTTCACCCCGTAGCGCAAAGCCACGCCTTGACCGTGAGCGTTCATGAACACGCTATCGATCACGAAACCCTCGATGTCCAGCCCGAAAACCCCGGCATCCATCTTGAAGTGGGACTCGGTATCCGTCCCCAGTTCTATGCCTACACGCTTGAAGCGCATCCCGTTATTCTTCAGGTAACTGTTTAATATGTTCTTTTGGGCAGCATCGATCGTCAAACTGAAATCCGGCAACACCTCCCCCAATTGTTCCATATTAAAATCGTGTATTTCCAGTTGTCCGGCAAGCAGTTCTCCCGCTTTGGCAAATTGCCGAGCCAACAAATAGCCGTTCCCTTTCCCGTTAAACTTCACGCTCAAATCTCCAGCGTTCACGTTCAATCGGGTACGATTGTCCTCCCCGGCGAACGATATATTTAAATCCCCCAACTGCCGGGTTCCGACATCTTTCAAAACGATATCCGTGAAATCGGCTTTTAGAGCGGAAGTACTGTCCGCGTTCAATTCTCCCTGCAACGTCAATCCCAGAGAGAACGCCAGTTCTTCCGGCATAAAATGCAATCCTTTCAAGTCCGCGTTCCGGATATCACTTTCAATCTTTGCCTCGTATCCCTTGTCGCCGGCGGTAAGCTGGAATTTCATATCCATATCCAACTCTTTATTACCACTTGCCAAAGCCCCGTTCAGCACACCCTCTTTCAACACGGCATTCAACGTGATATCTTTATAATCGTAACCATTGTATTGCAATAATGCCAAAGCTAAATTCACTTTGCCCGCCGCCGTTTTCAAATCCAATCCTTTCCCCGAGGCGGAAAGCGTGGCGGAAACCATTCCCAATGAATCCTTCGGCATAAATTCATTCAACGCGAACTCCCGCAAACGAACTCCCGCGTAATAGGAATTATCTTTCATCCCGTAACCGGCAACCATATTCAGACTTCCTTGTCGGGGGCTAACTCCCACTTTGACTCTCGCGGTCTGATCCGCCATATGTAAATCGGCATTCAACTTCAAATTATCCGGCACAACCACGCCTGCCTCCTCCCCGTCGCCCAAGAACGGCGCGAAAAAACGCCCGTTCCGAACAGTCAACGATACCCGGTAATCCGCGACCATCTGTTCCATATCGGTAATAGAAGAAACTTTTCCGCTACTTTCCAACAAAAAATCATTTCCGGCACCCACGTTCAGGTGTTCGATATTCAATCGCTCGATCTCCCCATTCAATAATCCGGCAAGCGAAAACGTTTTATCCTGTAAAAAAGATTCCATTAATTTATTCGTGTCCGGCATAAACAAAAGTATATCCTTCCCCCCTATCGTACCGTTTATCGACAAGCGCAAAGGAGTATTCATCCCGAATCCGGTAAGCCCGCTAGCCGCTTGCACGTTCATCCCTAACCGGCTATAAGCCGTTTTCAATGACAGATTGGAAACGTTAGACTTATCGCTCCCGACATTTACCCGACAGGATAAATTCCGCAAATCAAGCCCGTTCCCTTCTTTCAACTGCAATCGCTGCACGATAGCCGCTATCTCCGTTCCCCGGTTAAACACGCTGTCCACTTGCAATGAAAGAGCCGATACCCGTATCGCTTCCGGAAATCTTTCCTCTGCCACACTCATTCCGCGAGGCTTCATTAAAAAACGACTATCCGCCAACTCGACCTTCCCGGCATGTATTACCCACGGCATACTCCCCGTGGAATCCTGTACCGCGTCCTCCCCGCCCGAAGTGGCATCCGCAAGCGTCAGCACCTCACAATATCCCCGTACCAATAGTATGGAATCCAGATTTACCGTCTGTTCCCCAAGATGTATCTCCGCTTCCCTCAAGCGTCCTTCGCCCACTCCCGCGCGGATTTGTCCCATGGGCAACCCGTTCATCACGCAGTCGACACTATCCAACAGCAACTCGCCCACCCGGAACTTCCAACGTGCCGGCTCTCCCGGCTGTGTGGTGTCCGGCTCACTTTCACCCAAGTTCATGAAAACCGTTCCGCCATGCAAGGAAACCGTAGGAATGTCAGCCTCTTGCTTTGCCAGATTCAACCTGTCCATACGAAGATTCAGTTCATGGAGTGCCACTTTCATTTTCATTCCCGAAAGCGTATCCCCGAAGTTCACTGCCGCATTCTCTATCACCAACCGTCGCACTTCAATCTCCTTCTTCAACAATTTCGATAAAGCGACATTTACTTGAATCAGGTCAGCACTCAGCATCGTGTCCCGCTCCGTCTTTCCAAAATAAATTCTTTCCACTGCCAAGTCTAACGGGAATTTCAACAGTACACGCCCCACGGAAAGTTTCATACCCATGTTACGCTCCACGTATTGCTCCGCCTTTCCCGTCACGAAATTCTGTATACCGGGAATGTATAAAAGAATCATAACAAGCACTACCAAGGTGAAAAGCCCCAGTATAACCCTGAATATATATTTTAATATCCTACGTAAAATCTTCATTCTATCTTCATTTCGAAGGTTGTAAACCAATTGCAAAACTACAATTATTTCTTCAAATCCCACGGGTAACACGGAAAACTCCTTCCACATGCCCCCACCACTCCCGCAAAACAGAATGTAAATTTTACGCATGAAACTTGTTTCGTGTTACGAAAACAGAACAAAAACACGATAGGGGGCAAAAAAACATTTTACCACTCCAATGCACAATGTATCAATACATTATCTCAAACACCCCCGAACAGGTGTTTTTTTCTCCGTTTTTTTTCGTAATTTTGCAGACTGGGTAGGTAGGATTTTGTATTGAGTTGAAACCTATCATTTACAAACATAAATTATTACTTATGTCACTTAAAAGAAATGTTCTTGATTTAAGGAAGAGAAAAGAGATTGTTCTTCAAGGTGGTGGCGAAGAGGCTATTAAGAAGCAAGCTGCAATGGGAAAGTTGACAGCCCGGGAGCGTATTGAAGCAATACTCGACAAAGATTCTTTCCACGAGTACGACATGTTCGTTGAGCATCAGTCAAAAGATTTTGATATGGATAAAAAGGTTCTGCATGGTGATGGTGTTATCATCGGAACCGGTACTATTTATGGAGAACCCGTGTGTATCTATGCCCAAGACTTCACTGTTGCCGGTGGTTCATTAGGCTTGATGCATGCCCGCAAGATCACCAAAATCATGGACCACGCTCTGAAAATGAGAGTGCCCTTGATCGGGATCAACGACTCGGGAGGTGCTCGTATTCAAGAAGGAGTTGACTCTCTGGCAGGATACGGGGAAATCTTCTTCCGTAACACGCAGGCATCCGGAGTTATTCCTCAATTATCCGTCATTCTCGGTCCTTGCGCAGGAGGTGCCGTGTATTCACCCGCTTTGACTGACTTCGTGTTCGTGGTGGACAACATCTCGAAAATGTTTATCACGGGACCGGAAGTGGTGAAAACCGTACTCGGTGAAGTGGTAACGATGGAAGAACTCGGGGGTGCCAGAGTGCACAGTGAAGTCAGCGGTAACGCCCATTTCTTCGCACACTCGGAGTACGAATGTTTCGAACAGATCAAAAAACTATTGACCTTTATCCCGTGGAGTAACGAGGCGAAAGCCAAACCGTTCCCCTCCAAACCGCCGAAACCGGAGTACAAAATCGAAAAGATTGTTCCCGCCGATCCCACTCAACCTTACGACGTGAGAGATATTATCCGGGCGGTTGCCGATGACTCGGACTTCCTTGAAATACAACAGGAATTTGCCAAAAATATCGTGGTCGGATTCGGACGTATCGACGGAGAAACTATCGGTTTCGTGGCAAATCAACCTTCCGTGTTAGCGGGAGTGCTGGATTGCGATTCATCGGATAAAGCAGGACGTTTCATCCGCTTCTGTGACGCATTCAATATCCCGATCGTGACCTTCGAAGATATGCCGGGTTACTTGCCGGGCGTGGAACAAGAACACATGGGTGTTATCCGTCATGGGGCAAAAGTACTTTACGCATATAGCGAGGCGACCGTGCCCAAGATCACCGTGATCCTGCGGAAAGCGTACGGCGGAGGTTACATCGCCATGAACTCGCGTCACTTGAAAGCAGACTTCATGTTCGCTTGGCCGACAGCAGAGATTGCCGTAATGGGACCGGAAGGAGCCGCTAACATTATCTTCAAGAAAGAGATCATGTCAGCAGAGAACCCGGACGAAATGCGCAAGATCAAAGTTGCCGAATATCGCGAGAAATTCGCTAACCCCTATGTGGCTGCATCCAAAGGGTACATTGATTCTGTCATCGAACCCGAGGAAACCCGGAAAATTTTGAAACACTCTATCGAGGTATCCAGCAACAAGTCGGTACTAACCCCGGCAAAAAAACATGGTATTCCTCCATTTTAATCTTAAATTATACCACGAATGAGTACACCAAAATATGACTTATTAGAAATTGACGGCTTACAATACAAAACCCAATTCACGGAGAAATTTATCAACCGCAAGAAATGGGAAAAACCCGATCCGGGAGCCGTCCTCACGTACATACCCGGTTCTATTATCGACATGTACGTGAAAGAAGGTCAGGAAGTAAAAGCCGGAGACTTATTATGCCTCCTGCAAGCCATGAAAATGCATAACAAAATCCTGGCCCCTATAAGCGGAACTGTCGTTAAAATCCATGTAAATAAAGGCGACAAAATTCCCAAAGACGCTTTAATGTTTGAAATAAAATAACCTTCAAAGGCTGCCCCTTCGGCAGCCTTTGCTTACTAAACGAATATGAGTTTCTTTAAAGCTATAAACATCGTCAAGACGTATGCCAATCACAAGGCACTGGATGATGTTTCCATCAATATCCCGGAAGGCTCGATTTACGGATTACTAGGTCCGAACGGAGCCGGGAAAACCTCATTAATCCGTATCATCAATCAAATCACCGCTCCTGATTCGGGCGAAATCTATTTCCGGGGTGAACATCTGAAACCATCTGACGTCAATCGCATCGGTTATCTTCCGGAAGAGCGAGGACTCTACAAGAAGATGAAAGTCGGAGAACAAGCCGTCTATCTGGCTCGTTTAAAAGGAATCAGCAAAAGTGATTCCATTACCCGATTGAAAATGTGGTTCGAGAAATTCGGCATAGAGGCTTGGTGGGACAAAAAGGTAGAAGAACTCTCCAAAGGAATGGCGCAGAAGGTGCAGTTTATCACAACCGTGTTACATGAACCGGAGTTGCTGATATTCGACGAGCCTTTCAGCGGGTTTGACCCGATCAACGTGGAATTATTGAAAAAGGAGATATTGGAACTTCGCAAAAAAGGAACGACAATCATCTTTTCCACTCACAACATGGGATCAGTCGAAGAGATTTGCAGCCATATCGCTCTCATTAACAAATCCCGGAAAATCATCGAAGGCCCGATTAACCAGATTCGGGAAAAATATGCCAGCAATACCTATCAATTAAGTTGTCGCTACAACCCGGAATTTAACCCGGAACTCGTTGTCGGCTCGGAGTTCGAGGTAGTATCCCAACGTGTCGAAGATGAACGCCAAGATATTATCTTACAACAGAACACGTATTGTTCGGCAAATACTCTCCTGTCCAGAGTGCTGCCGAAAGCGGACATAATCTCTTACCAGAAGATTATTCCCAGCATGAACGATATTTTCATCAAACTGGTTAAAGAACAATAGAATATTAAGCTATAATAATTCAAATTGAAGCTTGTGAATGATTCTTCATTTTCAATTTTCAATTTTCAATTAAAATGAACAAGATATTCATCATCATAAGCCGGGAGTTCTCCACAAGGGTACGTAAAAAAACATTTCTGGTCGTTACCATTTTCGTCCCGATCCTGTTCGCGTTGTTTTACGCGTTCCTGATGTGGATGCTATTGCGTGACGACACGCAAAAGAGAACGATAGCCGTGATCAACGAATCGAGTCTCGAAACCCCATTTCAGAAGATTAATAACACGACTTTCCAATACATTGACCATGACATACCGGAAAGCGATTATGCCGAGTTTCTGAAAAAGAATGACTATTACGCCATTACCAGAGTGCCGGCAAACGTTATGACTCATGCCGAAATTCCGGTATTCTCGACATCACAGGTACCCATGGAATTAAAAAATGAACTGGCCGCACAGCTACGACAGAATATCGAGAGTATCAAGCGAGCCGAAGTCATAGCCAAAAGTCAGGTACCTAACCTTGAACAAGAATTGGACGCGGCAAAGACACCTGTATTAGTCAGAACCTTGTTAGTCACGGATAAAGGAGATACGAAAGAGGGTTCTTCGGAAATCACTTCCATTATCGGGTTAGTGGCAGGAATGATTATCTATTTCTTTGTCTTCATGTACGCTTCCCAAGTCATGAAAGGCGTCATTGAAGAAAAGACGAACCGTATCATTGAAGTTCTCGTTTCTTCCGTGAAACCATTCCAATTCTTGTTGGGAAAAATCATCGGTGTTGCCGCCGTGGGACTTGTGCAATTTCTGATCTGGATTGTTCTCGGCGGAATAATTATGATCGCATTTCAAGCGTTGTTTATGCCCAACTTGGACTTGGAAGCATTGAAAAACGCAAGTGACCTCACGATGTTCGCACAGAGTTCCGAGATAAACACGGAACAGTTAGCCGTGATTCAGAATCTGGCAAAGACGATCGATCCCGCATTTATCATGAAATTCCTTGCAGCATTCCTTTTCTATTTTATCGGGGGATACTTACTCTACGCGTCACTCTTCGCTGCGATCGGTGCAGCAGTGGATAACGAAACCGATTCCCAACAATTCATGACACCGCTCTCTATCATATTGGTAGTAGCCCTTTATATCGGTGTCGCTGCCATGAAAAGCCCCGAATCGCCCATGGTATTCTGGAGTTCTCTTATCCCGTTCACTTCCCCGGTAGTGATGCTCGTGCGCATCCCGTTCGGGGTCCCGGCATGGGAGATCGCTACTTCCATGGGATTACTGGTTGCTTCCTTCCTGTTCTTCACATGGCTATCGGGCAAGATATACCGGGTAGGTATCCTGATGTACGGGAAAAAGGTCACGTGGAAAGAACTTTACAAATGGCTTAAATACAAGGCATAAAAAAAGCGGCTCCCGCCGCTTTTTTTTTATTTTATCAAATCTTATGGATTACCATTCCTGAACGCAACTTCGGCTCAAACCAAGTTGTCTTCGGGGGCATAATATTTCCGGTATCGGCAATATTAATCAATTGCTCCATAGACACAGGATATAAAGCGAAAGCCACTTTCATCTCTCCATTGTCAACACGACGCTTCAATTCACCCAACCCACGGATACCACCAACGAAATCAATCCGTTTGGAAGTACGCAAATCCTGAATGTCAAGGATGTCAGCCAACACGTGATTAGAAAGAATCGTTACGTCCAATACTCCGATCGGATCGTTATCATCGTAGCTTCCGGGTTTAGCGGTCAATTTATACCATCTTCCACCCAAATACATGCTGAATTCATGCAATTTAGCCGGGTGGTAAATCTCCGTACCCATATCTTCAACCGTGAAATGTTCACCCAATTTAGCCATCAACTGCTCCTCGGTCAAACCGTTCAGATCTTTCACCACGCGGTTGTAATCGATAATTTTCAATTGATGATCCGGGAAATGAACAGCCATGAAGAAGTTATACTCTTCTGTTCCGTTGTGGTTCGGGTTCTTAGCGCTGAATTCGGCACCGATACGAGCGGCAGCAGCCGTTCTGTGGTGTCCGTCCGCAACATAAGTGTAAGGCACTTTGGTGGCGAACAATTCTTCCAGACGTTTGTTCGTATCCGGGCAGTTGATAGCCCAGAAATGATGACCGAAACCGTCTTCTGCCACGAAATCGTAGTCAGCTTTCCGGCTCTTCACGATATCCTCAACGATAGCATCGATTTCCGGTACAGCCTTGTAAGCGAAGAACACAGGCTCCAAATTAGCTTTCACGTAACGGGTCAGAATCATACGATCCTCTTCCTTGTCGGGACGAGTCAACTCGTGTTTCTTGATAATACCGTTCACGTAATCCTCGCAAGCAGCACATCCCACGATACCGTATTGTGTTCTTCCGTCCATGGTTTGGGCGTAGATATAGAATTTTGCGTCCTCATCTTGTACCAACCATCCCTTGTCTTGGAACATATTGAAGTTCTCAACACTCTTGTTATAAACTGTTTCGGAATGAATATCCGTTCCAGCGGGACAGTCGATTTCGGCTCTGGTCACATGTAATAATGAACGAGGTTTACCGGCTGCCATTTGTGCTGCTTCTTCCGAGTTCATCACGTCATAAGGCAGACAAGCCAACTCCTCGCAAATTTCTTGAGAGGGAGTACGCAATCCTTTAAATGGTTTTACTATTGCCATATACAATTTTAGATTTTAGATTTTAGATTTTAGATTTTAAATTTGCTGTGTTCCAATTTAAAATCTAAAATTTACAATTTACAATTCTATTTGTTTACTCTGAATTTCTCGTCGCCTTTCTCGATGAAGTTCACGATTTGGCGAGCGGCAGCCAATCCGGCATTCACATTAGCCTCTTCGGTCTGAGCACCCATCTTTTTCGGGGTAGCGAAGAAACGACCTTCAAACTTGTTGAAGCAATCGCAATCCGGAGCGATATCGGTGATATAGTGGAAATCAGCTCTTTCTTCCATCAATTTACCCAAACCTTCCTCATCGATAACCTCTTTACGAGCGGTGTTTACCAACACGGCACCCTTCGGCATATTCTTCAACAAATCATAGTTGATAGATTTCTTGGTTTGTTCCGTTGCCGGGATATGCAAAGAGATATATTGGCACATACCATACATTTCTTCAGCCGAATGTAACGGGGTAGCACCGGCAGCCTTGATTTGTTCGTCCGTCATGAACGGGTCGAAAGCGTACACTTCCATGCCGAAACCGCGAGCGATACGACCAACATTCTGTCCCACGTTTCCATAAGCGTGGATACCGATTTTCTTCCCCTTCAACTCAGAACCTGATTTACCGTTGAAGAAGTTACGAGCCATGTAAACCATCATACCGAAAGCCAACTCAGCCACTGCGTTTGAGTTTTGTCCCGGGGTATTCATAGCTACCACGTTATGAGCGGTACAAGCAGCCAAGTCGATATTGTCAAATCCGGCACCTGCACGAACGATCACTTTCAATTTCTTGGCAGCCTCGATAACTTCTTTTGTAGCTTTGTCCGAACGGATGATCATAGCGTCAACGTCAGCCACGGCAGCGATCAACTCGTCTTGAGAAGTATATTTTTCTAATAATACCAATTCGTATCCCTGAGCCTCTACGATCTCACGAATCCCATTTACAGCAACCGGAGCAAACGGTTTATCTGTTGCAATTAATACTTTAGTCATGATATTTCAATTTTTGATGTAAAAAAAAGATTTACGATTTTAGATTTCGAGCACAGCGAAAGCAATGCTCGTAAATCCGAAATCGTAAATCAATAAATTATTTAATGTGAGCAGCTTCAAATTCTTGCATTGCAGCAACCAAAGCTTTCACGTCCTCGATAGTACAAGCGTTGTAAGTAGAAGCACGGAATCCGCCTACTGAACGGTGTCCCTTGATTCCCACGATATTCTTTGATTTAGTGAAATCCAAGAATTCTTTCTCCAATGACTCGTATCCTTCTCTCAACAAGAAAGGAATGTTCATTCTTGAACGAGAACCTTCTTTCACAACCGGACGGAACATCTTGCTTCTTTCCAATTCGTTATAGATCATATCAGCTCTCTCGATAGCCAATTTCTCCATAGCTTTCACGCCACCCATTTCTTTAACCCATTTCAAGGTTTCTTTTACCCCGAAAATGTTCACGCAAGGAGGAGTGTTGTACATAGATTCTTTATCCACGTGAGTTTTGTATCTCAACATGGTCGGGATCATTCTGTCTGCAACAACGTTGTTAGCCAAGAAATCATTGTTGATGATCACGAAAGTAACTCCGGCAGGTCCGAGGTTCTTCTGGCAACCGCCATAGATCATAGCATATTTAGACACATCAACCGGACGGCTGCAGATGTCTGATGACATATCACAGATTAAAGGCACCGGAGAAGTCGGATCATAGAAAATTTCCGTACCGCGGATCGTGTTGTTGGAAGTGATGTGCATGTAATCCACGTCTGAAGGGATCGTGAATTCGGGATAATAAGTAAATCCATCTGCCTCAGAAGAAGCAACAATTTCTACATCTCCCCACATTTTAGCCTCCTTAATAGCAGCGGTTGACCAAGTACCGGTGTTCACATAAGCAGCTTTCTTCTTGAAGAAGTTGAACGGGATCATGCAGAATTGCATGCTGGCGCCACCACCCAAGAAAATTACGGAATATCCTTCCGGGATGCTCAATACTTCTTTGAATAAAGCTACAGCTTCGTCATACACAGCTTGAAAATCAGAAGAACGGTGAGACACTTCCAAAATAGATTGTCCCGTGTTACCAAACTCAAGCACAGCTTTTGATACATTTTCCAATGTAGAATCCGGCAATTTACAAGGTCCGGCATTAAAAATGTGTTTTCTCATCTCTAAAATATTTAATAGATAATTAATACTAAAATCTTGTTTATAATCACGTTGCAAAGATGCAAAATAAGTCGGTATAAAAGACTTTTTTCCGTAATTTTTATTCGCGTTCGTTATTCGCTTGATATCAACAACTTCCGCCTTTTCGAAAACGTTTTTATACCTTCAAAGACAAAAGCACCCGTTTGCGGGTGCTTTGTTATCGTTCAGCTCAAAAGCACCCGACTAAAAGAACGGGGTTTTGACGATTTTCGCTTTTAAAGCTTTATTTCTTACACGGATGAAAATCTCGGTATCCAGCTTGTGGAAACCGCTCTTCACGTATCCCGTACCGATTGACTTGCCTGTCAACGGGGAAACAGTACCCGAGCAAACCACCCCGATCTCGTTTCCTTCCGCGTCCTCGATCACGTATCCCTGACGAGCGATACCCTTATCCAGCACCTCGAACGGTTTCATGTAGCGGGCAGGCTTGTCATTTTTCATTTTTTCATGATACGCGCGGTTGATGAAATCATTTCCCGGTACAAACTTCGTGATCCAACCTAATCCGGCTTCAATCGGAGAGTGTTCGTCATCAATTTCATGCCCGTACAAGCAGAAACCGGCTTCCAAACGCAACGTGTCGCGAGAACCTAAACCACAAGGCTTAATACCGAACTCTGCGCCTGCCTCGAATACGGCATTCCAGATTTTCTCGGCGTCTTTCACGTAAGCATAAATCTCACAACCGCCTGCTCCGGTATATCCGGTCGTGGAAAAAATTACTTTGTCTACCCCGGCAAACGGAATTTCTTGGAAAGTATAATATTCCATATCCACCACGTCAGCGGAAGTCAATTTTTGCATTGCTTTCAATGCTAACGGTCCTTGAACGGCAAGTTGACAGATATTTTCGGAAGCGTTCTCCAAATCCGTATCCAAGTTCATACCTAACTCTTTCGCCCATTTGGTGCACCATGCCCAATCCTTATCGATATTCGCGGCATTCACCACCAACAAATACTTTTCAGCACTGAAACGATACACCAGCAAATCGTCCACGATACCACCCGTTTCGTTCGGGAAGCAACTGTATTGCACTTTACCGTCAGAAAGAGCGGCCACATCATTGGACGTAAGTTTCTGCACCAACTCGAAAGCCTTCGGACCTTTTACCCAAAATTCTCCCATGTGAGAAACATCGAACACGCCCAATTTCTCGCGTACGGTATTATGCTCGTCCTTGATACCCGTGTATTCTATCGGCATATTGTAACCGGCAAACGGAGCCATTCTTGCTCCCAACGCCTCATGAAAATGTGTAAATGGAGTAGTCTTCATCATTATTTATCGCTTAAATATTCATTATATTATTATACTATTAACTATAACGCTCCGCAAAGTTATAACTTTTATTCATCCCGCCCACCCTTTCTTTAAAAATATTACTTCTTATGAAAAAAGTTATGCATAACCACACATATTATCCTTTCTTCCAAAAACTTATATCCCGTATCCAAGCGAAGTAAACAAATTTTGCAAACGATTTAATATTATTTTTTTCCACAGATACCTTAACGAATCATTTGATGATTTATTTGCATTGTCAGCAAAAATGATTACTTTTGCTAAATAACCCATTAATTTAGATACTAGAAAAACCATGATAATCAAAGTAACAGAACACAACGGTATCACCTTCGCCGAATTTACAGAAGAAGTGACTCGTTTCACTCTCGCGCTGTCAGAAGAAGTTAAGTCTGAACTAAGACCTTATTTGAATAATCCCGACTGTCGGATGATATTCGATTTCAATCACATTGAATTTGTGGATAGTAGCGGTATCGGCACGGTCATCGCTCTTTTCAAAACAGCTAAAAGTGTCGGTTCCAACTTGAAACTTTGCAACCTATCCCCGGATGTTTTGAAGATATTCGAACTTCTACACCTGCAAGTCATTTTCGACATCACGGGAACACGAGAAAGTTGCGTAGCTTCCTACGCTCAATAAGAAACTTAAAGACCGTCTAAATTATCGAGGACGGTCTTTAAGTTTTTAGAAACTCCCAAAAGTTAACAATTTCCATCATGAATGACACCTTGCCAACAAGGAGATAAAATATCTTGACAATGTTCGTAGACCGAACGAATAATATGAATTCCCTTCTCCTCGTTTATCCGGATACTTTTTCCCACGGCAATCATATCTTCCAACGACGGATTCCCGCTATTATTCACGGAAGTTGCATGTTCCCCGTTATACCCTGCACGGCAAAGAGTTAAATCATATGCCGGAGCCAATGTCCAAATCCCATCCCTACATATAAAACTAAAATTCTTCGCATGATCATCCTTATTTGAGGTCAATACATTAAAAACCATACGACGAAACATCTCATCAACCGCTTTTGAGTCTTGCGTTAAATACCCCGTAAGATGTAATAATATTTTGTAATCCAATTTCGGTAACAAAATAGATTCATTCAATAAAGCACCTGCCGTAGCAACGTGCAAGCGTTCCCCATTCTCAATATCAAAACGCATGGATGCAAAATACTTTCCCTCTAAAAGTTTAAAATCAGGTATTTCAATACCACATCGCCTTGCTGCCAAATTATATTTATATTCCGTTTTCCCCATGTCCGCGGGATCGTAGATATGCCTGAATTTGACAAGCCAAACCCCATCCGCATCCCGATACAAGCATTTAGGTCTACATCCCCCGGAATTACCACTATTAAAATAGAGAACCTCTTCCCCCTCGTCTGTCTTTTCACCTAAAACAGCCAACGCCAATTCTTGTAACTCATCTAATTCCGGCAATGTTTTATCCTCACCAATATAAGATTCAGGAACATAAGACAAGGCTCCCATGCCCGTACGTCCGACAATACTTAATCTTTGTAATGGCGTTAAAGTTGAATCATCAATCTTTTCTTTTCTCAGAATACGATTTAACAAATATCGACCATAACCATCAGGCAAACTATCTTCAAATATCCCGAAATTCCCATAAAAAGGCTCAGGTGACGCGATAAATAAATCCGGCTTTAAAGGCAAGTCCAAAGGAGATATGGAGAAACCGGATACCAACCAATTTTTATCATATTGAAAAGCACAACGTCTCCTGTCAGGAGTCAAAGTCAATTCGCCTACTTTCCTGTCGCGATACATAACCGTGAGCTTGTCAACTAATTTCATCTCGTCCCCTTTTTCTGTTTCTATTCTGATTTATCGTATCAAGTTCCTGCATCGTGCTGTATTTCGGTTCCCCAAGCAGAGCCTTAATCTCTTCCGTGTATCCAAGCGCTTTACAAAGTGCTACATAAGATTCCAATGAAATTTTATGCACATTCTCAAATTTCACAATTGTAGCTAATGGCACCCCACTCATCTCCGAAAGCAGTTTGCGGGAATAATTCTTCTCTAACCGCCTCTTCTTCATATTCCGCGCTAAAATTTGCAAAAGTTCTTCTATCGAAACCAAATCAAAATCATATATAACTTTCATTATTATAACTTTTATATCTCAATTTGATATTTAATATATACTATTATATCTATTACAAATATAGGAAACATTACTCATTCTTCAATCATTCACTACCTGAAATTCCTTCATTTTTAACTTTCAATTCTCTATTTTCAATTAAAAATCCGAAAAGACTTTTCAAGAGCATGTCGTTTCCTCACAAATCGCCTAAAACCTACTGTAATCCCAAGGTAATACTACCTCTACCTACTTACAGAAAACTTACACCACTCTTATATCCCCGGTGTCTAACGATGACACAAGGATAGAATAACCGCCTTATAAGCAAGTAGAGGTAGTATTACGTTAGGATTACCACGGGTTCTCGAATATTTTCCCAAAACACGCTCAGAAATCCAATCATTAAATAAAAAGATTGCCGCCCAAAAATTTTACTTTTTAGGCGGCCTTCAGAACCATTCCGGAATTTCCCGAAACGAATTAATCTACCACAAACTAATTAACACTATCAACCTTTCAACGAACGATTGATTAAAAACATCAAATAATCGTAATGAGCCTTCGTATCCGCATTACCGGACCCTTGGCGTTTTTTTACCTGTTCTATTACTTTCAAATAAAGATTATACCACAAATGATTCGGATTATCGACAGCCATATTCTCCACCAGCCAGCGACTTCCGAATCCGGCAACTTCCGGCATCCGGTTACTTTGTTTACCATTCAACGATTCGACAGATTCATGCAACACGTTCTGAGACTTCGCATAATAACGGGAAGCATTTTCACGATTACCATTGATATCAACAGTATTCCGCACATTGGTCAAGAAAGCCACTTGCAAAATTCTTTCGGTTTCTGTCAAATTGCGTCCCTTTATGGTCGGCTCCCAAATCATCTTGTACAAATCTTCCAAATACTCTTCCGGGGTATAATTACCCTTGTCCCGGTAAGCCACCAGTGAAATACGGCGAGTACTGAACAAATCTGTTTCTTCATCCGCCTTACTCAAGAAATCTTTCAGTATCTGACGAGCCCGGGAACCGTCGAATTCCAAATTCTCCACCACTTCCGGACGATCTATCCAATCTATATCTTTCAATTGCCCGATCACGAATTTCAACGAATTCTTCTGTACCTCTTTCGGAACAGCAACAAAAGTTGAAACCGGATCACCGACATAATGCTGATTCAGATAAAACCCTCCCAAATTCATGAACACGTTAAAGATATAGCGCTTATAATAATAACCCACGTAACGATATACCATATTACGATACGTGTAATCGATATCTTCTTTGTCCAACCATTGGTTCATATTCTCCATCAGGTATTTCAGATTCCGAATCCCGTAAGTACTTGCTTTAATGGCGTCATCACCCAAATCTTCAGGCAAGGAAGTCGGATCGAACATCGTCAACGTGTAAGGTTCCGGGTCAAAACGATACATCGGATCTCCCACCTTTTCCGCGATCCACTTTTCTACCACCTTTTGTTCGTCTTCAAGTGTCTTTACGTCAAACACGGGTTGATATGCCACTTTCACGGCATGATAGTCTGCCACCCCCAGTCTTTCCGGAATCAAGACAACATCTTTGTCTCCCGGTTGAGCCACATAATTATAGCCCATGTTATCCATGATAGAAGGGGTTATACCGTATTTCCGAGTAAAAGAAGCAGAACGCAGGGAATCGGTCGGGTAAGCATGAGATGCCGGCAAGTTATGAGCGAAACCCAGAATATGTCCTACTTCATGTACAATCATCCCCTTCAAACCTTCTCCATATTTCTCCAACGGCAATTTCATCGTGCGGACGGCCTCATCACATGAAGCTGTCTGAACAAAACGTTTTAAGTTCACCCGCCTCAACATATCATGGAATATCTCGATAGACGCGTTCATCACTTGCCCCGACCGCGGATCTACCCAACGAGGAGCCGTCTTGAAACTTTCCACCCCGATCGGGGCATAACGAATACACAAGAATTTCATGTTATCCGGATCAAAAGTCGTATCATTAACCGGGAAAGCCTTCACTTGAAGCACATTTTTAAAACCGATCGCCGCGAAAGCCTTATTCCATTCTTCAATTCCGGCTTTGATATATTCGCTCCAACCTTCGGGGAAATTATTATCCACGTAGAACACAATCGGCTTCTCCGGTTCCACTAATTCTCCACTTTTATATTTCGCCACATCTTTCGGTTGTATATCCCAACGTGTCATATAGTGCGTAACCCGGGAACCATCGACTTTAGTCGTCATATTCTCCCGTTCGGTCGTCGTCACGTTTACGCGAGGATCCCCTAAACGGGGTCTCATCAACTGTTCCTCTCCCGGTAAAATAAGTAATGTCCGGTTTAACTTCACCGTCACCGGTTCATCCTGCACGACCAGATATTGACCGTCTACCAACAAATTCTGAGTATAGGTTTCAGTTGAAATAATCGAAATATTATCCTCGAAAGCCTTGATATCATCCAAACGAGTCAACTCTTCTTTCAACTTCACATCTCTCTGACCGTCCCCCAGTTCATCCACACGTTTCCCCTCGTCAGCAAAAGGAGTCAAATCATTATTCTGTTTCAAGAAAAAATCCGTCATATCCACCACTACGGCAGTACTGTCCGGACTATAAGCCTCTACTTTAAAAGCATACCGAATCGGTGGTTGAGTACTTTTACGAACAGCTTCCCGCATACCTTCCTCGGGCGAATCGGTAAGCATCGGATTCGTTCCCCACTTACGCGTAATCTCATGCATTTGCAGGGTAGAATCTCGCAGCGTGAAAGCGATATGCAAGGGATCGTTGATCATCTGCCCGACAGCCCCGTTACCATTGTCACTGGTTTCGACGAAAGTCGTTCCCAACAAGTATTCCCGTCCCAACAGGGATAAAGGATACTCGAAATATAGTTTCCCCCCGACTTGATGAAGCGTGATCAATCCTTTTACCGTTTTTATTTTCTTTCCTTTAAACAATTTCTCGTACTTCGTTTCCGGCTCTTGTTGCACGTTCTCTTTCGTCGCTTTCTTCTTCCGGTTCTTCGCGACTATATCCGCCGGATTCACCTGAATAAAGAATGCCAATAGGATTATTGATAGTATAAAACCTTTATTCATATCTTCTATTTATAAATTATATCGTTCATTAAAACTTCATTACCGGGCATTTCTAAAATCTTCAATCATCTCGAGCAGATAAGAATAATGAAGATTCGTTTCCCTGTCAGCTGTCCCGACTTTTTGCCTTAACAGGTTCTCAACACGTTGTAACAACAGGTAATAGAGATGTTGCGAATTATCATGAGCCACGTTATACACACCATAATGCAGACCGAATCCGGCAACGTCCTCCATATGTCGGCATCTTTCGCCCGACATACATATCCTTTCGCCTGCAAACATCGGTTCTCGGGACTGCCGCTCCGACTCTGCCTTGTAAGCAGGAGCCAATCGGGCAAACAACCCGTTTAGTACAACTTGTTGCAGATAACGTTCGGATTGTTTTGGTTTTCTTCCCTTTAACGTCGATTCCCACACCCCGGCATAAAGGTCATCCAAATATTCTTTCGGGGTATAGGCATCCGGTTCCCGATAAGCACAAAGAGATACCCGTTTGGTATTTAATAATGCCCCCGCGAAAAAATTAATAACATCCTGTGATTTTGGTGCTCCCACGTGCAGATTGCCAGTATACGAGAAATCATCCAACCACTCCAAGTTCTTCAAATGTTTCAACAGAAAAAGAAAGTTACGTTTCTGAATATCTTTCGGCACAACTTGAAAACTCGGCATAGGATCACCCACGAAACGTTCCGTCAGGTAAACACCCCCGACATTCATGTAAGCGTTGTACAAATATCCCCGACATTGGTAGACTATCTCGTCATAGATATGCATCCGGTAAGAATAATCCTTATCCCGCGGCTGCATCCACTCATTCAAATGATTCAGAATATATTTTAGATTAGCCATTCCATAATCACCCGCTTTCACGGCATCGTCACCCAGATCTTCCGTCAAAGCACTGGGATCATAGACACCGCGAATTTGTTGTTTCCCGTAACGATACATCGGATCACCCGCTTTTTCAGCAATCCAGTCTTGTACAACTTTATTTTCTTCTTCCATCGTCGTAGCGTCGGGCACCGGCTGGTAATTAACCTTAATCGCGTAATAATCATACACGCCCAGTTCCGGCGGTGTTAAACGCACTCCTTTATCCCCCGGTTGCGCCACATAATTATACCGGGCATAATCCATGATAGAAGGTGTAGTCCCGTATTTTGCCGTAAAAGTAGCAGAACGAAGCGAATCTACCGGAATGGAAAAAGAAGATGCCATATTGTGCATCAATCCCAAACAATGTCCCACTTCATGAGCCACGATGTAACGCATACTTTCATACAGCACGTCATCAGGCAGTTTCACGGTTCTTACCCGTTCGTCCACCTGTGCAGTCTGCACGAAACGCATATCGTTTATCAACCGGATGACATCATGATAAATATAAACAGAAGCGTTAATTATCTCACCTGTTCTCGGATCTGTCCACGAGGGTCCCATCCCGTTAGCGATACTGATCGGGGCATAGCGGATACAACTGTATTTCAAGTTATCCGGATCAAATTCGGGGTCGTCTGTCGGGAAATCACGACTAACCATCACGTTTTTCAAACCGATTTCTTCAAATGCCTTGTTCCATTCCCGAATCCCGGCATGCACGGCAGCTTTCCAATCTTCCGGAAACCCGTTGTCCACGTAAAACACGATCGGTTTTACAGGCTCCACCAATTCACCCCGCTTGTAGGCTTCCATATCTTCAGGCTCCACACGCCAACGGTTCATCAAAAAAGTATATCTGGAACCGTCTGTTTCCGTTGTCATATTTTCTTTCACGGAATAGAAAAGCCCTACCCTTGGATCGGCCAATCGCCCGCGCATAAGATCTTTCTCCGGGAGCAGGATCATCGAACGGTTCATTTTTACCGTTACGGCAGTTTTTACACTCTTCCCCGTTACCGGTGACATTAGGCTTTGATCATAAGAAAGTGAAGATATCACGGCAATATTATCCTCAAAAGCCTTGATGTCATCAATATAAGAAACTTCCCGGTTAAAAGTAGCCCTTCGCTTCAACTTCCCGTAACCGGTAGAGCGACTATACGGATCAAAAGGAGTCAAACGAGCATCATCAGCTAGAAATAACCAAGTCATATCAAACACGACTGCCGTACTGTCCGCATTGTAAGCCATGATTTCCATCGCTTTAAGCACAGGTGGAATATTACTGTTCCGAATCGCCCGATTGTACGATTCCTGATCTGTATCACTATATACTTGAAGTACGGACGGCAGACTTATCTGTACCAATTCAATCTTCTTATCCCTCTTTTGAAACGCTATATGCAAAGGCTCCGTGGGTTTCTGACCGATAATGGCATTTCCGTTGTCACTAATCTCCACCACGGTCGAACCCAACAGAAATTCTCTTTTCAGCAGAGTCAAAGGAAATTCAAAATAGACCTTATCTTCAAATTTGTGAAGCGTGATCATTCCCTCGCGAGTCACGTACTTTTTCCCTTCAAAAAGCTGGTCATATTTGCTCTCCTTCTTCTGCTCCACACACTCATCCTTCCCTTTCTTTTTCCGTCTTTCGGCTTGTACCTCCACAACATCCGTCAACAGAAAAGAAAACAAACAGAATAGAACTAAAAGGAAATTCTTATTCATATATCTTGTTTTAGAATGCATCACTTATTCTTTAAAAATCCCTCGATCTGTGACAACAAATAAGCATAATGTCCCCGAGTCTCATAAGTCCCGTTGTTTTTGTTCTCTTTCATCAGATTTTGTATTTTCAATAACATCTGATGTAAAAGATGCTGATTATTATCATTCGATACATTCGCCACGTACTGGATAAAGTCATACCCGAACCTGCCATTCAAGTTTTGTTGAAATTCCATCTCGTTCGAGAAGCGATCAAAATTCGCAGTTTTCATACTCATTGCTTTCCTCTCTGACACCCCCTCGATCATTTCCCGAATCCGGTAGTCCGGCAACCCGGCGTGACCGCCACAAGAACAACTGTATGCCGGACGGGATTTAGCCAATACCATATCTGCCATAGTCTTCCTTCCCGATGCCGGATTCACGTCACTAATCAAGGAATTCACGATTTCAGTTTGCAGGATACGTTCCGATTCGGTTGGGTCCTTTCCCCTGATTGTCGATGCCCATATCATATTGTAAAGATCATCCAAGTATTCTTTCGGGGAATACGCTTTCGGGTCCCGATACACACCCAGCGCCAGACGTTTGGTTGTTACCAACGAACCGGCAAAAGCTTTCAGTAATAAACGGGCATTCGAACCGTCGAACTCCAAATTCTTCACCACGTCGGGACTATCCAGCCACTCCATGTCTTTCAACTCGTTAATAACGAAACGTAAAGCCCGTCTTTGCACCTCTTTAGGAACAACTTGATAAGTTTTATAAGGATCACCGACATAATGTTCATTAATATAGAATCCTCCGACATTCACCAGAGCGGTATAGATATATTGAGAATACTGGTTACAGATTTCACGGTAAATATTATCCCTGTAAGTGTAATCTTTATCCTGACTATCCATCCAGTTATTGAGATTTTTGAGAATATATTTCAAATTCCGGATACCATATTCACCCGCTTTCACGGCATCATCACCCAAATCCTCCGTCAACGACGACGGATCAAAAGTCCCGTACCCGATTTGCTGTTTCCCGTAACGATACATCGGATCTCCGATTTTATCCGAAATCATTTTCCGCAGAACCGGCAATTCTTCTTCCGGCGTACGAGCGTCCAACAGAGGCTTGTATCCCCATTCGATAGCATAATAGTCATACACGCCCAATTCGGGTGGAGTCAACGCAACCCCTTTATCTTCCGGCTGCGCGATATAATTAAAGCGGGCATAATCCATAATAGAAGGGGTAGTCCCGTATTTTTTCATGAATTCCGCATCCCGGTAAGATTCTACCGGAATCGAAGCCGACGAAGCCATGTTGTGCATCAATCCCAAGGTATGCCCGACCTCGTGAGCCACGATATATCGCATACTCTCGAACAAAACATCCTCCGGCAATTTAGTCGTACGTACCCGCTCATCCACTTGAGCGGTCTGCACGAAACGCATGTTATTCACTAATTTAATCACGTCATGGTAGATCAACACGGAAGCATTCACCACTTCACTATTACGAGGATCAACCCAAGACGGTCCCTGCGCGTTAGCCATCCCGACCGGACAATAACGCACGCAGGAATATTTTATATTGTCCGGATCGAATTTCGGATCATCTTTCGGGAAGTCATAAGACTGCACGGCATTTTTAAAACCGATCTTTTCAAAAGCCTTGTTCCAAATTCTCACTCCGGCATGAATCGCAGCTTTCCACTCGTTCGGGAATGCATCATCGACATAATACACGATCGGCTTCATCGGTTCTACCAGTTCGCCCCGCTTATAAGCTTCCACATCCTTAGGCTGAAGATCCCAACGATTGATATAATACACATCTTTCACTCCATCCTGTTCGTCCGTAATAACTTCTTTGCCGGAAACAAAATAACCGATTCGGGGATCGGCCAGCCGGGGACGCATAGTCGGTTCCTCCGGCAATAAAACTAATGAACGATTCACCCCCACGGTTACCGGTTCATCCATAACCAACACGAACATCCCGTAAAGGGCAATATCCTGCAAATAAGAAAGTGAAGAGGTGACGGAAACATTATCCGAGAACGCCTTTATGTCCCCGACATAAGACAATTCCGACTGGAAACGCTTTCTCCGTGTACCCTGTCCGTAATAAACTTTTTTCCCGTAAGGATCAAAAGGATCCATCCGGGAATCATCGCTCACGAAGAATTTGGTCGTTTCAAAAACAACTGCCGTACTATCGGCATTGTAAGCCTTCACCGCAAATCCTTCCATAATAGGCAAACGGGTTCCCTTCTTCATGGCCTCTCCGATGTTTTTATCCTTGCTCTGGCTGAAAATCTGTGCCCGAGAAGGATTCGTCACTTCGCACAGGTAAACCATACTATCGGTCATCGTGAAAGCTACATGTAACGGTGTCTGATTCTTTTGTCCCACCAATGCATTCGAGTTATCACTAATACTGGAAACAGTCGAACCGAGAAGCATATCCCTTCCCAACAAGCTCAACGGAAACTCAAAATACAATTTACCATCCACCTTATGAAGCGTGATCATCCCTTTCACCGTGGTACACTCTTTACCTTTAAAAAGCTGGTCATAAGCAGATTCCTTAGGAGTTTGCACCTCCTCCGTTTTTCCCGCTTTTTTCTTTTTCTCCCTCTTTTTAGCATCTGTAATCAACGGAATACAGACAAGAGTCATCAAAATAACTAAAACTCTGATTTTCATAAATACTTCTAATTTACATACAATTTATTTCATCCCGATATTTATACAACGCTCTCCCGTTCTGGAACAAACAAGACTTAAATAAATCTCTGTTCCAGCCGATTAGAGGAAGCCCGAAAAGAATTTCAAACGAAAAGACCTTCGGGACTCCCTTGTTTTCTGTTACAAATTAAAAACTCCAACTATTACCGTAACCTACCTTGTAGCGGATGTGCACGATCTCACCAAAATCATGAGTGGAAGCATAAAGCAATTTTTCTTTCTGGCCATTCACGGCTTTTCTCGTCAAATCCAACACGTAGAACTCTCCGGATTGCATACCGATTGCCACCCTGCGACTACCTACACATTCCGAGTCGATAGCCGTAATAATCTGTCCTTGTGGAAATTCATAATACTTTTCTACCGGTAACTTAGCATCACGATCATATAACCACAGCTCGTTATCTTTAGAAATCAATACATAGGGAGTTCCGAAATCTTTCCCGAACACCCACGAACGCAATACGTTAAACACGTTCTTTGAAGTTCCGTTTATCACTTGACTCAAATCTATCTGCCGTTGCAACACCGGAAATGCCGAAGGATTAGCAGATTCTTTCATCTCGTTCACCCGAAAATCATGCGTGTAATAATTCCCGGTTGTCCGATCCCGCAAAATAGAGTAATATCCTTGATCACCACGTCCTTCGTTAACCTCGTAATACCCGGTATGCAAGACCTCCATTGTACCCAAATCATTCAATCGCGCAAAGTCCGGGGCGTACGCGGATTCATCCACTGCAAATTTAAACACCTTTCCAGCCACTTCTTTGCTCAGGTCGGAAATTGCCAAGAATCGGTTGTTCACTTTATCATACATCACGGTAAAACCCAATCCGGCAAAGGGAGCCAGCACAAAACGTGAACCATCTACCTCTTCTCCCTCAAATATCAACGGACGATCGATAAAATAACCGGAATTATACAACTGATCGGTCAATTTCTTGCGAGTATACACTTTCCCGTCATGATTCACCACGCAGGTCAACCACTTCATATCAATCATATCTATCGGTTTAAAATCCGTCGGCAGATTCCCGTCCAAGAAGATATTATTTAACAATACGTCTTTCGTGAAATCCTGTCCCGATAAATCAACACATCCTTGACCGCCGTTTTGCAACACCCAGAAATTTCCAAGATCTCCGCCACCGGCAAAATGTTCCAACACCCGAACCGGTTCCGAGCCTAATTCCTCGTCATTTACCAACCGGTAAATATCCGGTACGTCTTCGTACGTGAATTTTCCATAGTCACTCCCGTCATCCTCATTTTTTTCCCGAATATAGGAAAGAACGGACTTCCCGTTTTGTTTCGCTAGAACAACCCACGCTTCTTTGGCATAAGGAGAAGTCAAAAGAGCTGATATTCCCCCGGAATAAGCGACACCGGTACGATTATCAATTACATTCATATAAATACTCTGGTAATTGACCACGGTATCGACCACCCATTCCAAATTCCGCTGATCAGAAATTTTCCTTCCGAGGAAAATCCATTCATAACTCAAATCAACATCATTACTGTCAATAGCAAAGGTCAACTTAGGTGACAATTTAACCGTTTCCCCCAAAACCGCTTCAAAATAACTTGCATCAAAAGTAACCGTAATATCATTCTTGGGGTCGTATGAATAATTTCCCTTATCATCATAGCAAGAACTCATCCCTAAAATCATGACGAGTAAAAAAAGTATATATCTTATTTTCATTGCCATTATTTTTTAATCATTAATAAATAGGCACCGTTAAATTCAACTCCGGATGCAAAGTCAAGTAATCTTTAAACTCTAATGCCAACAGCCGTAATTTAGTCGGATTTTCCTTTAACAACACTGGAATTTCCGTTGCATCTATTTGGGTTGCAATCAAGAAATGTTTGTATTTCTCCGGAGAATATTCTCCCAGATACACGGAAATGATATCCCCTTCCCACCAGAGCGGTTTGCTTTCCACGTTGTTAAAATGCACTTTTACCGTACGATTGCGACTTAATCCCGGAATAAAGCCATTTCCCTCTTCCAGTTTAATCATCAACGTCACGGGACCATCACTCAATCTTTCGGTCTTTTTCAACACCACATAAAGAGTATCTTTCAACTGATTCGCACCGAATTCAGGCTCCAAATCCAAAACATACTCTTCTGGAAGTGCCGTGGTTCCGGTATCAACCACGGAAACACGGTAATTAGCTTTTTCCGTGAGGAGATTACCCATTAAATTGACCTCAAATCCCGCTTTATACTCATCACTTGTCGGATAATGCGAAAAAGACACGGAAAGATCGGCACTATCCAGACTTGTCGTGAAATAAAGATATCTTTCGGATTGATAGGTCATTGTTTCCTTTTCACTACAAGAAAAGAGAGCAAATACTATCGCTATTATAGTTATATAGTTCTTCATATACATCTTACTATTTTATTAATGAATCAGTTGATTGTCAGGAAGAGGCAATACTCTGCCGATCGTGTATCCCCAATCATTCGGGGTCATATCATACTTTTTATAATAATAAAACAACTGTCCTTCCCCTATAAAATCTCTTCTGGCATCCCTCAATATAGCTTCCTGCATCTCCTCCAGACTCCCGATCTGAAGTTTACCGCCCCGGATACCTCTTGCCATTCTAACCTCATCCAATTTATTAATTCCCAACTGCGTCTGTCCTTCCGTGTAAAGAGCCTCACTGATAATATAATACATCTCGCTCAAACGTACCATCGGTATCAAATCCTCCCCATAAGAATTCCCGACCTGTGGGGTATATTTTTTCGAGTAATAATAATAATCATCCACAACCGAGAATAAACCCAAACGAGCGTCTTCCGTGTCAATCTCGTCGTAATCCTCGTTATAGATAATTGCGTCATAATATACAGGTAACTGAATATTTTCCGAACCGAGATAATGGCTATAATCATCTATTAATTTCTGGTTGGAAAGAGCGAAAATCACTCCGTCGTACAATTTATAGTTACTGTTATAACTCCCTCCCCCGGTAAATGTAAAACATTTATTGAGATACATCCCATTCTGATAAGTCGCATCCAGAACTTCCTGCGCATTCTCTCTTGCCTGCGTCTGTTTGTCACCATAAGAATATACCCGGGCTAAAGTTGCACATATAGCATAGTAATTCATCCGGTATCCCCGGTATAAATAGAATAAATCATCCGGCAAATTTTTATCTCCTCGTCCGCCTTCTATTCTCGCGCTGGTTTTCATCCAAGATCTATGATCACCCACCGTATCAAAAGGAGCTACAAGATTCTTGGCTTTCAACAAATCACGCTCTATTTTTTCCAGAATCACACTCACGCTCCCTCTGGGTTCCGAAGTCGACCCGTATCTTTCGTAATACGGAATGTAGCCTTTATCATCCGCCACCTTGGGAGCCGGAGCAAACAAACGCAACATGTCAAAATGCAGATAAGCCCGCAATGCCAATGCTTCCCCGTGAATCATATCCCGCTCGGACTCTCCCCCGACAAATTTCGACGGCTCTTCTCCATCGATACGGGCAATAATGTTATTACAATTTGCGATAGAATTGTAAGCTTGTGACCAGAATGCCTCAGTAATAGCCTTCACCCCCGTGGCGTTGTATTTTCCTAACAACACGTCATAATAATCATGGGTACTGCAATCATAGTAAATCGTCAACGGATCATACACCCACCCCATCACATCAACAAAACCCCATGTCAATTCCCTGCCATACATTTGCGAAGTCGCCATATCCCGATAAACTCCATTCAACGCATTCCGGTAGCCATCCCCGGTCGCAAAAAGAGTTTCCTCGTTTACCTGATCATCAGGTGCAACATCCAACCATTGCTCGCATGAACCCAACATGAACGGCAACAGCACAGCTAATATTATCTTATTTATCTTCATATTCTCTTGATTTCTAATTCCTAAATAACTAACTCCGATTTAGAAAGTCGCTTTTATTGAAAAATTCACCGATCTGGCAAAAGGATAACTAAGCCCGCGTTCCGCCTTAACAGATGAAATTCTGAAAAGATCGTTCGCCCCCACTTCCAAACGCAACATACCCAAATGGGCTTTCTTTATCAATTCCGAATTAAAATCATATCCCAAAGTGATCGAATTCAATGTTACCACGTTATAATCCTGTACAAAACGTTCTGTCGGATTTGTCGTTTCAATACCGTTTCTTCCGGTTTCAAGAGCTTTAAATTTAGCTTTATCACCCGGTTTCTTCCAACGGTTGGTAAATACTCGCTTATCCACGTTTGAAGTATACAGATTGGCATTTTCAACCTTGTCAACTAAAGTCTGGTTGTATTGCTGCCCACCGAACTCGTACATAAACGTCGTGTACAACGTAAAATTCTTATAGTTCACGTTAAAACCGAACGTTCCCTGTGCTTTCGGTTCCGTATTTCCCACGACAACCTGTTCCGAACTATTCCATGTATAAGTAACGGAACCATCACGATTAACCAGCATCTCCTGCCCGGTAGCGGGATCTATTCCTAAAGATTTCATCGCGTAAATCGAAGTCAATGAACCTCCCTCTTGGTATTTCGTGATAGGCTTGGAAGTGGAACCGTCATAAGCGTTTGACTCTGCAAAGTTTTTATCTACCGCATCATTATAAGCCTTCAGACTCTCGGAAACTTTCAATATCTCATTCTTATTATGAGCCAAATTGCCGAATACGGAAACATACCAATCGTTATTGCGGAATACATCGCTTTTCAATTGAATCTCGTATCCTTTGTTCATCACTTCTCCCAAATTATCCATGTAAGTCGTGAAACCCGCTGCACTCTCGATCGTCACATCATTGATCAGATCAATCGTTTTTTTCCGGTAATAGGAGAATTCCATCTGCAACCCGCCATTAAACAGTTGTACATCTATACCCAAATCCAACTCCTTCGTTTTCTCCCAAGCCAGCTCCTTATTTCCCAACGCCATCAATGAAGCGCCAAAGCCTGTTTTATACCATTCTTCACTCAGTATCTGGTATATAGTCTGTGCCGCGTAAGGCGGGAAATTTACTTTACCGGTCACCCCGTAAGATCCTCGGATTTTCAGCACATCAATATAACCGTATTTCTTCATAAACTCGTAATTATGAAGATTAATACCTAAACCTCCCGACCAGAAAGGAGCAAACCGTTTATCGGAACCAAATTCGGAAGAACCGTCTGTTCTCACCGAAAGATCCAACAAATAGATATTATTGTAAGTATAGTTCAAACTTCCCAACACACCGAACAAACGGGTACTGTTCTGACTTACCGTCGGTTTCTCCACAATTTCCTGCGCGTAATTGGGAGAATGTAACGAACCGGAAGGAAATCCCCTGTAAAATGCCGATGTCGTAGAAGTATGCGTAGACGTTGCGTTAATACCAATATTCAGATTGATATTGTGTCCGCTTATAGTGCGGTTGTAAGCCAAAAAAGCATTCAAATCCCAATCGAACCCGTCACCAGCACTTGTACGAAGCTCTCCCGAACTACTATTGGCCGCACTCAACACCTTACCGTTACGCATTGACTTCGGATCAATAAAATCGTCACTTTTCGTGTTTTTCTTGGTTAAACTGAATTGTCCTTTTATTTGCAAATAATTATTCACGTACCAGTTGGCACTCAAATTATTTATCAACTCATCCACTTGTGACTTATTAAAACTCTTTAATCCGGCCTCGTACAAAGGATTCTTTAACTCCGACGAAGATCCCCCATGCCAATTAAAGGTCTGTTTCAAGTAATTCCCGTCCGCATCCTTATACTCGTCATACGGTTGCTTTGAAGTATAGTCCGAGAAAGTACCGTAAGGAGATTCTTCCGATCGTGTAATATTATAAGATATATAATTCTTTACTTGGAAAGAACCAATCCGGTAATCAATATAAAAACCAACCCCCATACGATCCCGGTAAGATTTTTTCATCACACCGTCTTCATTATTATAGAGCATATCCAACCCGAAACGAATATCATTGGTTCCCCCTTCTATATACAAACTGTGTTTATGATTAAATGCCGTTTGTAACGGCTTGGCTAACCAATAGGTATCAACACCGTGAGCAACATTGTTGAGCTTACCATTATATTCTACATCATATTTATTCTGATCAGAATAATTAGCAGCCTTATAAATGCCTGCCGCCACCTCTGCTTCCAACTTTTCCTTTGCGTTCATCAGGTTATAGTCGGTCAGATCCGGTGCCGTCACGGTTCCCGTCATACTATAAGATACCGATACTTTACCCGGAACAGGGGCAACGGTAGTGATAACCACGACACCATTAGCCGCACGGGACCCGTACATAGCCGAAGCAGCCGCATCTTTCAGTATCGTTATACTTTCAATGCGATTCGGGTCCATATCATACAATTTCTCCACGCTAATTTGGAATCCGTCCATGATAAAAGTCGGCAAATTCGGGTTGTTTTCCAGTTCTGACTTGGAAAGATTCTTCTTTCTATCCAGATCTTTCACCCCGATACCGGAACGTCCGCGGATATACAATTCGGGCACGTTGTTCGGGTCCGAACCCCACTGGTTATTTTGCTGGATACGAAAAGAAGGATCAAAAGTCTGCAACGCTTGAATTACATTCGTTTTGGAAACCTTCAACAAATCTTCTCTCTTCACGGTAACGGAATTTCCCGTGAAACTCTCTTTTCTGATATTGGCGTACCCGGTCACGACAACTTCCTGCATCTCTTTCACGTCCTCTTGAAGGCGAATGGATATCTCCTTTGCATCATCTTTCGGATCTTTCGGCAAACGATATTCTTTAGTAACCATTCCCACGAAAGAGAATACCAGTATCGTGCTATCCATCTTCGGTACCTCAATCGAGAATTTCCCATCGATATCAGTCACGACACCTAAAGTAGTACCTTTGATAAGCACGGTAACCCCCGGAAGAGTTATCCCCTTCTCGTCCATAACCTTCCCTTTGATTTTCCTGAAAGTTTCTTTTTTCTCGTCATCACCTCCTTCCTTCTTCGAAATAACCAGAAAATCGTCTACCATTTTACACTCCAATCCGCTGCCTTTCAGTGCCTCATTCAAAGCATCCTTGGCATTTACATTCGTCAGCCGAACGGTTACGCGTGACATATTCTTCAACAAGGTGTTATTATACACCACCACGTAACCGGACTGCGCTTCCACTTCCTTTATGATGTCTTCAATCAGAGCATCCTTAAAGGAAATACTAACTCTTTCCTGTGCAACTCCTGTTTCAGCATGTAACTGGAACAGAGTTACAAAAACGATCAATAATTGCAATCGCATAATTTTCCATAGTTTAGACCATACTTTTCCCTCCCGGAAAAGTTCATCCGTTAAAATTTTTTTCATAGATTTGTATAACTATTTATTTAAAATTCTCTCTTGCAGGAGAGGGTTATTAAAGAAAAAAAGGGGAAGAGGCCAATCTTCCTCTTTTTATTTTTTACTTATCCATATCGTTCCATCTTTTTGTATTGAAAATTTTAATGATTGAGTATTTTCCAACAATTTAAGAATAAAATCTATCGGTCTGTTACGCAAAGCTGCACCGGAAAAACAGACATCCCGTAAAGACTCGTCCGAAAAATAAAACTTCACATCATACCAACGTCCCAAAGCCTCGGTAATCTCAGATAAAGGAGTGTCGTAAAAATAAAAAGTCCCGTGACGCCAAGAAGTATAATACTTCAAGTCAACCTCTTTTACCGTGATTTCCTTGGACGTTTTATCGTAAACGGCATGCTCCCCGACATTCACCCTCTTCATCGAATGATCACCCCATAGATTTATTTTCCCAGAAGTCAATGTCGCACTACAATCCCCTTTTTCCGGATAACAGGAAGCATTAAACGAGGTTCCCGTCACTTCAATTCTCGCATCCCCCATCAACACGTTAAAAGGTCGCTTTGCATCTTTTTTCACTTCAAAATACGCCTCTCCCGTCAACTTAACTTCCCGGGTATCTTGCCCGAAGCACAACGGGTATTCCATCTTCGTTTCAGAATTCAACCATACTTTCGTTCCATCCGACAAGATCAGCATATACTCTCCCCCGCGAGGTACGACAATCTTATTATATACCAATTTACCGACTTTATCCGTTTCGCGCAAAGAATCATAATAATTCAATGTATTACTCTTATCCCGGAATAGAATTTCCTGATCAAAATAACCGTCCCGTATCGTAGAATCACTTACATCCTTAAGATTAATCTCCCGCCCATCAGACAAATAAAGAATAGCCTTCGCTTCCCCCGGTTGAATATCGTACTTTGCAATCACGGGGATATTTGTATTTTCCGTCGTACGATCAAAAACATAATAAGCCACGAGTCCTGCTAACAAGGGGAATACTATCGCTGCCGCGTACTTTAACCACGAATATCTCCGCATAACGGGCGACGGCTTCACTTGTTTCATGACTTTACCCAAGGCCAGTGGTTTATCCAAACGGTCATATCCTTTTAGCAAAGCACCGCATTGAATAATTGATCGGATATCCTTATAAGCACGTTTATTCTCGTCGGAAGCCTCAAGCCATTCTCGCAAACAGGCTTTTTCTTCCCCGGAACATTCATCTCGAGAATCCCGCCATATTATATCTTCTATTTCTTCTTTCATCATAATCCAATATCAATTCTTTACATAGAAGACGAAAAAAAACAGAAACGGGTGAAAGAAATTACTCGAAAATCGTGAAAAAAGTAAGAAATAATTTGAAATCTTCTTTGTTCAAGCTCTCCCGAAGAAGCTTTAAGCTTCTGGATAGCTGCGTTTTGATCGTGTTCAAGGAAACATGCATTTCGTCTGCAACTTCCTTGTATTTTTTGTTATCCACGCAGATAGCGACAAACACATAGCGACATTTTTCCGGCAAAGCTTCTATCGCCTCCAACAATTTATCCATTGTAGAATCTTCCTCCGATTCCGTATGGAAAAAATATTCCAATTGATCTGCTAATGAATTTATATCAACCGTATCGTACTTTTTAGCCCGCGACAGATCAATACATGCATTACGCACCATCCGGTATAAATAAGAACGAGCAGACATAGTCTCTGTCCCCTCCTGAAAAATATCCCAAAATCTCACGAACACGTCCTGCACGATATCCTCCGCCTCAGAAAAATCACCGCAAAACCTTACCGCATACAAGCACAAAGCCTTGTAGTTTTTGTTAAACAGTTCAACAAACAATTTTTCTTTATGTACTAATTCTGAAGACATCACCTTCGTTTTTTAAGCACAATACCATCTAATTGCGCTCGTAAAAATATAAAATAATTTCGGTCCATTTATTGAACATCTTATTTTTAAATTATAAACCGACTTTTTTCTATTTAGAAACGAAGGACAATAGCATTATAAAATATCATTGCCGTTCCGATCATTCTCAACTGGATTAGTATTCTTTATCAAAAAGTTATCTCACTGAAATAATACCCCTTGCTCGAAGCCCTCACGAAGCTTCGCCAGAGCATCGCTACACGGAGCTATTCGAGCCACGGGGTATCTCCCGGACAGCTTCGAGGGAGGGGTATTATTTCCCAATAATTACCATTAATCTCCATGGTTATAACGGAAGAAACCCGCTTGATTTTGTTATCAAGCGGGTTTCTTTATACAATATAATCGGGTATTTCTACCGATCATGAACTAAATCTTTAGTCACCCAAAGTAGCAACCATCACAGCCTTGATCGTGTGCATACGGTTCTCTGCCTCATCGAACACGATAGAATTTGCAGACTCGAACACGTCTTCGGTTACTTCCAATCCGTTCATGCCGAATTGTTTGTAAACATCACGACCTACTTGAGTATCAAGGTTATGATATGCCGGCAAGCAGTGCATGAATTTGCAGTTCTTGTTTCCGGTCAATTCCATAACTTTAGCATTTACTTGATACGGGGTCAACAATTTGATACGTTCTGCCCATACTTCAGCAGGCTCACCCATAGACACCCACACGTCGGTGTACAGGAAGTCGCAACCTTTCACTCCTTCTTCCACGTTATCGGTAATGGTAACTGTAGCTCCGGTTTCTTCAGCGATAGCCTTGCAAGTAGCAACTAACTCGGCATCCGGTTGCAATTCTTTCGGGGCAACAATGCGTACATCCATACCCATCTTGGCACCACCAACCATCAAAGAGTTACCCATGTTGAAACGGGCATCACCAAGATAAGCGAAAGTCACTTTGTTTAAAGGCTTATCGGTATGTTCCATCATGGTCAGGAAGTCTGCCAGAATCTGAGTCGGGTGGAATTCGTTGGTCAAACCGTTCCATACAGGTACACCTGCATATTGAGCCAATTCCTCAACAATAGCTTGTCCGAAACCGCGGTACTCGATACCATCATACATACGTCCCAATACACGAGCCGTATCAGCCATGGATTCTTTCACGCCAATCTGAGATCCGGAAGGACCAAGATAGGTCACGTGAGCACCTTGATCATGAGCAGCTACTTCGAACGCGCAACGGGTACGGGTAGAAGTTTTCTCGAAAATCAAAGCAATATTTTTACCTTTCAAACGAGGTTGTTCAGTTCCGGCATATTTTGCTTTTTTCAAATCAGCAGCCAAATCCAACATGTATTTGATCTCTTTCGGAGTGAAGTCCAACAACTTCAAGAAATTTCTGTTTCTCAAATTAAAAGCCATAACTTTATTAATTTTAGATTTATAATTTTAAATTTCAGATTCATTATTTATGGACAAAAGTACAATATCCCATCGAGAATTAAAAACTCATTTCCAGTTTTCAACTCTCCATTTTCAATTATCTTCTATCGTCCTCGTATTCCATCGTGATTTTGGAACCGTAACGTCTGTCTTCCAACTTTGTGGCTTCGGTAATCACTGATTTTTTTCCACCATTCTTAACAAAACGCAAACAAGCACGAATTTTCGGTGCCATACTTCCCTCTGCAAACACTCCTTCTTCCATGTATTTCATCGTATCGGCATAATCCAAGAATTCCAATTTCTGTTGCGACGGTTTCTTGAAGTCCTTATAAATATAAGGAACATCCGTCAAGATATAGAACTCGTCCGCTTTCACTCTCGTACCTACCATAGCGGAAGCCAAATCCTTGTCGATAACACCTTCCAACGGCTGGATGTCACCCTTCTCGTCGATATACACGGGGATACCACCACCTCCGGTAGTGATCACGATATTGCCTTCGCGAGCCAAACGTTCCACCAAATCGGCATTCATAAAATCTTTCGGGTCCGGGGAAGGAACCACCCGACGCCATCCGCCTTCAACCTTGATCTCTTCCTTGAAAACCCATCCTTTCTCGGCTGCCAGTTTATCCGCCTCTTCTTTCGTGTATATCTTACCCACGCGCTTGGTCGGATTCTGCATCGCCGGATCATTCTTGTCCACGATCACTTGGGATACCATCGAGATCACGTTACGTTGCAGACCGTGCTCTTTCAAAATATTTCTCAAGTTACGTTCGATCATGTAGCCGATCTGTCCTTGCGTGAAAGCCACACAAGTGTCCAAAGGCATGGCAGCGTTACCGTACATCTCTACACCGGCAGCATTATCCATAAGCACGTTTCCTACCTGAGGACCGTTTCCGTGCGAAATAATCAAATTATACCCTTCCTTAATCAAGTATATTAAATTTTCCAACGTATCTACCGTGTTGGCATTTTGCTCCTCGATAGTTCCTTTCTGGTTTCCTCTCAAAAGAGCGTTTCCACCTAACGCAACAACCGCTAACTTCTTTTCCATTACTGATATTTTATTGTTATTCTTCTTTTTGTCTAAAAAAATTCCGAAAGCACAAAGCTAACGAAATTAGTTACACAAAAAATAGCCAATTTTCATTTTTATCAAATCACAAATCGCTGTATATCAATTCGCTGTATAAATATTCTTCCCGTTTTTATAAATATGCAGCGCAAAAACCATGTTTTTGCCTGCTCGGAAAAAAAATAATGGATAATGGTTCTTAACCGCCTCTTTTTTTGTACCTTTGCACTATGCAAGACGAAAACAAACGATCATCGAGAAATTTGTTTCAGCGATTTGCCAACAAATACACTATCGTGGGGTTGCTATTTGTTATATGGATCGCGTTGTTCGATAAATACAGTTTTATCGATCAGTTACAGTTGCGCTCAAAAATCAGCCAGATGGAGAAAGAAAAAAATTACTACCGGAAAAAGGTTGAAGAAGATAAACGCAAAAAAGATGAATTGTTAGGGAATCGGGATAACCTCGAAAAGTTCGCCAGAGAACAGTACTTGATGAAAAAAGAGAACGAGGATATTTTTATTATCGTAAAGGAATAGGGTATTGGGAAGGATTGTTGCTATTGATTACGGGAAAAAAAGGGTTGGCATAGCGGTCACGGATCCATGCAAGATCATCGCCAACAGTCTAACGACAGTCAAATCACACGAGGTTTTACAATTTCTACAAGATTACTGCTCGAAAGAAAAGGTAGACCTTTTTGTCGTGGGACACCCCAAACAAATGAATAACACGGACTCTGAAAGCATGACTTACATCAAGCCGTTTCTCGTCGCACTCAAACGTAAACTCCCGGACATCCCCATCGTCATGTATGACGAACGCTTCACCTCAGTCTTGGCACACAAGGCGTTGCTAGAAGGAGGAGCCAAGAAAAAACAACGTCAGGATAAAGCAGTTATCGACGCCATCAGTGCCACGATCATATTGCAATCCTACATGGAATCACAAAGAAACATGAATATTTAATATGCTGTTACCTATTTACATTTACGGACATCCGAAACTTCGGAAAGTATCCGAGGACATTACCCCGGAATACGAGGGGTTAAGCAAACTGCTCGATGACATGTGGCAAACCATGTACGAGTCAGACGGGGTGGGATTAGCTGCCCCGCAAGTCGGGAAAAACATACGCATTTTCGTGATTGACGGAAGCCCATTTGAAGAAATTGACCCGGACTGTAAAGATTTCAAGAAAGCTTTTATCAACGCGCATATACTGGAACGTTCCGGGGAAGAGGTGCCTTTCAATGAAGGCTGCTTGAGTATTCCCGGCATTCACGAGGACGTGATGAGAAAAGATCATATAAAAATCGCCTATCGGGACGAGAACTGGGTAGAACACGTGGAAGAATTCACGGGCACCCGCGCACGCATCATCCAACACGAATATGATCACTTGGACGGAATCATGTTCACTGACCACTTGTCCGCTCTGAAAAAACGTTTATTAAAAGGGAAGTTGAGTAATATCAGTGCCGGGAAATTCAAACAAAACTACCGGGTAGTTTTGCCGAAATAGCCGAGGCTACGCCTATGCGTCCCATTCACTGGCATCGGTATCCATTCCTTTTCCTCGTGATTCCTTTAATCGCGGGAATTCTTGCCAGTGAATGGATGTTTGACATTCACTCCCGATTTATCCTTTACTCGATTATAGGCTCACTCCTTCTATTGACAGGAGTTGCCCGTACACGTTACGGAAAATTATTTTCTATTTTCTCGTTTCTGTTCATTTTCTTGACAGGCGTGTATTGCCATCGCCCGCAAAACCTGCCATTCGTGCCGGGTAATGTCTACACGCTGCAAGGACGCTGTGAACGGCTCACTCCACCCGACAAAGCAATTATCTCCTCAAACGGGATTCGCATCTTCACGCGATACCGGGATTCTATCCGGTTTTCTGTCGGCGATTCGCTCCTGTTTGACGCCAGAGTCTATTTGCTGTCAGCCACGGGCAATCCACATGAATTTGATTACAACACGTACCTCCGTCACCAAAACATTCAAGCCCAAGCGATTCCGATTTCGACTCCGACACGAATAGGACACTCGGAAGATTTGTACTCTTTTTGTCATTCCCTGCAACAGCATTTGTCACATAAATTGTCAACTATCGTGCCGGACAGCACAACCTATAACCTGCTTGCAGCCCTCTGTCTTGGAGATCGCCAAAATCTGACTCCCGGCACGAAACAATTATTCCAAGACACGGGAACCATTCACCTGCTTGCCATTTCCGGATTACATATCGGGGCTATTTATCTTTTACTACTTTACGGGTTACGTCTTTTCAAACTACGCGATCGCAGATTCACCCTCGCACTGATTCCATTGTTATGGTTGATCACGGGTATTACCGGCTTATCACCTTCCGCCTGCAGGGCAGCAACTATATTGAGTTTCATTATTATAGGAGAAGCATTCCGTCTGGATTATGTACCTTTAAACGCTATCGCGGCAGCAGCATTCTTCACCTTGCTTATCCAACCGACATTACTGTATTCCGTGAGTTTTCAAATGTCGTATGCCGCCTACACTGGAATTATACTTGTCTATCCGTTAATAACCATTAAGCGTAAGGCGCTTCCCCGGCTCACACGGAAGATATACCCCCTCCTCGCCGTCAGCTTTTCCGCGCAAATTCTGACTCTCCCGATTACTGCATACTATTTCCACACGATCAGTTTAAACGGCATTCTATTCAATCTCGTCGCCGTACCGGTTGCCACACTATTACTCTATCTCGGGGCAATCCTACTCGTGTTACCCTCTCTTATCGGCAGTTATCTCGCGTATCTTGTAACAGGTATCACTCAAATCCTGCTTTATTGCCTCCGAATATTTTCCGGTATCGCCATAAATCTGACAGAATTATACCCGACATCCTTCCATATCATCCTTATATATATTATAACTTTATCATTTATCTTATACGTGACCAGCCGACAACGCCGGATTGCCCACTTGTTTCTAGCCTCGACATGTTTGCTTGTTATTTTCATCTACGGTTACACGTTCCACAAGCAAAACCGACAAGAAATCGTTGTTTACAATAGATATCGTCATTCCGTGATACTCTTGAATCACAAGGGATACTATTCTCTACTGAAAAATACGGATACCATCCCAAGCCAGTTGACATACACGATAGCAAATGACCTGCAACCGCTTCCCGAGCATGACGGATTCATCGGGGACCAAATCATTTACACGAATAAGCAACTGCAAACTCGTAAACAAACAATTACAATTGCAGATGGTACATGTCCCACTATACCCGACCAAGGAATACTCATTATCACGGGAAATATTTTCCCTATCTCGGATACGACACAATCGTCATTTCCAAGTCAAATCATTATAGACCAATCCAATACCCCCCGATGTATCCGGGCATGGGACGAATTTTGCATTCAAAAGCAAATCCCTCTATTTAAAACAAATGAACTAGGCTCTATCGTGATTCCCTTAAAATAAAAATTGGTTCATTTTTCTATGTAATTCGGATTATAATTCTTTATTTTGCCAGTTAATTAACACCTAACGAAAATGGACATAGTAATAGCGGGAGCAGGAGAAGTGGGGACACATCTCGCGACGATGCTTAGTAAGCAGGAACATAATATCATGCTGATCGACAACGACGAAGAAAAGCTGGAATTACTTGGCAGCCAACTCGATGTCATGTCTATCGTGGGATCATGTACTTCTATCGGTGCGCTTAAAGATGCCGGAGTACACAAGTGTGACCTGTTCATCGCGGTAAATCATCAGGAAGATCAAAATATCAACTCTGCCATTTTAGCCAAAAAGTTAGGAGCGAAACAAACTATCGCGCGGGTTAACAATAGCGAATATCTGGAGAGCGAAAATACGGAATACTTGAAGATGATCGGTATCGATTCCTTAATCTACCCGGAACGTCTGGCCGCGGAAGAAATCGTTGCTTCCTTGAAGCAAAGCGGTTCCCGCCAGTTACATGAATTTTCCGACGGTCGATTGCAATTACTCGGTATCAAATTATGGGAAAATGCCCCGGTACTCAACCTCACGTTGATCAAAATGGCAGAAAGATACGGGGCACAACATTTCCGTGTCGTTGCCATCAAACGTGCCGAGCGCACTATCATCCCGAGGGGAAATGATTCTTTCCGGTACGGCGATCTTGTTTTCATCGTGACGAAACCTTTCTATGTACCGAATGTATTCGCCCTTTGCGGCAAATCACAATACGAGGTTAAGAATGTCGTTATCGTGGGAGGTTCCCGAATCGGAATAAAGACAGCCTCTTTGCTTGAAAAAAACTACAATGTCAAGATTATAGAAAAAGACCGTGAGAAATGTATCCTTATCGCCGATAAATTAAAATCGACACTGGTAATCAACGGTGACGGTCGCGACCTCGCCTTGCTCCGGGAAGAAGGTATCAAAAATACCGATGCTTTTATCAGCGTCACGCATTCGTCAGAGACAAACATTCTCTCTTGTCTATTAGCCAAAAAGTTAGGAGTTAAAAAAAGTGTTGCCGAAGTTGAGAATATCGACTACATCGACCTTGCCGAAAACATCGGGATCGGAACGCTGGTAAACACTAAATTGATAGCCGCTTCACACATATACCGTTACACCATGAATGTAGACGTGAAACACTTGAAATTCCTCACGTTCTCGGAAGCTGAGGTATTTGAAGTCACGGCAGAAGCGGGTTCCAAAATTACCCGGAAAACATTGGCCGATATGAATTTTCCGGAAAATGCTACTGTCGGGGGAGTCATCCGTAACGGGGATGCCATCATTGCCAAAGGCGACGTGCAGATCGAGGCTGACGACAAAGTTGTCATCTTCGCTCTACCCAGTGCGGTGAAGAAAGTAATCAAATTATTTCAACGATGATCAACTTCAGGTTTATAACCAACATTATAGGAAAACTTTTGCTCGTCGAAAGTGCTTTTCTGATGATCTGTATCATTGTCGCCTTGATATACGGGGAAAATGATATGATGGCATTTACATATTCTACCGCCATCACTCTTGCCGCAGGAAGCCTTATGGCTTTCACGGTCAAGGTAAAAGATCGGGTTCTTGCCAAGAAAGACGGGTATTTTATTGTCACTACCACTTGGGTAATGTTCACCATATTCGGTTGTTTGCCTTTTTTGTTGGGAGGTACGATTCCTTCCATTCCGGATGCTATATTCGAAACCATGTCCGGATTCACGACTACCGGTTCGAGCGTTGTAAATGACATCGAGGCTTTACCACATGCCACGTTATTCTGGCGTTCGCTAACCCAATGGATGGGAGGTATGGGTATTATCGTGCTATTGCTGGCAATACTACCCGGACTCGGTATTGAAGGCCGCGACCTGTTTGTCGCCGAAGTTCCCGGTCCCACGCATGACAAATTCACCGCGACATTCACCTCCACCGCCCGCCGTATGTGGTATCTTTACATATCACTCACGGTAGCCCAGACCTTGTTGTTACTTCTCGGTAAAATGGATTTGTTTGATGCCATCTGCCATTCATTCACGACGATGGCTACCGGGGGATATTCCACGAAACAAGATAGCCTTGCTTATTGGAACTCGGCTTATATACAGTATGTTGTCATTATTTTCATGTTTATCGCGGGAACTAACTTTGGTCTGATGTATGTTGCCATTCACGGGAAAATCAAAAAATTATTCCGTGATGAAGAATTTAAACTTTACTTCTTCATCATTCTCATAGCAAGTGCTATGATAGCATGTGTACTATATTTCAAGGGGTATGATGATTTGGAATTAAGCATTCGGGAAGCCCTCTTCCAAGTTGTTTCGATTCTCACGACGACAGGATTTGCCACGGCAGACTATTTGTTATGGCCTCCTTTACTAGGTGTGATTATTTTCGTACTTCTATTTATAGGAGCCTGCGCGGGCTCTACATCCGGCGGTTTAAAATGTATCCGACTGAATCTGCTGTTCAAGAACTCATTTATTGAAATGAAACGCATCATTCACCCGAACGCAATCATTAACGTGAAATACAACGGGAAGAGCATACATCCCAATATAATGACTGGAGTCATGGGTTTCTTTATCCTTTATATCTTCATCTTCGGGATATCCAGTGTTATCATGTCCTTGTTCACGGAAGATATTGCCACGGCTTGTAGTGCTGTTATAACAAGTATGAGTAACGTAGGTCCCGGATTCGGCGAGATTGGCCCCATGAGCAATTTCGCACACTTGAATGACTTCGCGAAAATATTCTTATCCATACTGATGATGGTTGGGCGTTTGGAAGTATTCACCGTACTGGTATTATTCAGTAGAGCTTTCTGGAAGAAATAAATAAAAAAGGACTTCCGCTCGAAGTCCTTTTTTATTTTATAATTCACCTAATCCCTGTCGGGTGACAACAATCTCATCGCCCGTGCAGTCGATAACGGTGGAAGGGATATTATTTCCATAACCGCCGTCGATAACCAAATCGACCAAGCGACCGTATTTCTCGTGGATTAACTCGGGATCAGTGATATATTCTTCAACTTCTCCCTCCTCCGCCTTCACGGATGTTGTCAACAACGGTCCACCTAGCTCGTCCACGATAGCTTGTACGATAAAATTTTTCGGAATACGGATACCGATAGTCTTACGTTTATTCATCAACGCGTTAGGCAATTTGCTCGTGGCAGGCAACACGAAAGTGAAAGGTCCGGGCAAACATTGCTTCATCAACCGGAATTCCTCGTTTGTTACCTTAGCGTATGCCGCAATATTTCCCAAATCCTTGCATATCATCGAGAAATTAGCTTTCTCCGGCTTCACTTTACGTATAGCCGATACTCGCTGCACAGCCTTCACACTATTAATATCACATCCTATCGCGTAAATAGTATCGGTCGGGTAGATGATAATACCACCATCACGTAAGAGCTCAACGATCTTCCGAATTTCCCTATCATTAGGATTATCCTCGAATAAGCGTACAAGCATTATCGCGAATTTATGAATTTACTTTCTTGTGATCTGCCAGAAATGTTGCCAAACCGGAATCTGTCAACGGGTGTTTCAACAATCCTTTGATTGCACTCAACGGACAAGTTGCCACATCAGCACCAGCCTCGATACATTGTATAATATGTTGCGTGTGGCGGATAGAAGCAGCCAAAACCTGCGTATTAAACCCGTAGTAAGCATACATATCCACGATCTTCTCCACCAACTCGATACCGTCGCTACTGATATCATCCAAACGTCCCACGAAAGGCGAAACATACGTGGCACCGGCCTTAGCAGCCAACAATGCCTGTCCCGGAGAGAACACCAACGTGCAATTCGTACGGATACCTTTATTCGTGAAATACTTGATAGCCTTGATTCCGTCAGCAATACAAGGAACTTTTACAACAATATTCGGATGCAAAGCGGCCAGTTCCTCCCCTTCTTTAATCATTCCCTCGTAATCCGTGGCGATTACTTCAGCACTTACATCACCATCCACGATATTGCAAATCTCAACGTAATGTTTTCTACAATTCTCGTCACCTTTAATACCTTCTTTTGCCATTAATGACGGGTTGGTAGTCACTCCATCCAATACTCCCAAGTCATTAGCTTCCCGAATCTGATCAAGATTTGCCGTATCAATAAAAAATTTCATCTTCTATTATTTTTTGCGTTTAACTTCAAAAATTACGGACAAAATTACAAACAATATCGGTAATACAATCATATTTAGTTTATAAAGTTCATAAGGTTCATAAAGTTCATAAAGTTTTTGCTCTTCAACTTTATAAACTTTACAAACCTTATGAACTTTACGAACTATGCTATTAGTCCGAAAAGTATCCAAGCCACTAACAACGTGAACACCACGTTAAAGGCTTGCGCTCCCAAGAAAGCATAAGTAGAACGACGATTTTCTGACGTGATCAGACTCTTGAAATCGGTTTCCAGACCGATAGACATGAAAGCAAGGGCAAACCACATTCCCTGAATATTTTTTAATATAGGCTTTGCTTCAGACACGATCTCCGGGGCCACGAAGAACGAAAAGACAACGGAAGCAGCAACAAATCCCAATACAAATTTGGGAAACCGCAGCCAGATAACCTTTAATGTAGGTTTCTCTTCCGCCACCTCTTTCTTCGAGTACGACCAATATATACTAATCAGAAAAGCGGCAACACCCAAAAGCACATTTTGCGAGAACTTCACGATAGTACTCGTTTGTAACGCCACCTCCCCGTATATGGCTCCCGTCGCTGCCACGGCTCCTGTCGTGTCGATTGTTCCCCCGATCCAAGCACCTGCCATATCTTCCGGCAACCCCATCAGCTTCGCCAGTCCCGGCATAATTAAAATCATAGGGACAGCCACCACCAATACCAGAGATACCACGTAAGACAATTTCTTCTTATCTCCTTTAATCGCACCGGCTGTCGCTACAGCTGCCGAAACACCACAAATAGAAACGGCACTGGAAAGCATCAATGACATCTCTTTATCAATCTTCATCTTTCGACACAACCAGAAGCAGAAGTTCCAAACGGTGAAAACAACCACGCAAGACTGTATCAAACCTAACGAACCGGCTTTCAACAAATCCCCGAAAAGTACGGAAGTTCCCAACAATACCAACCCGATTTTCACGAACAATTCTGAAGAAAGTGATTCCTTCAACCACTTGGGAATAGAAAACACGTTACTGATAAAAAGTCCTATCAAAAGACTGAATATCACGGTTTCGAAACCCCAATCTTTCAGAAACTTATTTCCCCCGACAACCATAGCCAGAAGAGTCAGAAAGAATACCACGGGAAAACTGGCCGCGATCATCTTAAACTTTTTCCCTGCCAACATTCCTGCCAGCAACGCCATGAAAAACATGAAGCAAAAGACAATTAAAGCATGCCCCACGTTATCCAGAGTAAATACCTTATTCATTAATGCATCGGCATCAGGCCAACTGAACGAAGGCCAATGCGGTTTCAATTGAAATACAATCAAAAGGATGATAAACCACCCGACGATAGTAGAAGTCCAATCTTCCGAAATCTTTAACTTGCTCATGCAAAATAATCTATTAGTTAGTGAATAATTTACAAGACAAAATTACTATCCGGATTCGGATGTATAATCCGTATTTTTACTGATTTACGATTAGTACATTTCCAACATACCTTTTATAGAGCCCAAGTAATACTCTTTCCATCCCTCCACGATTTCCTCGAACACGTCATCAGGAATATTCGTGTGTTCCAGTTCTACCTGAGTCTGTTCTCCGACTTTCTTCAGTTTCAACGTCACGATGGAACGTTCTGCCGTATCACCGAAGAACCACTCTTGTACAAGCAGACGATTCGGTTTCACTTCCAGATTTACCCCGCATATATCACCTTCCCACAAGGAAAACACAAATCCTTCTTCCGCTTTCATCTCGGCAGGATAACCACTCCATATCTCTATCTGGAAAGGATTTGTCAACGCAGTGAACACCTCTTCCGAGTCTGCCGCAATATCAACCGTATATTCAAAATTCATTTTCTTTCTATTAGATAAAAGAAAAGGCTGATTTCTCAGCCTTCCCCCGTATATTATTAAACGCTTATTTCTTTTGATATTGGGCATTCAACAAGTTTACCACCTCGTTGGTAATATTAAAACCATCTTGGGCAAACAACACGTTTCCGCCTAAAGTAGTACTTAATATCAACTGATAGCCTCTTGATTTATTATAATCCGTCAAGAAATTTGTAATGGCATCGTACAATTTACGATTGATTTCCATTTGTTCCCGTTGAGCGTTCTCGCTCATCTCCTGTTGCAGTTTTTGCAGATTCTGCTGTTTAATCAACAACTCCGTTTGAGCCTGTTCAGCTCTTTCGCGAGTAAGGAATCCGCCATTCTCTACTTTATGTTGGAACTCGGCAATTTCGCGATCAAGATTTTTTGCTTTCACGTTCAATTCCGTGCGATTCGCTTCGAGTTTTTTCAAAAACGCCTCGTTCAACTCCCTTGATTGAGTATACTTATTAAGCAAAGTATCCATGTTAATGTAGACAATTTTTGCATCCGCGTTTACAGTTGCAACCCCGTCTTGACTGCTCGTACTCTTACTACTCCCGGAGAAATGTAAAATGTATAAAACAATTACGGCAATCAGCAATAACACATTTAATCCTATCGACAAATTCTTCATAAAAACGTAACTTTGATATTAATAAATCGATTCACTGGAAACTCTGCCCACACGTGGCTTGTTTCAAATACAAAGATAATCTTTCTTCTTTTAGTTATCCGATTTTTCTCTTTTTTCTATATAAAAAATTTTCTTTAACAAGTCTATTTCCTGTACTCTTATCACTTTCCCTTTATCCGCCATACGCCGTGACCGCATTAAACCTTTCAACGCCGTGTAAGACTGCGTTCCTATCCCCAGCTTAACATCAACCATGCCTTTCATCTCCACTTTTCGGGCTAAATCGGAGATAACCATCTTCTGGTTCATCTCCCGATCCATCTCTTTCACTGGGCGGGATGCCGCGTTAACAGCACCTTTCATATTATTATGGGCAGTGATCAGATCGGAATCCATCTTGAAATCTTCCATGAAGAAACGGGGCAACACAACGACTTCAGCCAATTGAATAGTATCCCGTACCATGAAAATGCCTAAAAGATAATCATCCTTTTTCAAAGTATCGGAAACAACGATTCGCACGGGTTCAAAACCAACGTGCGAAAAATATAACGTGTCGCCGACCTTTACATGCACGGAAAATCGTCCTTGGTTATCCACACCCCGAACCTCCTGCCCGAAACGATAAATAGCGTCAGGCAGAGGCTGTACGCTATCCCGGTCACAAATCACCCCCGTAACAAATATATCCCGGTCATTCGTGTCTTGCCCCCGTAAACCAAGGCATAAAAAAATCAGAAGGATAAAAAGGCTATGCCCTCTCATTTTCTCTGGCTATTTCCGTGTTCTGCAAAATATTCAGCAACAACTCCCTAGCCCGAAATAATTGAGCTTTCACCGTCCCTAGCGGGATTGCCAGCTCCTGTGCAATTTCTTCGTAAGAATACTCCTCAAAATAACGTAATTCTATCAATTGACGGTAACGGCCTTTCAGCATAGCGACTTTTTCCCGCATGAACTCAGCCCGTTGCTTGCGTATCGTTTCCTCTTCCGGGGTCAGTACGTCAGCCGGCACACTGTTAATATACCCGCGATCGTCAGGATTAATATCATCCTTATCCAAGGAAACAATTTTCGCTTTCTTCTTCCGAATAAAATCAATCGTGTTATTAGAAGCGATTTTAAACAACCAAGTACTGAATGCAAACTGAGGCGAATAGTAATTCAAACTCGCGAAAGCTTTCTCGAATGCCTCGAACATCAAGTCCTCCGCATCTGTTCTGTTATTCACCATCTTCAGTATCATAAAGTACACTGAGTCCTTATACCGCTTAAATAATTCGGCATAGGCTTTTTCATCTCCCGTTATTGCTCTTTTCACGACTTTGTAATCGTAGAGAGCTTTCTCTGACAAGTTGTTATTCAGCTCCATTTCTTTTTATTAAAAAATGAATATCCATTCCAGTACCATCGATAAACAAAACCGACTGTACTAATAATAAACGAAGTTAGGAATAATTTTTTTTGTTTCAGACAAATAGCGCAAATATTTAGCAAAACAAAATCCGTTAAAAATGCTATAATCATTATCGCGGACAAATATACCGGATACACGCCAGTGAAAATCAAATAAATAGAGAGCGCATAAAAAATTAAACGCACTATTATACCTTTATCTATTCCTAATCTCTCCGTCATTGTCAATCTCATCTTACTAGCATAATAATACGATATTTCGTTTACCTCTCCTTTTTTGTCACTTTTATCAATTATCACGTACGTATCCGGACACTTTATTGTTTTAACCATTCCGAACTTCGACAATTCATTAACCATATCATTATCATATCCCAAATACGATTGTGAGTTCTTCGCGAACCCGCGGTTTTTAATGTAATACGATTTTCGGTAAGCCATGTTACATCCATCACCGAAAATATATTTTTTATTTTTTACCAAGACTAACATTTCTAAAAAACGGAGAAAACGGAATGCCCGCCATGTAGTGATATTATGCTCACCCGGGGCGTAATTCGCGTAACCGACAACTACCGCCGTGTTTTCATCAAAATAAGATTGCATAGTCTCCACCCAATGCATCGTGGCAGGACGACAATGTATCTCGGAGAACAACAGAATATCATATTTTGCCGCGAGTACACCTATATTTATGGCCAATTTTTTCGTGAAACGAAATTTCGTGTCGGGAAAAATACGCGTACACCGCAACTCCGGATAATCTTTCTGAATCTCCGCCAACACATCCTGCGTGTCATCCTCCGAACATTCATCCACCACGATAACCTCGTATTTACCATAGGCTTGCATCAAGAAACTAGGCAGATTCCTCCTCAAAGCCTCCGCGTTATTATGAGCGGTAATAATAACGGATACCCCCTCCCCTTCCGGCTTATCAAGCCGTTTATCCTTCCGGGACACGATAATCACCCGTCGAATAATCAAGTACATATATATACATAACAACACGAGCAACGCGATTGCCCCGTACTTCAATATACCCGACTCTTCCCAAAAAACAAGCAAACTCTCCATTTTTCAAATAATATATGTTTTCTCGATAAAAAACGGACAAATATACTGACTTTAATAAGGAAATTAACGTATTAATTAAATTAATTCATGTATATTAGTTCGATTTTACTAACATAAAGCTACTACAATTATGGTACCACAAAAAACAAGAGGAATCATAGGAATACTCACCGGAGGAGGCGATGTTCCCGGCTTGAACCCCGCTATACGGGCGGTAACCATCAGAGCCTTGCGCGAAGGATATAAAGTAATCGGAATACGAAGAGGTTGGGGTGGTCTGATAGACATCGTGCGGGACCCGGAATACGATAACTCCAACAATTTCTTCGAGTTAACCGAAGAAATCGTGAACAGAGCGGGTCGCACGGGGGGTACATTTCTTCACACGTCACGCACGCGGGCTTCACACGTTCCGAGGGCTAACGTGCCGAAACACCTGCAAGAACAATACTCGGACGATATCAATGATTTAACCCCGGAGGTTCTGAAAAATCTCGAATTTATGGGGATAGATTACCTGATACCGATCGGGGGCGACGACACACTGAGTTACGCCGTCCGTCTGAGCAAAGAAAGTGTCAAGGTGGTCGCCATTCCCAAGACAATGGACAATGACGTACCGGGAACCGATTATTGTATCGGTTTCAGCACTTGCATCACCAGAACGATTTCACTCACGCATGACTTGCGCACTTCTGCCGGATCACACGAACGTATTCTCGTGCTGGAAGTATTCGGGCGTTATGCCGGTTTCACCGCCATGCTACCCACGCTGGCAGGTGCGGCCAATCGTTGCGTGATCCCGGAATACGAATTCAATATCGAGCGCCTAACCGAATTACTTTGTGAAGACCGTTTCACGAACCCAAGCAAATACTCGGTAGTCCTCGTGTCGGAAGGGGCTACTTTCTGCGGCGGGAACATGATATTCCAAAGCGAAGAAACAGATATGTTCGGGCACAAGAAGCTGGGAGGCATCGGGAACATGATTTCCGAACAACTCAAGGAACTTACCCCGCAATTCAATCACGGGCAAGTGATCAACACGATAACCCAAAAACTGGGTTATCTTGTACGCTGCGGAGATCCGGACGCGCTTGATTCCATCGTTCCCATGGCATACGGTAACCTTGCACTTGACTTGATAAATAAAGGATTGCACGGGCGACTGGTTATCCTGCGTAACGGACGCTATGACAACGCTCCCATCGAAATCGTGACCAGCAGCAAGAAACTCGTGGATGTCCAGAAATTCTACAACACGGACAGACTACGTCCCAAATACAACAGTTTCGAATTTATGCCACAAATGATACTATGAAGGAGGTGTGTTTTGACACCCCTCCAGTCTGTAATGTCCATAAAGTCGAGCCTTCGGCTCCTAAAGTCTGTAAAGTCCATGATTTATAACATAATGATATAAATCAATTCTTTCGATACATTTGACCTTACGACATTATGGACTTTCAGACCTTATGGACGAGAGGGGGTGTTTCGCCCCCCTCCTTTACTTTTTCACTTTCACCGCGGTAGAATCAGGTGCAATACTATCCACCTCCACGACTACCTCCGACTCCTCGATGACAGCGCCTGCCGGTTGCTGGGCTTGATTACCCGATTGTACCTTACTCTTCTGGCTATTCCCGCAAGAAGCCAATGCCAATCCGGCAACAATAGTCACCATGCAAATCCATCCAATTCTTCCAAAAGTTCTCATCATAATTAATTTTAGTTTAGCTAGAATACAATAATAAATACTACGAGCATAATTGACAATATGTTACAAAAATAAGGTGGGTAACCATCACGGCCCCACCTTGACAAATTTAGAATTTTCAAAAATTGTTACGGAAAACATAACAATATCTTACTTGCATCGTTTAAACTAACAAAAGAAATGCCTCCGGCTTCTTATTAAACTAAGATCCCACTCCGAATTTAATAAAACGTGCATAGCACACCGGAGGCAATCTCTTCTGTGCAATACACGTTCATTTATCTTAATTCGAGTGGGATGCTGCAAATGTAAGCAATTAATTCCATAAACGGCAATAGTGAAGCGTTATTTTCGTGAAAGAATTAATACCTGACAACATTATTTTTTACTTTGAATTTGGAAAAAAGAAAATCAATGCCTAGTTTTGTACCGATCAAAGAGAAAGAAAGATTATGATATACAATCAACACATAGCCCTTACTTGGTGGTGGCACCTCTTTAAACTTCATAGTAAACAATGAGGTTATGTGATTGTATTGCATAATTGAAGATATAGAAAGAGCCTATTGTTTACTAGCAATAGGCTCTCTTCTTTTTTATTCACTATTAAAATCAGAAAACATGAAACAGATCAAGAAAATCCTGCTCACGGAGCAAGAAATGCCGACAACATGGTATAACATCGCGGCCGACATGCCGAACAAGCCTCTCCCCCCGCTTCACCCGGGCACGAAACAACCGTTGAAGCCGGAAGACCTTTACCCGCTGTTTGCCGAAGAACTGGCAAAACAAGAATTTTCCACGGAACGGTATATCGAGATCCCCGACGAAGTACAAGACTTGTACAAAATCTGGAGATCAACCCCTCTCGTGCGGGCTTACGCGTTGGAAAAAGCTCTCGACACCCCGGCAAAAATCTATTTCAAAAACGAGGGAACGAGTCCTGCCGGTTCACACAAACCGAACACGGCAATCGCTCAAGCCTATTACAATTATAAACAGGGAATCAAACGAATCACCACGGAAACCGGTGGCGGACAATGGGGTACGGCACTCAGTTTTGCCTGCCAGCATTTCGGTCTGGACCTGAAAGTCTTCATGGTCAAGGTCAGCTACAACCAGAAACCCTACCGCAAACTCATGATGAACACGTGGGGTTCCGACGTGATCCCCTCCCCGAGCGAACTGACGGCAGCCGGAAGAAAGATATTGAGTGAATTTCCCGATTCCCCCGGCAGCTTGGGAATAGCCATTTCCGAAGCCGTTGAATTAGCCGCGCAAGACCCGCTGACGAATTACTCCCTCGGAAGCGTGTTGAACCACGTGTTGTTACACCAGACAATCATCGGAGAGGAAGCACTGTTACAAATGGAGAAAGCGGGAGATGAACCGGATATCGTGATCGGTTGCTTTGGCGGCGGCTCTAACTTCGCCGGAATCAGTTTTCCCTTTATCCGTCGCAACTTGAAAGAAGGTAAACACACCCGGGTTATCGCCGTGGAACCTCAATCCTGCCCGAAACTCACTCGCGGAGAATTCCAGTATGACTTCGGCGACACGGTCGGTCTCACGCCATTACTCCCCATGTACACGCTGGGACACGACTTCCAGCCGGCAAGTATTCACGCGGGTGGCCTGCGTTATCACGGCGCGGGAGTTCTGGTCAGTCAATTATTGAAAGATCAACTCATGGAAGCCGTCGCGATACCCCAACTGGAAACATTCGAGGCAGGAATCCTGTTCGCTAAAACCGAAGGCATCATTCCCGCACCGGAATCCACCCATGCCATCGCCCAAGCTATTCGCGAAGCAAAAATCGCCAAGGAAGAAGGGAAAGCTAAAACAATCCTTTTCAACCTATCCGGACACGGAATGATCGATTTATTCGCTTACGAGCAATACCTTGGAGGTAACTTGCAAAATTTCGAACTTTCAGATCAGGAGATCGCTCAATCGTTGAATAAACTGGAGAAACTCATGTGAAGAGCAAATAAGTCCGTAAAGCCTATAAGGTCCATAAGGTCAAAAGTCCATTGCCCCCACGGGGCGTTTTGTTCACGATAGCAGAACTGTCGGTGAAATCGTCCGGAGGGCACCATGACTTTGCAGACCTTATAGACTTTATGGACCTTACGGACTTTTGACTATTTTTTGCTACATTTGCAAAAAAATCAGATAGCATGTTTTATACAGAACTTACTTTCCATATCACTCCCCACGTGGAGGACATTGCCGATGCACTCATCGCCGAATTAGGCAACCTCGGCTACGACAGTTTCTCGTACACGGACGACGGTTTCAAAGCCTACATCCCATCAAAAGATTTCAAGCCGGAACAAGTTGAAGAAATGGAAATCCTCTCTTTCTTCCGCTCTCTGTACACCATTACATGGGAGAAAGCCGAAATCGAGAACCAAGACTGGAACAAAATATGGGAAGAAAACTTCACCCCCATACTCGTTCAAGATCGTATTCTGGTGCGGGCGGGTTTCCACCCCTCGATTGATAACATCGAACACGAAATCATCATCGACCCGAAAATGAGTTTCGGTACCGGACACCACGCCACCACGGCACTGATGCTGGAAAACATACTTGACATGAAACCCGAATTCAAGGGGAAAAAAGTACTCGACATGGGGTGCGGCACGGGAATCCTGTCTATTATGGCGGCACAAGCCGGGGCGACCACCCTCACCGGAATCGACATCGACGAGTGGGCTTATAACAATGCCATGGAGAACATCGCCACCAACAACGTGCAAAACATCCGTGTACTGATCGGTGACGCCGCTCTATTGGACGGCAAAGAACGTTACGACATCATCCTTGCCAACATCAACCGCAACATCCTGCTCAACGACATGCACGCCTACGTGAATGTATTGAACCCGAACGGTTACCTCATCATGAGCGGATTCTACACGGAAGATATCCCCATGATCCGGGACAAAGCTGAAAGTCTGGGACTCAAATATCAATCCCACAAGATAAAAGACAACTGGACGGCTGTTATCTTCCATAACCTGTAACTCTGCAACGTGGCAAAACCACTTGAGGATACGGCGTTAAAAAAATGAATGCCGTTTCCCCAATCGTTAATATTTTAACAAGGTCTTGTTTTTTCAAATTCTATATGCAATATTTGCATCGTGAAAACACAAAAGTAGTATGATGACTCAAAATACAAACAAATATAAACATATGATGATGTGCATGCAAAGGCTCTTTGCAGGCTAACGTACTGTTGTGAAAAAAACTGACGAAGAAGCCTGTGTGATTACACGGGCTTTTTTCATGCGAAAAAAATGAACGGATAAAACAAAAATAAAACATTATGAATGTACTGAAATTTGGAGGCACCTCTGTCGGTAGCGCTCCGCGAATCAAAGAAGTGGCACAACTCATCTCGGACGAGCAACCCAAAATCGTGGTACTCTCCGCCATGTCGGGAACCACCAACACGCTGGTTGACATCACGAACAACCTCTACCGGAACGATCGTCAGGAAGCCCTGACCGCGATACAGAATCTGGAACTCGATTACCTGATGACCATTAGCGAACTCTACGACACGGAGGATTACAAGCACAAGGGACAGGAATTCGTGCAAACCATCTTCACCTATCTCCGTTCCTTTATTAATAAAGACTTTTATCCCCTGCAAGAGAAAGCCGTCGTGGCACAGGGAGAAATCATCTCCACCACCCTCATGCACTACTACCTGCAAGAACAAGGCATCCCCTCGACATTACTCTCCGCCCTCGACTTCATGCGTATCGACAAGGATTGCGAGCCGGATTATTTCTACATCGAACAAAACTTGAAGCGCCTGCTTTCCAACCCGACCACCGAACGCATCATCATCACCCAAGGATTCATCTGTCGCAACGCCTACGGGGAAATCGATAATTTAAAAAGAGGAGGCAGTGACTACTCCGCCGCCTTGATCGGGGCTGCCGTCAATGCCGGCGAGATACAGATATGGACAGACATCGACGGTGTACACAACAACGATCCCCGTTACGTGAAAAACACCCAACCACTCCGGAGCCTCTCTTTCGACGAAGCGGCGGAATTGGCGTACTTCGGGGCAAAAATCCTGCACCCGTCAAGTATACAACCGGCAAAAAGGGCAAACATCCCCGTCCGCATGAAAAACACAATGAACCCCGGTGACGAGGGAACCCTGATCACCAAAGAAAGTCCGGTACGAAACTTCAAGGCTGTCGCCGCCAAAGACGGGATTACCGCTATCAAGGTAAAATCCAGCAACATGCTTCTGGCATACGGCTTCGTTCGCAAAGTATTCGAGATATTCGAGTCATGGAAAACACCGATTGACATGATAGCTACCTCCGAAGTAGCCATCTCGCTAACCATCGACAATACCTGCCATCTGGAAGATATCAAAAAAGATTTGACCAAATACGGGACAATCGAGGTAGAAGAAAACCTGTCCATCATCTGCATCGTCGGTGACTGCTCCATCAACAACAACGGCCTCGCCGCCCAAGCCCTCACCGCTCTGCAAGACATCCCGTTACACATGATCTCCTACGGGGCAAGCGAACACAGCATCTCCCTGCTCGTTAAACAGGAAGACAAACAACGTGCCTTACAAGACCTTAGCGAGAGATTATTTAATAATGAGTCCATAAAGTCATAAAGTCCATAAGGTCATAAAGTCGAAAATAGACCTTATGGACTTTACGGACCTTATAGACTTTATAGACGACCATTTAATCTTATAAACCTAATTGAAAATGAATATAGAAACCGTCAAAACATTTCAATCTTTAAAAACACCATTCTATTATTACGACACCGCACTTTTGCGGGCAACCCTCCAATCCGCGACACAAGAGGCCAACCGCCACGGTTTCCATTTACACTATGCCGTGAAAGCCAATGCCAACCCTAGAATACTTGAAATCATCCAAGATTATGGAATAGGAGCCGATTGTGTCAGCGGCAACGAAGTTGCCCGAGCCGTTGAATACGGCTTCCATCCCGACCGGATCGTGTATGCCGGGGTAGGCAAAAGTGATGATGAAATCCGACTCGCACTGGAAAAAGACATATTCTGCTTTAACTGCGAATCACTGCCGGAAATAGAGGTAATCAACACGCTCGCCGGGGAACTCGGCAAAAAAGCATCTATCGCCCTTCGCGTCAACCCGAACGTGGACGCCCACACGCACCATTACATCACCACGGGAATAGAAGAAAACAAATTCGGCTTCTACCTTTATGACTTGGAGCACGCCATCGCCGTCTGCCGGGAATTAGAAAACATCCGTCTTATCGGGTTACATTTCCACATCGGTTCCCAAATCACCGACCTCACCGTGTTCCGAGGACTTTGCCTGCGGGTAAACGAAATACAGGCTCGTCTGAAAGAACAGGGTATTATCCTCCCCCACGTCAATTTCGGAGGCGGCTTGGGTATCAATTACGACTGCCCCTCCTGCGGGTTAATCCCGGACTTCGCTTCTTATTTCCAGACATTCGCCGATTTCTTCGAAGCCCAACCCGGACAGCAACTGCATTTCGAGTTGGGACGCTCTCTCGTGGGACAATGCGGCTCACTCGTTTCCCGCGTACTCTACGTGAAAGAAGGCAAGCACAAAAAATTCGTGATACTCGACGCCGGAATGAACGACCTCCTGCGTCCCGCCCTTTACCAAGCATTCCATCGCATCGAAAACCTCACCTCCATACAACCGTACGAAAAATACGATATCGTGGGCCCGATATGCGAATCCTCCGACTGCTTCGGCAAAGACCGGGAACTCCCCGCCACCCGACGAGGCGACCTCATCGCCATCCGCTCCTGCGGAGCCTACGGCGAAGTCATGGCCTCCCGGTACAACTTACGGGATTTACCCGGCTCTTTCTTTCCGGAATAAACCAAGCAAAAAAGGATATTGTTGAAAAGACACAAATTAAACTACCGAGAATTTCTCGGTAGTTACTGCCACTAGAAAAATATCACATACCCGATTTCGACAAATTCAATACATTCAATCCTGACTAACCCATTTCACGGCATCAGCAACGATCTCTTGCGGGTATTTATATGCACCTTTATCATTCTTTCTATCCTTGTCACTTAGGGTCACTTTCACCTTTTTAGTAAAATCAAATACCCCTAAAGATATCCAACCCACCTCATCCGCGTTTACAAAAGCAACAACTTCATGCTCGCCTTTCTCGTCGGAAAGGACATAATGGAATTCTTGTTTCGGATCTTTCCTTATATCATTAGGCTTCGTGTGATAAAAAAACACTTCATATTTACCTTCCTGAGGTAACACGGTACTCCACTCCACTTTTTGTTCTCCGGAACCGGCTCTTTTACCGTATGCACTTCGTATTGGATTACCATAAAAATGTTCATTCATAGAAGGCAACCATTTCTCACGTTGTGAAAATCGTTTGTAATATTTTTTACGGTTTTCTTCATCTCCCCGAAATAAAGATAAAATATTAAATCCCTTTGCTTGCACTACTCTGAAGCCAGCATCTTCATTATCAATAACAATCTCATTCTTACTCGGGAAAAAGGCAGACGAATCTATTCTGAAAACACCTGCTACAGTATCCATTGACACATCATTCAAACTCTCCAACTCTAATGATAACATCGCGGGAAGATTTTGAGCCAGAGGCATCCCCACATAAAAAGGAGCATAATAATTATGATAGGCATCCTTACGATTACGAGCCTTGATCTCCCGTCCCTCGTGAGGAGGAATAACCCATCCTTGATAATCACTTGTCACAATAACCCCCGGCACATCACCTCTATTAAAAACCTTAAAGCTATACAACATATCCGGCAGATACGATGTTTTCTTTAATTCTACTGCCCGCACGTCTCGAATCTCAAACAAAGGCAATTTATCGGTATTGTACCAACTCTCCACCAGTGAATCCAACCTAACACCAAAAGACTTATAGAATTGTTGACAAAATTCTTCAAGAGTAGTCTCTTTAAAAAGATGATCCCCCAAAAATTCGTGATAAAACCGGCGATACTGTATCTCATTTACATGTAACATGATATACATGTATAACTCTTCGCTTTTTTTGCGCATAATATTTTTAAACTCATCCGGCGATAATGACCTGTCAGTTAACGCGGTTCTTAAACTATTCCCGTTCAAGTATTCCACTATCGGATAATCCACTGCCCCATGATAAAATGTATTAAAACCATCACGAGCCATGTAGGCAAAAATATCATTCATAATTGGACATTCACTAGAAAAAATGGAAGTCGTTCTTCCTATAAGTGCAGGTCGTATATTACAATTCCCTTCTCCTAATATCATGTGAATATCCCCTCTCAGACGAATCATCAAATCCTCCTCTTCACCCCGATCGTTGAAACTCTTATGCCGATAACCTTTTATGGTATACAATTTTTCCGGCATAAACACCATTCCTCCCTGCTCTCGCTCTCCTGTCAACTGCGTCAAACTTGGAAAACAACTAAAATTACAAGGAACCTCCACAAGAACGAGCCAACGATATGGATAGTGTTGCCTGGGATCAAAAGGCCTTCTAGCGTAGACTATATCGAGTATTTCCGAATACTCCCGCGTGCCATCATCCATTTCATTCACAACTGCCCATTCTTCTTTTGTTAAATTCTCGGGATATGCTATACATTCATGCTCTAATTCCTTTTTTATTGTTAACAATCTCTTCGCCAGAGTATCTTTCGGTACATTGTACCCATCCAAAAGATAGTCGTGATCAGGAAGAAAGTACAAGGTCACGCGAGTGGAATCCACCATAATCTCATGTTCTTCATAATTCCCTATACACAAGCTAACACCCGGAACATCATGCCCGAACCGGAATAATGCTTCTCCCTCGCCCTTCTCGATAATATTTCCTTGCGAAATTGCCGTTAACCGAGGATCATGTTCAACCTTTAACGAGTATCGGGTAAAGCTTATATTTCTGCTGCCGGATAAATGATACGGCGGCACGCACACGGGATACCATATACACTCCGGCGTGAGCAACTTGTACTCTTTCCCGCAAAAAGCCGGCGTGTTTCCAAAATAATATATACCAAGAGCGTTCACGCCGGGTGAATTATATTCTTCGGGAGCTACATCCAGGAAACATATCTCGTTTTCAATATTCCCCTCGTAATGAATCGAAACATCATAAGTTTCCGAGGGGAACAACTCTTTATTTGACACGAGTATCTGGTGCTCTCTCCGAAAAACAACCGATTCCCCGTTGACTTCAAATGAAGTAATTTTTAAGCCCGGGTTCAAGTACATGATCAAGGGTATACTGTCTGAAGAGCCGTTCATGATCTTCATCCGGCTATTCACCGAAATACCGCCATTCTCTAGCTCCTTCAGGTGCAAATCTTGCCGGATAATCTTTGCTCCGGGATATTGGTCATAATCATCGTACACCCGCTTATAAGTTTCCCGACAATCACTGACCGTCACGTGTCGAAGATGATAAACGAACACCAATCCTCCGGCAAACACGAATAAAACGCAGGCAATACCAAGACACTTACGAAACACAAGCGCATGATTCGGGATTCTCGCGTAAGGAATAATCGATAAAACCAAGAACCCTGCGCCAATCAAAAAAACACTTCCCCTTTGTAACAAATAGTTCCCGAGATTCACGTGTCCCGTGAAATCCGAAAACATATTTGGTATATATCGGGCGCAAGGATCGAATACACCATTCCAAAAACCGGCTCCAAAGAAAGTCACACCACCGAAAAACAAGAGCAATACAAGAATAATTATACCCCGATTACGAACAAGCCGCATCACGAAACAAGAAATCCCAAGAAAATAAACCGATACGGGAAGTGTTAGCGTGAGCCAATAAAAAAAATAATTGGACAAATCGAAAGAATTGGAATACAAGACTAAATTTATAAGGATTGACGTTGCAAAAGAAATCCAATTCAATATCGTTACCGTCAACAACTTTCCCAAAAAATTCCCGAACACTATTTCGCTATTCCCTTGTGGGCGAGCGGACAACGCGCTCTTCGCTCCCTCTTCAAGCACCACCGAATCACCAGCAGCAAAACACGCTATCAGAAGTAACTGAATAATATTAAAATAATAGGCACTTTTAAAAGCAATGGATGAAGATAGAGCCTGTGAAGTCCAATCCATATAAAACTGGAACAAATTATTTATCGAGACCGTACCACCTTCTCTTGACAAAAAAGTATACTGATAAACAACAAGTCCTACGATTGCCAAAACGACAAACACTTGGAACAAAATACTCCTTCGCACACGTTTAAACTCGTACAGAGCCTCAATAACAATATTGTTCTTATCCATTATATCTAATTTACCCCAATCTAAAAATGGCAAAAAACAGTTTTAAACATCAAAAAGGATTGCCTCAAATATAGTACTAAAACAACCTTCTTCGAATACTCTCGTTGAGAGCAGAACTAACCTCATAGAATATCATACTATTCGGTTATTTCCACCACGTAGGTCACCGATACACTCCCAAGGGGATTTGTCAAAACTATAGTATATTTACCTGAATCCTCTAATTCTACTTCCTCTATTTCAACAACCACTTCGCCTGCACCAAAAGCGCCCGTATGCCTGATACGATATATCAAAGAATTTACAATTTGTATACCATCCTTATAAACCTCACAAGTGGGCATTGGATACCCCGAATATTTAACACCAAATCTTATATTTTGACCAACTTTACCTGTAACCTTACCCGAATGAGAATAATCATACATCCTAGGTGCAAAAGGAATAATTTCTACCTCTTTTGCATTTTTTTGAATGTTTGGTGCTTTTACTTCTTCGCTATAAAATCCCGTAAGGAACACAAACGCCAACATTAATAATAATAATCTTTTCATAATTTGAAATATTTAAGTTAGCATATTTACAAATATAAGAAATTAAATTGCTAATCATGGCGTTTTTACTAAAATTTTATTTAATAATTGTCGCAGAGACCATTTTTGAAACGACATTGTTAAATGTGATTGTTAATGAAACTCATAAAAAAATGCACAACCTGAATTTGATTGTGCATTCATAATCACGTAGAAACTTTCCAGATTATTCCGTCTACTTCTGCGTATTCTTCTTATCGTTCGGCTTAGCGATCGACTCCCGCATACTCGTGTCCGCCTCGATATTCTTCATTTTATAGTAATCCATGATACCGAGATTACCGTTACGGAAAGCTTCTGCCATAGCGCGCGGCACTTCGGCTTCCGCCTCGATCACCCGGGCGCGCATCTCTTGTGCCAGAGCCTTCATCTCGTGTTCGGTGGCAACTGCCATGGCGCGACGTTCCTCTGCCTTCGCTTGGGCAATCTTCAAATCTGCCTCTGCTTGGTCTGTCTGCAACTCGGCACCAATATTCTTACCGATGTCGATATCGGCGATATCAATAGACAAGATTTCAAAAGCGGTACCGGAATCCAATCCCTTGCTCAACACCACTTTCGATATAGAATCCGGGTTCTCCAATACTTCCTTGTGCGAACCGGCAGAACCGATAGACGACACGATACCCTCGCCGACACGTGCCAGAATAGTTTCTTCCCCAGCACCACCGACCAATTGACGGATATTAGCCCGCACGGTAACTCTCGCTTTGGCGATCAACTGGATACCATCCTTTGCCACCGCGGCAACGGGAGGAGTATTAATCACCTTCGGGTTTACACTCATCTGAACGGCCTCAAACACGTCACGCCCTGCCAAATCTACCGCCGTGGCAATCTGGAATGTCAAATCGATATTCGCCTTGGACGCCGACACCAAAGCGTGTACCACTTGAGCCACGTGCCCACCCGCCAGATAATGCGCTTCCAGAAGGTCGCGGTAAAGTTCCAATCCGGCTTTCTTGCCCTCGATCATGGCACGCACGATGATAGTAGGCGGCACTTTTCTCCAACGCATCAACACCAGTTGCAACAATGACACCTTTACATCGGACACCAACGCCTGAAACCACAACCCGATCGGAATGAAGTAGAGAATCATCCAAAGCAAGAACAATCCACCCGCGATGACCGCTACCAGAAAAAACAAACTGCTATTATCCATCCTTTATTCTGTTTTTAGTTTAACAATTATCTTATTTTTATACACCTTCAATACCACAACATCCCGGTTTTCATCTACAAAACCCGAACGGGATTCCGCTTCTACCACGCTGTCACCAACCCGCACTTTGCCCATGGGAGCCAAACGCCCTTGGGTAATCCCGACATCCCCTTCCCGTATCGTTTCATCGACACCTTCCACGGTACTGTCAATCTGCGTGTTCAATTGCATTCGCCGCCATGTCTTCGCCCGAAGCGCGTACCACGTCACCCCGAACCCGCAAACAGCCGTCCCGAGCAACGTGAAATGCCCCACGGTAGTACCCATGGTAGAATAAGCCAGCCAAATAGCCCCGGCAACACAAGCAAAACCAAGAATCCCGGCAACATTCACCCCCGGAAATACTAGAAATTCAAGAATCAACAGGACAAAGCCTATCGCGACGAGCATGAATAACACAAACCACTCCATATTCAATGTTTTTAATCTGCTAAAGATAGTTTATTTTTAATATATGACAAAAATCTACTTCATTTTTATATCGACTTCAAGTAAATACACGAATACCCCCACTTACCCTATCCCAAAACAAGGAATAAACTATACCGATAAACGGGTTTTAGGCGAGTTTTGAGTGGGTAATAGGCGACATCGCCTACTGTTCGCCTGCACTTCGCCCACTCATAGCCTACGTTTTAATAAGAAATATGCTTTTTTAACGTGTGCACAAAACACGCTTCCCGTTACCTTTCCCTCCCAAATCTCTCCCAAACTTCATGCATCGCGAGAGGTCAACCCTCGTGCAACGGCTACATATCCCTCTCGCAACGGAACAGCATTCCCTCCCCATTTCTTGTCATTTTTCATCCTCGATTTTCAATTCTCGATTATTATATTTTACTTTGCATCGAATTTTCCATCACTGACACGAGTGATGAATCAAGCACCTAAAAGAGAGTTTGAATGAAATACACGGAATTGGATGACGAAGAAGAATTTTACCGCAAGGTAGAATATTACAATAAAACAAAAACGGAACAATTAAGTTACCATTATAAAGAAATACTGAAACTGCTGGGTGAGGATGCAGACAGGGAAGGATTGATAAAAACCCCGTACCGTGTAGCGAAAGCCATGCAATTCATGACAAGGGGATATCATGAAAACCCGGAAGAAATCCTGCGTTCCGCCCTCTTCAAAGAAGACTACCGCCAAATGGTGATCGTGAAAGACATCGAGATATATTCCCTTTGCGAACATCACATGCTGCCCTTCATCGGGCGGGCGCACGTGGCATATATCCCGAACGGGTATATCACGGGACTAAGTAAAATAGCACGGGTAGTGGAAGCCTTCTCCAGAAGATTGCAGGTACAGGAAAGACTGACGAACGACATAAAAAATTGTATTCAAAATACCCTCAATCCCTTGGGCGTTGCCGTGGTGATCGAGGCGCAGCACATGTGTATGATGATGCGGGGTGTACAAAAACAAAACTCGGTAACAACAACCTCCGACTTTAGCGGCGCGTTCGAGAAACTTGCCACGCGGGAGGAGTTTATCCGATTAATTAGTAACAAATTTCATTAGGAAATAAACAAAACGAGTATGAAAAAAGCATTTGTTTTTCCGGGCCAAGGCGCTCAATTCGTGGGAATGGGTAAAGACTTGTATGAAAACTCTCCCGAGGCGAAAGAATTATTCGAGAAAGCGAACGAAATACTGGGATTCCGCATCACGGATCTGATGTTCAACGGAACTGACGAAGACCTGAAACAAACCAAAGTAACCCAGCCGGCAATATTTCTTCACTCCGTGATACTGGCCAAATCGTTGACCGAGAAACCGGACATGGTTGCAGGTCACTCGCTGGGAGAATTTTCCGCGCTTGTGGCTAACGGCGCCCTCTCGTTTGAAGACGGATTACGTCTGGTACACGCCCGGGCACTTGCCATGCAAAAGGCATGCGAGGCACGCCCGTCAACAATGGCGGCAATCCTAGGTTTGCCGGATGAAACCGTGGAAAAAGCACTAGAGGAAATTGATGACGTGGTGGTACCCGCCAATTACAACAGTCCGGGACAAATCGTAATCTCCGGAACCATAGAAGGCGTCACCGCGGCTTGCGAGAAATTAAAAGCGGCAGGAGCAAAACGGGCTCTCCCGTTGAAAGTAGGCGGCGCATTCCACTCCCCTTTGATGGAACCCGCCCGTCAAGAATTGGCGGATGCGATTAAAAACACGCACTTCTCCAAACCGATCTGCCCGGTTTACCAGAACGTGAATGCAAAACCCGTATCGGATCCGGAAGAAATCAAACAAAATTTGATAGACCAATTGACAGCATCCGTGCGTTGGACTCAAACCGTGCAAAATATGCTGGCTGACGGAGCTTCCTCCTTCCTTGAAATCGGTCCCGGATCAGTTCTCCAAGGCTTGATCAAGAAAGTTAGCACCGAAGTGGAAACCGCGGGAATGCAATAGGTGTTTGCCGACGGCAAACGTTACAGGTTGCAGGTTGAGCCTTTGGCTCTGCAAGTTACAGGTTAAAAAGAACTCATTCAAAAACTTGTAACTTGCAGAGCCGAAGGCTCAACTTGTAACTTGCAACAATTTTAAAGCCTCCCCGTAGGAGGCTTTAAAATTTTATTATATCTTTGAACAAAGATAATTCTATAAAGTCGAACATGCTAAGTAATAAAAATAGAAAACATCGTACGATTCAACACGTGTTCAAAATCAGTACGATCATTATTATCTGCGGTATAATAGTTTTGCTACTCCCCAAGATAGAGGGATTCAAATACTCTTACCAGAAAGGAATGCCGTGGAAATACGAAACGTTAATTGCCCCGATTGATTTCCCCTTGCACAAAAGTTCCGAGGAAATTACAGCCGAAATTGAAAAGATCCGGGAAGAACAGCCTCCCATTTTCAATTACACGGAAGCAAGTTCGGATGTACAGATCAACAAATTCGCTGAAAAATTAGGCGAGTACAAAACTTTGTTCAACGGGAACGACATCAACAAGATCGTGACAAAGTTACGAGAGATATACTCTCGCGGAATACTTCTAATGCCGGAAAAGTTCAATACAGACAAAATCAAAAACATTCTGGTCGTTAAGGACGGTATTGCCCAAGAGGAAAAATTCTCCAATGTCTACACGCTGAAACAAGCATACGAAACACTGGTAGAATACGTACAAAGTCTGCATCTCGCGAAAACAACCGAGGAAAAGATCCTCAGCATGGGCTTGAACAACTACATTAACCCGAATCTGGAATACGACCTTACCAAAACAGGACTGGCGGTAGAAACCAGCATGAAAAATATCACGCCGACACAAGGCATGATAAACAAAGGGGATATTATCATCTCCCGAAATGATCTGGTCACCCCCGAAACATACAAGGTACTGGAATCTTTCCGTATAGAACACGAGCAAAGTCTAGGTTCGACGGTAGACCGAATCAGAATCACTGCCGCCCAAACCATCCTGACGCTGATTGCCATACTCAGCTTTTCCATGTTTCTTTACATATCAAGAAAAAGGCTCTTCTACAACACGAAAGACTTCTTTTTCCTGTATAGCATGTTCCTGCTGACCATTGCCGTGGGCAGTATCAGTTATTTCCAGAATATAAATATTCTCGCGATACCCGTGCTGTTCTTCCCGCTCATCGTGAACATACTGTTCGGCACACGTCCGGCACTTTACCTGCTGTTGGGCACGACCATGCTGATCTCGTACTACGCCCCGAACAACTACATGTATTTCTTCATGCAGATAGCGGCGGGAATCGTGGCCATGTTCAGCCTCTCCCATTTGCAGCGCAGATCACAATTATTCATCGCGCTGGCTTTGATATTCTTGACTTACGTGCTTGTTTACGGGGCTTTCACGCTTATACAGGAAGGTTCATTTGCCCCCAAACACTTGTTTGCCATCCTTCTGTTGCTTATCAACACGGTATTACTAAGTTTGATTTACCCGGCACTCTACCTCGTGGAAAAACTTTTCGGGTACACCTCGGAAATCAGTCTACTGGAATTCTCGAACCCGAACCACCCGGCATTGCGTAACCTCACGAAGAAAGCACCGGGAACCTTTCAACATTCCCTCATGGTTGCCAACCTCGCGGAAGAGGCGATTTACCATATCGGCGGCAGTCCCCTGCTGGCACGTACCGGGGCATTATACCACGACATCGGTAAATCCTACAATCCGATCATGTTCATCGAGAACCAGACCGGTGGGTTGAACCCGCACAGTAATCTGGATTTTGACGAGAGCGCCCAACTTATCATCGCACACGTCACGCAAGGACTTGAACTGGCGAACAAGTACAAACTGCCGGAAGCCATCAAGAACTTTATCCGCACACACCACGGCAAAAGTCAGGTGAAATATTTTTATTACTCGTTCAAGAACAAATACCCGGACAAAGAAATAGACGAAGCACTATTTACCTATCCCGGTCCCGATCCGGTGAAAAAAGAATGTGCGGTGGTCATGATGGCGGATGCCGTGGAAGCCGCTTCCCGGGCTCTGGAAGTAAAGGACGAGGAAAACTTGACAAATCTTGTAAATAATATTATAGACGGTATGCTTCAAGAAGGAAGATTCGCCAACGCGGACTTGACATTCAGGGACATCTCCACCGTGAAGCGAGTATTCACGGAAATGTTGATCAACGTGTATCACGCCCGTATAGCCTACCCGAAATTAGAAAAAAAGTCGTGACCCAAACATATTAAGTATATGACAACACAGAAGCCTGTAACAATCAAGGACATCGCGGAGAAACTGAAAATATCGGTATCAACGGTTTCCCGTGCTTTGAAAGACAATCATGAAATCAGCGCTAAAACCCGCAAAAAAGTGCAAGACTTGGCCAAGCAACTCGGGTACAAGCCCAATCCCCTTGCCGTCGCGCTGAAAACGCACAAGAGCCACTCGATCGGGGTTATCGTACCCCAGATCGTGAGCACGTTTTACGCTACCGTGGTAAAAACAATCGAGGAAGTAGCTGACGGTCACGGGTACAACGTGTTGGTTATCTCCTCAAACGAAAACTTCGAGAAAGAGAAAAAAAGCGTGGACGTCCTATTGGCAAACCGGGCGGACGGAATCATCATGGCTCTATCGCACGAGACAAAAGAATTTGACCACGTGAAACAAATCCAAGAATCCGGAATCCCCGTGGTATTATTCGACCGCACAACGGGTTCCGTGGAAGGAGTATCGAGAGTCGTGACTGACGGTGTTACCGCTGCCTTCCAAGCGATACAACATCTCGTGTCGGTCGGATGCAAAAAGATTGCCATATTAACCGGACCGGAACAAATAGCCATCGGCGGCAAACGCATGGAAGGTTACCGGAAAGCGCTGGAAGCAAATCATATACCTATAAAGGAAAATTATATCCGTTACTGTTCGGACTTAACCGTTGAATCCGGCAAGCAGGCCACGCTACAATTACTCGAAACGCGGGAAAGACCGGATGCCATATTCGGTATCACGGATGATCTGGCTATCGGTGCGATTGAGGCGATAAAAGAGAAAAAACTCAATATCCCGCAGGACATTGCCGTGGTAGGGTTCTCCAACACGAAACGCTCCCGGTACATGAATCCCACGGTTAGTTCGATAAATCAATTCCCGGAAAAAATAGGAAAAACCGCGGCTGAATTATTGTTCGAACAAATCATAAACAGCAGGCACGCGAGGATAAGAAAAGAGATCGTCAATTGCGAGTTAATCGTGCGTGAATCATCCGATAAACACAAGTAAACGATTGTCGCTAGAAATGTAAAAACTTAACACTATTGATTAAAACCTTGTTAATTACTCGGTTAAAGATTATTAAAGCCGTAAATCATCAATTTGAATGACTATTTTTGTAGAAAACAAATAACAGCTGCCCATGGATGTCATTGTGGATAAATTAACGAAGTCTTTCGAAGGACACAAAGCCGTGGATTCCATCTCTTTTAAAGCCAAAAGAGGGGAAGTTCTTGGGTTATTGGGACCAAACGGAGCCGGGAAAACAACCACGATGAAAATATTGTCAGGCTATCTCTTGCCCGAACGCGGGAATATCAATTTCGGCGATTACTCCATCTGGAAGCAGGCAGGAAAAATCAAAAAGGTCATCGGCTACCTCCCGGAACACAACCCGCTGTACCCGGAAATGAACGTGATCGACTTCCTGTTTTTTATCGGTAAACTTCAAGACATCCCGAAATACAAAATCACGGCACGGGTACTCGATATGATCCGGTTGTGCGGACTTGATAACGAGAAACATAAAAAGATTCACGAGCTATCCAAAGGTTATCGGCAACGTGTCGGAATCGCTCAAGCCCTTATTCATGATCCGGAAGTTGTTATTTTGGACGAACCGACTACCGGACTCGACCCGAACCAGATCTTTGCTATCCGCAAAATCATCAAGACCATCGGGGAAGACAAAACGGTGATTCTAAGCTCTCATATTTTATCCGAGATTGAAACGACTTGTGATCAGGTAATGATCATGAGTAATGGCAAGATCGTGGCAAACGGGACGACATCCGAACTCCGCCGGAAATCCGACGCGGGTTACAGTTTCAAACTGGGCATCAAAGGGGACGACATACCGGTCATCCACGATGCCTTGTGCACGCTCCCGGAGATATTGCACATGGAGATTACCCAAGAGCAAAACTTCGAGATCCAGTGCAAACCCGACGTGGAAATCGGACGAACCATATTTGACCTCTGCCGGGAACATGATTGGTATATCAGTGAACTCACTCCCGTGCAGACCAGACTGGAAGATATATTTCGAAAAGTCACTCAAAACGAATAATTCATGGGCGCAGTAAAAGTTATCATAGATAAAGAATTAAAAGTCGCGTTCAACTCGCTCGCGATATACATTATTTACACGGTTTTCTTTTGCATAACGGGATTCATCTGCTGGTTCTCGTGGAAAAACGTATTTTACACCGGACAAGCCTCTTTGAGTTACTTGTTCAACGTGTTCTACTGGACGCTTTTTTTCATGGTTCCCGTGCTCACGATGAAAAGCATATCGGACGAACGAAAGGACGGCACGTTCGAACTCCTGTTCACGAAACCGATAAAACCGTGGCAATTCCTTTGCGGTAAATTTTTCGCGATACTCCTGCAAGTCATTCTATGCCTGTTACTGACTCTGCCCTATTACATTACGCTGACATCACTCGGGCATGTGGACTATGCTGCCGGGATTTGCGGCTACCTCGGACTAATACTGGTTAGCGGTTGCTATATCAGCATGGGCATATTCGCGTCGTCATTGACGTCAAACACGATTGTTGCTTTTTTCGTCACCTTTGCCATCGGGATATGGTTCCAATTCCTGTTCGAGTTTATCGCGGGACTGTTCGGCTCCGGTTTCATCGCTGCCCTGTTTACTTATTTATCCATGGGCGAACATTTCGATGCCATTCCCCGCGGAGTCATCGACACGAAAGACTTTGTATATTTCGTCAGTATTGTAACCTTGTTCCTCGCGCTAGCGAGATACTATATCAGTCGAACCAGAGCCTAATATATACCTAGTGATGAAAAACAAATTCATATATAACCCCACCTTCCTGATTTTATCACTGATAGCGGTAAATATTGTCTCCTATTTCGTTTTTGCCAGAATAGACCTCACGAGCAACAAGAAATACTCGTTGAGCCCCGTGAGCAAAAATATGATTAAAAAAGTCGATAAAGACGTTTCCGTAACCCTTTTCATGTCTGAAGGACTTTCGCAGGACAAAATGAAAATGGGACGGGAATTTAAACACTTGCTCAAAGAATACAAAACCCTTAGCAACAAATCGTTCACGATCACCACCATCACGCCGGACAACGACTCGAGAGAAATACTTGCCTTGGAAGCCGGCATACATCCCTTCTCCCAAGAAAGCATGGAAAGAGATATGGTGAAGATCCAAAAAATCTACTTCGGGGCAGTCATACAAATCGGGAACAAAAAATCGGTCATCCCCCTTATCAGCCAGCATACCCCGCTGGAATACGAAGTGACTCGCATGTTAAAAGAAGCGTGCGACACGACAAAACCGAATATCGGCTTCTTGCTGGGACACAACGAAATGCTCCGCGACAAGATCACCCAAATCAGACATGAACTTTTCCGAAACGCACGTTTGGAATCATTATACATCGACCAATTCACAGACTTGAACCGTTACAAAGTGATTTGTATCATGGGTCCCAGAGACAGTTTCAGCAAGGAAGAGATTAAACGACTCCAAGAATACTTGAAGCAAGGCGGAAGACTGTATATCGCGCTGAATCACGCGGTCGGACAAATCACAGCAAGTCAAAATAACGGTTTTATCAATCGTGTCGGTCTTGAAGATATGCTGGAAAACTTCGGACTGAAGATCAACTATGACTTCGTGATCGATAGCTATTGCGGACGAATCCGGGTATCTCAAGGACCTTTTTTCCTATATCAAAGTGAGGTCAGTTTTCCGTATATGCCAACCATACAGAAATTCAGTTCTCATGTTATCACAAACGGATTGAATGCCATATCACTACTCTTCGCGAGTAGTATGACAAACGTGAAAACCACTTCCGCCTACACGTTCACCCCGTTGGCAAAAACTTCCCCGACATCGGGAGTACAGGAAGTTCCCGTGTTCTTCGACATACAGAAGACGTGGACCCGCCATGACTTCAACCGCCCGAACAACGTCGTGGCTGCCTTATTGAATAATGAAGACGACAAAAGTGCTATCATCGTCATCTCGAATGCCAGCTTCATGGAAGACAATGACTACGATGCCCTTCGCCTAGACAACATCAGGTTTGCCATAAACTCTATCGAATGGTTGGCTGACGATTCCGGGTTGATAAAATTGAGGAACAAATACATAGTGAATCAGACATTAGAACCGGTAAGTAATTCATACCGGACATTCTTGAAATATTTCAACTTTTTCTTGCCTATCGTCATTATACTATTAATCGGCTTGTTCCAGTACAGGCAATACAAATTAAAAAGACTGAGACGTTCCCAGTCCGGATATATAGATTAAAATGGAAGGTGTGTTTTACACACCTCGTTTCAATTTCTGGTACAAAGCATCACTCACCTCGCACAAGGGCGAACGTAGTTTTTGACTGGCAATAACCCCTTTGGCATGCAAGGCTGCTTTCACCCCGGCAGGATTTCCCTCCTCGAAAAGAGCCTTGAACATCTCACCCAAGCGCAAGTGGATATCTTTCGCTTCCCCAAATTCTCCTTCCAAAGCCAAATGCACCATAGTAGAAAAGTCATACGGCAACACGTTCGCGATCACAGAGATAACCCCACTCCCGCCAATAGAAATCAAGGGCAGGGCAATGCCGTCGTCACCCGAAAGGAATATAAAATTCTCCGGCATCCCGGCAATAATGGAAGTCGCCTGTTCAAAATTACCGGCAGCCTCTTTTATCGCGATAATATTTTCAAAATCAAGAGCCAGTCGCAACGTGGTTGCAGCCGTCATATTCACGGAAGTACGCCCCGGAACATTGTACAAGATTACCGGAAGAGGCGAATGTTCCGCGATAGCTTTAAAATGATTATATAATCCCTGCTGTGAAGGCTTATTATAATAAGGTGTAACACTCAATATTGCATCTCCCTGCCTTAAATAAGGTAACGTGGCAAGTTCCTCCACAACATGAGCCGTGTTATTTCCTCCAACACCCAAGACAATCGGCAACCGCCCGGCATTCTCCTCCGTGATCACGTTCACCACGTAAGCCCTCTCCTCTACCGTCATTGTCGCGGCCTCCGAAGTAGTACCCAAAGCCACCAGATAATCGACACCACCGTCTATCACGTAATTCACGAGGTTTCTTAAAGAACTTTCGTCGATATTTCCCATTTCGTCAAACGGAGTAACCAAAGCAACCCCTACTCCCGAAAACTTTTTCATCTCAATACGTATTAATCTTTGTGAATAACTTAAACAAACGATCTACAAAAACGTCCGTATTCCGGACATTGGCAAACATAATATCATGCTCCACTCCCTCTCTGGATATACCGACCTTGCACGGCGATTTGGCATATCGTACAATGTAATCCCCCAAAACATCGGGCTGCATAGAAATGTCTATGAACACCCCTTCCGTCTTCTCCAACACCTCCCGCAACTTGGCATCCCGAATTTTCCCACCATACGTAATAGAAGACTCATCCGCGTACAACGCGTCTCCCGAGCGTTCAAATACCGATTTGGACTGCCGGATAAAAGAAAGCAAATGCACTTCCATATACTTTGCCAGAGATTTTCTAATTTTATCTACCTCTGTCCAAGAAATATCATCAGCCACCCAGAACAACACACATTCCTTCGCCGCCTCTAAATTTTGAAATGCCAAAACCCGCTCGTCCTTGACTGCCACATCCTTTAAATGATATCTCTTGAATTTCTCGACTATAAATTTAAGCATATTCTTCTATTTGTACTTGAACAACCTAACGCAAAAGTAGTAATAAAAACTATACGCACCTCGCTTTGTTATTTTTCAAACATAAAAAAAAGTATCTGAAAAAAAACACGAAACTCTTGCATAAACAAAGAACATTCCATACCTTTGCCACGCAAAATAAACAAGGACTCGTAGCTTAATGGATAGAGCACTTGGTTACGGCCCAAGAGGTTGTGGGTTCGACTCCCGCCGAGTTCACGAAATCCCCTGAAAGACATCTTTTGGGGGATTTTTGTTTCCGGCAAGTCATCCCCTTTGCATTTTACCGGATTAATACTAACTTTACCACTCCACGAAAAGGAATACCGACAGTGACAGATAAAACCGAATCAACGATTATTCGCCTGCTGGCAGCCGGAGATGAACGGTGCATGAAAATAATGTTTGACATCTACTATCAACCGTTATGCACTTATGTCATGCGCTACCTTCTTTCCGTCGAGGACGCTAAAGACATCGTTCAATCCGTCTTCATCTCTTTCTGGAACAACAAAAAGGGACATCCGTTTTCAGGCTCTATCCGTTCCTATTTATTCGGCGCTGCAAGTAAAGCCTCTTTACAATTCATGAGAAACAAAGGCAAAACCTATTTCGTAGACATTGAACTGCATATTGATGACTTTCTGGATGAAATGCTTCATGACGACGAGGCAGAACTCGAAAAAATCAAAGAACAACTATACGCCGCGATAGAAAATCTCCCCACCAATCCTCAAAAAGTATTAAAAGCCATTATTTTCAATAACACGCCTTATAAAACCGTGGCGGAAGAAATGCAGATATCCGTTAATACCGTGAAAACCTACTACGCCCGTGCGCTAGAAGCTTTGCGCAAGTCAATAGACACCAAAACATTCTCCCTCCTCTTTCTCTCTTTCCTGCATTCTGAAAAATAATTTCAAAATTTTATTCTATTCGTGTCACCCATTCTAATTTTTTGGGAATATCATATAAAACAGTGACACATGGAGCATAAAACAATATACGAACTGATAGCGGAATACAGCAACGGCACCCTCTCCCCGGCGGCGCGGGAGCAACTCCGCCATCTCATAGACAATGACAGGGAAGCCCGGAAACTATTTCGGGATATCCGGGAAGCAGAGAAACTACTAAAAACAATACAGGCACAAGAAAAACTTTCACCGCGAGAAGCTTGGGAAAACTTCTCCGAAACATTAACACACACTCGCCGGAAGAACAGACGCCTGCACCGGATTATCGGAACTGCTATTGCAGCCTCTGTCGCTTTAATCCTGCTCTTTATATTCCCGGATACACGATCGACGTATGCCCCGGAGCAACAAGTTGCTCAAACTCAAATCGAACCCGGCAGCGTGAAAGCTGTACTCAGCTACGCCAACGGCGAAACTGTCAACCTAACCTCCTCGGCATCTTCCCGCATCGTGGCTCCCGACGGTTCGACTATTGTAAACGACTCTCTGGAAGGATTACAATATAACAAGGATAATCGGGAAACAGGGCAAACCGCCCCGCTTCACATGATTACCGTTCCCCCGGGTGGTGAATACCGTTTCACGCTGTCAGACGGCACACGTGTATGGATAAACTCGTCCTCCGAAATACAATTCCCCAGTCAATTTTCCGGGAATACAAGGGAGATTTACATGAAAGGAGAAATATACTTGGAAGTGGCGCCGGATAAATCCCGCCCGTTCATCGTGCATTCGGGCAACGACCGGATTCGGGTACTAGGCACGAAATTCAACATAACAGCCTATCCCGAAGAACAAAAAACAATTACCACACTCGTCACCGGAAGTGTCGAGTTCGAACACAATAACTCGAAAATTCGCCTCTCGCCGGGAGAACAATCCATCATGGACCACACGACCGACAAACTGGAAAAACAAAAAGTCGATGTATCAATCTATACCTCATGGATTAGCGGAGCCTTCGAGTACGAGAATATGCCCTTATCATACATTGCCCGACAACTGTCCCGCTGGTACGACGTGCAATTCACCTTTGAAGCGGCGGAGTTCCGGGAGCACCCCTTTACAGGCATCGTGAAGCGAAACCAAACCTTGGAAGAAGTCCTCACGATTATCGGCAAGACAACAAATATCAAATTCGAAATATCCGGAAGAAATATTATTATAAAGAAAGCGGAAGATGCTGCAAACATCTCCCGTTTAAACAATTAATTCCATTCTCTAGGTGGAAAAAACAATTAAAGTACAATGTTATGAAAAAAAATCCATTTAAGAAACAGCATTTGAGTTTATTACTCATTTTCCTATTCGTATTCGGCATGGGGAGTTACGCTGACACTCCCGTGAAAAAAGTGACTCTGGACGTGAAGAATATGCCTCTTCGCGAAGTATTCAAACAAATCAAAGAACAGACCGAAGTAAAATTCATTTACAGCGAAGTCGAAATTCAGAAAGCCTCAAACGTCACCTTGAAATTCGAGAACCAACCGTTAAAAACGGCATTGGATCTTATTTTCAAAAACCAGCCTTACACCTATGAAATCGAAAGCGACATCGTTATCGTGAAACCGAAACCGGCGACCGACACCCCGGAAAAGAAAAAAACACGCACGATCAAAGGTCAGGTACTGGACGAAAACAACCAGCCCATCGCCGGAGCCAACATCTGGCTGAAAGGAACCACCACCGGAGTACCTTCCGACGTCAACGGAAACTATGTTCTTACATTCGACGAGAAATATAACACCGTCATGGTATCCTTCATCGGTTACAAAACCATTGAAATGCCCTTGGGTAAACAGGAAGTAATCAACTTCAAACTGGAACCCGACAAGGAAACCTTAGACGAAGTGGTGGTAACCGGATACCAAACCATTTCCAAGGAACGCTCTACCGGAGCTTTTGCCAAAGTAAGCGCCACCACTCTCGAAACCCGTCGTTTGGACAACTTGTCCTCCGTACTGGAAGGACAGGTCGCCGGGTATTCCGACGGAATCATCCGGGGAGTATCAACCATGAATGCCATGCAAACCCCGCTTTACGTGATTGACGGCTTTCCAGTGGAAAACACGACTATCGACGCCTACGGCAATGTCACGGAAAACATACCCGATCTCAACATGGAAGACATCGAAAGCATCACCATATTAAAAGATGCCGCCGCCACCTCTATCTACGGGGCACGCGCTGCCAATGGTGTCGTTGTCATCGTGACCAAAAAAGCCAAACAAGGCAAGACTCAAGTACAACTTTCCGGCTCGTTTACCATTCATCCCTATTCCTACTACACGGGTAACTTGACCAATTCGGCCGATATCATCGAACTGGAAAAATACTGGGCAACACAAAACGCCGAATTAAACAATGGCATAGACCGGGCGATTGCCGAGGCTGAAAACCTCCGGAACAACTATTCCACCCTACCCAGCGCGGGGACCAATATCTTACTCGACCTTTACACGAACAAGATTTCTCAAGCAGAAGCGGACGCGAAACTGGCAGAATTGAGCTCTCGGGGATTCGGCTTTTACAAGGATGTAGAGAAATACGCCAAACGCAATCCTTTCTACCAGCAATACAACCTGAGCGTGGGCAAAGCCACAGACCGGAATAACTTCAACCTCTCCGTCAGTTACCGGAACAACAAAGAAGAAGACCGATACACGAAAAACGATCAAGTCGGGATAAATATCACAAATTCACTTCAACTGACTTCTTGGTTGAAAGCAGATGTCGGCGTTTACATCAGTTTCAAGAATAAAACGGAACAAACATACGACTTATTCAGTTCTTACAGCGCAGGCTTCACCGCGAGTCCCTACGACCGGTTAAAAGAAAACGGCACGCCCGTCACCATTGCCGCCCAGCAAACAAAGACCGTGAGAGATAATATAGCCAATTACGGACTATACAGTCTGGATATCGTACCGCTTGACGAGCTCGACAGACGTTTGAACAAAACCAGAGAATTTAACAACCGCCTGTACGGGAAACTGGATATCAAAATCCTTCCGTGGTTATCCTATAATACCATGTTCCAATACGAATACGGGGTAAGCCGCTTGAAACGTCTGGAAGAAATGGAATCTTTGAATACCCGCCAAACGGTCAATAAATTTGCCACGAACAATAACGGAGAAGCCTTGTATAACCTGCCCGCGGGGGATATATTCTACACGCAGGAACACCATTCCAACGCGTATAATTTCCGCCAGCAAATCAATGTTGACAAATCATTCAACGACTTGCACAACGTAACATGGATCATCGGGCAGGAAATCAGAAACACCAAGCTGGAATATAGCAGTCTTACCCGCTACGGCTACGACAGCGGATTATTGTCATCACAATATATCGATGAAACCAAACTGACGGCAGGTTTCTCCGGTCTGATGAACTCGTGGGCATCGCTCACCTCTCCCCGGTCACAATCGGAATTGGTAAACCGTTTCGTGTCATTCTATTCCAACATAGCCTATTCATTCGACAACCGTTACACCCTCTCCGGCAGTATCCGTTGGGATCGTTCCAACCTATGGGGTACAAACTCCAAATACCAGAACAAACCGTTATGGTCTGTCGGGGCAAACTGGAATATCAACCGGGAAAGCTTCTTTAACGTAAACTGGATAGATTTACTAAAACTTCGGGCATCATACGGTATTGGCGGTAATATCGCGAAAGACGCCGCACCCTATCTCACGGCCAATTACTACGCGAGCACCTTAGTCGGAGGCTTGTACGGAAATATCTCTTCACCTCCTAATCCAAACCTGCGTTGGGAAAAAACAACGACCATAAACGTCGGTATAGACTTTTCAGTGCTCACGGGACGCTTGTCCGGAACGTTTGAAGTGTACAACAAAAAAAGTGTAGACCTGCTTGCCAACCAAATGGGAGTACCCACGGAAGGTTTCGGGTACAGAACCCTCTCCTTCAACAACGGGGCTATGCGTAACCGGGGATTTGAATTGACACTCCAAGGGGACATCCTCCGCGAAACCGAGTTCAAATGGAACGCGGGATTCCTTTTCGGGTACAACAAAAACAAAGTAACCAAGATTAATGTAACTGCACCCGTGTATTATCTCCAAATGGATTATCCTATGGCATACCCCAGAGAAGGAAAACCTTATAACGCTATTTACGCTTACAAATGGGCAGGATTGAGTGAAAAAGGAGAACCTCAAATGTACGATTTGAACGGAGAAATCACGACAACGAAATACACGGATCTCGAAGCGATCCATTATGCCGGGACAAGTGTTCCCGTTTACAGCGGCTCCTTCACGAACACATTGAACTACAAAAACTTTGAATTTTCATTCATGCTGCTTTACGCGGGCGGTCATAAAATACGCAACACCAATATTCCCACGATCAGCATGGGCAGGACGGTCAGTATGACGAACAAAGACATCCGTAAACGCTGGCAAGAAGCAGGTGACGAGGAAAAAACCAATGTTCCCCGCCTCTTGTTCAGCACATCCCCGGAATTTAATTACGCGCGGGAAAGCATATACGGGAAAGCAGACATTCACGTGTTGGATGCATCCTATATTAAAATCAACAATCTCTCGCTCTCGTACAGAGTTCCGGTTGAATGGGTGAAGAAAATCGGTCTTGGTGCAGCCCGTGTACAATTCAATATCGAGAATTTAGCCACCCTTGCATTTAACAGCAAAGCCGGAGTTCTTCTGGGAAGTAAGAACAAACCGAATTACGTTTGTGGACTCTACCTGAACTTTTAATTCTAAAATCGAAAGACCATGAAAAAGAAAATACAATATATACTCGTAAGTATCAGTCTTCTGATAACAGGAGCTCTTTTTTCCTCCTGCAACGACTTTTTAGACATTCTCCCCAAAGGAGAAAAAATCCCGACAACCCTCGCCGACTTCGACGCTTTTATCCGGAATGAATCAAATCATCTTAACGATGCCACACAAGCCATAAACCTATTGAACGACGTGTACATGAAACCGAGTTCCCTCACTTCTGTAACACTAAATTCTATCAACTACAACTGGCAGGAGAACGAAGATCGCATCGAACAAAACAATTCCGATGAAGCCCTCTATTACTATTCCTATTCTGCCATCGCGAATTGGAATCTCATTATCAGCAGCGTACCCGATGCCACGGAATGTACCCAAGCAGAACGGGATGAATTGATCGCTCAAGCAAAAGTACTCCGGGCAATGAATTACTTCTATCTGACAAACTATTACGCGGAAGCCTACAACAGCACAACTGCCGCCACGAAGCTATCCGTTCCCCAGATTCTCAGTATGGATATGGGGGCTCCCTCTACCCAGATCACGATCGAAAAAATGTATGGATTCATTTTACAAGACCTTACCGAGGCTCTTCCGGCTCTCCCCGAAGAAGGTACTACCGTCCTGCACCCGACTCTGGGAACCGCATACGCCATGTTGGCACGGGTATATCTCACCATGGGCGATTACACGAATGCCTTAACATACGCGGAAGAAGCCTTGAAACAAAACGATGAACTATATGACTGGCGCACCTATTACGAGCAAAACAAAGAACAAATAGAAAAACCGGACGATTGGTCAACCAGTTATCCCGCTATCGGCTTGAATAACCCGGAAAACTATATTTTCCGCTACGGGACCAACACACAAAAGAACTTCGGACAAAGCGGAGTCAACGGAGCTTTAACCATCACGCGTGCCGCCCTTTTTGAAGAAGGCGATGCCCGTTTTGCCTCTAAATGGAAAGCGAAATACGAAGCACCCGATGATATATTCTATGGTATCCGTAATGATAAATTTAACGGTGGTGGAATCTCCACGCCCGAAATGTATTACATAAAAGCCGAATGTCTTGCACGCAAAGGAGGACAGGACAATATCAACGAAGCCATGAACGTTCTGAACGCCGTACGTGTAACCCGTATCTTCGCGGATAAATACGCTCCACTCTCTGCCGCCACGACAGAGCAAGCCGTGAAATACATCATTTCGGAAAAAGCGAACGAATACGTGCAAACCGCCATCCCTTTTTGGGATATGCGTCGCTTAAATCAAGATGCCCTGTACGCCCGGACACTCACAAAAGAGTTTAATGAAAGTACACTCACCCTATCCCCGACTTCACACCTGTGGATAATGCCCTTCCCGTTGGGAGCTACAAGCAATCCGGGGAACGGAACCATAAAACAAAATGTAGAACGATAAGCTTTAAAACGACACGATAATGAAAACAATAATAATCATGATGCTAGCCATCATCACGCTAGCCACCACTGCTTGTGCTTCAAAAGATTCATTTACAATCAACGGAACAATCACCGGCTTAACCGACGGAACAGAAATTTGCCTCGTGCCGGGTTCTACTCACAAACAAGAAAAACCCATTGCAACGACAACTCTTTCTAACGGCAAATTTACCTTTTCCGGTCAAGTTGAATCACCCCGGATGTTCTACATACAATTGAAAGAAAATTCGGGCGTAATACAAGTAATGGTAGAGAACGGGGTAAATGCCACTGTTACAAGCAAGGTAGAAACCCGGGATAACAATGGTAAAGAATGGACATCTTTTAGTGATACAAAAGTATCCGGCTCCCCCATCCACGAGGAATTTCTCAAAAAAATGGCATTTAAAGAAGAATTAGAACAGATGTTTATGAGCAAAAATGAAAAACACAAGGTAATCAGCGCCCAAATAAGTGAAGCCAGAATGAATAAAAACAAAACTCTCATGGACTCTCTTGCCAAAACAAAAGAATATCAGGAAATGGCTGCAGACGAAAATCTTTTTTTCAAAGCTGCGGGGGAAAAGACAAAACAAGCCGTCATGGATAACAAGAACTCTTGGTGGGGACCTTTCCTTATGTTGCAATCCATGAGTTGGTTCGAGGAAGAGCAAAAAGAATGGTTCGCGAACTTCTCACCGGAAGCACAGAAAAGTTATTACGGTCAAATTGTTTATGAAGAACTATATCCGGAAACCCTCGAAGGCAAACAAGCCCCTGACTTTACCGTAACTGACTCTCAAGGTAAAACACTCACTTTACAAGAACTAATAAAAGGCAAAAAATACACACTCATCGACTTTTGGGCATCTTGGTGTGGACCATGCCGTCGGGAAATTCCCAACCTGAAAGCCTTGTATAAAGAATTTGCAACCAAAGGTCTTGAAATAATCAGCATATCCATAGACAAAGACAATGCTGCATGGCAAAAAGCACTTCAAGAAGAACAATTCCCTTGGCCTAATTTCTTGGATAAATCAAATATCGCCGATGCATACGAAGTAAAACTTATCCCCGCTATCTTCCTTGTAGATTCAACAGGAAAAGTCTTATCCATCAAACTACGAGGCAAAGCATTGGAAGAAAAAATAAAAGAGCTTCTCAAGTAAGCATATATCATTTCACACAGCAGAAAAGAGTAGGTATTCCTACTCTTTTTTTCATTATCTAAAAGCAAATAAATTAAATACAGTCTACAACACAAGACAAGCAACCTGCAACTTGCCGAAGGCAAATGTAACTTGCAACTCGCCGGAGGCGACTAAAACAGAGGGAGAGCTAAAATACCATTTACACCATAAAAAAAGAGCGACTCTTTTCAGAATCGCTCTTCTCTAAATCTGGCATCGACCTACT
>NZ_JBKEIT010000032.1:0-541 GCF_046365375.1 Butyricimonas muris | reverse complement strand
GTACAAGCGTATATTCTCCCGCACCGTCAAACTCTCGTATAACGAGAATTTCTGGCTCATGTAACCGATTCTGCTCTTTATCTTTTCCGACTCCCGGGCAATATCGAATCCCACTACCCGTCCCGTCCCGAAAGTCGGTTTGCTCAACCCGCATAACATCCGCATGGCAGTGGTTTTGCCTGCACCGTTCGCCCCGAGGAACCCGAATATCTCTCCACGCTCCACGTGAAAACTGATATGGTCCACCGCTGTGAAACTCCCGAATTTCTTCGCCAGCCGCTCTACTTCAATAACCCGTTCCATCGCTAGTATCATTTGTTAACATCATGAAATAATCTTCTATACCCGCCTCGATCTCGTTCCATTCCACCCCGGTATGCCCCGCGCCTCTCAAGGAAGCCGCGAACCGTTCCACGGGATAATCGTTCTCCTTGAACGTGGTGTGAAGCGAATCCCCGAACGTGAAACAGGAATAAACCCCCGGTTCTTCCCGGATGTCCCGCAATAAGCGGTACATATCCCGTGCCCGGAAGGCGACCAG
>NZ_JBKEIT010000031.1:0-541 GCF_046365375.1 Butyricimonas muris | reverse complement strand
GTACAAGCGTATATTCTCCCGCACCGTCAAACTCTCGTATAACGAGAATTTCTGGCTCATGTAGCCGATTCTGCTCTTTATCTTTTCCGACTCCCGGGCAATATCGAATCCCACCACCCGTCCCGTCCCGAAAGTCGGTTTGCTCAACCCGCATAACATCCGCATGGCAGTGGTCTTGCCCGCGCCGTTCGCCCCGAGGAACCCGAATATCTCCCCCCGCTCCACGTGAAAACTGATATGGTCCACCGCCGTGAAACTCCCGAATTTCTTCGCCAGCCGCTCTACTTCAATAACCCGTTCCATCGCTAGTATCGTTTGTTAACATCATAAAATAATCTTCTATACCCGCCTCTATCTCGTTCCATTCCACCCCGGTATGCCCCGCGCCTCTCAAGGATGCCGCGAACCGTTCCACGGGATAATCGTTCTCTTTGAATGTAGTATGAAGCGAATCCCCGAACGTGAAACAGGAATAAATCCCCGGTTCTTCCCGGATGTCCCGCAATAAGCGGTACATATCCCGTGCCCGGAAGGCGACCAG
>NZ_JBKEIT010000030.1:0-619 GCF_046365375.1 Butyricimonas muris | reverse complement strand
TATAGATGATGCTTCCTAAGTTCAACCAAAGCCTTTTCATAAAGTCGTTGGAATTTAATACTTCCCTTCGTATCCATCACACTCCAAGTTGTATATTTTGCTAATTTTCTAATACAATCCACAAATTTCGTAGATACGGCATAAAAATCCTTCTCTTCAGCACCTTCAATACTCATCACCAATAAATATTGCGCCATGTATGCCTCGACCTCATGATTTCTTGATGCCACAGCTATTTCTTTCATTTGATACACATGAAATAACTCGTGAAATAAAAGCGGTCCAAAAGGAGCATTTAGATCATTATATCGTATTATTCCCCCACCAACATATCCCATCGTTCCAGGTTTCATTGATTGATCGTATTCAAATTTCACAGGTATGCTTAACTTCTCGATAAGTTTCTTTCCCAAAGTTGTTCCCTTTAAGCCTTCCATTGCATCCTCCATTGGTCCCACCCCACGGGTAAGCACCCCTTGTTTTAAAACATTCTCCTGTTCTACATTCCATGTTTCTTGGGTACAACTCCCAAGAAGATAGAATATAAACAGTAATTGTAAAAATCTTATTTTACTCATAGTTTCATTATTTTACAAATGATACTCCTCCCCGTCCACAA
>NZ_JBKEIT010000029.1:0-641 GCF_046365375.1 Butyricimonas muris | reverse complement strand
ATCGTGTTGATGCTGGTATGCTCGATGATGGCTTCTCTCGCTATCGTGAAGGAGAAAGAATCGGGTACGATGGAGGTATTGCTGGTGTCGCCGGTGCGCCCGCCCGTGATTATTCTGGCAAAGCTGGTACCGTACCTGTTGGTCGGGATGATTAACATCGTGGTGATCCTGTTGATTTCGGTTACTATATTGAAAGTCCCGATAACGGGAAATATCTTCTTACTGTTTTTTGTCGGGACTATTTTTACCCTGTCTTCGTTGGCGTTGGGGATTATGGTGTCGGTGTTGACAAAGACACAGCGGAGTGCCATTATCATTTCTATCGCGGGGTTGATGCTTCCGGCTATCACGTTATCCGGTTTTATCTTCCCGTTGGATTCATTGTCTTTGGGGATGAAAGCGATAGTGCACATGATGCCGGTGACCTTGTTTATCTCGGCAGCGAGAAATATCATGATCAAAGGATTGGGGATGGATGCCGTTTACCCGGAATTGTTCGGGTTGGTGGCGATCACGGTGGTTTTGATTGTTATTAGTATCAAATGTTTTAAAAATCGGTTGTCATGAGGATGCTGGGATTTTTGTTACAGAAGGAGTTTATCCAGATATTCAGGGATAAAACGATATTGCTGATTCTGTTT
>NZ_JBKEIT010000003.1:0-556521 GCF_046365375.1 Butyricimonas muris | reverse complement strand
TATAATGAAAGAAAACATGGAAAACAAGAATACCTGTTGATTTTTAAATGCACGATAAAAGGAGGGTGAGAAATCACCCTCCTTTTTGTAATCTAATATTTCACTTTAATTCACTGCAAGGTGGTATATAAATACCTTACCATAGGATAACCGTGGGAATATAATAGTATCTCCCATTAATAAGAAAAACGACCAAAACAACAATTTGCTCTACTTAATACCCCATTTCGTCTACTATCCCGTTTTGCTGTTTGATTCTATTTTACTTTTACGGCGTAAACAAAAAATAATCATTTATGAAAACGAGCTTATATTGTCTGATCTTCTTTATGTCGTTTGTATTCTCGAAAGCAAACGCCCAAATCAACCTCAAAACGGAATATATTTCGACATCGACATACAAAGGTAAGGATGACCACCACCCGCGTGCAAAAGGTGACTTAAAAGTCATTCAAGGAGGTTTTCACGTCCCGCTCTTTGTCAAGATGAATGAAAACAATCGTCCCACGGCTTGGACTATCGGGTGTAGCGGATCGTACGCCTCCTTGGGTAATAAAAATCTCTCTCGGGAACTCTGTCCGACGAATATATTAAACCTCCAGATCGGATTGGTACACACGAGGCCGCTTAACGCCGGATGGTCCGTGCTGGCAACTGTCGGGGCAGGTCTTTACATGGATAGCGACAACCTTTCGAAAGCGAGATGGAATAATATATTGGGACAAGGTGGTATTATATTTATCCGACACCTGCGACCGAATTTGGATCTTGGTGCCGGAGCTGCTTTAAATAATACCTTCGGTTTTCCCATGCTTTTCCCGGCACTCTACCTAAAATGGAGTCTGGATGGACGCTACGAGGTCAAAGTTGCCTTGATAGATGCTATTCAAGCATCCGTTGGGATGAAACTAAACAATCTCTTGAAATTAAGGTTGATGGTCGAGATGAACGGAATGCTTGCCTTAACCGAAAAAGAAGGGAAAAAGATGTATTTCACACAACAATATACAGTGATCGGATTGCAACCGGAACTAACTCTGGGCAAATCATTCGTTATTCCTCTAACGGTAGGTATCGCCCCTTATCGCGAAGCAACTTACTCGAAAAGGAGTTTAAAAGACGTTTTCTCGGATGATGACGAAACCAACCCTCATTTCAAATTTGGGTTTTATTGCTCACTGGGAATTTCGTGGAGATTCTGAAAAAAAATCCTTAACTTTATCCACTAATTCACCTATCAATGCCAACGCAGGATACCTACAAATACGGTAATCAATTTTGGGAAAAATTCTTGATTCATCCGAGATTCAGAATTATCAGACATCTGATTATCCTGTTTCTGCTTGGTATTATTGTTTTGAAAATCTTCTTTGAAGAATACGGTATTTTCTTCGGTTTAAACACCCTCACGATAATAAATGTATGTATGGTATTGCTGTTTTGGGGGCTTATCTGTTTGAATATCTATATTCTAATTCCCAATTATCTGTACAAGGGAAAATATGGAATATATCTTTTTTACCTGTTTATCACGATTATGTCATTATTGTTGGTTATGACCGGCGTAATTATTTTTTCTAAAGAATATTTTCCTGCATTTTACGAGATCGCTTATCCCGGTAACGGCTTCCTCTCCTTTTATTTCGCTAATTTTCTGGGTATCTTTTTCTATATCTCTGCTGTATCCATAACCATCTTTCTACAACGCTGGATAGCGCATAACCGACAATTGCAAGAATTAGAAAAAAACAAGGTACAAACCGAACTTACCCGTTTACGGGATCAGATACAGCCTGATTTTTTATCCCGGATGCTAAACACTGCCAACGTGCTGGCAAAGAAAGACGCGGACAAGGCATCTACATTATTACTTCAACTCAGCCACCTGCTTCGTTATCAATTATATGACAGCACACGGGAAAAGGTATTATTAAGCGCAGAAATCTCTTTTATCAAAGACTACATGAACTTGGAAAAATTACATGATGATAATTTCACTTTCCACATAAGTGCCGAGGAAACAATAGATCATGTATTAGTACCTCCCCTGTTATTTATCCCGATCGTGGAACTGGCGATTCGGAATCACGCCAAATACAGATCGAGTGAACCCGATCACATTTATATGCTTTTTCGGGTAAATGAAGAAAAGTTATATTTCGCGTGTATTTACCCGGAAGATTACAGTAGAAATAATGACAGCAAACTGGAGAACTTACGTCAAAGACTTCACCTGTTATACGGTGATGAATTCCAACTGGAAGCAAAACAAGGAGATAAAAATCACGTAATCAGCTTACAAATATGTCTATAAAAAACTATTTTCCCTTGAACTTTTTGCAGCACGCGAATTTCAATCAGGTAAGGAACATCATCACTTTTCTGATTATCCTCTTTTTCGCGTACCAGAACGTGAGTGATAATTTTACCGGAACCGGTTTATTTTATTCATACGGTATAAGCTTGATACTATTCATGTTTCCCACTTACATAAATTTGTACGTCCTTATCCCGAAACTATTATTGAAAAATAAATTTCCTCTTTACATCGGCGGATTGCTGGCGAGTATCATGATCGGTCTGTTTATCTACTCTCCCGTCGTCAGTTACATTTTCGAGGAATACGGGGTAGCAACGGATATTATTAAAAACGAGAGTCCTTACTCCTTCCTCAATCTCATGTATGCCATTATCGTTATCGGGATGATCGCGCTGGGAACGACAAGTATAGAACTGTTTCGGCAATGGATAAATTACGACAGGCTGATCTCGGAACTTGAAAAGACCACCATGCAAACCGAATTGCAACAACTGAAAAACCAGATAAACCCTCACTTCCTGTTCAACATGCTCAATAGTGCCAATATTCTCGTGAAGGATAACCCGGAGGAAGCCTCCCGTCTATTGACCAAACTGGACGATATGCTACGTTACCAGTTGAATGACAGTACCCGCCAAGAAGTGTTTTTAAGCGCGGACATTCACTTCCTGACGGGTTTTCTCGAACTGGAAAAGATGCGGCGGGATAACTTCGAATACGTGATCTCGAAAGAGGGTGACGTGAATAACGTGAAAGTCCCGCCGCTTCTCTTTATCCCTTTCGTTGAAAACGCGGTGAAACATAACACGGATAGCGAGAAATTATCATATATTTACCTCCGTTTCCGGGTTGAACAAGGGTACGTGAAATTTACTTGTGAAAACTCCAAACCCACGATTCCCGTGAAGAAAGAAAGCGGGGGCTTGGGGTTGGCGAACATTCGCAGACGACTGGAATTACTGTACGGGGAAAATTACTCGCTTGAGATTGACGAAACGGAAACGAAATATTGTGTTTATTTACACTTGAAATTATGAAATGTATCATTGTTGACGATGAACCTATCGTGCGGAAAGGTATACGGTCTTTGGTGGCTCGTGTCCCGGAACTGGAATTGTTGGAGATGTTCAATAACGCCTCGTCCGCGGCGGACTATCTGACCAATCACCCGGTAGAACTAATCTTTCTGGATATCCAGATGCCCGGAGTGACAGGTATCGAATTTGCCCGTGATGTACCGAAAACCACGTTGATTATATTCACCACCGCCTACACGGAATTTGCCCTCGACAGTTACGAGGTGGACGCCGTTGATTATCTGGTAAAACCTATTGAATTCGAGCGTTTCCGGAAAGCTGTCGACAAAGCTCTTAATTACTATTCCCTCTTGACGAACGGTGAAAAAGAAGATATAGAACAGGTAGAAGATGATTACTTGTTTGTGAAATCGGAACGTCGGTATTTCAAAGTTAATTTTGAAGATATCCTTTTTATCGAAGGCTTGAAAGACTACGTCATATTGCAACTGACGGATCAACGGGTAATAACGAAAATGAGTTTAAAAGCCATACACGAACAACTGCCCCGACACACGTTTTTCAGAATAAACAAATCGTATATCGTGAACACGCTTCATATCAATTCTTTTGACAATAACGACGTTTTCATCCGCATGCACGAAATTGCCATTGGCAATAATTACCGGGAGGAATTCTTCGACAAATACGTCATGAAAAAGAAAAACAGGAAATAAACATACCCAAGACAAGCATAAAAAAAGCGCCCCGAAAGGCGCTTGTATATTATTCCCACTCGATGGTGGCTGGTGGTTTTGAACTAATGTCATAAACAACCCGGTTGATACCCCGCACATTATTTATGATTCGGTTGGAAACCTTTGCCAAGAACTCATAAGGCAAATGACACCAATCGGCAGTCATTCCGTCCGTCGATTCCACGGCACGCAAGGCAACCACGCTCTCGTAAGTGCGTTCGTCCCCCATAACCCCGACACTCTTGATCGGTAACAGAATAGTACCCGCTTGCCATACTTTATCATACAATCCTTCTTCTTGAAGCATGGATATGTAGATATGGTCGGCTTCTTGCAACAATGTCACTTTCTCTTTCGTGATCTCACCCAATATACGGATAGCAAGTCCCGGACCGGGGAAAGGATGACGTTTCAAAAATTTATCCGCTAAACCGAGGCTTTTACCCACGCGGCGAACTTCATCTTTAAACAATAAACGCAAGGGTTCTACCACTTTAAGTTTCATGTAGTCAGGTAATCCTCCCACGTTATGATGAGATTTAATGGTCTGTGACGGGCCATTCACCGACGATGATTCAATCACGTCCGGGTAAATTGTACCTTGTCCCAACCATTTGGCATCTTCTACCTTGTGTGATTCCTCGTCAAACACGTCCACGAAAGTGGCACCGATAATTTTGCGCTTCGTTTCCGGATCCTCGACTCCCGCCAGACGGGACAGGAAAAGATCACCGGCATTCACACCAATGACGTTCAATCCTAATTCCTTGTAATTTTCAAGCACGGACGAGAACTCGTTTTTCCGCAACAATCCGTTGTCAACAAATATGCAGACAAGATTTTTACCGATAGCCCGGTGTAATAACATGGCTGCCACTGTGGAATCTACTCCCCCCGACAAACCCAATATTACCCGGTCTTCGCCTATTTTTGCTTTCAATTCGGCTACCGTGGTTTCGATAAAAGAATCCGGAGTCCAGTCTTGTTTACAACCGCAGATATCAACCACGAAATTCTTCAGCAACGCGGTTCCTTCCGTACTGTGATACACCTCCGGGTGGAACTGAATACCGTATGTATCCTCTCCTTCTATCCGGTACGCGGCATTCTCCACGTCGACCGTGCTTGCCACTACCGTGTAATGTGACGGCAATACCTCGATCGTATCCCCGTGCGACATCCATACCTGTGAATGTTGGCTGATATGTTTGAAAAGCGGGCAACCGTTATCCACGTAAGACAAATTTGCCCGACCGTACTCTCTTTTGTTGGAGGCTTGTACTTCCCCACCGAAATAATGAGCCAGATATTGAGCCCCGTAACACACTCCCAGCAACGGCAGTTTCCCCTTGATGGAAGACAAATCCGGTCGCGGAGCCTTCTCGTCACGCACGGAGAAAGGACTTCCCGAAAGAATAACTCCCTTCACGGAAGCATCGAGTGCCGGATAATGGTTAAAAGGATAAATCTCGCAATAGACATTCAATTCTCGCACGCGTCTCGCGATCAATTGCGTGTATTGAGAACCGAAATCAAGTATTAAAATCTTCTCTTGCATGTGAATCGCTTATTTTATTTTGACGCGAAGATAGTTTTTTTCTATACAAAATGCTAACTTACACTCCGGAAACTCGTAATATTTGTTAACTCAAAATAATTTAACCATGCACAACACCAGAGATAGTTTTGGTTCCAAGTTCGGGGCTATTGCCGCACTGGCCGGTTCGGCAGTCGGATTAGGTAATATATGGAAGTTTCCCTATGAAGCCGGGAATAACGGTGGCGGGGCTTTTTTGCTCGTGTACATATTTTTTACCGTTGCTATCGGACTCCCGGTCATGCTTTCGGAGTTCGCACTCGGTAGATATTCCGGTCGGAATGCTTTCGGGACATTTGATCGGTTGGAACCGAAAACACCTTGGCGTTATTTTGGAATCCTCGTGTTATTGGCCGCCACGATGATTCTTTCTTTTTATGGCACGGTTGCCGGGTGGACGTTGGAATACGTGGTTAAATCCCTCTCTTTCTCGTTCCATTCAAGCGCCGATATTGATTTGAATAACTTGTTCAACAGCTTTATTTCCAACCCGTACAAGCCGGTATTCTGGCAAATTATATTCATGGTACTTACCGGATTTATCGTGTTGGCAGGGGTAAAAAAGGGTATCGAAAGATACACGAAACTCATGATGCCCTTACTCTTCATACTAATCGTGATTTTAGGTATCCGGGCATGCACGCTGGACGGTGCCATGGAAGGAATAAAATTCCTGTTTTTACCCAAGTTCTCGGAACTCACCTCTCAAGGGGTACTCTCTGCACTGGGACAAGCGTTTTTCTCCTTGTCAATCGGCATGGGTGTCCTATTGACTTACGCTTCATACATCAAGAAAAGTGAAAATCTAACCTCGATATCGTTACAGGTTATCTGTGCCGATACCCTAATCGCCGTGCTGGCAGGCGTTGCCATATTTCCTGCTGTATTCGCCTTTAATATCGCACCCAATTCCGGTCCGGGACTCGTGTTCCTCACCTTGCCCCAAGTGTTCCAGAGTATGGCATTCGGGCAATTGTGGGCTATTTTATTCTTCGTACTGCTGACAATGGCTGCATTGACGTCCTCGATATCATTGCTCGAAGTGATTGTCGCTTTTTTCGTGGAAGAGAAACACATCAGCAGGCGTAAGGCAACCATTATTTCAACCGTTATCGTGACTGTTTTCGGCATCTTGTGTACTCTATCGTTCGGTCCTTTAAAAGACATTCAGATAGGGAGCCGCTCTATATTCGGGATATTTGATTTTATCAGTTCCAATATCCTGCTCCCCGTCGGCGGCATACTCATATCCATCTACGTGGGGTGGCGATTCGATCGCCGTTTGTTGATTGCCGAGTTGACGAATGACGGGCAATTGAAGTTATGGTTGATAAAACCTCTGGTTTTCGTGCTGAAATACGTGGCGCCCTTGTTTATCTTGGTTATACTTTTGCATTCTTTGGGGGTATTCTAATCCTATAGAATACCGGGGCAAAACGGTTCGTGCATCGCCAGCGCAGTATGTCTTCCCTAGTTCTTGGGTAGGATTACGATAGGATTTCAGTAGTAAAAGATTATATCTTTCTTTAGGGTATAAGACAAATCAATTCTCGTGCGGCTTTTCCCGGATCATCGGCTCCGATAATCGCGGAAATCACAGCCACGCTATCCGCCCCCGCCCGAAAGATTGAGGCTACATTGTCGGGATGAATGCCACCGATAGCCACTAACGGATGACGGGACACGGAACGAATCCATTGCAACCCGTCCAATCCCCACTCGACAATCGTATTTGTTTTCGTTACCGTGGAAAAGACAGGACTTGCCGCGATATAAGTTACATCCCACTCGTTGGCTTCAATTACCTGTTCCCGCGTTTCCACGGATAACCCGATTATTTTTCCTTTCGGCAGTAGCCGTTTCACCTGCGAATAGGGCATATCACTCTGTCCGACATGCACCCCATCGGCATCGACAGCCAGTGCCACGTCTACCCGATCGTTAATAATCAAAGGTACATGATAAGGTGTCAACAATGCTTTCAGCCGAATCGCCCGTTCAATAAAATCCCGGGTAGAGGATTCTTTTTCCCGTAATTGTACCATGGTCACGCCTCCTTTCACGGCAGCTTCAACCGTGCTGTAAAGATCTTTACCATGCAGCAAACCTTCGTCGGTCACTAAATAAAGTGGGGCATTCATATCATTCGGAAATTTGCACGCGTTGCATGAACTGCTCGCGTGTCAGATTATACATCACATCATACAAATACAATTGCAGAGTTCCGGGACCTTGTGCCATTCCGACCGCGATCTCCCCGCATATACCCATAAAAGAAGTAGCACTCACGGCAGCCATAAACTCATCTTCCGCAACAGCAGCAAATGCACCCAAGATAGCGGAAGCCGTACACCCCAGTCCGGTCACTCTCTCCATCATCGGGGAGCCATTATGCAAATAAATCACTCTCTCGCCTTGCACAACGAGATCCGTTTCCCCGCTCACGCAGACAATACACCCCACACGGGAACTCAATTTGCGGGCAGCTTCCAGACTATTCAGAGAAGACTCGATACTATCCACGCCTTTAGATTTCGTGGATAACCCTGCCATTGTCATTATTTCCGAGGCATTCCCGCGTATATACCGGGGAGTACCGGCGTTTAATATATCTTGGAGAACCTTCTTCCTAAAACTCGTGGCTCCCGCACCCACGGGATCGAGTACTACCGGATGCCCGATTTCATTCGCTTTCCGGATAGCTGCTTTCATGGATTCCACGGTAAAACGATCCAATGTCCCGATATTAATCACGGTAGCCCCACATAGCGCAACCATTTCATCAATTTCTTCCGACGCGTGTGCCATAATAGGTGAAGCACCTGCCGCCAACAGCGCGTTAGCCGTATTATTCATTACCACAGCATTCGTGATATTATGTACCAATGGAGCCTCCGCTCTCATTCGTTCGATATTATTCCAAATTTGTTCTTTCATAAGATCTGTTTATAAAGTACCTTCATGACGATATAACGAAACAAGTAAATTACAAGAGATTACAATATTTAAGTCCGAACGGACTCAATCTTAAAGCTAAAATCATTAAAGCTAAAATAAAAAGTCCCTTTTCGGGGGACTTTTATTCTTCTTCTTCCAAATATATCGTGTAACGATCCCAGAAATTCCTGTCTGTCGGAACCTCTTCAAAATACACCCGTCCGGCAATAGGAGTGGTATTGTTCACGCTAACTTTTGTCGTTTGGTATTGCATCTCTCCTTTCACACGATCGGAACCGTCCAGATAAGTATACACCATACTCACTCCACTCAAAAAGTAATAAGAACTCACTTTCTTGTAATTGGTCGTAATCGTAGCCATTACTTCGTGACGAGGACTGTTACCTGCCAGAATCAAATTTCTTCCCAAAAGATTGAACGCGGAAGAAGTGATGCGCATAACGTTTTTAATAACGGCGTAATTCTTCAATTCCACGTATATCTCTCCGCTGTATTTTGTAACGAAGGTCGTACCGGAATTCGACAAGGAAGGTTTCAGACACTCGTAAGTGACAATTTGCACGGAATCACCCTCGTACAAGAATTTACCTTTACTTTTCAATTTAAAGTCCCTATAATTCTCCAGATCCAGAATATTACGGGTATTACGAACGATATCTGCCGTGATAATGTCATCAAAGAAGATCAACCCGTCCGTGGCGGAAGTCATTTCCTCGCTGCGGCGCACCTGCGAGAAGTTATAATTCAAAGCCTTGAACGCATCCTCGACATTCGAACGCCTATAACCTTCGCTGTCATAGATATCCACGATCGCCTCTTTCGACTTTTTCTCCCCATCATTAATCCGGACGCCATATTCAAAATATCCCTCGTAGTTATAAGGACGCGGAATATAATTCCGACCGATATTATTCACCACGTTCTGTAACAATCTTTTCAAGACCAACGATTCTGCCGTTACATCCACCTCGTGAATCCCGTAGGTCATCGGTTTCAAAAATATCTGTACCTCTCCTTTATCCCTTGCCTCGTACAACTTCATCTCGTCTGAAGCATACCCCACCGCGGAAACTCTCATCATATAAGTAGCCAATCTTTCGGAAACTACCAATTCGAACCGACCGTCCATATCCGTGGCAACACCCGCAACCGTACCTAGAATCCCGATATTGGCAAATTCAATCGGTTGACGCGTAACTTCATCCAACACAACGCCCTTCACTCGTATCTTTCCGTCATTCTGAGCTTGAGCGACAAATAATACTCCAAAAAACAAAACGAGTAACGAGAGGATTTTCTTATTCATAGTATATTCTGTATTAATTTTCCAACGCAAATATATAAATAAATATGTATTTGACACACGAATTCCGTATCACGTCTTGAAGCATTAACATTAAATTAAGATTCTGCCGCCCCTATTGTTCTTTGTTATACCCAAATATTTTACTACTTTTGTCACACAACAAGAATAAAGTTCAATTTAAACATTTCAATATGAGAAAAGGATTATTTTATATATCAGGTATTTTAATATTCACGTTACTTTTCTCCTCTTGCGTTTCAAAAAAGAAATACGAGGAATTAGCCAGAGCAAAGAGAAGCGTAGACCGAGAAGTGGCAACACTTGCTAACGACAAGAAGACTCTGGAAACCGAAATGCAAAAACTCAAGGATGATTTTAATGCCGTCCGCTACCAACTGACAGCGAACAACGCGGCCAAAGATAAACAGATTGACGATCTGTACACCCAATTACGGACATTGCAAAGTAAAGAGTCCGCTTTAAAGTCCGAATTGAAAGACGTTTCCGAACAGGTAAAGTCAAAAGTAAAGGATAATGAAGGACAATTGAGCGGTTTACAACTCCAGTTGAAAAGAGCGACTGAAGAACGAGACTTACTTCAAAAACAATTGGCCGAGTACAAGACCAACGCGGATTGGGATAACCGGAAACTAAAAAATGAAGTAGAAACACTCAAGGCAAATATCAAGTTCAAGGACAGCGAAATTGCCCGATTGGAAAAAGAGATTGCCGGGGTGAAAAAACAATTGGCAGATGCTAAAAGTACATTAGCCAAGAAAACTCAGGAAGTGGAGAAACTGACGAATCAGGTAAATCTGTTGAAGAAAGAACTTTCCAAGTAATTGAAATGATTTATATTATCATCAGCATAGTAGGGCTTCTAGTAATAGTTGCCCTTTTTACATACCTTTTCAAATCAAAACAAAAGCCGGATGACACTCCGGTTGTTGTCCCTCCCGCCGACTGTTGCGGCGCTCACGCTATCTGCGAGAAAGGACTAAAGAGAGTGGATGAAAAAATAGAATACTTTGATGATGAGGAACTGGATCAATACCGGGGTATCCCCTCTGACCGATACAGCGATGAACAAATAGACCAATTCCGTGAAGTATTGTATTCCATTCAGCCGGAAGAACTGTCAGACTGGTTTATCAGCCTCGAAAAACGAGGCCTTGAATTACCCGATGTATTAAAACAAGAACTGTGTTGAATCCGTTTTTCGGATTCAACAATTTTACCCGCTTACCATCGCACAAGAGAATCACGAAATCTGCAATCACCTAATCAACGAACTCCTCCATCCTTAACGCCAGTAAACCTGCAACTTGCCGAAGGCAAATGCAACCTGTAACTTGCAACTCGCCGAAGGCGACTATATAAAATGCGTTAAATAACATTAGACGCCTTGCTTCCATTCATTTTATGACCTACATTTGCTTATGAAAATTCTAAAGCAAATTCATAATGTATAGAGCAGAAATAGAAACTGAAAAAGGTGTCATGAAAGTCCTTTTTTATGAAAAAGATGCGCCTAACACGGTTGCCAATTTTGTAAAACTAGCCAAAGAAGGTTTTTACGACGGCTTGACCTTTCATCGGGTGATTCCGGATTTCGTGATACAGGGAGGCTGCCCCAAAGGGGACGGAACCGGTGGTCCGGGATACACGATCAAGTGTGAATTAACCGGGGAAAACCAATATCACGACCGCGGAGTTTTATCCATGGCTCACGCAGGGCGGGATACCGGAGGTTCGCAATTCTTTATCTGCCACAACCGTAGAAATACCGCCCATCTGGATAGAAGACATACTTGCTTCGGTCAAGTATACGAAGGTTTGGAAGTGATTGATGCTATCCGCCAAGGGGACAAAATCATAAAAATTGTGATTACTGAAGAGTAGCCTGTGTTCTTAGTTGTTTTTAAATAATTCAGAGAAGGGGAGCGTTGTGAAACGCTCCCTTTCAGATTTTAGACATTTTGTACTCCCCAGCCTTGCTTGTAACAACTTGTTGCAATTCATCCAACGATAGTTCACCTTTCGTAAATTCAACGGTAGCTACCGGCGGCTCCAGAGTTACAACGGCTTTCACTCCGTCAATACTATTAAGGGCATTTTCTACATGAGTACGACAATGATTGCACATCATCCCCTCCACCTTAAATTTCTTTTCCATAGCTTTTTCTTTTACGTGTTCTACTTCATTTATATATTCATTGTTATTATTTCGATTCGCAGTTATACTTATTTTTTTCCGTTTCAAACGCAGACTGTTACTCACGACGCTCACGCTGCTGAATGCCATTGCCGCCCCCCCGATCATCGGGTTAAGCAGGAAACCGTTTATCGGATAGAGAATACCTGCCGCGATGGGGACACCTATCAAGTTATAGATAAACGCCCAAAACAAGTTCTCACGAATTGTCTTCACGGTCAATCGCGACAAACGGATGGTTTCCGGAATCTTCATCAAATCGGAGGAAAGGATCGTGACCATGGCTGTTTCCATGGCAATATCACTGCCTTTTCCCATGGCAATACTTAAATCCGCTTGTGCCAATGCCGCGCTATCATTGATACCGTCCCCGACCATAGCGACTTTCCGACCTTCTTGTTGCAACTGTTTAACGAAAATAGCTTTCTCTTGTGGCAATATACCTGATTTATAATGCTTGATACCGGTCTTCCGTGCTATTTCTTTGGCTGTCGCGGCATTATCTCCTGTCAACATATAGACCGTCAACCCCATCTTATGTAATTGGGAAATAGCTTGTAATGATGTATCTTTTATCTTGTCTGTTATCCCCATCACGGCAAGGGCTTCGGCTGAATTGCCGAACCAAATGACCGTTTGAGCATCTTTAAGCCAGCTTTCCGCTTTTTGTTCCAACTCTTTATCGACAGACACACCGTTATCCCGGAGTAATTCGGGAGTCCCGACATAATAAGTTTCATCATTCCATTGCCCTTTTATTCCTCTACCCGGAATACTTTCAAATCCCGTGACCGGAACAGATATTTCATCCCCCAATTCATTGACTATCGCTTCCGCTAGCGGGTGTTCCGACAATCGTTCCAGACTATACAATACCTTGCGAGAGTCTTCCGCACCCTCCTTCCATTGAGCGTTCACAACGACAGGATGCCCTTCCGTGATCGTTCCCGTTTTATCCAGCACGATCGTGTCTACTTTCCGGGCGACCTCCAAACTCGTGGCATCCTTTATCAAAATACCATGCTCTGCCCCCTTGCCTATTCCCACGATAAGTGCCGTCGGGGTAGCTAATCCCAAGGCGCACGGACAAGCAATAATCAGTACGGTAACCATAGCCAGTAAGCCGTGAGTAAAACCGCCCGCCGGGGCAAATATCCACCATGCGGCGAATGACAGTACAGCGATACCGATAATGACGGGTACAAAAATACCCGCTATCTTATCGACCATTTTCTGCACGGGTGCTTTACTCCCCTGTGCATCCTGCACCATACGGATAATTTGTGCCAACATAGTATCGGAACCCGTCTTGTCCGTGGTAAAATGAAAAGCACCTTTCTGGTTAATCGTTCCGGCATAGACCTTCTCTCCCGACCGCTTGCGTACAGGAACAGGCTCACCGCTAAGCATACTTTCATCCACGAATGACTCTCCGCTAAGGACAGTCCCGTCCACGGCTATACGTTCACCGGGTTTTACCGCGATGGTATCACCCACGCGTGCTTCCTCAATCGGTACTGTTCTTTCTCCCGATTCCGTGACAATGGTTATTGTCTTCGGTTGTAAACCCATCAACTTCTTAATGGCCGTCGACGTATTCTGTTTCGCTCGCTCTTCCAGTAAACGCCCCAATAATATAAAAGCAATGATAACACTCGCCGCCTCGAAATAAAGGTGAGGTGTTACCCCCCTCAACAGCCAGAAATCGGGAAACAACAGATTAAAGACACTAAATAAATAGGCAATCCCCGTGCTGATGGCAACCAGAGTATCCATATTTGAAGTACCATGACGCAATTGCTTCCACGCGTTGATATAGAACCTACGTCCCAAACCTAAAACGGCAACCGTGGAAAGTATCCACAAGACATATTTCATGTAAGGATAATCAATAAAGAACATACTAATAAACATGATAGGAACGGACAAGACCACGGCACTCCACGTTTGGATTTTCAACTGCCGATACTTTTTCTCGCGTGCTTGCCCGACCTCTTCGTCGGTAGATTGATTTTCAGATACCAACAAATCGTATCCCGCATTTTGTACCGCATTTTTCAAAGATGAAACGGAACATTCATCGGGATTGTAAACCACTTGCGCACTAGCTGTCGCATAGTTTATATTCGCCTCATACACTCCGGGCTGTGCGTTCAAGACTTTATCCACCCGAGCCGCACAAGATGCACAACTCATCCCTACTACCGGAAATATTTTTTTAGTTTTCATACGCTTTACCTTTTTTCTTTATACAAAGGTAAACCATATCATCCCCCGGATTGTTACAAAATTATGGATATAATTTACACTTTATCCAAAGGTTCCCGTCCATGTTCCTTCAAACGTTTAAATTCGCTCGGTGACATTCCGGTCACGTTGCGGAATTGAGTGCTCAAGTGTGCCACGCTCGAATATTGAAGTTTATCGGCAATCTCACTGATCGAGAGTTCATCATAAAACAGTAATTCTTTGATCCGTTCCACCTTTTGAGCGATATAATATTTCTCTATGCTGATTCCGTTCATTTCGGTGAACAGCTTACTTAGAAAACTGTAGTCATAATGGCATTTCTCTTTCAAATACTCCGACAACTTCAACTTGGAGAGATTACCTTCATAATGCACCAACTGAATGATAGAAGTCCGTATCTGCTCGATGATACGTTGCCGTTTATCGTCTATCAATTCAAATCCATACTCTTCAAGCGCCTTCCTAATCACTTCCCGATCATCCGATGTCAATTCCTCTTTCACGACAGCCGTGCCCAAATCCACTTGTAGCGGGGTAAACTGCAAATCTTTAAGAATCTGTTTTATAACCAAAATACAACGGTTACAAACCATATTCTTGATAAAAATCACGTGTTTTTGTTCTTCCATGATATAAGTTTATAAAGTTCATAAGGTTTATAAAGTTACAGGAGTCCTTTGGACAATGTTTATCGGCAGTATTGCTGCCGTGAGCAAAGTGCCTGCGGGGTCAATATACTTTATAAACTTTATGAACTTTACAAACCTTATGAACTCTTTAGTTTTAAATTATTTAGCGAAAAGAGCAGCCAACGCTATTGAATTTAACTTGGCATCCACGCTGTCACCTCTGGAAGACAATACACTCGGAGCGGTAGCTCCAACAAGAATAGCGCCTTGACGAGCGTTTGCCAGCTTGGTATTGGTCTTGTAGAATACATTACCGGCCTCGATATTCGGGAATACCAGACAGTCGGCATCACCGGCAACCGGAGAATTAATCTTCTTGATCTCGGCAGCCTCTTTGTCGATAGCCACATCCAATGCCAACGGACCGTCGATATCAATATTGCCCAATTGACCTCTTTCTCCCATTTTAGCCAGAATTGCAGCATCAGTAGTAGATTCCACTTTAGGTAATACTTGTTCCGTAGCGGAGATCATAGCTACTTTCGGACGTTGCACACCAAGAGCATTAGCAATTTGAGAAACGTATTTCACGATAGCCATCTTCTGTGAAAAATCGGGAGCGGGAATAATTGCAGCATCACCGAATACCAACAATTTGTGATAATTCGGACATTCCATTACTACTACGTGTGACAACGTTGCTTTCGGGGGTAATAAACCACAATCTTTATTCAAAATCGCACGCATATATTTGTCCGTGCTGACCAATCCTTTCATGATAAAATCAGCCTCTTTCTCACGTACCATTTGTACTGCTTTAGCAGCAGCTTTCGTATCAACAGGCTCATGCACAATCTTGAAACGAGAAATATCGAAACCGTGTTCCGCGCATACCTTCTTGATTTCATTCTCGTCGCCGCACAATGTAGCTTCCACGATACCTAATTCAACCGCCTTATTTACAGCCTCGATAGAATGGCTGTCATTCGCGTACGCCACAACCAGACGTTTCTTTTTTGAGTTAGCTTTTAATGCCTCGTAAATGTCATCGATTTTTTGTATTGCCATGACAAACTTATTTTTACTAATTAGTGATTTATGTTTTTAATTTGGAAGCAAAAATAACGCTTTTTGAATAAAACAGAAACAAAAACCAGCTTTTTGATATTAATTTCTAAATTTACCAGTCGCTTGATGCTAACGTTTCCGGTCAAGAGCATTAAATTTCATTTTAATTCTCCATTTTCAAGTTTCAATTCGTTACTTTTGCCTCTTGAAATAAAAAATGAATAGCGTGTCGTTTAGAAAAAATATCATCGCCCTTTACCTGATCAAGGTTTCCAAATGGTTTACCTTGGTGATGCCTATCATTGTCTTGTTTTACAAGGAATGCGGGCTTGATTTGGCTGATATTTTCATCTTGAAGAGCGTCTATTCCATTGCCATGGTATCCTTGGAGATCCCCACTGGATACCTTGCCGATGTTTGGGGAAGAAGGAATTGCTTGATTGCCGGGTGTATCCTTTGTTTCTTCGGTTTTACCAACTACTCCCTCGCGGACACGTTTGTCGCGTTCTTCATATCGGAAATCCTGCTCGGTTTCGGTCAGAGTCTGGTATCGGGTGCCGATTCGGCACTGCTTTACGACACGATGATTCATTACCGTAAAGAAGAAAGTTACTTGAAATACGAGGGACGTGTAACCATGATCGGTAATTTCTCGGAAGCCTTTGCCGGTATTTTCAGCGGGCTGTTGGCGACCTATTCCCTACGTCTTCCTTTCTACGTGCAAAGCGGGATTGCCTTTATCGGTATTCCGGCAGCCTTTATGCTCACGGAACACGCGGCAAAGACAAGAATAGAAAACTCGTTTGCCAATATCGTGAAAATCATCAAATATTCCCTCTTCACCAACAAAGAACTATGTTATAATATCATGTTTTCCGGTGTCATCGGGGCTGCCACGCTGACCATGGCGTGGTTTGTACAACCCTTACTGATAGAACTGGATACTCCGACCTCTTGGTTCGGCATCATCTGGACGATATTGAACCTGACCGTGGGTATATCGGCACTCTACTCCGACCGACTGGACCAAAAACTGGGAAGCAACAGGATGTACGCATTTATCCTGTTCTTTATCATAGGGGGATACGTGGCGGTATCGTTCAACATATCTTACACGGGATTGGTATTCCTTTTCTTTTTTTATATCGTGAGAGGATTTGCCACCCCCATTCTAAAAGGATATATCAACCAGATCACGTTCTCCGAAATGCGGGCAACGGTTCTCTCTATCCGGAATTTCGTTATCCGTTTAATGTTTGCAGCCATGGCTCCGCTCGTGGGATGGCTACATGACCTGTATTCCCTTTCCGTGGCATTGCAAGCCACGGCTGTCATTATTTTTATTCCCGGACTATTATTCCTTATCTTACAGTGGCATTATAAGCCGCAAGAACCCGGGATATAATAAAAAAGCGATTGAAACACAGTTATTTCAATCGCTTTTTTATTTATCTTACTTGCTTTACTTTACCCCTTCCAAAATACCCGCAATGGATTGGAAAACCTCTTCTACCGTGGCAAAGCCATTTACTGTATGATGCTTTTTCTGGTTCTTGTAGTGGTCGGCAACCGGCAAAGTCTTCGCCTTGTATTCCCGAAAACGATTCTCGATAACCTCTTCATTATCATCGGAACGTCCCTCTATCTTCGCACGCTCTAACATACGGCGCATTAACTCATCGTGAGGAACATCAATACTAATTAAAGCACTCAACGGATGTCCCGTTTTTGCAAGCATTTCGTCAAGAATCTCGGCTTGTCTGACAGTTCTTGGGAAACCGTCGAACAAAAATCCGTTTACATCCTTATGATGTTCTATACTATTCACGATTAACGCTACCACGAACTCGTCGGATAATAACTCGCCTTTATTAATTATTCCGGCGGCCATTTTACCAAAATCCGAACCTTCGGCAATTTCTTTACGAATCATGTCCCCCGTGGACAGATGAGCCAAATTGTACTTCTCGACAATCTTCTTTGCCTGAGTTCCTTTTCCGGCTCCCGGAGGGCCAAACAACGCGATATTCAGCATGACAATATACTTTTGTTTCTTTTTACGTAGTTAATTTGTTATTTATTTCGTTTTTGTAAACTGTGCCACAAAGGTATATTTAAATCCCTATGAAAAAAGGAAATATCGAAATAATTTTTCATCCGTAAAATAAAAATATATTTCTACTTTTACACCGCAAATAAACACGTGATGGAGAAAAGAAAAAAAGTACAAAAAAGGAAACCCAAGAAACAGAAAAAGAGCTTCTTAAAGCGAGTCGTCAAAACCTTGCTTTTAACCGCTTTGCTATGTGTTTTTCTGGTCGGTCTGTTCGTGTGTTGTGTTTATTACGGCATGTGGGGTAAAATCCCGGATTATCAGGATTTAAGGGAGATACGGAATTTCGAGGCTTCCTCCCTGTACAGTTCGGACGGCGAATTGCTTGGAAAATATTACGTGGAGAACCGCACGAATGTCCCGTTCGGCGAAATTTCCCGCAATGCAGTTAATGCCCTGATTGCAACCGAAGATGTCCGCTTTTATGAACACAAGGGATTTGACAAAATCAGCATGCTCCGCGTTCTCTTCAAGACACTGTTACTCGGTGACAGAAGTTCCGGTGGCGGCAGCACAATCAGCCAGCAGTTGGCAAAGAACCTTTTCCCCCGCGAATACCGGAGCAGTCTGATGCTTCCGGTCATCAAAATCAAAGAAATCATCACCGCCCACCGGTTGGAAAAACTGTACTCGAAAGACGAGATACTCACTTTATATTTGAACACCGTATCCTTCGGGGAAGGAACATTCGGCATCGAGAGTGCCGCGCAAAAATACTTCTCCACGACGGCAACACAACTCACAATTCCGGAAGCCGCCACGTTGATAGGTTTATTAAAAGGTCCCTCCTACTACAATCCCCGCGTACATCCCGACCGTATGTTACAACGGCGCAACACGGTGATTGCCCAAATGGAGAAATACGATTACCTCACGGAAGCCGAGGCCGAGCAACTGAAAAAGGAGAAGCTGGAACTCCGTTACAAACCCTTGAATCATTATTCGGGATTAGCCCCCTACCTGCGTGAACAAATCAGGCAGGATGCCATGAAGCTGATTGCCAAATACAACGAGGCAAACAGCACGAATTACAATTTATACAAGGACGGTCTGATTCTCACCACGACGATTGATGCCGAGATGCAACGTTACGCGGAAGACGCCATGCACACCCACATGAAATCTTTGCAAAACTCTTTCTACACGCATTGGGACAAACAAGACCCGTGGTATAAAGAACCCGATATCCTCGATAAAGCCATCCGGGAAAGCACAGCTTACAAATCACTGAAACAACAGGGATTGGGCGAAAAAGCCATTCTTGCCGCTCTAAACGAGAAGAAATGCATGACTATTTACAGCGCCTATCAAGGAGAGGTGGAAATGCAGATGTCCCCGATCGACTCCATTAAGCACTACTTGAAAATACTTCACCCCGGCATGATCGCCATAGAGCCGCATACCGGAAAAGTAAAAGTATGGATTGGCGGATTGGACTTCAAGTATTTCCAGTACGATCAAGTACTGGCGCCACGTCAAGTGGGTTCAGTCTTTAAACCTGTCGTTTACAGTGCCGCCGTTGAGCATGGAGCCCGAGTGGATGCCTATTACAAGGATGAACAAAAAAGCTACCCGGAATATGACAACTGGACTCCCCGGAACTCGAACAACCGATACGGGGGATTCTACACGCTGAAAGGGGCATTAAGTCAATCTATCAACACGATAGCCGTGGAAGTACTTCTCCAGACGGGAATAGATACCACGATAGCACATGCCCGCCGTCTGGGAATACAAAGCGACCTGCCCGCTGTTCCTTCCATAGCCTTGGGTGCGGCGAACATTCCGTTAAAAGAAATGGTTCTCCCCTATTTATGTTATGCAAACAACGGGGTTCTCACGGAACCTTACTATTTGGTTTCGATCAAAGACCGGGAAGGACGGATTATATACGAGGCGGAACCTCCCCGCAAAGAACGGGTTTTACCCTCCGGAGAAGCTCACTTGATGTCATCCATGCTCACGGCTGTCATTCAAGAAGGAACCGGCAAGCGCCTTATCAATAATTACGGATTGAATATGGCTATCGCCGGAAAGACCGGAACCACCCAGAATCAAGCCGACGGCTGGTTTATCGGTTACACCCCCCGCATCGTCGTGGGGATACGCGTCGGGGCGAACAACTCCCGCATCCATTTTAAATCTACCTCTTTGGGACAAGGTGCGAACATGGCACTCCCCATCTTCGGTTTGTTCATGCAGGATTGTTTGAAGAGCAGCACGTACAGCTATTGGGAGAATCTCTCGTTCCCCGTACCGCCTATGAGTACTCAAAAAGAACTGGAAGTCCCCACCTTTAAAGAAAATATAAATATACTGGATAGATTGACTAACCGGAAGCTTGAAAAAGTGAAACACCACGAAGAAGTCGCCCCCGAAACGGAGCAACCGAAAAAGAAAGGTTTCTTCAAGAAAATCGGCGACCTGTTCAAGAAAAAAGATAAAAAATAAACGCAAATGAAAAATATAGACAAAACCTCTCTAATCATATCGCTCGTCGCTCTTGTTGCGGCATTCAGTATCATTTCCATCATCGCGTCCCCAACCGAAGTACGCTTCTCGTGGCAAGGAATAAACCCGTGGAACACGGTAAGAGCGGTTCCGTTGATGTTCAAACGGTTTATAGACATCGACAACCGAATCATCTACACAATATCCGTGTTACTTATCGCCTACTTGTGGTGGAGAATGTACGCCTTAATCAAGAAAATAAAGAACAACTGATTGATTTATGATTTCTCGATTTACGATTGACACTCTAACCTAATTGATAACCAACAAGTTATTAATTAATTTCCGTTCAAATCATTAAATTCCTAAATCTAAAATCAAGAAATCTAAAATCATAAATCCAAAAACTATTCTTTAACCCCATACACGCTCTGCGAGATACGTTTCACGGCAACCACGAAGAATCCGGTCAACACGAGATTCAGCACCAGACTAAGGATAGAGATAATCAATGCCGGACCGCCCAACTGGTAACCCATGGCAATCACGATAATCCCCGCTCCCACTTCACCGCGGGTAAACATACCGATTGACAGAGCCAACCGTTCCTGTATCTTCCGGTCACGATAGAAAAACAGCGGGAACATCTTTCCCAGATTAGAAAGCACCGTCACGACAATCACGTGAAAGATAAGCACCCCCCACCCGGGCATACTGTCGCCTCCGGTTTCCAGACCGATAAAGATCGGCGTACTCAATCCCACGAGGAACATAAACAAGTAGGAAATAAAGCTGGACGCCCTCTCTTCCTCGCGCGAATGCTTGTGAACCGTCTTCATCACCATCCCCAGCACGAAAGCGGGCAACAACACCTCGATATGAATTGCCCCGTCCTGTCCCATGAGCGATTTCGTGATCAGGTACACGCTCTCGAACGCTGCCACGATACACACGGAATAAAGCAAAATAGCCCTCCACGACTGTGGCAGATTTAGCGAACTCAAACGCTTCCACCCGAAGATCAGAAGCACGCAAACGACCAGTATAATCACGAACAACTGCCACTTGAAACCAATCATTAATATCTGCAAGGGAATCATCAAAAGAATCGTATCCAAATCGTCAAATATGGCAAGTACCTGTGTCTTCTTGTAAATCCACTCCCGTTTCAGTCCGGCGGCAGCCAGCATCGTGAACAATATTCCTGCCGACGTCGGGGCGGCAAACCGGCTGATCAGCAAATTATTCTGCCACGAAAGCCCCGTGTCCAAAAAGAAAATATAATAGAAAGCGATCAGTAACCAAGGTACGGCGGCAGTCGCCATGGCGATAAAATAATCGGTGGTATAAGATCTCCATTTCGTCTTATCCAACTCGAACTCCCGTCCGACGTTTATCATGATAAACGCAAGGCAGATAAACATCAGCCATTTACATACACTATAAAAACTCCCGTACATTTCTCCCATGGCGGACGGGAGTATTTGAGAAAAAAATAAGCCGCAAAGTAAAAAAATAGAAAACAAAAAAACCTTCTTCATCCTCTCCAAATTAATTTACCGCAAAGATACAACTTCTCGGGGAATTTCGGAAGCCTATTTAAAACGAATCTAGTTAAAAAGTGTATCGAAATACCGTTGATCTACTCGTATTTAATCGCGTCCGGTTTATAGACACGGTAATCATAAAACCCTGTTTTCCGTCGGCTAGAGGCATCCACCTCGATCAAGTGGGCGTCAGGCGGAACCTTCGGGTAAAAAGCAAAACGTATGCTTAAATTCTTTAGAATCAAATTATCATTACGCAAATTCAGACTGAACCCAATCCCCCAGTACGACTGACTTTTAAATATCGATTTATCCTCTCTGGCAAGTACCCCCCAATCCACGAAAGTAGTCACAGATGCCCGGAATCCCCGCTTGATATACGGCAGGAAAAGTGTTGTCGACACGGAACCGGAAAGACGTTGTTTACCCCGTATCGTATCGGTATCGAAACCCCGTATATTCGCGTCTTCGAAATAGATATAATCGTCTGGATTCCGCTTGAATCCCAGCACGTAATCCATGTTACTGTAAAAACGTAACCGATACCGGGACAACTCGTACAGCGGGCTAATAAACTGCGCCCCGGCCTTAAACACGCCGCTTTCCGCCGTGTAGCCGTTCCAGAAAGAACCCAATGCCGCGTACCACGAGTAAAAGTTATCCTTGTATTTGTCAAACCACGAGTAATGCCATTCTGTGCCGAGATAACCGTACTCCGTGAAATCACTTTTCTCGTAACCGAAAAGCAACGTGCCGGACAAACCGGAAGGGATATCCTCCGTGCGCCCGAAATCATAGATCAAGTTCGCTTTAAAATACTTTATTTTCGTGAATGTCAAAGCCCCCATGATCCGGTTACGGTCGTAATAAAAATGATTCGAATCACTCGTTACTTGCGGACGATCCACGAACTTGGTCCCCGTGTAACGTCCCGTCAGGTAAAATATCCGGTTATAACTGAATTTCTCGTTCAAGTAAAAAGATGTCCCTCCCCAAAAATCCCATAACTGGTAATTAAACGACTCTATCGGCTTCGTGATATCCCTGTCCACCAACGTTTTGGACGAGTACACCCGGCTAAAAGCAGCTCCCCCCGCCCATTTCGTCTTGTATGTCAGGAATCGTTTATCCATTTGCACGCGCAAAACTTCTTGATTAAAGGTATTCTCGTACATCCCGTAGAAATCCATGTGCGTTCCCACGACATTCGCCGCCTTGTACTCGATCAGATTTCCCCACTTCTGGTCTTTACGCCCACGGTAACTGGCCTCGTAATGTACCATATGCCCCAACTTGAACAAGTTCTTGGTTTCGATACCCATGTCCACGGAATTCAAGAAATTACTCCACACTTCTCCCGTCCACGAGAACTCGTCCTTGCACACCACCACCAGATCGACCATCGTCGTGTCGCCCGCCACTCGCTCGATCCCTATCAAAGCATCATCGACATTGGACATTTCCTTCAGCAATTGCTCGTTCTGAACCAACTCGAAGGGATCGATATACATCCCCGGCTTCACCGTCATTTGCTTTTTAATCACCCGCTCGGCGGACTTCTGGTGAATGGAATTGGCGAGGGCAAGAATCCACTGCAAGCTATCCTGCCCGTAAGTAATCGTGTCATTGACACTCGTCCCGAAAGGAGGCAACACTTTGACACGAATCTCCCGGATCATTTTTCCCCGGTACGGCTTATAACGGTCTTCACTATTCTCCGTTTCAACAATATCGATATTATATTTCCGGGGATTAACGAATATCATCTTGTAAAGCTCCTTCGTCCATTTACGACGGTAAGCCACCTTTTTAATCTTGGAATACTCGTACCGGAGTGTGTCTTGAATCAGACTATCGGGCAGGAAGATTTTACTGTTTTGTTTCACAGTGTCCCGCGATAGCGACAAGCATGCGTTTCCTGATAAAGGTCTCGCTCCGGCGCGACTTTCCACGAGTAAAACCCATGCTAGAACCAATATCAATAAACGAATCATTACTTTCACCTGACAGAACTAATCTTTCAATATCAATGTTTTCAACTTTTCAGACACCCACACTTCACGCTCTCCCTGTTCATTTTGATATATAAAACAAGCCTCCACGCTAGGATTGGCCTCCACTATTTCCTTCGCTTTCTCCATACCCAGCACCATAAAAGCCGTGGCGTAAGCATCCGCTTCCATACACGTGGGAGCGTACACGGAAGCCCCCAGTATATCCTGTTGGACAGGAAAACCCGTCTTGGGGTTTATCGTGTGGGAATATTTTTTCCCGTCCACGACGTAAAACCTGCGATAATTACCCGATGTCGCCAACGCACCCTCTCCCATTTCCAGCACGAATTGCAACTCCCTGCGAGAAGCCGCCTCGTCATCTATCGGTTTGTCGATACCGATATGCCACGGGCGGGATTTATTACTTTGTCCCTTCACCCGGACCTCCCCGCCAATCTCCACCATGTAATCCCGGACACCTTGCCCCTCGAGAAACTCCGCTACCAGATCCACGCCCAACCCTTTGGCTATCGAACTGGCATCCATCTGGATTCCCTCGACCGCCTTGACAAGCCGACCGTCCTCTATTTTCAACTTCTCCATCCCCACGTATCGCAGCAACGAGTCCACTTTCTCCGCCGACGGCAACCGCTCGTTCTTGTAACCGAACCCCCACGCGTTCACCAGCGGTGCCACGGTGATGTCGAATGCACCCCCTGTCTTCGCGTGTATCTCTGCCGCCTTCGCGAACAATCTCACGAACAGCGAATCCGTCCGGTCTGTCTCCCCCCGGTTCAAGCGGGCTATCGTCGATTTCTTGTTAAACATGGAAAGCGATTCGTTCACGCACTCCATCTCCCGGCGTATCTCCGCCGCGTAATCCTTGTCACTCTTGTAAGATATATGATAGGTAGTACCGTACACCGTTCCCTCGGTGAACCGGTACATGTTCCGTTGACATCCCGCGCATGCTATTAACACGCAAATAATAATCCCCAATCTCTTCATAAAACCTTAAAAGTAATATCCCAAATTAAAGTAGAACCCTAGTTTCTTCGACCAATCCGACAGCGAGAAAGTGACGTCAATCGGTCCCACGAAACTATCGTACGAGTATCCCACGCCCCCGCCAATAATATCATCGCCCCCGAACACGTCAAAGAAATTGGCATCCTGCTTGGCGTAATTCCCGGACAAAGATATATAATGATTCCGCCCGAGATTATAGCGCAACATGATTTTAGCCACCACCAGCGAATTGTCGAATATCTCCAGATGCTGGATACCGAGGAACGGCAACTGCTGGTCGACATACCGTCCGGCAACGTCACCTCCCATGCAATTCAAGTAAGAATAAGGGATATTATTCCCGATCAATACCCGACCGTATATCGAGGGAATAAACTTCACGCGCCGGGTAATGGACAACACGCTCTCGAAATCCAAACCGATTGCCGAGAACGGCGCACCGTCATTGTACGTCAGGAAATTATCCGTGTAAAGCGAGTAATCGACTTTCAACGAGATCCCTCTCGTGGGGTAATAACGCTTGTCGAATGTTTCCAGATGCGCCAACCCATAGTAGCTGAAAAAACCTTCCGGTTTTACCCTAATATTATGATCCCGATCCGAGAACAGGAACGACTCGTAATTGAAATACTCGTAACGCGCCCCGATCTGCATCTTGAAATTCCGGAAATAAATATCCGAACCGCCCAACTCCACCTTGTGGTAAGCGTACTCTATATTATCCTGCTTTTTCCCCTTGTGGTAAATATCCAGATTATTATACTTGAACGTGTACCCCAGCTCGAACCTCCGCAGGAAAGTATTCCCGAGGGAATAATTCAACTTCACGTAAGGATTCATACTCAATCGCCCGGTCAGCGAAAGGCGGGACCCCCGCAACTCCTTGTGCGATATCGTCGTGTTCAACAATATCGCCGCCATCTCCTCCGAGTCGAAACGGAACCCGAGATTCAACGAACTCATGGGCTTCTGTTTCAGAATCAGTTCCAAGTCATACACCGGTCCCCCGCTCAACTTGTAGCTCACGCTAGAGAAAGCCCCGATACCGTACAACTCGGCTATCGCGTGATGCAGGTCATTTAACGTGATGCGGCTATAATTCTTGATCCGTATCTTCTTTCTCAACCATTTCTCGTCCCGCGCGTCAATCCCCGTCAAATGTACTTCATCTATCGTGAGCGTATCGTTCAGAAGCACCACTTTATCCTCCGTATCCGCGGCATTCTTACTCTCCGGTATTCCCAGTTCGCGTTTCAGCTTCATCAACTCGTCCCATTGGGCACGGGCAACTTCTTCCCCCCGCATAATCAAAGTATCGACTGCCCGGGTCGAGAAACTGGCGGCAGAGTACGGGTACACGTCCGGTTTTATATACACGTTTACCATCTTCTTGTTTTCCTCGTACTTCTGGATTCCCAGAAACGAGGTCATCTGGTCGATAATTCCCGTCACCGACTCCAGACCGGAAGCGTCTTTCAATTCCGCCTGCACGTCCACCCCGATGATAATATCAGCACCCATTTCTTTCGCTATATCCACCGGGAAATTATTCGATATTCCCCCGTCTACCAGCACCATCCCGTCCCTTCTCACCGGGGCGAACACCCCCGGGATAGCCATACTCGCGCGCATGGCAAGCGGCAAAGTCCCGCGATCCTGCACCACCTCCTTGCCGTCCACCAGATTACTTGCCACGCAAGCGAACGGGATCGGCAACCGGTGGAAATCAAGCGAATCGTGATACCCTATCGTCAAATCGGAAAACAGGTTGAATATATTCTGTCCGCTGATAAACCCCGACGGGATCTTCAGCTCGCGATTGTTCTTAATCGGCACGGAAACAAGATATTTCTCCGTTTCCTCTTTCTCCGAGAAAGGCAGGTTATAACGATACACTTTATCACTCAACAAAAACATCCAGTCCTGCGCCCTCACCAGACTATCCATCGTGCGCGCGTCATAACCGATCGAGTACAAAGCCCCCACGAGAGCCCCCATACTCGTGCCTGCGATATAATCTATCGGGATACCCGCCTCTTCCAGCACCTTCAACACACCGATATGCGCCACTCCTTTCGCCCCGCCGCCACTTAACACCAACCCCACCTTTTTGCGCTGCGCCTGAACATCCAATACAAGAAATAATACAAGAAGAAAAACCAAAGACCGCTTCATAGTTTATTAAGTTTTGCCTTCGGCAAAAGTTGCAAGTTGCATTTGCCTTCGGCAAGTTATAAAATCACTCAAAAATACTTATTTCCCGGGAATAATCAAAATAAAGTTTCGCCGCGGGTAAAACTTTATTTTGGTTGTAACCTGCAACTCGCCGAAGGCGAAAGTAACTTGCAACTTTTATCTTACCCCTTCCCATATCCAAAAATAAATACTAAATTTGCCGTGAGACAAAAAAGATGTACTATGACAAAAATACTTGTGATTGACGACGAGAGGAGTATCCGCAATTCCATGAAAGATATTCTCCAGTACGAGGGACACGAAATCGTGCTTGCCGAGAACGGCATGGAAGGACTCGTGGCAGTGAAATCGGAGAAACCGGATATTGTATTTTGCGATATAAAAATGCCCAAAATGGAGGGCATCGAAGTACTGGAACGTATCAAGGAGTTTTCCGCCGACACCCCGGTTATCATGATATCGGGACACGGAACGATAGACACGGCAATCGAGGCCATCAAGAAAGGAGCCTACGACTTTATCGAGAAACCGCTGGACTTGAACCGGTTGTTGATCACCATAAAGAATGCGACAGACAAACACTTGCTGATACACGAAACCAAAACGCTGAAAAACAAAGTCAGCAAGAAATACGAGATGATCGGTCAATCCGATGCGCTCAACCGCGTGCGCTCCATAATCGAGAAAGTGGCAGCCTCCGATGCCCGCGTGCTCGTCACGGGACCGAACGGCTGCGGCAAAGAACTGGTAGCCCACCAGTTGCACGAGCTCAGTCACCGGAAAGAAAGCACTTTCGTGGAAGTAAACTGTGCCGCTATTCCCTCCGAACTGATCGAGAGCGAATTGTTCGGGCACGAGAAAGGTTCTTTCACCTCCGCCATCAAGCAAAAGAAAGGAAAGTTCGAGTTAGCCACCGGCGGCACCCTCTTTCTGGACGAGATCGGCGACATGAGCCTCAGCGCACAAGCAAAAGTGTTACGCGCCTTGCAGGAGCAGAAAATAACCCGCGTGGGCGGTGACGCGGACATCAACGTTGACGTACGCGTAATCGCAGCCACGAACAAAAATCTGAAAGAAGAAATCAAGCGGGGTAATTTCCGGGAAGACCTCTACCACCGCCTAAGCGTCATCATCATCGACGTCCCGCCATTAAATCAACGGTTGGAAGATATCGAAATACTGGTTCCCCATTTCCTGACAGATATCTGCACCGAAATGGGCATCGCCCCGAAAAGCATCGACGCGGACGCTATCGACGCCCTCAAGGAGTGCGAATGGACGGGTAATATTCGTGAACTACGCAACGTCGTGGAACGGTTGGTCATTCTCGGCGGAAATACCATCACCCGGGAAGACGTGAAAATGTACAGATAAAACAGTTCATAAAGTTTATAAAGTTCATAAAGTTTATAAGGTTTATAGACCCCTGCGGGGCGCTTTGTCCACGGCAGCTTGAGCTGCCGATAAACACTGTCCGAAGAACTCCCGTTACTTTATGAACTTTATGAACCTTATAAACCTTACAAACTTTATAAACCTTATAAACTCTCCCCCATGGGCAAAGACAACAAACTACACATCATCCTGTTAGGTCGCCGCAACAGTGGAAAAAGTTCCTTGATCAACACCTTGACAGGCCAGAATATAGCTATCGTTTCGGACGTTGCCGGAACGACTACCGACCTCGTGAAAAGAAGCTACGAGATTCCCGGCTTCGCGTCGGTCATATTTATCGACACGGCGGGCGTTGACGACTCCGGCGCGCTGGGTGAAGCACGCATAGCGAAAACACGTGACGCCATCTCGCTAGCCGACATCGCCATCCTTGTCATCGCGGGCAATCAATTCGGGGAACACGAGCGGCAACTCGCCGGGCGTTTCAAGAAACAGAAACTCCCCTTCCTTATCATTCACAACAAAAAGGACGAAGCTCCCCTCTCGCCGGCATTGAAGGAACGCCTCGCGCGGGAATACAGTTGTCCGGTCATCGACTTCTCGACCCGCGACACGGATACCACTCCCGTTCTGGATGCCTTGAAAAGCGTGTGGCACGCGGAAAACGACAGCCCGCGATCGCTCGTCGGCGACTTGATTGCCCCGGGTGACATCGTGTTGCTCGTCACCCCGATCGACTCCGAGGCTCCCGCCGGACGCATGATCCTTCCACAAGTACAAATGCTCCGCGACATACTCGACAACCACGCCACCGCCATCGTCCTGCAACCGGAAGAGATCACCCGTTTCCTCGCGAATACTGGGATACGTCCCCGCCTCGCGATCACGGACAGTCAAGTATTTAAAAAAGTAGCGGCACTCGTTCCGCCCGAAATACCGCTGACAAGTTTCAGCATCGTGCTGGCACGCCACAAGGGGAACTTCGACGCTTACATGAAAGGTACTCCCCGGATAGAACGACTGCAAGAGGGCGATCGCGTGCTCATGCTCGAATCCTGCTCCCACCACGTGTCATGCGAGGACATCGGGCGGCACAAAATACCCCGTTGGTTACAGGATTACACGGGCAAAAACTTTCAATTCGATTTCATCGCGGGACTGGACGCCATCACCCGCCCCATCACCGACTACGCCATGGTCATCCAATGCGGCGGTTGCATGATCACGGGCAAACAACTTAAAAACCGCCTCCAACCTGCCATCGAAGCCGGCATCCCCGTCAGCAACTACGGAATGACCATCGCCTACCTGCACGGGATATTCCACCGGGCAACGGAGGTTTTCCAAACGAAATAAAGGTATGCCGAGGCATACCTTTATCATGTTTGAAAAGTTACATTTCAACCGCCCTCGTGCTTTTTCTTCAAGGTGAAGATCGTGTCGGCGAGTACCTGCATTCTCTCGTCGAATTGCCGGGCGTGTTCGCCGGGGGCGTCCTCGACACCGGACACGTCGTCGAGGATACTATCAAGAAGCGCATCCCTTTCCTCCGCGGCAACCGCCGCGTTCTCCCCGCTCGCTATCCTTCTCGCTTTCTCCTCTTCTCGTTTTTCTTCCTCCGCCTCCCGGAGTCGCTCGCGTTCGGTTGCCCGTCTTGCCAGTTCCATGTCGACGGCGGCATTCAGTTTATCAATCGCCCCGGCAAGCGGGAACTTCAACTTCATATCTTTAGCGATACGATTGATTGCCACAAGGTTGGAATCACCTTGCAGCTTGCACTCGGAATCGGACGTCGGTTTCCCGTTGGCGCGGGTGGTGAAAACGTAAGCGACAAGCGTGTCGAGATTGACGTTCGCGGGAATCGCCGTCGAGGTTGATCCTTCCTCCGATCGCGCGCGCAATCGCTGCACGATGCACGTTTTGCTCGTCGGGTCGTATAACACGCAATACCCCACGTCATCCGGGTTACGGTTTGTGCCCAACGTCGTGTCCGCTGCCTGCACGCAGGAAATTTTGCGCGCTTCCCTGTCGAGCGTCACGGTCACGGCAATCGGCGGCACTTTGCCCGCGGCAAGAATCAGGTTCGGGTAATCGATCAGGTAAGTGTATTGTTTCGACACGCTCTGCTCGGGATCGTACGGGGTTTCCGGGTCTATCTTTACCGCCGTTGACACGCCCGTCACGGCGTTCACGCCCACGAAACGGGAATGCCCGGAAGCCTCCCGCCCGGTGTACGGGAAACCCACTTTCGCCCCCGGCAACAGGTAACCGCCTTCCCTGCCCAACCCGCCGAAGGCGGCATCGTTCTTCGCCACGGTTTCGTTCAGCTTCACTTTCTTGTTCGACAAGAGGCGCACCACGGTCACACCCGGTTCAAACGGGTGGGGGTAATGTACTTGGTCAAGCAACGTGCCTCGCACGCTTGAGCATCCTACAATTCTCTTTCTCATAGTTTTTAATTTTAAACAGTTAATAAAAGTCCGGCACTAACCGTCCGGCAGGACAGGAAGTGCACGCGCATCTTTCCGCGATTTACAGGGAAGATTTATGTTCTTTTCCAATCACAAGTTAGAACTATTATTTTCATTTCCAATGGAATTTGATGTTAAATATTAATATTTTTTAATTCTTAATACCACTCTTTCACACGACTATGTAAAACACCATGTAAACAACACGTGTACAACAATATACAGCCTAAAACCGGTCGTATCCCGCGTGGCTTACTTATGCAGAACTCATGCAGAACTTATTAACAAGTTGATAACATTTTCTGATAAGTACTTTGTTAATTCAAAATAATTGTTTATTTTTACATGGTATGAGATAAAGAGGGGATTAGTGTAACCGTTTAATTCGATAGCCATGGGAAGAAAAAATCAATCTGACCCGACGCGCAAGAGTTTTATCCTGAACGGGATAAGATATTATTACCGGAACGATAAACTATGCGCCATGCCAGCCAAGCGGGAGAAAGTGGAGCGACCCGCCACGGAGAAACAACAAGTGGCGAGGGACGCTATGGAGATAACGGGAACATTTCCTGTCAACTTTTTCCGGCTCTCCCCGGTACTCTACTTCGCGTGGAACATGTACGGGGAGTATTTCAGCCTAACCTACTTGGATATTTTCAGGAAGCTCAATTATCCCGTGCTCGACTTGAAGTTGCAGGGCGTGGATTACTTTCCCGATTTCCACTTCTGCAAGGGCGATCTCGTGCCGCCGAGGGATACGCGGGTGAACCGCGAGGGGTGGACGTTTTTTCTCTACTGGAACGCGCCCGCCCGCGAGTACGGGCGGGCGAACCCGAATGACTCTCTGGCACTGGGATTTTTCTATGACTCGCGCCCCGATTCGCCGCAATTCATCATGACATCCTTCACCCGCGGCGAATGTTTCGCGCGAATCGCCCTCCCCGACTCCGCCCACCCGGAAACGGAAACCGTGCATCTCTACCCGTTCTTCACGTCGCCCGACTGGAGCGCGTACTCCGATAGCAGGTACGTGAAAGCAGAAGTTATCGATCTGGTGATCCCGTGATTCACGATTTATGATTCACGATTTCTTGATTTATGATTGGAGTACTACTTCGCTTCGGCAATCCTTCAATCATAAATCGTAAATCATAAATCATAAATTAAAACGTGAACCCTACCCCGATCGTGTACGGGTGCAATTCAGGGGATTTGCTCTTTTTAAACATGTTGGTCAACGTGTAGTTTCCCCAGAGGCACACGCCGTGATACCCGACATGTACCGTCCAATCGGCTTTCAAGGGAATCATGCCGTAGCTGTCCGAGTTTTTCTTCCGGTGCTTGTCGCCGTTCTCGTCCTTGTACACGATTTTCGTCTTCGAGTGAAGCCGCACGCCGCCGACAACCCCGGTAGACAGGTAAGCTCTCCGGCGCACGGACGCGGGGAATTGCCATTCCACGAGAAGCGGTATCGTCATGTAGAGCGTCTTGAAAGTGCTTCTTTTTGTGTTGCCGATTCCCAGTTCGTCCAAGGGAAGAGGGCGCAGCATACCGTGTTCGTCTTTACGTATCGTGATATCCCGGTCGAAACAAAGCCGTTGATACTCGAACCCGATTCCCGTCACCACGCCGAGAGTCCGCCGCTCGTTCAACCCCATGCCGTGGGAGAAGAGATTGAACTGCATGGCGAACGAATTTCCCCAGTCCAATTCCATGAAATCGTCCCCCCCGTACTTGGAATAGTCCGTGTTGGCAAAATTCACGAACCCGAGATAGAAACCGCTCCAGTGTCCCCGGAAGAGGTGCCGTAGAGCACGTCGGTTCTCCTCCCTTACCGTTTTCAAGGGAACCTCGGAATAGCGCCTCGGTCTTCTCCCCGACTCTCTCACCGTGTTGTCCCAGATAATCATTTCCGATTCCCGGACGACGGTATCGACCTTTTCGCTTTTCTGCCGGATCGTGTCCACGCGCCAGTTGTCGCGGATAACGACAGTATCTCTCCGTGCCGACACGGGCAGCACGCACACCATAAACATTACATATACAACCACCTTTTTCATATTCTTTTTCTTTAGATTATTTTCTTTTATCACATGACGGTTGAACACCCCCGATTGTTACAGGCGATCTTCATCTTTTTCCTCCCTGTTCCTGAATCGGCTCACCACGTTTCTTCCCGCGTTGACGATCGAGCTGAGAATATTGTCCGAACTCTCGAGATCGGGAGCGATGACGCGGAGCGGGCGGGGACGCTGTTCCTTCACTTCCAGCCTTACCCGCACGCCCTCGTAGGGGGAAACCAGCATTTCATTCGGTCGCGGCGGCAGTATCTCGGCGTGAACGACGATGTTTTTCGCACTCTCGATCAAGTTGACGGGTTCCACCCGTTCCGTCGGCACGGTGGGCGTCGTGACGGGAACGATATCAACTCGCGGCTTATCCTCTTGCCGGGGTTCCATCTTCTCCGGTTCCGTCACCCGCGCGGGGAGTTCCGGCAAGGAAACCGGTTCGGTTCGCGCCGTAAGCCGCGGCAGGCTGTCCGAGGAAAATTCCCGCTCCCTCGTGATATACAAAACAAGTACCACTGCAAAAATGGCAACCGCGGCGACTCCCGCGTAACGCTTCATCCAGACGATCACCGCCGGGTAACGACGCGTCGCGTCTTTCCTCCCGAACACCTGCCCGCGGTCAGGTTGCACCCGTGTCGCACGGTACGCCGCCACTTCCCTCCCGAATTCATCCTCCCCCGCGTTATCGCGTACCCATTGCCGCTCTTCCTCGGTTATCACGCCTTCCGCCTCAGCTATGGCATGGTAGGCAAGTTCCCTCGCGGATGCGTGCCGCTTCAATTCTTCCTTTTTCCCGAACACATCCCGTTCCGGTTGCAGGCGCACGCCGTCCATCCCGTCCAACAACTCCTCCAGATCGGGATTCGCCAGCAGAAACGCCCGCAACTCCTCGCGGCACTCCCCCGGCAGCACACCGTCGAGGTAATCCATGAAATAAATCTCGTAATTCTCTCTCGTTATCATATCTTCTCCCGCTTAAACGACCACGTCCGGTCGACGGATAAACTCCTTCATAAATGCCCTCGCCCGAAAGATGTACACTTTCACTTGCGATTCGTTCAGTCCCGTGATCTCCGCTATCTCTTGATAGGAATACGCCTCGTAATCCCGCAGCAGAACGACGGTTTTCTGTACCGGCGGCAATTTCGCCAAAGCCGATTCCAGCACCTCCCGCAATCCCGTGTAAGCGGGCGAGGTGTCCTCCACCCGGTCGCCGACGGACTCGATGTCCCCGAACTTGTTCTCGCGCCGCAGGATATCGATCATCCGGTGATAGGACGTGCTGAAGAGGAAAGCCTTGGCTTTCCCGTAATCGACGCGGGCGACCTCCTCCCACAGTTTCAGGTAACTGTCCTGCACGATGTCTTCCGCCATTTCCCTCGACCTGCACATCTTGTGTATAAAACGATACACGTCATCGGAGAACGCATCCACCGCCCGGTTATATTCCACCCTATTCATTACCCTCCTCTTTTGCCGGCAAGGAAACCCGCTTCACGTCGCGCCAACGGACGTACCTCGCTGCGCCTTTCGCGTCGAACACGAGTATGCCGTCGTTGTCAAAGGTCACGTCGCGCTCTTCACCCAACACCAGCTCGCCGCCGTTGCCGAGTTGCAGCCACGTGTACTTGTGATTCTTCGGCTCTATAACCCGGATATTCCGGAAAGGAATACGATACGCCACGTTACCGTTCCGCCCGTCCAACAGCTCGAAATCCATCGCCTCGTCCAGATCATACACCAGCACGCCTTCCAGTACCTCGCCCCGTTTCAGCTCCACCGTACCCCGTATCCGCCGGGGCGACATGAAATCACTATACTTCAGCAGGTTTACCTGATTCAACGGGATGCTTTTGAACGTCTTGAAATCCGCCCATCCCACGACGACCTGCCCCACGGACGGCATATTCACCACGATTCCCCGGTTTCTCTCGTCCACGTCATTCTCGCCCCACAGGACGAACTCCCGTCCGCTGTTCAACACCACCTGACATGAATTTCCCGACGACGCGATGCTTCGTATATTCTTGAAAGCGATAGTGATACCGCTCGTTCCCGAACGCCCGTCCAACACGTGGGACAACGAATTTTCGTCCCTGTCCCATTGCACGATGCCCGTGTACCGCCCGTGAGGTGTTTCCACCGTACCCGTGATAGGCGTATCGGCGGGTTCCCTCGCCGTGTCGGGGGCCGCGCTAAAAACAATCTCGCTGATAAGATCCCACGCGATAGCGGTTTCCTTGTCCGCCTCTATCCTCAAGCTGCCCCTGTTGCCGGATGGCAACCAATCCTCCAGTTCGATGATATGCCCGTCGCGTATCTCCAATTCGATCCGATTATCCCCGATCACGCGAATCCGCTTGATGTTCCCGAAGCGACAGGCAAACTGATGGGCGACAGGTACAACTTCGTTCACGTAACGGGTATAAGGATTTTCCGGCTTGGACGCGGAGAATATATCCGTCCAGTATAAATTCCTTCCCCAGTAAATATAACCGCTTACCGTCGTGTTCATCACGGTATATATCTCCCCGTGAATCCGGTAATCCTTCGCCTGTGCCCGGGTTTCCGCCACCCCGGTACAAAATACGACGCACGCTATCAGTAACTTTTTTAACATACAGAATCTTGTTTATCGATATGACGAACAAGTATAGTGAAAAGTTACAAAATAATTGAAAGTTGAAAATGGAAAATTGAAAATGAAAAACTACCACCCCTAGCCCCTTCGGTGTAAGGAGGGGCTAGGGGTGATAGTTTCTCAACTCGCCGAAGGTGATTACTTCCCGTACCCCGGTTTTCCCAGAAGCATGAACATATTATTCTTGTACGCTTCCACGCCCGGCTGGTCGAAGGTGTTCACGCCGAGGATGCCGCCGGATATGCCGCAAGCCAGCTCGTAGAAGTAGAACAGTTGTCCCAAGTAATATTCCGTCAATTCGGGTATCACGATACGGATATTAGGCACACCCCCGTCCACGTGAGCCAGTTGGGTTCCCAGTTCCGCCATCTTGTTCACTTCGTCGATGCGTTTGCCCGCCAGATAGTTCAATTTATCCAAATCGTGGGCGTCATAAGGCACCAGCAACTGGTGTTTCGTCTTCTCGACAGAGAGCACCGTTTCAAACAAATCCCGGCGTCCTTCTTGAATATATTGTCCCATGGAGTGCAGGTCTGTCGTGAAATCCACGCTGGCGGGGAATATGCCTTTGTGTTCTTTTCCCTCGCTTTCCCCGTACAACTGTTTCCACCATTCCGCCACGTAATGCAGTTTCGGGTTGAAGTTGACAGTGATCTCGATCGTGTACCCTTTCTCGTACAAGGCGTTGCGCACGGCGGCATAGGTGACGGACAGTTCTGCCCCGTTCTCCTTGCCGTACGTTCTCATGTCGGCGGCACCTTTCACCAACGCCCGGATATCATGCCCGGCAATGGCAACAGGCAGTAATCCCACGGGAGTCAGCACGGAGTAACGTCCCCCGACATTATCCGGGATAACAAACGTTTGGTATCCTTCCTTGTCCGCCAGAGCGCGCAAAGCCCCTTTCCGCTCGTCCGTGATCGCCACGATACGCCGACGGGAAACCTGCACCCCTTCCTGCCCGATTAATTGTTCTTTCAGCAAACGGAAAGCAACTGCCGGCTCGGTGGTGGTTCCCGATTTGGATATGACGCATATCCCGAATTTCTTGTCTTTCAAAAACTCCTGCAACTCGTACAAGTAATCCTCGCTGACGTTATGCCCGGCAAAAACGACCTTTGTACCGGAGAAGGCGTCGAAGCTGCCCGCCATCGACTCGATCACCGCCTTGGCTCCCAAGTACGAGCCGCCGATGCCGACAATGACCATCACGTCCGTTTCCGCCCTCAGTCGCGCGGCACACGCCTCTATCCGATCCAGTTCTTCACTCGTGATCCGTGCCGGAAGATCCAACCATCCAAGAAATTCACTTCCTTTACACGTTCCGTTTTCCAAGCCTTTCAATGCCTGTGATGCTTTTTCCCTTCGCGCGGAGATCTCTTTCTCTCCCACGAACGGCAATACTTTCGAGTAGTCAAGTTTAACGCGATTCATTGTTTCTGTATTTTATTATTCGCCTTTTCGAGATTTCAACAAATCCCTATACCGGGACGCATTCTCGTAATCTTCATTCTTTACGGCTTCTTCCAACAAACGTTGCAAATCTTCCTCCGTTAATTCCGATTCTTTCACTTTTGCTATCTCCGCCTGTACTTTTTCCAAGTGTTCTTTTATAATACTCGTGTCGGCTATAGGTATTGCCGTTTGGATAATCACCTCCCTCGTGATGTAAATCGGGCAATTGTAGCGCAACGCGAGGGCCACGGCATCCGAAGTCCTCGAATCTATCTTCAGTATCTCCTCCCCGCGACGGAAACGCAATTCCGAATAAAAGATACCCGCTTCCCAGTGATAAATAGAAACTTCTTCCAAGGTAGCTCCCAGACTATCTGCCAGATTCTTTACCAGATCATGCGTGAGGGGGCGTTGCGAATCGAGGTGTTCCAACTGTATGGCGATCGACTGCGCCTCCGCTATCCCGATAATAATGGGAATACGGAAGGCGTCGTGTTCTTCCGCAAGTACTAACGCGTATGCCCCCGTGGTCGACATACTCTGGTATGACAGCCCGAAAACTTTTAATCTGATTCTATCCATAAAACCTGTATCATTTTAGATTCTTGATCTACGAGTTTAAACCCGGCATGGTTTCCCCGCAAAATCACTTCTTCAACGGCGCCCTGTATATACGTGCCAATCCTCCAAGGCTTGTTTCCCTGTATTTTGCCTGCATGTCGCAGCCCGTTTGCATCATCGTTTCGACAACGTCGTCAAACGACACTTTGTGCCGCCCGTCGGAGAACAACGAGTAAATGGCACACTCCCGCGCTTTCTGGGAAATGAACGCGTTACGCTCGATACAAGGGATTTGCACGTAACCGCCTACCGGGTCACAGGTCAATCCCAAGTTATGCTCGAATCCCATTTCAGCCGCATACTCTATCTGCATCGGGGAACCGCCGAGAATCTGGGCGGCGGCACCTGCCGCCATCGCACAAGCCGTTCCCAATTCGCCTTGACACCCTACTTCCGCACCGGAAATAGAACCGTTAGTCTTCACGATGTTACCTATCAATCCGGCTGTCGCCAATCCTTTTATGATTCGTTTGTCACTTATGTTCTGGTCATGTTTCAAGAAATACAGCACGGACGGAACCACTCCCGCGGAACCGCAAGTGGGAGCCGTCACGATCTTGCCCCCAGCAGCGTTCTCCTCCGCCACTGCCAAAGCCGCAGCAAACACCATTCCCATGTGGCGCAAGGTTCCCGCGGATTGTTGAGCCCGCACGTGATACGAGCAAGCCTTGCGGGCTAACCGCAAATTGCCGGGCAACACGCCCTCGTTCTCCAACCCGTTGTGGATACTGTCCACCATTACCCGCCACACTTCCTCGAGGTAATCGAATATTTCCTGTCCCTCGTGCAATTCCACGTATTCCACAAAAGAACGCCCCTCGGACTTGCACCAATCCAAGATATCGGTCATCTTCGTGTCCGGGTATATGTCGTCCGAGTTGAAAGTCCCCTGTTCATCCCATAAGGCTCCGCCCCCGACACTATATACTTCCCAACGATCCGCAACCTCCCCGTTGTTCAACGCCTCGAACAGCATCCCGTTCGGATGATGCGGCAAGGATTTATCGGATTCCCACACGATTTCCGTGTCGTCGGGACGAGCTATCATTTTCTGGATTGCCACGTCCGTACCATGCCCCACGCCCGTGAGAGCCAAACTGCCGAATAAAGTCACCCGATAACGCTCCGCGTCGGGATTTCTCTCCTTGAAGAAAAGTGCCGCACGTCCCGGTCCCATTGTATGGCTGGATGAAGGTCCATACCCTATTCTAAATATTTCTCTGATTGATTTCACGTCCTCTATTTTAATTTCTTGATTTATGATTTCTTGATTTATGACTTATGATTTAACCGAAATGCCTATGCTTTTTTAATCGTAAATCGTAATTCATAAATCGTAAATTAATAAGTTTTAAATAAAAAAAGGCAGTTCTATAAGCCGGGTTCTGTACCTTTCGGTTTCTATCATTTATCTACTCCGCGAATCACTTCGCGGCTCTAGCGACCTACCCCCCGGCATCGATCGGGCAAACCTTAATTGCCGGTATACATGGTCTTGCAACTCGTGAGGCGTACGGCTACCCCGGTCGCCCGGGATACCGGTGGGCTCTTACCCCACCTTTTCACCCTTGTTCCGCGAACGGAACGGTTGTTTTCTGTTACACTACTGTATCCTTTCGAATACCTTCCCGTTAGGAAGCACGATGCCCTGCGTTGCCCGGACTTTCCTCTCTCCCTCGCGGGACAGCGATAGAACGAACTGCCTTTTATATTTATGATTTATGATTTTAGATTTATGATTCCCCCGCTCATGCTCTCCCTCTCGAAAAATCTAACCATCAAACCTTTTTTATTTTCAATTTTCAATTTTCAATTCTCCATTTTCAATTAGTTAAGAATCGGGTCTTCCGGGAAATTCGCCCACAATTTGTGCTTGCCACCCAAAGAACTCATGACCTGTTCCCATAGTCCGCTATTCGGAACGGTAAACAACACGTCCGCGGAAATCGTACCCACCATCCACGAGTTTTCTTTCAGTTCATTGTCCAATTGCGTTTCCGTCCAGCCGCTATAGCCGGCAAAGAAACGAATTTCCTCTTGCAATATCTTTCCGGCTTGTAACATCTCCGTCACTGCCTTAAAATCTCCGCCCCAGTATATCCCATCCGCTATCCGTACCGAATCGGGGATATCGTTTCTCCGGTGAATGTAATACAATTGGTTACGTTCTACCGGTCCCCCGATATACACCGGGAAATACACCCCATCCAATTCCTTCACCAATTCGGACGCCGTGTAAGGTAACGGCTTGTTCAAAACAAACCCCACGCTTCCCGAATCATCATGCTCCACTATATAGACCACGGAACGGTTAAAATACTTCCCCTCCAGAAAAGGTTCGGCAATCAATACCTTTCCAACTTCAACACGGTCATTATTATGACGTATCTGAAACAGATCCTGAAATTCCTTTTCCACTGGTTTTCGTTTTTACAAGTCAAATATATCACTAAATTTGTATCAATAAAGCGTTAATGCAAAGATAAAAAAATGTACAAAACATTCATCATATTACTCCTATCTTTATTTATTAACACCTTCGCGAAGGCACAAAGTATCGTACCCTCCATCGTTATCGGCAGGGATACGTTGCCCCATGTCACTCTGGATGAGGTCAATGTGCTCGCGAAAAGGATCAACGCACGCAAATACGCCCGCCAGCAAAAACGCAATCATCGACTGGCACACAACGTCCGCAAGGCTCTCCCTTACGCGAAAATAGCCGCCGCAAAGATTAACGAGATTGAAGCACTGCTCGCGCAAGCGCACTCGAAACGGGAAAAAGAGCGAATTATCAAAGAAGAATACAAGCAACTCATGAAGACATTCAAAAAACCTCTCATGAGCCTGACCGTCACGCAAGGGAAAATACTCGTGCGTCTGATCTACCGGGAAACAAATAACTCTTCGTTTCATCATATCAAGGAATACAAGGGAAGCGTGAACGCCTATTTCTGGCAATCTCTTGCCCTCCTCTTCGGCAATAACCTCAAAGCCGATTACGAACCGGAAGGAAGGGACAAGGAGATAGAGGAGGTGGTACGACAGATAGAAAAGGGTTTGTAAAGTTTATAAAGTTCATAAGGTTTATAAAGTTTGTAAAGTCTATAAGGTCACGGGAGGCTTTCGGACAAGATTTATCGGCAGCTATGCTACCGTGGACAAAGTGCCTCGCAAGAGTACATGAACCTTATAAACTTTATAAACCTTACAAACTTTATAAACTAAAATAGTATCTTTGCCTTTATGAAATACGAAGAGATTATTGCGGATATAAAGAAAGGGAAATATTTCCCAATTTACTTTTTATCAGGCGAAGAGCCCTATTTCTTGGATGAAATAGCGAATAAAATAGAGAAGAGTGCGCTCACGGAAGATGAAAAGGCGTTCAACCAAACTATTTTATACGGGAATGACGTATCTATGACCGCCGTGACCGATACTGCCCGACGTTTCCCGATGATGGCACAAAGACAAGTCGTTATCGTAAAGGAAGCCCAGAATATCCGGGATTTCGAGAATCTGCTTCCTTATGTCGACCATTTCCAACCGACCACGATACTGGTATTTTTATATAAAAACAAAAAGCCGGACAAACGCAAAGGGGTGTTCAAGAAATTGGCTTCTTCTCCCAACTGTGTCTATTTTGACTCGGCAAAACTTTACGACAACAAGATTCCCGACTGGATCGTGTCATATTGCAAAGAGAAGAAATGCATGATCTCCCCGAAAGCCGCGAATATATTGGCGGATAGTCTGGGCAATGACCTTAGCAAAGTAGCGAATGAACTGGATAAACTCATGCTGCTACTTCCCGGCGGCGGAGAGATCAAGGAAAACCTTGTCGAAGAACACACGGGTATCAGCAAAGAGTTCAATACGTTCGAACTCACCGCGGCTATCGTTGCCATGGATCACCTGAAAGCCAACCGTATCGTGAACTACTTCGAGGCAAACCCCAAGAACAATCCCTTGGTTCTCACGATCACCATGCTGTTCCGCTATTTTCTGAACCTGCTCACGTACCATTACCAGAAGAAGAGTACTCCAAGCCCACAGGAAATGGCAAAGATTCTGGGAATAAACCCCTACTTCATGAAAGATTACACGGAAGGCGCCAAAAGATACAACGCCATGAAATGTGCCAACATTATATCATGGCTAAGAGAATATGACCTCAAATCCAAAGGTGTCGGTAACGCTAACATCTCCGACGGTCAATTATTAAGAGAATTGATATTCAAAATAATGCATTGAGAATGGAAAAGATTACAACCCTGCAACCCGCCAAAGGCGAACATAAATCACGGGCCATATTCCTAGACCGAGACGGTACGATAAACTCCGATGAAGGTCACTACTACATTTATAAAAAAGAAGATTTCGTTTTCAACCCCGGTGTCATCGACGGCATCCGCCGATTGAACGAAGCGGGTTATCTGGTTATCGTAGTAACCAACCAAGGCGGCGTGGCCAAAGGAGAATATACCATTGAAGACGTCGAGGCGGTACACGCCTACATGTGCGCAGAACTTGAAAAGCACGGGGCACGTATCGACAAAATATACTATTGCCCTCACCATGACAGCGTGGCTCCCTGCTCCTGCCGAAAACCCGCCCCCGGCATGATCGAGCAAGCCATACGGGAATTTGATATCGACAAATCCGCTTCCCTGTTGATCGGCGATGGCGGACGAGATATCGAAGCCGCGGAAGCTGCCGGAATACGAGGTATCAAGATCAAGAGAAACAGTGATTTAACCCCCGTAATCGATCATATTTTAAAAGAATCACTCTAAAATGCCGCCAGCAACAGATCTATATCTCTGGAAACCAAACCGTATTTATCGGCAATAATCTTTTTGGTCAGTACACCGTTATATATATATACCCCGTGTCGTAACCCGGCATCACTCTTGATAGCGGGATTGAATCCCCCACCGCGGGCAATCTTCTCGAATAGCGGGATAAACAAGTTACTGTAAGCGATAGATGCCGTCCGAGCAACCCGTGAAGGCACGTTCGGCACACAATAATGAATCACGCCGTTGTACATGTACGTGGGATTATCGTGAGTCGTGGGACCGGAAGTTTCTATACATCCGCCATGTTCGATGGACATATCCACGATCACTGCCCCCTGTTTCATCAACTTTACCTGTTCCTCGGAAACCGTGATTCCCAAATCATCGTCAAAGAAACGCAAAGCCCCAATCAACACGTCGGCAGACAATAATGCCCGTTCCAACACCGGTTTATGGAACACGGAGGTGTACACCCGTTGTCCCAAGCAATGATTCAGACGTCGCAACCTATCCAGAGAATGATCGAACACTTTCACCTCCGCCCCCAGAGCCAAAGCCGTCCGAGCAGCGTACTCGCCAAGAGTTCCGGCTCCGAGAATAACCACCTCGGCAGGCGTCACCCCGGTAATCCCTCCCAACAGGATACCTTTCCCCTCGCGGGAATTACTTAGGTACTCGCTGGCAATCATGATCGCCGAGTTTCCCGAAATCTCGCTCATCATCTCCACCACCGGATAAGTCCCGTTCTCCCCTTTCAATATATCAAAACCGATAGCGGTCACTTTCTTCTGCATCATCTCCACGATAGCTTCTTTCCGTAACTCGAACAGTTCTATCGGGGACAGAATCACCTGACGGTCACGCATCACCTCCACATCCTCTTGCATCACGGGTGTCGGTTTCAAAATAACATCAGACGTGTAAACCTCCTCGCGGGTATCCACCATTTGCGCCCCGGCATCCGCATAGTCCCTATCATGATAATGCGCCTGCTCCCCCGCACCCCGCTGGATAAGAATAGAATGCCCGAAGTCTACCAAGACTCCCACGGCTTCGGGTGTCAGGCAAATCCGGTTCTCCCGACGCCCCGTTTCATCCGGCAACCCGATAGTCATTCGCTTATGACGGCGTTCCCCGAAGACTTCCTTCTCTTGGTACAAAAACCATTCCCTGTTTATCTGTGCGCCTAACATTTTACCCGAATTATCCATGCGATTCTGATTTAGTATTTATAATTTTAATCTATCGTCAATTCTCTTCGCCCATCTTCCAGTTCGGTAAAACGGCAAATTAACGTGTTCTCCGGCAATAACGATTCAATCATCTCCGGCCACTCGATAAAACAACGGTTCCCGCTATAAAAATACTCCTCGTACCCGAAATCCATCGCCTCCTCCACGTTCTTCACACGATAGAAGTCAAAATGGAAAACCGAATTCCCCCGTGCCGTCAGATATTCGTTCACGATAGCAAAAGTGGGTGAATTTACATCATCCTCTATCCCAAGCTGCTCGGCAACAGCCTTCACGAAAGTCGTTTTTCCCACTCCCATGGGACCGTATAATGCATATATCGTGTCTTTCCCGGTAAATTCCAGAAATTCCTTTGCCACTCTCTTCAAGTCGTCCACGCCGTCAATTATCCAACGCATAATCTATTTTATTTAAAAGTACATTATCTTTGTGATATACCTCTTTAAAGTATACCACAAAGATAATATTAGTTAACGAAAAACGAAGCTAAAAGTTAGCTTTCACTTGAAACATCTTCCAGTGGCTTCTCTTCAACTTTCACGTCTTCCGTCGGAGTCCCTTTCAAATAAGTGGGTAAATTCAATCCCGCCATGTTAAATAAATCGTTTAACGGGGGCACGGATTTCATCATTCCGGAGATAAAATTAGCGGTGGAAGTATTACCGTTTCCAGCATTATTCCCGTCCCAAACGGTAACCTTGTCAATCTTGATATTCTTAACCGCTTCCACCTGCGTTTTCACGAGTTCCGGCAACTTATCGGTAATCAACATCATCACCGCCTTGTCCGGATCGCCGGCAGCGGCTTTCACGATCCGGGCGTATCCCTCGGCTTGCTTGGTCAATACCTCGTATATACCCCGTGCCTCGGCGTCCATCTTGGCAAAGATTGCGTCAGCCTCCCCTTTTGCCAACCTGCGCAAACGTTCGGCTTCTGCCTCGGCGTCGATAATCGCTTTCTCCTTGTCAATCTGCGCGGGAACCACGATATTGGCGGCTTGTGTAGCTTTCTCCCTTTCGGCGCGGGCTATCTCGGCTTCCTTCTCAGCCATGTAAGCCTCTTCCAAAGCTCTAGCGGCTTGCACTTTCTCGGCGGCAATCGCCTTACGAGCAGCCTCTGCCTCCCGTTCCCGGCGGATAGCATCCGAATCCGCTATCAAAATCTTGGCATTATTCTCACCATCCACGGCAGTGGCGTTAGCTTCCGCCGTCCGGATACGGGTATCCCGCACGGTTTCCGCGATACGTATATCTTTATCCCGGTCTGCCTCGGCTTTACCGATCTCACCGAAACGGTTCTGCTCCGCCACGCTCTTCTTGGCATCATTGATAGCCTTCGCCGCCGCTTCTTTTCCGAGAGCCTCGATATAACCCGATTCGTCGCGAATATCCGTCACGTTCACGTTTATCAGTTTCAAACCGATCTTACGCAACTCCGCCTCGACGTTGGCACTCACGTTAGCCAGAAACTTGTCCCGGTCGGAATTGATTTCCTCGATATCCATGGTGGCAATCACCAGACGCAATTGACCGAAAAGAATATCTTTCGCCAAATCCTGAATATTCTCCAACCGTTGCCCCAGCAAACGTTCGGCAGCGTTCGTCATACTGTCCGATTCGGTAGAAATACCCACGGTGAACCGACACGGTACATCCACACGGATATTTTGTTTACTCAACGCGTTTGTCAAATTGCACTCGATAGAAATAGGCGTCAAGTCCAGAAAAGCGTAACTCTGGAACACCGGCCATATAAATGCCGCACCACCATGAATACAACGGGCCGAACTCACACCTCCCGCCGCATTTTTCCCGGTCTTACCGTACACGACCAGTACCTTGTCCGACGGACAACGTTTGTAACGGGACAATATTGCCGCGAACGTCACGAACAAGACCGCCGCTATCGCGACGATTAAATACAAACTACCTTCCATAGATTCCATATTATAGCTGTTAAATAATTAAATAGTATTCTTTAAAAACGCTCCACCAGCAAGGTGCTGTCATTCACCACCTCCACCACTTTAATCGGGGCTCCCGTTTCCAACTCCTCACCCAGAGTAATAGCGTCAAATTCCCGGATAGCCCCTTGAACAGAGATTTGCACTTTGCCTTCTCCCCGCTTTTCTGCCGGAATCTTTAAATACACGTTTCCCTTGCACCCGACAGCATTTGCAATCTGAATCGTTCCACTCTGCTCCATCTTGCTCATAAACCGGAAAATAGCCATCACGGCCATAACCAGCAATACCCCGATCACGGCAGCCAGAAGAATCAACAAAAACTGATTCTCTATCGCTCCTTGAAAAGAGATGATCGACCAACCGAATCCCAACAGGAAATTAATAAAATTACGGAACGTGAATAATTGAAAAGGTCCGTCCCCGTCACCCGACGAATCGACATCCAAATCAACATCCATCCCCCCGTCGGCATCCATTCCCACGAAAGTCATTATGGTTTGTATAACAAATACCAAACTGGCAAACAACGTGATACACCACACCGACTGCATAAATAAACCTAAAGCATTCCACCATTCTTCCATGACAATAATTTTAAATTACACTACATACATTCCTTAATATCCTCACTCACGCACAACTAGACAAATATAAACATTTTTACAAGCATTCCAATAAAATCAGTCCATAAAGTCCGAAGAAGTCGCATGCTCGTACACGGGCATACACACTTACTTGTTAATTATCAGTTATATATATTATTTTATAGAATATTAGTAAATTATTAACTACAAGAATTAGTTGAATAACTAAAACTTTTAGTTACTTTGCGTAAAAGATAAAAACTATGAAAGGACTAACAGCAAAAGAAGAAGAAATCATGGGATTTTTCTGGAAGGAAGGTTCTCTATTCGTGAGACAATTACTCGCCTATTACGAAGATCCCAAACCGCATTTCAATACCCTCTCCACCATCGTGCGGGGTCTGGAAGAAAAAGGATTTCTCGGGCACGAGGCTTTTGGTAACACCTATCAATACCATGCCGTCATCAGTGAAGAAGAATTTAGAAAAGGTACTTTAAAGAACGTGATCAACAAGTATTTCAACAACTCGTACCTCAATGCTGTTTCTTCACTGGTACAAGAAGAAGACATCTCTCTGGAAGAACTGAAACAACTTATAGCCGAAGTAGAAAAAGCACACCAAAACGAATAACTTATGGGAACTTTTTTCGTCTACATACTGAAAGCATCCGTTTGTTTGACAGCATTTTATCTGTTTTACAGGTTGCTGCTCAGCAAAGAAACATTTCACCGTTTCAACCGGCTCGCTCTATGCGGCATACTGGTTTTATCCCTTGTTATCCCCTTCTGTGAAATAACCATTCACGATAATACCGAGATTCAGCAAACTCTTGTAAACTTCGAGCAATACATCATGCAGGTTGACGATGTTATACAGACCACGTCAGCCGCTGTGGTAACACCATCCATCCCCGTGTGGATACTGCTCGCTCTGCTGGTTTACTTTCTCGGGATTCTTTTCTTTTTCGGACGTACCGCATACTCGCTCGCACACATGCTCTGTCTGGTACGCCGCGGACGGAAAGAAAAGTTGGAAAAAGGGACTATATTGGCTGTACACGACAAAGATATCGCCCCCTTCAGCTGGATGAAATACATCGTGATCTCGGAAAAAGATCTGACAGAGAATAGCAAGGAAATCCTCGCTCACGAAATGGCGCATATACGTAACCGCCATTCCGTTGACTTGTTGATTTCAGACCTTTGTATCTGTTTCCAATGGTTCAACCCCGCCTCTTGGCTGCTTAAACAGGAATTGCAGACCATTCACGAATACGAGGCTGACGACTCGGTTATCCGCCAAGGCATCAACGCGAAACAATATCAATTATTATTAATAAAAAAAGCTGTCGGCACAAGGCTCTACTCTATGGCCAACAGCTTTAATCACAGTAAACTTAAAAAACGAATCACTATGATGTTAAAAGAAAAATCCAGTCCGTGGGCTCGTGCAAAGTACCTGTATGTACTTCCATTGGCGGTAATCGCCTTAACCGCTTTCGCCCGTCCCGAAATCTCCGGTGAACTAAACGAGATTTCAGCAATCAAAGTTAATGATTTTACTTCAATTCTGGAAACAAAAGCGGCAAATAATCCCGTTCCGGAACAAGACTCTCTGACAACCAAGACGACCGTGAAGACCTCTGCAAAAGATGGTGTGATTTACATTACCACCACCTCCTCCAACGACTCCTTGGTTACACTCACGATTCGCAAGGATACCCTCTCCCGCTCTTCACGCGTGTTAATTAGGGATACCGTTATCGATGGGGGGACGTATATCATATCAAGCCGTATCAGTGACGAATCCCTTGACACACCTTTATTTATTGTAGAGGGACAAGAAGTAGATCAGAAAGCATTCCGCTCGCTTCCTCCCCAAATAGTCAAATCAATAACCATTCTCAAAGATAAAGCTGCCACTTCCGTTTATGGCGAGAAAGGCAGGCACGGAGTTGTCAACGTCGAGTTAGTAAAAGATTTTATCACATTTTCCCCGATATATGTTTTATCTGCTCAAGACTCAATAATTACTCTTGCAGACGGAACAAAGGTGAAACTATCATCACAAACGGATCTTGTTTCTCAAGAAATTCAACCAAACGGAAGAGAGATTCAGTTACAGGGAGAAAGTTATTTTAGCGTTACAAAGCAAGACGAACATCCTCATTTTCGTCTCAGAATGTCTGAGGTTAAAGTTGTAACCAGCCCCTCCGTAATAGAAGCATCAGGTACAATTCTGGACCAAGACGGTAACCCGATTGCAGGAGCAACTGTTTCGACTCAAGGAGTTCAAACAAATACAGACAAGGACGGTAAATTTTTACTTGTCACCGGGAAAAACGATAAACTTACCGTTACCGCTCCCGGTATGAAAAAAGTAAAAATCAAAACCGCCCCGAACCTTTCCATCCACATGAAAAAAGCACAATAATAATCACACAAAGTGAGAAATGGGACGTTCCCGTCCCATTTCTTATTATTCAATACAAAGATACTTTCCGCTTTACCCTTTTCCAACCATATTTCATAAAGAGCACACGTGTTTTCACAAACACATCTATTTAAGACATAAACACACCTTCAGGTAACCGATGTCCCGTACGGAATCCGACATAATCAGTACACACAACTGTATCACTATAGAATCACCTTCGAATTCTGTCCGAGTTCTAATATACCACATAATCCACGTGTATATCTTTTTCGCCGGGGAAAATCAAGTTGATTTTTCCGGTAGTTGGTACATGTACGTGGAGTGATTCGGTGATTTTGCCACATACATTCCTGTCATAAAAAAGTTGCAGGCTACAGGTACAACTTGTAACCTGATAACCTGCAACTTGTAACTCGCCTTCGGCGATGTCTACATATTCATTCCACCGCAAACGTGGATGGTCTGTCCTGTCACGTAAGAGGACAAATCGGAAGCGAGGAACACGCATACTTTAGCGATATCTTCCGGCGTTCCGCCTCTTTTCAATGGAATTTTAGCAGCCCATTCTTTCCGCACGTCCTCGGACAATTGAGCGGTCATGTCCGTGATGATAAATCCCGGAGCCACGGCGTTAGCACGGATGTTGCGAGAACCTAATTCTTTCGCCACGCTCTTGGTGAAGCCGATGATACCTGCCTTGGAAGCGGCATAGTTAGCCTGTCCGGCGTTACCGCTTACTCCCACCACGGAACTCATGCTGATAATAGAACCCGATTTCTGGCGTAACATGACGGCAGAAACGGCTTTCGTGAAATTGAACACGGATTTGAGGTTCACGTTAATCACGGCATCCCATTGTTCTTCGCTCATGCGCATTAACAAAGTATCTTTCGTGATTCCGGCATTATTTACAAGTATGTCAATTCGTCCGAATTCTTTAACAATCTCGTCCACGGTAGCACTTGTAGCAGCAAAATCGGCAGCGTTGGAAGCGTACATTTTCGCTTTCACGCCCAAGGCAGCAATCTCTTTCTCTGTCTCTTGTGCGATTTCGTCATACCTTAAGTCGGTAAAAGCAATATTAGCGCCTTGTCTGGCAAACTCCATTGCCACAGCTTTACCGATACCTCTTGATGCCCCGGTTACAATGGCTGTTTTTCCTTCTAATAACTTCATAATTACAGTTTTATTTAAACCTAAATTAAAGGGGACACACCCAAAAGGGATTCTTCCCCACGGGTATTTTTACCCGCTCAAGGTGCAAAGATAGGCAATAAATTCTATTATAACATGTGATTTAGACTAAAAAAAAGAAACCGGGGAATGGCGAGTGGAGGGTTTGGAAGTATATCAAGGGCCGATATAAGGTCTAAGGCGTATCGATTCGATCATGTTATGAAAGTAAAACTTCCTAAGTGTGTCTCGCGCTTATCCCCGGTATTCATTATGTATTTTTACCGTGAACGGTTGTAACATTTGATTCTCGCTGTAAAGGTAAGTATCTTTTTGATAAATCCAAAAGAAACAGTTATTTTTTTACCGACTTGTGACCTATTAACTTGTAATCAAATAATTCGCGTATCGTAAATTATTTAATTATATTCGCGATGGAACATCACAAACTACAAAATTTGCAATATTAAAAGCATGAACATCAACGAACCGAACAAGGTATACTCCTCGCCTGCCATGCACACGGCGGAACACATACTAAACTCGCAAATGGTAAAATACTTCCATTGCGAACGGGCTTTCTCGGCGCATATCGAGAAAAAGAAGTCCAAGTGTGACTATTATTTCACCACCTCTCCCACTCCCGAGGATATAGCCACGGTAGAACAAGCGGTGAACGACATTATTCAACAGAACATCAACGTGGAAGAAATTTTCTACCCGAAAGACAAAGTACCTTCAAGTATCAGCATCGAACGCCTGCCCGACCCAAGCGTAGATACAGTACGCGTTATCCGTATCGGTGATTACGATCAATGTGCCTGTATCGGCGAACACGTGACGAACACGGCGGAAATCGGTACATTCCGTATAATATCACACGATTTCAACGAAGGAGTATTACGAGTACGCTTTAAAGTGAGTTCATGAATTTTGTAATCTCAATCTTGCAAAATCATTGAAAATTGCAAACAATAAATAGCAAAACACGTGTAATTTGATGAATTATTCATACTTTTGCGGCAACGATTGCGAATAACAATTACAAAACAGATAAAGACAATGAATCTCCTTGAACAAATCAAAGAAAACGCCAAGAAGTGCAATAAAAGAATTGTACTTCCGGAAGGAACCGAAGAACGTACGTTACAAGCTGCCGATATCCTTTTGGGTGAAGGTATCGCGCAAATTATCCTAATCGGGAAACCGGAGGAAATCAAGGCTTTGGCGGAGAAATTCGAGTTAAAAAATATCGGTAAAGCAACAATCATCGATCCCGAGAACCACGAAAAAAAAGAGGCTTATGCCGACTTGTTGGTTGAACTCCGCAAGAGTAAAGGGATGACAAAGGAACAAGCATTGAAACTTGTTGTTGATCCGCTTTATCTGGCAACTTTGATGATCAAAAGCGGCGACGCAGACGGTGAAGTCGCCGGAGCGAAGAACGCTACCGGAGACGTATTGCGCCCGGCGTTACAAATCGTGAAGACGCTACCGGGAATGTCTGTCGTATCAGGGGCTTTCCTCCTGTTGACCAACAAACCGGAATACGGGGAAAACGGGTTAATCGTGTGCGCCGACTGTGCCGTGTTGCCTAACCCCACCGCTGAAGAATTGGCTCAAATAGCCGTGGCTACTGCCGGAACCGCAAGAGCTATCGCTAAAATCGAGCCGAGAGTGGCCATGTTGAGCTTCTCCACCAAAGGATCGGCAAAGAACGAACTGGTAGATAAAGTAGTAAAAGCAACCGAACTGGCAAAAGCAATGGCTCCCGACGTAATGATCGACGGCGAAATGCAGGCAGACGCCGCACTGGTAGCTTCCGTGGGTGCAAGCAAAGCCCCGGGCAGTCCCGTGGCCGGAAAAGCCAACGTGCTTATCTTCCCCAGCCTCGAAGTAGGTAACATCAGCTATAAACTCGTGCAACGCATCGCAGGCATCGAAGCTGTTGGACCCGTGCTACAAGGTATGGCAGCCCCAATCAACGACCTGTCAAGAGGTTGTTCGGTTAGTGATATCGTAAACCTAGTGGCTATCACGGTAAATCAAGCTGCAGCAAAATAAATCAGTCTATAAAGTATAAAGTTCATAAGGTTCATAAAGCAAGTTTACTTTATGAACTTTATAAACCTTATAAACTTTACGAACTAAATATTTCACGGACTTTAAAAACTTTATAAATTCAAATATAATGAACATATTAGTATTAAACTGCGGTAGTTCCTCCATAAAATACCAGTTGTTAGACATGGAAGGAGAGCCGACGTTACTGGCAAAAGGATTGGTAGAAAAAATCGGTCTACCGGTAGGAAGCTTCACACACAAACCGGAAGGAAAAGATAAATACGTGGTGGAAGAACCGATCAAGGATCACACCGTCGGTATTGACTTGATTCTGAAAGCACTTGTTGACCCGAAACACGGGGTAATCAAGGCACTGACCGATATTAATGCCGTGGGACACCGCGTGGCACACGGGGGAGAATTCTTTGCCAAAAGCGTTATCGTGGACAAAGATGCTAAAGATAAAATCGCCGCTTGCTGCGAGTTGGCTCCGTTGCATAACCCGGCAAACCTGACCGGAATCGAGACAATGGAAAAACTACTGCCGGGCGTTCCGCAAGTAGCCGTATTCGATACCTCGTTCCACCAGACACTACCGAAAGAGGCATTCATTTACGGTCTGCCCTACAAATATTACGAGCAATACCGGGTACGTCGTTACGGCTTCCACGGGACATCTCACAAATTCGTGGCTCAAAAGGCATGCAACATTCTAGGCTGGAACATCGAAGAGAAAAAGATTATCACCTGCCACCTCGGTAACGGCTCATCCATTACCGCTATCAACAAAGGCAAATCCGTCGACACCTCTATGGGCTTCACTCCCAACGCGGGGGTGATCATGGGTACCCGTACGGGTGATCTCGACCTCGGTGCATTGTTGTATATCTGCGACAAAGAAGGACTAACCACAGCTCAAGCAAACGACTTGGTAAACAAAAAATCCGGATTACAAGGAGTGTCCGAGGTATCTTCAGACTGTCGTGACCTGCAAACTGCCGCAAGCGAAGGTAACGAGAAAGCCCGTTTGGCTCTTGACATTCTTTCTTACGACGTGAAAAAATACGTGGGTAGTTACGCGGCCATACTGAACGGCGTAGACTTGATCGTATTCACGGGTGGCATCGGAGAGAACGACGATGAAGTACGCGAACAAGTATGCCGTAACATGGAATACATGGGTATTCATTTCGACACGGCTGCCAACAAAGGCACTCGCGGAAAAGACAAAATGTTATCCATGTCTGACTCTAAAGTGATCGTGATGAGCATCACTACCGATGAAGAATTAGTTATTGCGACAGATACGATGAATTTGGTTAAATAATTCGCCTACGGCGAGTTACATTGCTTTCGCAGTTACAGGTTTAGACAATCTCTTCGAACTTGTAACCTGTAACTGCCGAAGGCCAATGCAACTTGTAACTTGCCGAAGGCAAAACCTAAAATAATGAGTTTTTTCAGTAAATTTCCCCGCACCTTCTGGGTGGCAAACACTATTGAGTTATTCGAACGTTGGGCATGGTATGGATTTTTCATGCTATTTGCCAATTACCTCACCAGTTCCTCCGACGCGGGCGGTCTGGAATTCACGCAGAGCCAGAAAGGTATCCTCATGGGCGTGGGCACTGGAATACTCTACTTCCTACCCGTGTTGACCGGGGCAATTGCTGACCGTTACGGGTACAAAAAAATACTGGCACTTGCTTTCGTGATTTACACCTCGGCATTTATCCTCTTACCCTTGTTCTCAACATTCACGGGAGTATTTCTCATGTATCTTTATCTTGCCGTGGGTGCCGCGTTATTCAAACCGGTAATATCGGCAACCATAGCCAAAACAACCACTGATGAAACGGCATCAATAGGATTCGGCGTTTACTACATGATGGTGAACATCGGTGCTTTCTTCGGTCCTATGGTAACATTACTATTTAAAGGATCATCGCATCTCGTGTTCTACGTTTCGGCAGGGATGATCGCGTTGAATTTCATTCTGCTGCTCTTTTACAAGGAACCTCACCGTGGAAAAGTGGAACAAACCTCTCTGGCAAAGACTTTCGGGGATATATTCCGTAATATGTTCAGCATCGTACGGGATGTCAAATTTCTCGTGTTCCTGCTTATCGTGGCAGGTTTTTGGACTATGTATTACCAGTTATTCTTCACGCTGCCCGTGTTTATCTCTCAGTGGGTGGATACCAGCGTACTTTACAACTTTTTCCACGAGTATATTCCATTTATCAGTAATAATTACAGTCCCGCGCCGGGAGTATTGGACGCCGAATTCGTGACAAACTTCGATGCCTTGTATATCATCATTTTCCAAATCGCGGTATCAAGCATCGTGATGCGCATGAAACCGTTGAAATCAATGATGTCAGGCTTTCTCGTGTGTTCCATTGGTATGGCATTAACATTATTTTCCCAAAACGTACTCTTCACGCTCGTGGCGATACTCGTCTTCTCGCTGGGAGAAATGGCAGGCTCACCCAAGATCACGGAATACATCGGACGTATCGCCCCGCATGACAAGAAAGCCCTTTACATGGGATACTCCTTTATTCCCGTGTTTATCGGTAGTGTTTTCGCGGGGATTATCTCCGGTATGGTGTACCAGAATATGTCCGACAAAGTGGTTATCACCCGCCAATTCGCCGAAGCCAAAGGCTTGGCTATCCCCGAAGGGTTATCCAGTAACGCCTATTTTGACAACGTGGCGCAACAACTCCACATGGGACACAAGGAATTGACCGATCTCCTTTGGCAACAATACTCTCCCTCTAATATTTGGATGGTAATTCTAGCCATAGGATTAGGCACAACCGTGTTACTTTACATCTATGACCGGGTAATACGGGAAAAAGCATAACACTTTTCGGATATATTTCGTATCTTTGTGATTATTAAGACCACTAGGATCATTACTATGGCAAAAAAGAAAACATACAAAATGCCCCCTCCGGCGGAAAATGAAGTCAGCGAACCCGCTATCGCTTACGGGGAAATGAATATCTTGAAACAGGAGTTAATAGATGATATCAAACAACTTAACGATATGATAGCACTCAAACGTTTGGTGAAATATATCCGCCGCCAAAAGAAAGCGGTCGAGAAAGAAACTATCGGTAAAGAAGAGATTTTAGCGGGAATAGAGAGAGGTTTGATCGCCCTCAAAGAAGAACGTGAAGGCAAAAAGAGTAGATTCAGGGACATAAATGAACTTCTCGATGAATTATAAAATCCGAACATTTGAAGATTTCGATCGAGAGTTCAAACGATTAAGTAAACGATACCATTCTTTAAGAAACGATCTTATTGCCTTACAGCAAGAATTACTTGAGCACCCGGACTCCGGCATAGATTTAGGAAAAGGTCTGCGCAAAGTTCGTATGGCTATTCGTTCGAAAGGGAAAGGAAAAAGCCACGGGGCACGGGTAATTACTTATACTATTATTCTAAACGTCGAGGAAGGAGTTATCAATCTTCTCTATATCTACGACAAAGCCGAAAAGGAAAATATTACCGGAAAAGAACTTGAAGCCCTGCTAAAACGGCATGGTTTCTGATAGAAGAAATTGAAAAATATTATATTTGTCACATTAATTGTATTACTAAAATAAAAGCAAAAAAATGAAGAAGAGTTATATTGTAATCGGAATAATTGTCATTATCCTGATTGGTATTTTCATGTGGTTTAAAGGAAGTTACAATCAAATGGTAACTCGTAGCGAGGGAGTATCATCACAATGGTCGAACGTGGAAAACCAATACCAACGCCGTTTGGACTTAATCCCTAACCTCGTGAACACGGTGAAAGGATACGCCGAACACGAGCAAAACACGCTGACCCAAGTTGTGGAAGCCCGCGCGAAAGCAACCCAAATGAGAATTAATTTTGATCAACTTGACGAGAAGACCATCCGACAATTCAACAGCATGCAGGGCGAACTCTCCTCTGCCCTCTCCCGCTTGATGGCTATATCGGAACAATACCCCAACCTCAAGGCAAACGAAAACTTCCGGGATTTGCAAGCTCAACTGGAAGGTACCGAGAACCGTATTGCCGTGGAAAGACGGAAATTCAACGAGGACGTGAAAAGCTATAACGCTTACATCCGTTCATTCCCGAAAAACATCCTCGCCAACATGTTCGGCTTCACCGTGAAACCTTACTTCGAGGCTACCGCCGGGGCGGAAAAAGCACCGGAAGTAAAATTCTAAAAAAGCGAAATCCCGTGCAGTTGGAATCCAAAATCTAAAATCTAAAATTTAAAATCAACTCATGTCTCCCGAGAAAGCATTCACCAAAGAACAAAAAGAAGCCATGGTAGCTGCCATACAAAAGGCGGAGAAAGATACTTCCGGAGAAATCCGGGTGCATATCGAGAATCGCAGCAAGATAGAAGTACTCGACCGGGCGGCGGACGTGTTCGCCGAATTGAAGATGCACAAAACGGCACTTCGCAACGGGGTATTGATTTACGTTGCTCTACTCGACCACAAATTGGCCATTCTCGGCGATGCCGGGATTAATTCCAAAGTACCCACCGGATTCTGGGACTCGATCAAAACAAACATGGTCGAGAAATTCAAACAGGGAGCGATCACCGAAGGTATTTGCGAAGCCGTGATTACTGCCGGGGAACAATTAAAAGCGTATTTCCCCTACCAAGAGGATGACGTGAACGAACTTCCCGATGATATTTCATTCAGTAACTAGAACAACAATGATAAAAAGACTATTCATATTACTTACCCTTATCGCGGGCATAAGCTATATCACCGGAGCACAGAACATTCCCGACCCCATGAAACCCCGGCGTATCGTGAACGATTTCACCGGACTATTCAGCAAACAGGAACAAAACACACTGGAAAGAAAGCTAAGGAATTTCAACGACAGCACATCCACGCAGATAGCGGTAGTCACCGTTCCCACGCTAAACGGTTATGATATCAACGATTACGCCGCCCGCTTGGGTGAGCAATGGGGCGTGGGACAAAAAGGCAAGGACAACGGTATCGTGCTCCTGATAAAACCCAAGAGCGGCAGAGAACGAGGCGAAGTAGCCATCTCCGTCGGTTACGGGTTAGAAGGAGTCATTCCGGACGTCATCGCATCCCGTATCATACGTAACGAAATCATCCCCTCTTTTCAGCAAGGAGAATATTACAGGGGAGTAAACAAGGCTCTCGACGTGATCACGGATCTCACGAAAGGAGAATACACGGCGGACGAATACCGGAAGAAAAGCGAACGCAGCGGGTGGATTGACTTCGTCATCGGCTTTTTCTTTTTAGCGGTATTACTATCCTTCATTTTCCGTCGCCGGGGTGGCGGCGGATATTCACCGGGGCATTCCTCCGGCGGCTTCTTTATCTTCCCCATGGGCGGTTTTGGCGGCGGCAGCAGCAGTGGTGGCTTCGGCGGCTTTAGCAGCGGCGGCGGCTCGTTCGGGGGATTTGGCGGCGGCTCGTTCGGTGGTGGCGGTTCCAGCGGTAGCTGGTAAAACCAACTCAATATTTTTCTTTTTCATTCAACCAACGGGCTGGAGATGTACCCTCCACTTTCTTGAACGCGAGGAAAAAGGTAGACCGGGAATGAAAACCGCATTCCCGGTAGATACTGTCTATCGTGTAATTGTTCGACTTCAATAGCAATAGCATTCGCTTTGCCTCTCGTACCCGCATCTCGTTAATCAATTCAAAGAAGTTCTTCTGCAAATAACCGTTTATCGAACGGGAAATAGCACCTTTCCCTATCCCAGTCTCTCTCGACAACATATCCAGCGAGAGATCGGGATTCCTGTAAATATGGGTAGAATTCAATATATCAATTACCCGATCGCAATTCAATTTCATTTGACCGATATCCAAATCAACGGTTTGCCACAATGTTTTAGAAGCCCTTTTCACCTCCGAAACAGAAGAATCCAGACGACAGATATACCCCGCAACCGGATAAACGATATAATTATACGTCAAATAACTCATCGCTATAACATTCAGTATCGGGATCAGCCATACATCAGTCCGAGGCGAAATCAGATAAGTAACGAACACGATAACGAACAAAATCCCGAATAAAGTTACCGTACGGGGAAGCCACCCGATCGTCAAGTAATCACTATCGGAATAATTATCCTGCAACACCCGCTTTACCCGACGCAGGAATCGGAAAATAAGAATGAAATAAAACACAAGCTGAAATAATACGATAAAGTCATTCACTAGAGCCACGAAATTCTCCACACCGTTAGCCTGTTCGAGCATATCCTCGATAAATTCCTCTCTCGACATCGGCAGGTAATAGATCAACATAGCCAATAAAGAAATACAAGCCGGAATAAAATGCCACCAATATCCGGCGGTAAACTTGAATGTCTTATCCAATTGTCCCCGGACGAACAACCACAACACGGGCAACAACAAGGCATTCATGAAACAAGCGGGATAAACGGCTATCTCCGCTACACCGTAAAACTCCACGGAACGGGACAAATTATAAATATAGACCGGAACTGTCGTCGCCACGATCAGCACTGCGCCCCCCCCGCCGCTTTTCATTCGAGTAGCGGCGCCCAACACGATAGCCATAACCACCAACAAGGTGATACAGCCGGAATTCACAATTATAATCAATAAATCTTCATTTGTCATCCAATCCATACACTAATTTTGCTAATATACAATTTTTTTCAAAAATTCCTATGGAACATGGTTATTCAAATTCGAATAATAAAAAAGAACAATATCCGAATAATTATAATACTTCATTCCGGGATAAGCAAACATAGATATAAAGAAACGCTTTCTATACGCTTCCACCTGTATGGCATCATATTCCGCCGTGAAAGAATAGTTGTATGCCGTAGCATAAAACCGTAATCGTGCCTCGGCGTCCAAACGGTCTATCCCCGGATGCAGTTCAGGCAACAAGCGCATGAACAAACAGATATACCTGACCTGACCTTCCAAGGTTTCCAACCGGTTGATCCGTTCCTTGCGGGCACGCGCGGAAGTCGTCGTGTCAAAACGAACATCCGGACTGCGTTTCACCGTGTCGTGCATCCACAATCGTTCCAGCTTCTCGGCGAAAGAAGGCTTTATCTGGAAACGCCCGATTGAGAAATTAGCATACTTCTCCCCGAACTGCACGTAAAGCGTTTTCAGACAAGAGGTCTCTATCTGGTCTCGAAGCGCGGAGTAACGCAACAATTCGGGAAACACCGTGGCACGAACCACATCCGGATCGACACCCCAACAGGTGGCGGAGTCCGCTATCCAAAGGTTACAGTCAAGAAAAGTCAATGCATCCGAATACTCCGCCCGAAACAGCTCATCGTAGCGTTCTTCATTCCCTTCCCTGCGACTTCGGCAATCACACGCGAAAGATAGCAGGATAGCGACTCCGCATCCCGTTAAAAGTCCAAAGAATACCTTACTATACTTTCCTTGTTTTCCATGCATAACCAGATCAATTCACCGTTCTCGTACGTCACGTGCATCGGGTAGGGATACTCCTTCCCGTCGGAAAAGGCGATCTTATCATATTCTTTCAAGGCAAACCGCTGCCCGTCCGGGGAAATCCAAAGTATATCACTCGTCGGGTAAATTCCTCCCGGCACTTGCATCTCCACCCCGTCTATTCGCAACGTGCCGTTAAACATCGCTGCCCAATGCTCTCCCCCGGAGCGGGAAAAACATATCATGGCATCCTTCGCGTAAGGCCCGTACCCTTTACCATCAAGAGTATAGATATATTTCTCGAAAACAAGCTGATCGGGAGCGATCTCCTTGAGTTCCTTTTCGATCTCCTCTTTCTTTCGTTTTATCTCCGCGACCACTTTCATCTGTTCCTCCGTGCTGGCCCCCTGCATCTTCTTCGTCAAATCAATGATAGGTTTCATCTTCTCCATCTGTATTTGATTATATTCCATCTGCTTCTCCATCTGTTTTTGCGGGTTCGTGCTTGTAAGCGGTATACTCAACAAAAGGACTTTGCCACCCTCGTTCGTGAGCACTTCCAAGTCATATTGCATATACTTGTCGGTCTTCACCACCCCGGCTAACGGGGTAACAAACGCCAACGGGGCATTCATGTTATACACCACAGCGATAAAAGCACTTTTATCCTCGTTCTCGTAAAGATAATAAAGCTCTCCCTCGAGCGGGCCGTATTTCTTGCCTCCCTCGACAACATAACCGTCCTGCAACGGCTTTTGGGAAGCCCGCACCTTCCTCGTCACGTTGGCATTCATGTACTTGACTCTATCGGCAGGCAATTGAGCCTTCATCTCGGACTTCGTGTAAGGTCCCGTTCGTTTACCGTCCTTGTAAATATAGAACGACCTGTCGGCAGCGTTATACACGGCAATCGAAATTTCTCCTCCCCCCGATAATACACCACCACTACTCTCCGCAACGTCTATACTTTCGGAAGGCAATATTTTACCTATCTCCGTCCTTTTTACCGGTCCCCGCGGACCTTGCTTCACTCGCTGACCACTCTCCGCTTTTGTTGCAACAGGTTTTACCTTCACCTCTTCCTTCTTCTCCGTTTTGTCTTTTTTATCTTTATTTCCTTTCACGGCATTCCCCGCCTCATCAAAAGCGTCATCCACGGTCTTATCCACTTTCTTGTTCACCTTGTCCTCCACTTTCTGCTTCGCTCTCTCTTCTGCCCGCTTACCAGCCTTTTTTATTATCTTTTCACCCCACGACTGACCGTAAGCGAGATTCACCGCCAACATAAAACACGTGAGGAATATCCATATCTTTCTCATCACTTCATTTAAGTTTATTTTTTATTTTTCTTCAACCATTCCGTGGGTGTCATCCCCTCTATCTTATTAAAAGCAAGATAGAAAGAAGATCGGGAACGGAAACCGCACATGCGGGCTATCTGTTCGATGGAATATTTATTCTGACACCCGTCCAGCAACATCCGCTTGATCTTTTCCACTCTCATTCCGTTTATCAGATTAAAAAAATTCTTTCCTAAAAGTGTGTTTATCGATTGAGATATGATTGTACTTGAAATACCGGTAGCCTTCGCCACGTATGCCACCGAAATATCCGGTTCCTTGTATATCTCACTCTCTTGCAAATAAGCCACCACTTTCTCGCAATACCCTTCCATATCCGTCCGGCTTAAAGATGAACGAGCATTTACACACTTATCCGCCTCCCCCCGACAGGATTGCTTCTCTCCCTGTCCCGTAACATCCCTCTTTTTTCCAAAAACCTTAAACGGAATCATCAAGTAACGCAATACACGTCCCCAACAACCTTTAGGTACCCCGGAATGCTCCTCTTGTTCAGAATAATTCTTCATCGTTCATATTTTTAGATACCTCATGAAAGAAGCCTGTGCCACGTGTCGCGAAACCGTGACACATCTTCTTTCCTTAACCAGTTACACTAGCGTTGTTCCCACACCTATCACCGCACCCAATATAGCCCCCAGTACAATGGAGATCACCACCATACACAAAAGAGCCACTATAAAATAGTTCGTCACTTTTTCTTCGGGCACCTCCAGCATAGGTTTCACACCCAACCAAAGGATATACAAACCGTAAAGCCCGGCAATCCCCGCGAGAAAACTCAAACTCCACATTATATAGAAAACACCACCTGCGCAAACCGCCGTGTAACAATATGCAGCCAGCTGGAAAGCCTTATCAAAATCCTTCTTCGCGCCGAAATGAGGAGCCACCAAGTAGAACGCCAACGCCGTCAGGTATGCACCCCCGATCACCGAAACAAACTGCATCAAGGCATAGCGGATGCCCAACCCGAAACCTGCCACCCGCACGAACAACACCTTATGCCCGATCACCCCCCAGCCGATAAAAGCGGCAACCGCGGGTATCAGCGCCAACCACAACAAATAAGTAGTCAACATTTTAACATGAGGTATCGTTTCTCCTTGAATCTTCTCCCATTCCGTCTTCGGGGAAAACAAGATATTCTTAGCCCTGTCTATCAGATTCATAATTTCAAATTTTAAACATTAGTCATTCATCTCCCCTGTTGCCTTCTCCAGTTCGGAAGCGGCTTTTTCCAATTCTTTTCCCAACTCCTCGGCAGACATACCTGTTTCTTTCTCCACCTTCTCCAATCCCTTCTCCACCGCGATTTTCGTCCACCGTGCCACGATCCCCACGCACTTCAACCTATCCATCATGCCCAACTCGTCATCATCAATCGCCTTGTTCAACGTTTCAAGATGAGTTTCCATCTCCTTCCCCAACTTCTTCCAATCCTCGTCGGTCAACTTGTCTTTCTCTTTTTCCGCCTTCGTCGTTATCTCGTCAATCGCTTTCAAAGACTTGTTCGTGGCGCTTCCCCCGCATGAAACGAATCCAAAGAAAAGAAGCGCGAATAGGGTTAGTATAAATAGTCTTTTCATGACACCCTCCTTTGTTATCTTTGTTTAGCTTGCTGCAATTTCAACTTCGCCGATTCGGGTAACGGTTTCAGTTTCTTTCCGTTCAAACTCATTACAGCCCGCAAACCATCGGAAATCGAAAATTCCATAACCTTTACAGCCAAATCGTTCAAGTCAGAACCGATACTATTGCTCGGCGTATTCACAGGGAATACACCCGTGACAGGATTTTGTCCCCATGTCGGCGACAGCAATGCACCCTTATAAATAACCGTCACCACCCAATTCGTGGCTATCGACCTGTCGCAATTCTGGTACATATTCACCCATACCTCGTATTTACCCGATTGCACGTATCCGTCCGGGTAAAAAATATTCTCGTTATTAATCCCGTCAATACCACATCCGGCATTCGAATCCACGTCTAACCCGTAAATCACCTCTTCTGTCCCTTCGGTTTCATCGTCACCCTCCCGGTAATTATCCCGGTTACCGTAATAAATCACCGCACCATCCGGTTTTACCAAATACAAATCAACATCCTTCTCGTTGTCAAAAGAAAGACTCACCTGCAACGCTCCCGTCCCCGCGGTTATATATTTCACGTTTGTCGTGAACTCCTTCGTGATCTCCCCATTTACTGTTTTTGTGGCAATCCGTATCGTAAAATCACCCTCCAGATTCTGGCTCACAAGCAGAATCACGTTATACATGTTCGTCCCCGCGCGAGATATCGTCGGATCAAAACGATAATACCCCTCTGTCTCGCCGGACACCGCCACGTAAATTTCCGAAACCTCCTCTTCCGAATTGATCGTTACCACGGAAGAACCGCCTGCCAAAACATTCTTGTTAATATTCACCTGTCCCACGGAAAGCTCCGACGTTGCCGCCGGGAAACCTCCCCGTACATAAGTAGCATCGAGTACCATGAAATACTTTTCTTCCAGTATCCCCGGTTTCTCATCATCATCGCTACATCCTGTCATGAGACTCCCGAAGGAGCCCATGACAAAAATCGCCAGTAAACAAAAAAGTACGCGTTTCATAATCATTCTGTTCATAGTCGTTAGAATCTATACTTCACACCCAACCCGAATACCGGGCGGTTAAAGTCCGCGATAATCTGGTACTTGATTTCCAAGTTCAAAGAAAGTACATCCGACAAGCGGTACTCGCCGCCACCACCGATATTAAAACCGAATTTACCATCCGACGCCTTCACTCCGAGTACTTTCACGCTCACGTTCATGTAACTCAACCCTGCCAAAGGATAAAACAGGAACTTCTCGTTCTTCAACGGGAAAAGATAATGCACGTTCGCGTTGAAATCGGTCATGTTATACTTAAAGCCCAAACCTTCGTCTTTCGGGAAAAAATAATTAAAACTGGGCTCCAACCGGATAACATCCGTGACATTCCACTGGAATTTCAACCCCAGCCCGAAATTACTTATATCACTGCTGGTTCCGTAAACGAAATGCGCACCTGCCGCCATATCGCCTTTCTTTTGCGCGTTCACGCATAAAACAGACACCATCATTACCAATAATAAAATAACTTTTTTCATTTGATTTTTCATAGTACTTCAATTTTAGATTTGTTATGTTGTTTATTCACATTTGTAAAATTACGGGAATACAATTTCACAGAAAAGCGGATTGCGCTCGTTTTTGTCCGAATAATTTTATTCGGACAAAATAATCAAAACAACCCATAACAAGTAGCTATATACCAGCAAACAAATACACTGGAAGAATCAAATACACTTGATGTATCTTTTTTGAAAACAGATTATTTTCGAACAAAGTAAGACAAATCACATAAAATAATAAGACAATCCTTTAAAAAGTAAGACACATTCCACCCAAAAAACTCAACATTCTGTTGCCTTGTGCTAATTTTTACTAATCCACTCGACAAAGCGATCAGCGTATTTCAAGTAAAGAAGTACCCACACCACGAACCGGGCAAACCGTCCCACCAGCATATAGAAAGCGGACATTTTCGGACGGATACGATAAAACCCCAGAGCGATAGCGAACAAATCTCCCACCAGAGGCAACCACGTGAACAACGCCAGCCACACGCCGTAGCGGTCTATATATCCTTTTTGCTTTTCCAACTGCTCGCGCTTCACCTTGAACCACCGTTCCATCCAATCCCAACGCCCCAGCCAGCCGATCCAGTACGAGGTAAGCCCGCCCAACCAATTGCCTGCCGTGGCAATCGCCAGACACCACCACACGTTTCCTCCCAACGCCAACACGCCTACCAGCAACACGTCCGCGCTCATAGGTATAACCGTCGAGGCAAGAAACGAGCCGATAAAAAGTCCCCAGTATCCCAAGCTTACGAGTGTATCCATACTTCTTTCAATTCATGTCTTCTTTTACTTTACGGGCATCCCGGGCGAAAAACTCAAGACTCCATATTTTCTCGGCTTTACGTCCCAACAGCCAGAAAGATACAGCCAGAACAAAAAAGAATAACGCCACGTGCATCACGTCCCACAACAACGTGAAATACAACGTGTATATCCCCAGAAGAAAGAAAGATATCCCGAATCCCCGTGCCACCGCATCGTCCCGTCTAAGACCGATATACGCCGCAATCGCCGAAGCTGCCAACGTCAAGCCGTTCCAGTACCAAAGCTCAATCTGCCGCGTGCTATACCAACGAGCAAAACTACGCGTATCCCCGAATATGGACAGCAACCACAGGGAAATAAACAAGTAAAGCATCCCTACCACGTAAGTCGCGTGGTCTACATCGGTAAACCAGCGTTTCCCCCGCACCGCGAAACGGCACAACAGGATTGCCGCCCCGAAAGCCGCGAAACGGGTAGGATAATTCATCCCCAAAAAGTAATGTCCCCAATCCGTCAAGTAACCTGTTTCCGCACCAAACCAGCCTCCCAGTGAAAGCAAGGCAAACACCCATACCATGGAAGACGAGAACCGGAGTCCCAGAAACCCGTAGACCAACGCCGCCAGCAACAGTAACAACGAAAAATGCCCGCTCCCGTTATCAATAGCAGCTCCCAAATACCCTATCGACACGGCAGTAAACACCACGCCGATAAAAAGAATCGTTTCATTACTGAATATCTTGTATGGCAACCGCTGCCGCCTCTTCCACCCCCAGTAATACGTCAACGCCGCAAGCACGGCAAACACCCCGCTCGCCAACCCGTAAGAAGAAAGGAACAGCTTTTCCAGAAAATTCATGATAAAATGATCGGCAAGCACCGATCCCACGGCAATAACGCCACATACAACCGCTATCCAAAACGAGTACTTTGCCAACTCTTTCCACTCGAACGGACGCACCGTGTAACTTGTTTTCAACCGATTAGCAGTATCTGTCGTGATTGTTCCTTCCGCTTCCCAACGCTCTATCACTCCCCGCAGAAAATCACCCTGAGTTTTATTCAACTTCATCGCTATTCTGTTTTATAATTCGTCGTAAAGGTAATAATTTTTCAATACTAACCGCGTTTCAGGCAGATTTCTATCCACATCATCCCGTCGCCTCGTTGTTCATTCAGTGTTTAACCGTTGTTCAACCGTTTCGAAACGGTTACAGAACAAATACAAAACGATAATTCATCAAAGCAACCTCTCTAAAAGAACTCAATTGGTAACTGTTCGGGGTTCAAATTTAAACTTTAACCCTTACCTTTGTCCAATCAAAAAAACACGTTATGCAGGAAAACACGTTTTACGACATACGCCACCATCTCCACCAACACCCGGAACTGTCCGGACGGGAGAGCAACACCGCCCGTTTCATCGAGGAACAACTACAACCTTTCGCCCCGACCAAGATCATCCGCCACGTTGGCGGACACGGGCTACTGGCGGAATATTTCTTCTCCGAAAACGGTCAGACGCTCCTTTTCCGTGCGGACATGGACGCCGTGGCGGTACAGGAACCTAACGAACTCCCGTACCATTCCCTGACCCCCGACGTAGCCCACAAATGCGGACACGACGGACACACGACAATCCTCTTGCGTTTCGCGCGCATGTTGCACGACCACCCCCTGCAACAAGGCCGCGTACTACTGCTCTTCCAACCCGCCGAAGAAAACGGCAGCGGTTCCAAGGCCGTACTCGACACGAAAATACTTGATTACTATACCATAAACCGGGTATTCGCCCTCCACAACATACCGGGAGCACCGACCTCTGCCGTACTCTGCAAAGAAGGCAGTTTCACCTGTGCCGTCGTCAGTGTTTCCATTGCTCTCGCCGGAAAGACCTCCCACGCCGCCGAACCCCGGAATGGCATCAGCCCGATTCCCGCCACCCTCCACATCGTCAAGGAACTGCAACGCTGGAATAACACGAACATACAATCCGACGACTATTTCCTCGCCACGATCGTGGAAATACATGTCGGTGAAGAAGCATACGGCGTATCCGCCGGGAACAGCGTTATCCGGGCTACACTCCGTGCCAAAACCGACCATCGGTTAAACGAATACACGGAAAAACTAAAACATCTGGTTACTGCCGACTGTGAAAACACTCCCGGTCTGCAACACGAAATCACATGGCTTGAACCTTTCTCCGCCAACGAAAACGACAAGCAGGCAGTGGCAACAATCAAAAGTGCCGCCCTTCGCGAAGGTTTCAATTACGTGGAAGTGGAAAACCCCTTTAGCTGGGGCGAAGACTTCGGGCTATTCACTCAACGGTACAAAGGAGCCATGTTCGGTTTGGGAGCCGGCGAAAACTGTCCCCCGCTTCACTCCCCGCACTACGACTTCCCGGACGAACTCATCGAAACCGGAGCCCGGGTATTCTATTCCGTGGCATCCTTATCGTAAACCCCCGCCCACGGGAAGTTCCAATAAGCAGCAGTTCTCTCTCGCCAATCATAACGTTCCAAAGGGATATATGTCGTAATACCACAGTACTTATCAGCCGATATCGGATTATTATAAAAACTTTCCGTAAAAGCGTGGTATAATACAACTTTCGCTAATTGCTTATCGTAAATATTTCTAAAAGATTGATCGGGCGACATATACCTCACATAATCCCTTAAATCAAAAAACATGTCATATCGATTAACCGTCCATGGTATACAAATTACTTCAGAACTTCCTATTTTAGCCGCTTCTGAAGCTCGTCCACACAATAATTGCCGAGTCAAATTATACAAATTATCTAATTCAGCAGTATTAATTAAAGCGATTGAACCGAAATGCAATTTATCATTATACGTATTATAATATTCATAATAAGTTTCACATACATTTTTCAAATCTCGTTCTAAATCTGCTCCTTTACCCCAGAAATAAGACATAACATCACTGTAAGGGAATCCTTGGATTTGTGTTTCTGTCGGACAAGCAATAATATACTTTGTTTTGTAGCGAAACTCGTACAAAGCTTCAACAGAAGACATCATACAAGCATCGAACAAGATAAAATCCACTCCTTCAGCTGGTATAATTTTAGCCATTTCACGTATATCCATACCTTTGCCAAATTTCTTATCTGCAAAACTCCGAGAAATCGGGTTATCCCAAAAAGAATCTGATTGTATTGAACGTGCCTCCGCCGATAACAATAACCACCCGGAAGCATGACCACCGAAAATTATTCCATAAGAATCAGACGGGTACAAAGACTGCATATCCCCTATTACTTTTTGCAACGTTGCAGGGTCAGCAGAATTCAAATCATCATCATACGTCCTAAGTATTTCTTGTTCCGCAACACCATTCTTTATCTTGAAAGTCAATAATTGAGGCGCAGCCCCATCAGCATCATAGTAAATAACAATATCTCCCTTATAGCCCTTCTTCCATGCTCCCGCCATATCCTTGATATTATTTTTCAGATAATAAGAAATTTTATCATCTCCTTGTCCCACCAGATACACCATCAACGTCCTCACCTTCTCCGGTTCATTCTCATCCTTCTCGCAAGACACCATGAAAAAGAAAGCGACACACAAAATATATTGAATAAAATATCGACTCTTTAATCTCATAACAAATTATACCCTATATAAAACTCTGCAAGATAATCAAAATCTATTAATAATGCAAATAATGAGGGCGTGTCGAAAGTCTTTTTCTTCTAAAAACTCCTCCGTCTGCTTCGCATCCACCTCCTCTATAAACAGAGGAGGAGCTGGTACTTCTTCCAAAAGACAGTGAGTAACTCAGCTCTCCCTCTGTTTATAGAGGGAGTACAGCGAAGCCGGGAGGGAGTTTAAAATAACTTTTAACCCGCCCGTCACTTTTTCTTCCCCCTAATTCGACTCAAATGCTCGGAAGTAATCCCAAGATAAGAAGCGATATACTGCAACTGCACCCGTCGGACAATCCCCGGTTTCTCCCGTGTCAAGCGCAGGTATCGTTCCGAAGCCGTTTCGGACAAATGCGATATCAGCCGTTGTTCCGTCTTCACGAACTCCCGTTCCAGCAACTGCCGTGCCCAGTTGCACACCTCTATATCGTGATGATAAAGTTCGAAAAGTCCCTGCCATTCAATCCGGTACAAAACTGCATCCTCCAACAACTCCATCGTTTCGTATCCCTTTTCCCCGTACACATACCCGCGGGCAGAGATAATAACGTCCCCTTCCAGCCCGAACCAGATAGTCACGTCCTTCCCGTCGCCCTCCGTGTACGCCCGCGCGATCCCTTGCCCGATGATATAGATATTCCTCTCCGGCTTATCCCGACTGAACAACACGTGTCCCCTCGGGTAACACACCTCCGTCACGAGAGATGCCAACCGTTTCCCCACGTTCCCCGGGAGAAAGTTCTCCATTCCTGCCATCACGCTCATATCTGTTTCAAGTTTTCCACAAAATTATACTTTTACAATTGAATCGCAAGCCCGTGTCGATTAATTGATAAATATCAAGTAATTCCCCGCGTCGACGCCCTACCTTTGCCCTGTAACATTAACGAAAACAACTATGCCTTGGATTTTATTGGTTTGTGCCGGACTACTGGAAATAGGCTGGCCTCTCGGGTTCAAATTAGCGGGTGTTCACGAGAAACACTTTTACCTTTTCATCGCGCTTTCCATCGTTTCCATGGGATGCAGCGGCTATCTCCTGTACCTTGCCCAAAAAAGCATCCCGATAGGCACCGCGTACGTGGTATGGACGGGTATCGGTGCCGTGGGAACCGTCTTGCTAGGGATATTATTCTTTCACGACTCGGCAAGCGTCCTTCGCCTATTATTCGTCACGCTCATACTGGCGGGTGTCGTGGGACTGAAATTAGTCCACTAACCCCTCACGGCGAAACCACCTTCATAAAGCAACGTTCGCAATCGAACTCAAGCCGGAATCTGCCCAAGTTATTGGAAAGGTAAAGGGGATACTTCAACGCCTTATCCTTGCCCGACTTGCGGCACATTCCCAGTTCAAACAACAGGCAATAGCGCGTGGTCATCACGGCACGTCCCGAACGGTTCCGGGCGACCTCGAAACCCGCTTCCGGCTCTGCCGTCCCGTGTTCGCGGTAGAATGTCCCCGACAACCTGTTCACCACGTTCAACCGCCAATCCGCCTCTCCCGCGTACACCGCATCCCGGTTCAACGGCGCCTGTACCCAACGTTCCCGTTGCTTCTCCCGTTCCTCGGTCAACAAGTCCAGCAACCGCCCCCGGTAACCGTTCACCACCGCCGACGGGATAAAAAGTACCGTATCACCATGATACTCTACCGGGCAACAATCATAGCGCGTATTACCGCTTTTGCCCAACTGCCCGACAATTCGTTCCGCCTGAGCCGCGTTTGTCGCCCTCTCGAACACCTCGTCACTACGCAGTGTCACCGCCACGCCTGCCTCGTCCTCGGCAACCAGCACGAGATGATCCTCCTCCGTGTACACGTCAACTCTTACTTGAATCTTACGCACTGAAACCGCTTTGGACAAACGACTTACAAACTCGTGATCGTAATTCCTGTACAACACCGTCCCCGGCATCACGGTCACCCGCTCGTTGCACGTCAGTCGATTGCCTTCCGCCGTGTTCACCTTGATCCCCCGCAACTCTTGCCCGTCAAAATAGCACAAGCCGTCGGCATTATGTATCGTTTCCAGCGCCTCCACGACCAACAAATTTCCTTTCGCCTGTTTCACCACCGCCACTTTCTTCCCCGTGGACTTCGGGGTATCCATGTTCACGATGCCCTGTTTCCGCCCGGCAATAAAATAATCCGTGTACCCCCGGTTGAAACTTCGTTCCGGATCGGCATCGAATCCTGCGTTCACGTGCCCGTTTCCCACGCGGGACAATCCCTCGCTTCCAGCGATAATCCCGTCCAACCGGGCAGAATAATACCTCGTGACGTTCGCCACGTAATCCACTTCTTTCAACCGCCCCTCTATCTTGAACGAATCAATTCCAATATCCACCAAATCACGCAAGTAAGCGGATAAATTTAAATCTTTAAGTGAAAGCACGTGTTTGTCCTTCACCAGCACCTGCCCGTCACTGTCCGCCACCGTCCACCGCATCCGGCAAGCCTGCGCGCACTCGCCCCTGTTGGCAGACCTTCCTGTCAGATAATGAGAGATATAACACTGCCCGCTTAAACTGACACACAAAGCCCCATGCACGAAATACTCCAACTCCGCTTTCACCTCCCGCCGGATTGCCCGCAATTGCTCTAGGGATAATTCCCTCGCCAACACGATACGCTGAAATCCCAACCGATCGAGAAACTTCACGCGTTTCAGATCGTAATTATGCATCTGCGTACTGGCATGCAGGGCAATAGGCGGTATATCCAGTTTCAATATAGCCGGGTCTTGCACGATAATAGCATCCGCGCCAACCCGATACAGCGCGTGAATCAACCGTTCCACCTCCGCCAGTTCATCATCATAAAGTATCGTGTTCAAAGTCACGAACACCCTGCAATAAAAGCGATGAGCGTACTCCGCCACCCGCGCGATCTCTTCCACCGTGTTGCCTACCGCCTGACGCGCCCCGAAAGCGGGTCCGCCGATGTACACGGCATCCGCCCCGTTGTTGATAGCGGCTATCGCCACCTCGACATTCTTTGCCGGGGATAACAATTCCAGTTTCCTCATTTCCGTCCCTCCAAGGCGCTAACGTCCACGTCCGGGTAATCCGTCCCGTGTACCACGGGCACCTCGATCAATGCCGTCGTCGGGAAATGTTCTTTCAAGTATTGCCGGAATATCGTGATCGAATCATTCGTGATCCACTCGCTGTCGTTCGGGAAACGGTTATACACCAGACAAGCCAACTCAATTCCCCGCGCACGGCACAACTCAAGGCTCATCAACGTGTGGTTAATACTTCCTAGTTTAGAGGATGTTACTAAAATCAACGGAAGCTTTTGTTCACACACGTAGTCTATCGTGAAATACTCCCTCGTCACCGGCACGTACAGTCCCCCGGCTCCTTCCAGCAATATCGTGTCGTACATAGCCCGCAACTTCCCGGTTGCCCCGGCAATGCGCCCCATGTCGAGTGTCACTCGATCAATCTCGGCTGCCAAATGCGGCGAGGCGGGATAGGTCATCACGTAGGGACAGGTCGTACCGTCCTCGTCCTCGGGTTGCGGCTCCATCCCCATAATCTCGCGATGTTTCAGAATATCTTCCGATATCCCCCGGCATCCCGTCTGAATAAACTTCTGGGTAATCACGTTTACCCCTTTCCTTCTCAAAGAACGAGCCAACAACCCGGTCACCACCGACTTCCCGGCATCCGTATCTATTCCACTGACAAAATAAACTGTTCCCATTTATGATTTATGATTTTAGATTGAACTCCCTCCCGGCTTCGAAGCAGACGGAGGAGTTCATTTTTCATTTTCAATTTTCAACTTTCAATTTTCAATTGTTTCCTCCTGCACACGAAGTAAAGCGGGTGATAAGTCAATATCACCTTTCCTTCCACCGTGAAGCGGGTATTATACTCGTCGATAAAGGCATTCACCCGTCCTTTCGTCCACACGGAACGGTCGGAAGAAACGTTCACGCCCGTTCGTTTCAGATGCTGCAAAACCGACAGGGGATTATCAAATTCAAGAACATGAAACTCTTCCTCCATCCGTTCCACCGTGAAACAGGGACTCAACAAATCCCGCAACTCCTCCTTCGTGCGGTATGCCAAACCGCCGCCCGTGGTTTGCCGTATCTCGCGCAAGTTATGCTTACCGAACGAACTGAATATCATGCAACCGCCATCATTCAGATTCTCCGCCAACTCGCAAAAAGTAGCCTCCGGGTCGGTGAACCACTGGAACGTGGAAGCCGAAACAATAAGGTCATACCCGCCGGGTAGTTCCGCCCGCTCGATATCACCCGGTATGCAACATCCCTCCGGAATCCCGTTAGCGACAGCCGTCCCGCGGCACAAATCCTCCACGAGATCGTTCACGTGCAACTCGCTCCCCGGAAAAGCCTGCCTCAACAAAACGGTCAACAATCCCGTCCCGCATCCCACTTCCAGTATCTTCCGGGGCATCCGTTCCACCGCTGCCACAGCCATAGGACACAGCCGTCCGACCACTGCCCGCTGTACCCGCGCGTTCTCGTCATAACTCCCCATACTGCGCCGGAAATGTTTCCGCACTTTTTCTTTATTTATTTCCATCATGTTCAAATTTCATGAAATTCATAAAGTTTATAAGGTTTATAAAGTTTATAAAGTTCATAAGGTTTATAGACCCCCGCGGGGCGCTTTGTCCACGGCAGCTTGAGCTGCCGATAAACATTGTCCGAAGGACACCCGTCACTTTATGAACCTTATAAACCTTATAAACTTTTAACCCCCTTTCCATCATATCTCATCCCAATTATCCAACACGTAAAACGGGTAATGTCCTCCCTCTATGCTCACTGTTTCGCATCGTCCGTCCCACCAGTTCCGCTGGCTTTCCGGCGGAAAGATCACGTCGCCCGCGGACACGTACGCCTTGTCCCACCGCGTTTCCGGCCGTATCAGCATCGCTTGCTCCCGGATAGCCCGCAACTCCTCCACCTGCTCATGCAACTCCCGGAGAGGCTTATTTGCCCCGAATCTCGCCATCTCTTCCCGTCCCGCCAGCATCCGGGCAAAGAACTTGTCCCGTCCCCGCTCGTCCATGCCCCGCTCCGTCAACAGGTAAACCTTCGGGAGAATCCCGTAACGCTCGTCCACGGGACGCTCCGTGCCGTTGATCGCTACCCGTCTTGTCACGGGCAACTTCCACCGCTCCAGCAACACCGCCGCCGCCCACACGCCCATAGACCACGCCACCGCACGAATCTCATCGTACCCGTCCGTCACGGGAGCTTCTTCCCCCGCTATATCCCGGTAATCATAGAACGCGAGCACGTCCCCCGTTCCCGTCAGATGTTGCACGGCACGTTCGTCCATCCCCCATCCGCAAAAGAACAAAGTCAAGCACCGTCCCCCTTTTTTGGTTATCCACTGTCTTCGCATAGTTTTTTCGCCTTCGGCGAAGTTACAGATTGGCAGGTTACAAGTTACAAGTTGTTTTCCCACCCACCGAGCTTCGCACTTTTTTTTAGTTCATAAAGTTTATAAGGTTTATAAAGTTCATAAAGTGCCGGGTGTCCTTCGGACAGCGTTTATCGGCAGCTCAAGCTGCCGTGGACAAAGCGCCCCGCAGGGGTCTATAAACCTTATAAACTTTATGAACTTTACAAACTTCATAAACTTACTTCCACAAACTCCCTCAAACACTCGTAATCCTCCTCCGGTATCGCCGCATTCAGCGAGAAGCGGATACGAGCCTCGTTTTTCGGCACGGTCGGGTACCTCACGGGCAACACGAAAAAGCCGTTATCTTGAAACAGTTCGGACATGTAAACGCTATTCTCGTTGCTCCCGCACAGGAAAGGCACGATATGCGAATCGCCCCGTGTCTCGAATCCCCGTTCGGACAATGTTGTCCGCAATTGTTCGGCAATCTCCGTAAGTTTCAGCCGATACGGGAAAAAGTCCGGCATCCGGTTCAGCACGAACCGCGTCCACGCCACCACCACCGGGGGCAACGCCGTCGTGAAAATCAGACTCCGCTGCGTGTTGACAAGGTAATCCTTGAACAACTCGTCACACACCACGAAAGCCCCGTACGAGGCAAACGCCTTGCCGAAAGTGCCCACGATAAAGTCGATATCGTCGATACATCCCTGCTCTTCGCTACATCCCAACCCGTTCGTACCCCGCACCCCCACGGCATGCGCCTCGTCAACGTACAGGAACGCGTCATACTCCTTCTTCAAGTCGCACAACTCCTGCAAATCCGCCGTGTCACCGTCCATGCTGAATATCGATTCCGTCACGATAAACACGTTCTCGTACTCCTCCCGGTGATTGAACAGAAGTTCCCGCAGGTGGTCGTAATCCAGATGACGGTAACGCAACATCTGCGCGTCACTCAACCGCAGACCGTCGATGATACTCGCGTGCACCAGCTTGTCCGCCACGATCAAATCCCGCTTCCCCGCCAATGACGGCAAAATACCGATATTCGCGTGATACCCGGAGTTCAGCACCAAAGCCGCCTCCTTGCCGTACAAATCCCGTAAATCGTCCTCCAGCAACCCGTAATACTCGTGGTTCCCGGACAGTAGTCTGGACGACACGGCACTGTAACTCAACAGTTTCACGTCGGTTTCTTTCCTGAAATCCTCGTATAAAACCGGGTTGGAAGACAATCCCAGATAATCGTTCGACGAGAGATTCAGCATCTCCCGCCCGTTATAATGAATCAGAAAACCGTTGTGCTGCACGTCCCGCAACATCCGGTAATTCCCGAATTCCTTGATTTTCTCCAGTTTATTAATATACCTTTCCTTATTCATTGTTTTTCGCCTTCGGCGAAGTTACAGGTTAAATTTGCCTTCGGCAAGTTGCAGGTTGCAAGTTGCTTCCGCTTCCAATAACTTCACCTTATTATATTCTTTCATCATTCAACTCTAACACCGGTAATTCCCTTCAACTCGCCGCAGGCGAATGTAACCTGCAACTTGCCCGCGGGCAAATGCAACTCGCCGAAGGCGAATTAAACTGCCGCCTCACCTGAAATACTTGATCACCCGCAACAACGCCGACGTCAACCGCCTCAGTTCCTCCGCCCGAATAATATACGGCGGCATAACGTACACGAGCCGCCCGAAAGGACGTATCCATACCCCCTCTCTGACGAAAGCCGCTTGCAGAACACCCATGTTCACGGCATCTTTCATCTCCACCACGCCGATAGCCCCCAACACGCGCACGTCCGCCACGTTGGGATACTCGAGCGCGGGTAGCAAATCCACCCGCAACTGGCTCTCTATCCGCCCGATCATTTCGGTAAGGTCATACCCCCGTATCAAGTCCAGCGAGGCATTCGCCACGGCACACGCCATCGGGTTACCCATGAACGTGGGACCATGCATGAAGACACCCGGGTTTCCCGTGCATATCCACGTTGCCACCTTCTCCGTTGCCATCGTGGCGGCAAAACTCATGTACCCGCCCGTGAGTGCCTTGCCGACACACATGATATCCGGCACGATTCCCGCGTGATCCACCCCCCACATCTTCCCCGTGCGACCGAACCCGGTAGCGATCTCGTCGCACACGAGCAACACGCCGTAATCGTCACACAACTCCCGCACCTGCCGCAGGTAGTCCGCCGAGTAGAACCACATCCCCCCGGCACCTTGCACGATCGGCTCCAGTATCACGGCAGCGATACGGTTGTGATTATTGCGCAGGCATTGCTTCAACTCCTCGATATGTTCCGGCAGGCACACTTCCCCATAACGCACTTCCGGTCGATGCACGAAATACTGCATCGGCAGCGTCCCCCGGAAAATACCGTGCATCCCCGTCACGGGATCGCATACCGACATGGCATTCCACGTGTCGCCGTGGTACCCTTTCATGATCGTCAGGAAATAGCGTTTCTCCTCTCTCCCGGCAGCGTACCAGTATTGCAGAGCCATTTTCATGGCAACCTCCACGGCAACCGAACCGGAATCGCTGTAAAACACCTTATCCATCCCCCGCGGGGCCATTTCCAGCAGCTTTTCCGCCAGTTCCACCGCCGGACGGTGCGTCAACCCGCCGAACATGACGTGTGACATGCTCTTCAACTGTTCCTCGACCGCCGCGTTCAACGCCGGGTGATTGTACCCGTGCACCGCGCACCACCATGACGACATACCGTCAATCAGCCGCGTACCGTCCTCCAGTTCGATATAAACACCCTCCGCCCTTTTCACCGGGTACACCGGGAGCGGATCTATCGTCGACGTGTACGGGTGCCACACGTGCTCCCTGTCAAACTTCAATAATTCTGCCGTATTCATTATAACTAAAAGTTTATAAGGTTTATAAAGTTCATAAGGTTCATAAAGTGACGGGTGTCCTTCGGACAAGGCTTATCGGCAACTCAAGCTGCCGTGAACAAAGCGCCCCACGACGGTCTATAACTTTATAAACCTTATGAACCTTATAAACTCTTGCATTCATTCATTTTCAATTGTAAACCCTAGTCTTTGCACCTTCTCCATGTCCTCCATCACCTTCGAGCCTACGGTGGTCAACATATCGCCGAGAATGGCGGAGTTAATACCCGCTTTTATGGCTTCTTCCTCGATATGGGCGATCAGCACGCGTCCCCCCGCGAAGCGCAGGAAAGCGTCCGGGTTGATAAAGCGGAACACCGCGACGGTGGTCAGCACCTCGTCGTCCGCGAGCGGCGACATACCCTCCAGCGGGGTACCCGGTATGGGATTCAACACGTTCATCGGTATTGACTTCACGCCCAATTCCCGCACCGTCAAGGCAAGATCCACGCGATCCTCCATCGTTTCACCCATGCCGATAATCCCGCCGGAACAAACCTCCATCCCCACCTCCTGCGCGGCACGAATCGTTTGTATCTTCTCCTCTAGCGTGTGTGACGAGCACAACGTGGCGAAAAACCTCGGCGACGATTCCAGATTACAATGGTAGCGGGTTATACCGGACTCTTTCAGTCGGCGTAACTGTTCCTTGCTCAACAACCCCATCGAGGCACACAGGTTGATATTCATCTCTCGTTTTATCCTCTCGGCGTACCCGCGCAGGCGATCGATATTCTTGTCCGACAGCGCACGCCCGCTCGTGACAAACGAAAACTTGTTCACCTTGTATTTCGCGTTCAATCGAGCCAACTCCACGCAACTCTCCTCGTCAATCAGCTCGTACTCCTGCACGTGTGTTTTGAAAACTGCCGACTGCGCGCACCACTTGCAATTTTCCGAGCACCGTCCCGACCGCGCGTTCACGATGGAACAAGTGTCGAAATAACGCCCGGCAAACCGATCGCGTATCTCCCCCGCGGCAGCATACAACGCCGCCTTATCCCCCGCGGCAACCAGTGCCAGCGCTTCCTCCCTCGTGATCTGTCCTCCCTCGAAGACCTCCTGTTTCAATTTCTCTATCATCCGATCTATTTAAGATTTTGGATTTATGATTTATGATTCCCTCCCGTCTGCTAACGCTTTTCTAATCGCGAATCGTAATTCATAAATCATAAATTAATTTGTTTTCAATAAAAAAGGTACGTCCACCTTTACAGCCGGACGTACCTTCATTCTCGTATCATAATTCCCGTAACTCCCGGTATTAATAGCATCGACACGCGCGGGAACCACCGGGCAACACGCCCGCGTCACCTTTTCCGCGTATTCCTCGAATGTCGTCACCATTCGTTCGAACGCCTCCGCGAGATTCACGATCACGCCTTTTCTCGATGATTTCCGCAACGCCATTTCACAAATATGTATCGCTAACCGCCCGATGCACACCTCCCGCCCCAGCGAGGCGAAAATGGCATACCCTTTCCTGTTCCAACGGGAAAAGCGTAATTTAGCCCGGTAACCGACGTCACGTTTATTCATCATCTTTCACGTTCATGTTAAAAACGCCGCAAGTTAATAAAAATATTTTCCTATAGCAATTTATAAGTTACAAGATTAAAAAAGCGATATCAACTTCTTGCAAGCCATTGAACAACCATCACCTCCCCGTTACCCACTCACACGTATCAAGCATTTACATTTCATGAACGTATCATAAACGCAAATTTACGTTCATGCTACGTTCATGATTGGTTCATGATACGTTCATGATGGCGGGAATGGAGGTACCAATTATAGCGAAAAGATTGATCAACTGACAAGGTATAGTTCTATGAATCCAACCTCTTGAACCCCTCACCCAGTATCTGATGTGCATCAAAGATTGTCACGAAAGCATTCGGGTCAATCTTATAGATAGCTTGTTGTAAAACAGCCATCTGACGACGGTTTATCATGGTCATGATCATCTCCTTCTCGGCACGATTGTACATCCCTTGAAGCGGCACGATTGAACCGCCGCGGTGCAGGTCGTTCAATATATAGGTGCGGATTTCCTCCACTTTGTCGGAGATAATAAAGAAACTCTTCTCGTTGTCGAAACCTTGCAGAATCATATCGATCGTCTTTCCCATCAGGAATATGGACAACCAAGAATACATCGGCACTTTCCAATCCTGAAACATGAGGAAACCGAAAACCACGATGCAGGAATCGACGGACATCTGCAACTGCCCCAGCGGGCGACGCGTCCACTTGTGCAGGATGTTCGACAGCACGTCGGTACCGCCGCTGGACGCGCGGGTTTTCAGTATCATGCCCACGCCGATACCCATGACCACCCCACCGAAGATACAAGCAAGCAACACTTCATCACCCAATTTGAACGGGTCCAACGTGCCGCTCACCGGGATAGGTTCACCCATCAAAGTCAGCAACAAGGCGGGAAGACTGTCGGAGAACACGGCAACCAGAATGAAACAAATAAATGTCTTCACCCCGAAATCGGAACCCAATACCCGTAAACCGATTAAACTCAACGGCAAATTGAAGCAGAGTGCTGCCATACCTATCGGAAATCCCCACATGTGCTGCAACACGATCGTGATACCGTATATTCCTCCCGGAACAATCTTGTACGGTGCCATGAAACAACTATACCCCAGCGCTAACACGAAAGCCCCGCCGACCAACAAGGCGTATGTCTTGAACCACTCGCGGGTAAACGGCTTTTCTTTTAATAATATATTTACCATTGATTTTGATTTTAATTTCGGGCGCGAATATACCCCCCGGCGGGGGATGAAAACATGACATTTGTCATATCTTCTGGTAAAAACATAATTTAACACTTTGGAAGTTATAAAGTTCATAAAGTTTATAAGGTTTATAAAGTTATTGCCCCCCACAGGGCGCTATACTAACGGCAGCATGAGCTGCCGTTTTAATCTTGTTCAAAGGACACCCGTCACTTTATGAACTTTATAAACCTTATGAACCTTATAAACCGGGAAAACTTGTTTTCCCTTAATTTTGCATATCCCGAATTATTGATTATAATTGCACACTTTTTCCAATTTGTGAAATTAAAATGAGAACAAGCCTACGAATAACGAAAGATAAAATACTCAACGTGGCACAAAAATTGTTCATCGAGATGAGTTTCTACGGGACCACGATGAAAGATATCGCCAACGCCGCCAAGATTAGCAGGCGTACCTTGTACACGCATTTTAACAGCAAGGAAGAGATTTTTAACCACATCGTGGATCAAAGAATAGTATTGATAAACCAAAAACTGGAACAGGCAGTACGCACGGCCTTGCCCGCCGACAAACGGTTGAAGTTATATATAAAGGAACGGTTCAATTTAATCGCGGAACTCATGGGTGGAAGCCTGCCGATCAAGGAAACTTTTTTACACAACAACAGTAAAATCGATATCTTGAGAAAGAATATAGACAAACAGGAGATTGAACTTTTGTACGCCATCTTAAAGGACGGGGCGGATAAAGGGATATTCTCGATCAAACAACCCAGACGTCTGGCAAACTCGCTGCAATCCGTTTTTAAAAGCCTTGAATTTGGTTTTATCCGGGAATATGATCATCGACCAAACCCTCAAATTATCAACGAGTATATTAATATATTATTTCACGGGATTATCAAAAAGTAATCACAACACATTATAAAAATGGATCTATATATCAACGCCATAGCACATTACATACCGGAAGCGAGAGTTCCCAATTCCTATTTCAAGGACGTGAACGGTCTGGACGATGAATGGATATTCAGCAGAACGGGAATCAAAACCAGAAGCAAAGCGGGAGAAGGCGAAAACACGAATACCATGGCTCTCGAAGCCGTGGCAAGGCTGAAAGACAAGCTGCCTTTCGCCATCGAGGACACCGATCTGGTGGTGGCTGCCACGTATTCCCCGCATGACACCGTTGCCACGGCGGCTCACGCCATCCAGCGGGCGTACACGACGCGGGCGGCAAAATGCCTGAGTGTTTCCTCGGCTTGTTCGTCATTCATCAACGCCATCGAGATCGTGCAAGGGTATTTCGCCATGGGCAAGGCGACGAAAGCTATCGTGGTCGCCTCCGAGCATAACACGGAATACAGCAACGAGAGTTGTCCCCAGAGCGGTCACCTGTGGGGTGACGGTGCTATCGCCATCGCTATATCCGCTTCGCCGGAAGGTGAAAAAGCGGCGAAGATACTAGATATCTTCACGCGGGGACTGGGACATATCGGCAAGGCGGACACCGCCGTGTACCTGCGCCCGCGCCACGGGGGCATCGGCATGCCGGAGGGACGCGACGTGTTTATCAATGCCTGCCACTACATGATCGAGGGTTTGCAAGTAGTGACGGAAAGCAACGGCAAGACATTGGCAGACCTGAAATATATCGCCCCCCATCAGGCAAACAAACGAATCATGGCAACGATCGCCCGGCAAATCGACTTCCCGGAAGATCGTATCCTGTCGAACATCGGGGAAGTGGGCAACACGGGTTGTCCCAGTTGCGGCATCGCCCTCTCGCAAAACCTCGACCGGGTGGAGCGAGGCGACCTCGTGGGACTGACCGTTTTCGGCGGCGGGTACTCGTGCGGCGCGGTGTTGTTGGAATTTATTTGATTTATGATTTACGATTTCTTGATTTATGATTGAGTGATTCCCAAAACAATCATAAATCAAGAAATCATTGAATTACTCGTTCGACACGTCGTACCACATCCGGGCAAGCACGGTATCACGCTGTACGCCCAAACCGTATTCGTACATCACCCCCAGATTGTTAGAGGCTTCCCGTACACCCTTTACCGCCGCGGCGAGAAACCAACGCAAGGCTTTCGGCATGCTACATTTGCTTTCGTCTTTGAGATATATCACGCCCAAACAGAATTGGGCTTCGGCAAACCCGTGTTCGGCAGCCAAACGCAACCAAGATTCCGCTTTCTTGTAATCCTTTTCCACTCCCGTGCCGCGGAAGTACATCATGCCCAAGTTGACATACGCCTCCGGAATGCTGTCCTTCGCCGCGATCAGGAAATACTTCTCAGCATCGGCATATTTCCCTTTATTGTAATAGCGTGCGGCTCGATTAAAAGTTTTTGCCGCACCGGCATCCTTGAACAAGGGATACGCGTACCACCCTATCATAAACGCCAGAACGACGTAAACGACTTTCTTCAAGCATCTGATTGGATTCATGGCACGAGCTTTTCCACGTAAACCTGTCCCGCCTGATACTTTATGATCTTTACTTTCTCCCCTTTTTGTATAAACACTCCCGTGTTGGAAACGGCATCATAAATGTCGTTACCGATTTCCACCTTACCCGCCGGGCGCAAGTCCGTGAATGTTACGCCCTCTTTCCCGACTTCTTCCTTCACGGTCATATCCACGCCCACGAATCCCTCCTCTACCCGCTGTTCCGCGTGAAGGGCAAAGTTCAACCGACTGGAACCGAATAACTTGCGGCTTAACCAAATACTGCCGACGACGGAAATCAGAGAACAACTGATAACGAAGAACAGTGAACGGATGATTGCCCCCGCGAAATCGGGCAGAAATTCAAAGGTAAAGTTGTCAATGCCGGATAACGCCAAGGAACCCACGATGCAAAGAATGCCGAGTATTCCCGCCACGCCGAATCCCGGTATGACAAATATTTCCAGCAAGAGCAAGACAAGTCCCACGACGAACAAGATGATTTCCACGTAATTGGCAAACCCTTCCAAGTACAACGGCGCGAAGTAAAGCAAACATGCCGTGACGGCGGCAACCAACGGGAAACCTACCCCGGGAGTCTGCAATTCAAAGTAAATGCCGCCGATGATAACCATGATCAGGAGTCCCTGTATAATCGGGCGGATCAGGAAACCGATCAACCGATCCATCGTCGTGGGGCGATATTCCCGCAACTCGTAATCCGTGACGCCCGCTTCCCGTATCACTTCCGGCACGCTCTCGGCGATTCCTTCACAATACCCGTGCTGTATCGCCTCGTGTGGCGTGAAAGTCAATATCTTGCCGCTGTCCGAAACACCTTCCACCGCCACACGCTCGTCCACCATCGCCTCGGCAATGCGCGGGTCGCGATGCCAGCGGACAACCGTCTTGCCGTTCTCCGTCACCGTATCTTTGCCGTGCGCCTGTGCCGTGGCGCGGATCATGGAACGCATGTACGACTGGTACTTGTCCGGCATAGCCTCTCCCGTCTGGTTGACCACAGTAGCCGCACCGATATTCGCCCCCTCCCGCATGTATATCTTGTCACAGGCGATGGAAATCAAAGCCCCGGCAGAAGCCGCATTATTATCAATAAATACCCACACGGGTTTCGGGTAATTCAGGATCAGGCTGCGCAGGGAATCGGCGTATACCACCATTCCCCCGTAGGTATTCATGTGAATCAACACGTAATCGGCACGCTCCTCCGTGGCACGGTCGAACGATTTCTTGACCAGCCGCCAGATGCCCGGACCGATTTCGTCTTTTATATCCACCTTGTACACGATAGCCTTATTCCCCGTCGCGCTCGCGGAGAGAAGACAAAACAACAAACCGATGCAAAGCAACAATCTTTTCATTTCTCGACCTTTTTATTTAATGTTTCATTCACGACAACCGTCCCGGCGATTACCGATAATAAAGATACAAAACTACACGCCACTACCCGTATAAACGGGAGCATCAACGATAAGGTAAATACCGCCCCTATCGCGACGACCATTCCCGAATTGCGCCGCATATAGCGGACACTCTCCCGCACCCGGAAACGCTTCCTCTCCACGGCGTAATCCATGAAGGCGAAACCGTAGAAGTAGGCACTTACCCCGAACGTCAGCACCGGGGTGACCAACCCGACCAGCGGGATAAAAGAGAGGAAAAACAAGAGAACGGTCAATATAAATTGAAATATCATACAACGCAAGGAGATCACGATGCCCCGCCCGATTTCCCACATCAACTGCCCGAAACTGAACGGGTATTCCCGCCCGGAAAGACGCGCTTCCGTGCGCTCGGAAAGCCACGAGTAGACGGGCGACATCACGACCATCACCACGTACCCCCCGAAAGAAATAAACAGGATGTAGTACACGGCACGCACGAGCAACCGCACGATAAAACCTACCGTACCGGAAACCCAACTCAACCACGAAATGCCGGAAACCCAATCCATAACCTGCTGTTCCACCGTCTCGGAAAGTCCGCCCCCGATACAGGAAACAGCGTAATTCCCCGCCGCGAACAGCACGATAATTATCACGACCGGAAATAAAAGGAAATAACAGAAACGCCCGGAAAACAATAGTTTCACGGCTTCACGGTATGCCTTTATTCCTTTAGAAAATCCTTGGAAGAAGTTCATGTTCCGATTACCTTTAAAATTCGTGTAAATTTAAGGGATTTTTTTGATTTTTCCTAAGGGTGGAATAAGCCTTAGGCTTATTCGTTTATAAAGTTTATAAGGTTCATAAAGTTCATAAGGTGAGGGGTGTCCTTCGGACAGTGTTTAACGGCAGCTGCCGAAGACAAAGCGCCCCACAGGAATCAATGAACCTTATAAACCTTATGAACCTTATAAACTTTACGAACTTTTTTGTACTTTCGCGAGAGAAACAATTAAAAATTAAAGTATATTATGCAAGCATTAACAGCAATTTCCCCTATCGACGGACGATACAGAGATAAAGTCGAAGGGTTGGCGAACTACTTTTCCGAGAGTGCCTTGATTCGTTACAGGGTGATGGTTGAAGTTGAATATTTTATCGCTCTCTGCGAGCTTCCATTGCCGCAATTAAAAGGATTCGATCACGCGCTGTTCGATAGCTTGAAAGATATTTACCTCGATTTCTCCGTGGAAGACGCACAAAAGGTGAAGGACATCGAGAAAGTCACGAACCACGACGTGAAAGCCGTGGAATACTTCATCAAAGAGAAATTCGATCAATTGAACCTGCACGAGTACAAAGAATTTATCCATTTCGGACTGACCTCACAGGATATAAACAATACCTCTGTGCCCTGCTCTTTCCGGGATGCTATCCATGACGTGTATTACCCGCTCATCGACGAACTGATAGCGAAACTGGAAGAACTTGCCGAAGAATGGAAAGACGTGCCCATGCTGGCAAAGACTCACGGGCAACCGGCATCACCCACCCGCTTGGGGAAAGAGATAAAGGTATTCGTGTATCGCCTGAGCAAACAACTGGAATTGTTGAAGAAAGTAGCCTGCTCCGGGAAATTCGGCGGGGCTACCGGAAACTTTAACGCCCATACCGTGGCTTACCCGGCGATCGACTGGACGGAGTTTGCCAATAACTTCCTGACGCGAAAGCTGAAAATAGAGCGGGAACAATACACCACGCAAATCTCGAACTACGACAACTTTGCCGCCGTGTTCGACAACCTGCGCCGTATCAACACGATAGTGGTTGATTTGGATCGTGATTTCTGGACGTATATCTCCATGACTTATTTCAAACAGAAAATCAAAGCGGGGGAAGTCGGTTCGTCCGCCATGCCCCACAAGGTGAACCCGATCGATTTCGAGAACTCGGAAGGCAATCTCGGTATGGCAAACGCTATACTGGATCACCTGAGCAATAAATTGCCGATATCCCGCCTGCAAAGAGATTTGACGGACTCTACCGTGTTGCGTAATATCGGGGTGCCTTTGGCTCACACGGTAATCGCGTTCAAATCAACACTGAAAGGATTGAATAAATTGATTATCAACAAACCGGCGATAGAGGCAGACTTGGAGGAAAACTGGGCTGTCGTGGCGGAAGCCATCCAGACCATCCTGCGGCGAGAGGCTTACCCGAACCCGTACGAGGCGTTGAAAGCACTCACCCGCACCAACAGTAAAGTGACACAACAATCCATTGCCGAATTTATCGATACATTGGACGTGTCCCCCGAGTTGAAGAAAGCATTAAAACAAATCACTCCCTCCAACTACACGGGGAGATTATAAACGGAATACATGCGCGATTTTATCCAGATACTGAAAAGATTTATTCCTCCTTACAAGGCAAGGTTAACCAAGAATATACTATATAATATATTGCACGCCATATTCGGTTCGATGTCATTCGTGATATTGATACCCGTTTTGGGCATCCTTTTCCGGACGGAATCCGACGTGAAGGAATTGCCTGAATTCGCGATGAATATGACCACGCTGAAAAATATCCTGTACTACTACGTCACGTTAGGACGGGATACGATCGGACCAGTCACCACGCTGCTGGTCGCGGGAGGTTTCTTCGCGTTGGCGGCTCTCTTCAAAACCGGGTTTTCTTACATGGCTTCTTACGAGATTATCTTTATCAGGAACGGGGTTGTCCGGGATATTCGCCGCATGATTTACCGGAAGATTTTATCGCTCCCGCTCCCCTTCTTCTCGGAAGAACGCAAAGGGGATATCATTTCGCGCATGACGGGTGACGTGCAGGAAGTGGAAAACTCGATCATGAACTCGCTGGAAATGTTTTTCCAGAACCCTATATTGATATTGATTTACTTGAGCACGATGATTTTCATGAGTTGGCAATTGACCTTATTCGTACTGGTACTGTTGCCTGTCATGGGACTCCTGATCGGGAAAGTAGGTAAATCACTGAAAAAGAGATCGAAAGAGGGACAGGATAAAATGGGAGAAATCCTGTCCAATATCGAGGAAACACTCTCCGGTTTACGTATTATCAAGGCTTTTAACGCGGAGAAAAAGGTAGATCGGTCATTCTCTAACTTGAACGAGGACTACCGCCGGATCATGAACAAATTGATGCGTCGGCGTTCACTCGCTCACCCGATGAGTGAATTTCTCGGAACGATCGTCGTGGTTATCGTGGTTTGGTTCGGGGGGTACCTTATCTTGAGAGATTCCCCGATCATGGAGGCTCAGGATTTTATCGCGTACATCGCGCTATTCTACTCTATCATCAACCCGGCAAAACAATTCTCCACGGCATTGTACAGTATACAGAAAGGACAGGCAGCCATGGATCGTATCGACCAGATACTTAACGCCGAATCCACGATAAAAGAGCCGGAGAACCCGAAGCCGCTGAAAGATTTTAACCGGCAGATTGAATACAAACACGTGAACTTTGCTTACCGTCAGGATCATCTGGTACTGAAAGACGTGACCTTAACCATCCCGAAAGGCAAGACTATCGCGCTCGTGGGGCAATCCGGTTCGGGCAAGAGCACGTTTGTCGATCTTCTCCCCCGTTTCTACGACGTCGTGAAAGGAGAAATAACGATTGACGGTATAAATATCAAAGATACCTCTACTCAAAACCTGCGGGCATTGATGGGGAACGTGAACCAAGACCCGATCCTGTTCAACGACACGATATTCAACAACATCGCATTCGGCGTGGAAACCGCCACTCCGGAAGAAGTGGAAAGAGCCGCCAAGATTGCCAACGCCCACGACTTCATCATGCAGACGGAAAAAGGTTACCAGACTAATATCGGTGACCGCGGCGGGAAATTAAGCGGCGGACAACGGCAGCGTTTAAGCATCGCGCGTGCCGTACTGAAGAATCCCCCGATCATGATTCTTGACGAGGCAACCTCGGCTCTGGATACCGAATCGGAAAAACTCGTGCAGGAAGCATTGGATAACCTGATGAAGAATCGTACATCCATTGTCGTGGCCCACCGCCTGTCGACGATCCGGAATGCAGACCTGATCTGCGTGTTCCACGAAGGAGAAATCGTCGAGCAGGGACGCCACGAGGAATTATTGGCACAAAACGGTATATACACGAAATTGTATAACATGCAAAACTTTTAGTCATGGGAATAGAAGCCAAGGTACTCGGGCAGCAAGTTGCCTACCCCACGGATTATTGCCCGTTGATTCTCGTTCCGGTTCCCCGTAGTCTGAACCGGGTGATATACGATATTCATCTCCCGGAAGAACTTTTCCGGGGATATGACACATGGCATGCTTACGAGGCAGGATTCTTAACCCAAAAAGGACTTCCCGTGTGCGGGGTGCTAAAGATCGTGTATTCGGCGGGCAGCCCGAATATAGTGGAGAGCAAGTCCTTAAAACTTTACCTCAATTCGCTCAACATGACCCGCCTCGGGGAAAACGTGGCGGAAGGGATTGACTTGTTTACCCGAATCGTGAAATCCGACTTGGAGCAAATTCTGGATACACGGGTAGATATTTCTTTCTTCCAACAGGAACCGGAAGAATTGTTTTTCGATTTCAACGGCTATGCCCTGCTGGAAAACGATAAAAACGCGGAAGACCTGTCATTCACGGAATACGACGAAACCCCGGCTCTTCTGGAAGAAAACACGCCCGGTGAAGGTGAAATAAAGGTTTGCAGCCATTTATTGCGCAGTAATTGCAAGATCACGAAGCAACCGGATTGGGGAAGCATCTATATTCGAATGAAAGGTTCCCGCCTGCCGAACAACGCTTCCCTGCTAAAATACATCGTTTCCCTGCGGAACGAGAACCATTTCCACGAGGAAATCTGCGAAATGACGTACAAACGCTTATGGGATAAATTCAACCCGGAAATACTCTCGATAACGTGTATTTACACCCGCCGGGGCGGTATAGATATTTGCCCGTCAAGGGCGAACAAAGTAGAGTACCTGCCCGAATACATCCATGATCCGGAGGTACTTACCCGTAAATTGATGAGACAGTAAAAAAGGGCTGGCTTAATGAGAATATAGCCAGCCCCGTGCAACCAGCTCTCATACCCGGATATTCTCGATAATATTCAGGTCTCTCAGCTCGTTTAATATTTCATGCGTAACTCCGGTAATTCGAACTCGTTTACCATGTGCCAATTTATACACGTACCACGGGGTGGTATTGTACTTCTTGGCCAAACTGAAGTAAACCAGCTTATTCTTTGATCTAAACACTTTTAATATAATCATACACATTTCATTTAAAATAACACGCTTATTTATAGTGCAAATACATTCATCTTACTCCCTCTCGCCAGTAAAACACCAATTCAAATAAATACTAAAAAAAGAACGTTTATTGATACTGCAAATATAAGATTTCTATTTAAAAAAACAAACAGTCATCAAAAGTATTTAATTACTTCATTTCCAAAACATAGAATGATACACGCGGAATCAAAGTACTGTCCGGTTATCATGGATAAAAGCTATCGCATAAAACCTTCGTTAAATAATATTCGAGAAGCCCCATTAATTGGCTAGTATTGAATATATTTACTATCTTCACCCCGTGAACATGAATTGAATAATATGCCTGACAAGAGTACACGCGAAGAATTCTTCCCGGAAGTTTACGAAATCGTGAAACAAATCCCTTTTGGAAAAGTGCTTACCTACGGCGGTGTCGCCCGGTTAGCGGGCAGACCTCAATACTCCCGAATGGTCGGGCAAGCCATGTTCAACGCCCCGGCTGACCTGCATCTTCCCTGCCACCGGGTTGTAAATCACAAAGGGGGAATAGCCCCGAACTGGCCGGAACAAAAGGAATTGTTGATTGAAGAAGGAGTAACCTTCAAGAAAAACGGGTGCGTGGACATGAAGAAACACCGATGGAACACGGAGCTGTTACTGGAGTGAACATTGTTCGCCTTCGGCGAGTTGCAGGTTACAGGTTGCATTTGCCTTCGGCAAGTTACAGGTTGCTTCTCTAGCGTGCAAGACTGTATCTTAGCTCTCCCTCTGTTTATAGAGGGAGTACCCCGAAGGGGGGAGGGAGTTTTTTGATTCAGTGATTCAATAATTGTCGATTCCGTGATTTACGAAGCGTTGCTAGTGCGGCTGGAATCATTCAATCTAAAATCATTCAATCTAAAATCATTGAATCTCCTAATCAACAAACTCCTCCGTCTGCTTCGCAGCCACCTCCTCTATAAACAGAGGAGGAGTTGGAATACTGTCATAAACGCTAGTGAAGCAACTTGCAACTCGCCGAAGGCGACTCTTCACAAGAAATTTATCAAAGTGTAATTTTGATTACACACACGTATTAATTAATTCCGTATTTTTGTCTAAAATTATACCATATAGCAGATGAAACTGAAAGCCATAATTAATCGAGTATTACCTTCCCGCAGGTGGAAGATAGTATCTATCGTTTTACTGGGAGTGATCAGCGGAAGCGGTATGCTATTCCTTTACGTGCTGCGGGCACACACCTATCTGGGTGACGATCCGTCAGCCTGCGTGAATTGTCATATCATGGCACCCTATTACGCCACGTGGTTCCATAGTTCGCACAGCCGCGACGCTACCTGTAACGATTGTCACGTACCACATGACAACTTCGTGAAGAAATGGGTATTCAAAGGAATGGACGGGATGCGCCACGTGGCGGTCTATCTGGCGAAAGGTGAACCGCAAGTATTGCAAGCCATTCCGGAGAGTTCAAAAGTGATCATGAACAATTGCATCCGTTGTCACACGCAATTAAACACGGAGTTCGTGAAGACAGGGCGCGTTGACTACATGATGGCACAAGTCGGTGAAGGCAAAGCGTGCTGGGACTGTCACCGGGATGTTCCTCACGGCGGGAAAAACAGTCTTTCCTCTACCCCGGCGGCTCTGGTTCCTTACCCGGAATCCCCTGCCCCGGCTTGGCTAAAGAAATTAATGAAACAATAACAAACTAATTATATATGGAAAAGAAACTAAAATCATGGCAAGGATGGCTGTTGTTCGGGGGAACAATGGTTGTCGTTTTCGTATTGGGATTGCTCGTTTCAGCACTTATGGATCGTCAGGCTGAAATCGTGAGCGTTTTCAATAACAAGAAAGTCGAGATAAAAGGTATTGAAGCACGTAACGAGATTTTCGGGGAAAACTATCCCCGTGAATACAACACGTGGACGGAAACAATCAAGACGGATTTCAAGAGCGAATTTAACGGGAACGAGGCAGTGGATGTATTGGAACAACGTCCCGAAATGGTGATACTCTGGGCGGGATACGCGTTCTCCAAAGATTATTCCACTCCCCGGGGACACATGCACGCTATCGACGATATGCGTCATACCCTCCGCGTGGGCAGCCCCATGACTGCCGAGGAAGGACCGCAACCCGCTACCTGCTGGACATGCAAGAGCCCGGACGTGCCCCGCATGATGGAGGCTATCGGGGTTGAAAACTTTTACAGCAATAAATGGGCTGCCATGGGAAGCGAGATCGTGAACCCGATAGGGTGTGCCGATTGCCACGAACCGGAAAACATGAACCTGCATATCAGTCGTCCGGCTCTGCGGGAAGCATTTGCCCGCCAAGGCAAAGATATTGATAAAGCCACCCCACAGGAAATGCGTTCTCTGGTATGCGCACAATGCCACGTGGAATATTATTTCAAAGGCGACGGCAAATACCTGACTTTCCCGTGGGATAAAGGTTTCACGGTAGAAGACATGGAAACTTACTATGACGAAGCGGAATTCTATGATTACATACACGCGCTCAGTAAAACCCCGATCCTGAAAGCACAGCACCCGGATTATGAGATCGCCCAAATGGGTATTCACGGGCAACGGGGAGTATCTTGCGCCGATTGCCATATGCCGTACAAGAGTGAAGGCGGCATGAAATTCAGCGACCACCATATCCAAAGCCCATTGGCAATGATAGACCGCACGTGTCAGGTTTGTCACCGCGAAAGCGAGGAAACCCTGCGTAATAACGTGTACGAACGCCAACACAAAGCCAATGAAACCCGTAACCGTCTGGAACAGGAACTGGCAAAAGCACACATCGAGGCAAAATACGCTTGGGACAACGGCGCTACCGATGAACAAATGAAAGAAAGTCTGAAATTATTGCGTCAGGCTCAATGGAGATGGGATTTCGGTGTAGCCTCTCATGGCGGTTCATTCCACGCGCCGCAAGAAATACAACGTATACTGGGTAATGGAGTTGACAAAGCGATGCAAGCCCGGTTGGCTATCTCTAAAGTATTGGCCAAGAACGGTCATTTGGAAAATGTTCCCATGCCGGATATCTCTACAAAAGAAAAAGCACAGGCATATATCGGGTTAGATATCAAGAAAGAAAAAGAAGCGAAAGAAAAGTTCATGAACACGATTGTCCCCCAGTGGCTCGCAAAAGCGAAGGAAAACGGGAGAGTAAGCATGTAAAATATGTATGTGGCAGAAACCTTGGGGATATAAAGAAGGATTCGCGATTTGCGGGGGATTGTTCCTCGTGGGAACTCTCCTGCAAATTGTTTTAGGTAAAGTACATTTGGATCTTTTAGCCTATCCGGTGAATTTAATTCTTGGATTGGTCTATCTCGTTTTAATTATCGCGGCTTCTCTTTTGTCCCGGAAAGTATATCTTTTCCGGTGGATGAGCGGTTATCAGGCGGCAGTGACTTCCATGATAGCCGTCGTGATCATCACTGTTATCATGGGGCTCACGTTGCAGGTCAACGAGAAAGTACACGTCACGGGAATTGCCGGTTGGCTCGGTTTTCATCAAATGCTGTCGGCGTGGTCATTTTCCTTGTTGCTGGTATGGTTCATCACGCTGTTGGGTATGGTAACATTGCGTCGTATCCGGCATTTCAAGCCAAGAAATATTCCGTTTATACTTAATCATATGGGACTCTTTCTAGCTCTCACGGGAGCCATCCTTGGAAGTGCCGATATGCAGCGGTTGAAAATGCAAACCAGCATCGGCAAAGCCGAATGGCGGGCTTTCGATGAAGACCGAAAACTGATGGAATTACCGCTTGCCATAGAACTTCACGATTTCACGATTGACGAGTATCCCCCGAAACTGATGCTCATCGATAATGAAACGGGTAAGGTGATCCCCGAAGGAAAAGCCGAAAATATACTCGTGGAAGATTCTGTTTTATCGGGAGATTTAGAGGATTGGCATATAACCATTGAACAACGTTTGCCCTCGGCGGCAAGAGTCGCCACGGAAGACACGGTAAAGTACGTGGAATTTCATTCCATGGGAGCCGCCTACGCCTTGTACGCGAAAGCAGAGAATCGGCAAACCGGAGAACGGCAGGAAGGTTGGGTGAGTTGCGGCAGCTTCCTGTTCCCTTACAAAGCCATACGCCTGAACGAAAAAATGAGTCTGGTGATGCCCGACCGGGAACCCCGTCGTTTCGCTTCGCGAGTGACCGTGTACACGCGGAACGGACGTAAAGACTCGGCAACGATCGAGGTAAACAAGCCCTATCAAATAGAAGGTTGGAAGATATACCAGCTAAGCTACGACGAGAGTAAGGGCAAATGGAGTGAAATCAGTATTTTGGAAATAGTCAAAGACCCATGGTTACCCTTGGTTTACACGGGTATATGGATGATGATAGCGGGAGCCGTGTGCATGTTCACGATAGCCGGAAAAAGAAAGGAGGAAAACGTATGACGTGGGATCAATTTCCAATATTTGCCGTTATAGCTTTATGCTTCTGGGGAGCGGGAGCGATCAGTGCATGGAAAGGCAGGCACCCGGGATTGACATTCGGGTGTACAATCACGGGATTGCTGGTGTTCTTCGCTTTTATCGTAAGCATGTGGATTTCACTGGAACGTCCGCCCATGCGTACCATGGGAGAAACCCGCCTGTGGTATTCGTTCTTTTTGCCCTTGGCGGGAATCATCACGTATGCCCGTTGGAAATATAAATGGATACTCACTTTCAGTACCGTCCTGTCCATCGTGTTCATCTGTATCAATATATTCAAACCGGAAATACATAACAAGACGTTAATGCCCGCCTTGCAGAGCCCGTGGTTTGCCCCTCACGTGATCGTTTATATGTTCGCCTATGCCATGCTGGGTGCTGCCGCGATCATGGCAATTTACTTGTTATGGTTCAAGAAAGAGAAAAAAGCCACACAACAGGAAATGGATCTCTGTGACAATTTGGTTTACGTGGGACTTTCTTTTATGACCTTGGGAATGTTATTCGGGGCGGTGTGGGCAAAAGAAGCATGGGGACACTACTGGAGCTGGGACCCGAAAGAAACATGGGCAGCCACGACATGGGTGTCCTATCTGGTATATATCCACTTCAGACTCCACCGGAACCGGAAACACAGAATGGCATTGAGTATATTACTCGTTTCGTTCGTTCTTTTGCAAATGTGCTGGTACGGCATCAATTACCTTCCATCCGCGCAAGGGGTGAGCGTTCACACGTACAATTTGGATTAGTTCACTCACGGGGAGTTTGCCTTCGGCAACTTGTAACTTGCCGAAGGCAAACTTTTATTTATATTTGCACGGTAAACCAGTAATTCAATGGCAATGAATTTAATCACTTTCACAAAGGAACACGAAGAATTATTATTCCAAATCCCTCTCTTCCGGGATTTGCCTTCTCACATAAAAGATTCATTACTGGAACAATTGGATTATTCCGTTTACAATATCAGCAAAAACGAACAGATTGCCAAACAGAACACGATCTGCAAGAACCTTATGGTACTGCTGAAAGGGCGTTTGCGGGTAGACATATTCGACGCTTTGGGTAATGAAGTAATGATCGAGAATATCATTGCTCCCCGTGCGTTTGCCACACCACATTTATTCAGTGCCGACAGCCTGTTGCCCGCCACCTTCACGGTCGTGGAAGAAGGTATTTATTTCACGGTTACCAAAGCCTCGCTGTTTGAATTAATCAGCAAAGAACCGAGCATCTTGAAGAAATTTCTCCAGATAACGGGTAATTGCAACCGTTGTACCGTTTCCCGTCTTCGGGCTCTCTCCCAGAAAAGCGTGCGGGGACGTTTTATCACCTATCTTTTTGAACACGCCAAAGATGATAATAATAAAGTCCTGATCGAACATAATATCATGCAACTCGCCGAATACCTGTGCGTCACTCGTCCCGCCCTCTCTAAAGAAATCAACAAAATGATCAAGGAGGGAATGATTGCCATGGAGGGTAAACAGGTACAATTGATTGATTTCAACGGTCTTCAACTAGCCATCCTGTAAAGAAACGTTTATTTTCTTTCCAAAATATTCCGCGTATTAAAATATTATTGTAGCTTTGTCGTGAAATATTCTGAAGGGGTGCCTAAGAAGCAAGGGAAATTTCCCGACACTTCTGTCTGACTAAGACCATTAGCAGATGAAAACAACGGGCTGAGATTATACCCATGAACCTGATCCGGGTAATGCCGGCGTAGGGAAAGAGTTATAATACAAGTTGAATGCCGTTTTATAGAATCCCCTGAAGAAATGGAAAATTGAAAATGAAAAATTGAAAATGACAACCCATTTCGGGAATTAAAGTTTAATTCAATTCTTTCATTCTAAATTTAAAAATTAAAACGATGCAGATATTTATAAACGACAAAGTATTTGAATGCCCCGCCGGGGCTACACTTCCCGAAGTATTGGAAGCCAACAACATCAAAACGGAAAACATCGCCATTGCCGTGGATTTCTCCGTTATTCCCCGCTCGGATTGGAATAAAACCGTTTTACAGGACGGAAACAAAATCATTATCATTAAGGCGGTACAGGGAGGATGATTTGATTTTAGATTTATGATTTACGATTTTAGATTCCAAATATCATTAAATCGTAAATTATAAATCTGAAATTATAAATCTGAAATCATAAATATAAAATATAAACATGGAACAATTTAAAATCTCAAGCGGCCCGCTACCGGGTTCCGAGAAAATTTACGTGAAAGGCGAGATGTTCGATATCAAAGTACCGATGCGTCGTATCGCCCTCTCCCCGACGATTGATATTGACGGGAAAAAAGTTGAAAACGAACCCGTTGTTGTTTACGACACATCGGGTCCTTATACCGATCCGGACTATAAAGTGGATCTGCACAAGGGATTGCCCAAAATCAGGGAACAATGGATTGCCGACCGGAATGATACCATAAAATTAGACGGTTTAAGTTCCGAGTACGGGCGGATGCGCCAGAACGACAAATCGTTGGACGCTCTTCGTTTCGAGCACGTGAACACGACCCCCAGAGTGGCAAAACCGGGGCATCGCGTATCACAAATGTATTACGCTAGACAGGGTATCATCACCCCGGAAATGGAGTTTATTGCTATCCGCGAGAATCAACTGGTCGATAAAATTAGGGAAAACTATAAAAAGGAAAAGGGGGAACCTTTAGGTGCTAACTTCCCGGAATATATCACGCCCGAATTCGTGCGCCAAGAAGTGGCTGCCGGACGTGCCATTATCCCGGCAAACATCAATCACCCGGAGAGCGAACCTATGATCATCGGACGTAATTTTCTCGTGAAGATCAATGCCAATATCGGTAATTCCCCGATTACCTCTTCCATATCGGAAGAAGTGGAAAAAGCCGCGTGGGCTTTCCGCTGGGGTGCCGATACGATCATGGATCTTTCTACCGGAAAGAATATTCACGAAACGCGGGAATGGATCATCCGCAATTCCCCCGTGCCCGTGGGAACAGTACCTTTGTACCAAGCATTGGAAAAAGTACGGGGCAAAGTAGAAGACCTGACATGGGAAATCTACCGCGATACGCTAATCGAGCAGGCAGAACAGGGCGTTGACTATTTTACCATTCATGCCGGATTGCGCTGGCATCATGTACCCTTGACGCTGAAACGCCTCACGGGTATCGTGTCCCGCGGAGGGGCTATCATGGCACACTGGTGTACCACGCACAAGCAGGAGAGTTTCTTGTACGATCACTTTGAAGATATTTGCGAAATACTGGCAAAATACGATGTCGGGGTATCTATCGGTGACGGGTTACGCCCGGGATGTATCGCCGATTCGAACGACGAGGCACAGATATCCGAATTGAAAACCTTGGGCGAACTCGCTCAGATTGCATGGAAACACGACGTGCAGGTTATTATCGAGGGTCCCGGTCACGTGCCGATGCAGAAAATCAGGGAAAACATGGATCTCGAACTTGAATATTGTAATGAAGCGCCGTTCTACACGCTCGGACCGCTTGTTACGGATATCGCTCCCGGCTACGACCATATCACCTCTGCCATTGGCGGAGCCATGATCGGCTGGTACGGTACCTCTATGTTATGCTATGTCACGCAGAAAGAACATCTAGGACTTCCCAACCGGGACGACGTGAAAGAAGGAGTGATCACCTTTAAACTCGCCGCTCATGCCGCCGATCTGGCAAAGGGACATCCGGCTGCCTATTATCGTGATTACGCCATGAGTAAAGCCCGCTTCGAATTCCGCTGGAAAGACCAGTTCCACCTTGCACTGGATTCTGAAAAAGCTCTCCGTTTCCACGACGAAACCTTACCCGCGGAAGGACACAAGGAAGCACATTTCTGTTCCATGTGCGGTGAACACTTCTGCTCCATGCGTGCAAGCGAGAAATTGAGAAAGAAAATGAAAGAATAAATGAGTTTATAAAGTTTATAAGGTTTGTAAAGTTCATAAAGTTATTCCCTTCACGGGGAATACTCTAAGACTTATTAAACAGTCGGAAAACTTTGTCCGAAGGACATCCAAAACCTTATAAACTTTATGAACCTTATAAACTTTATGAACTAACTACATGATAGTCGTCATTACCCCCCCTTACCGGATTCCGGATGAAGAAGTTATCGTGAATAGCCTCTTCAAGAACGGTTTGCACCTGTTGCATTTACGAAAGCCGGATGCAGAACGGGTTGTTTACGAGCGATTTATCCAGAAGATAGAACCTTGTTTCCGGGAACGCATCGTTGTACACGATCATTTTGATCTGGTAGAAGCATACGGACTGAGAGGGATTCATCTCAAGTCAAAGCAAGCGAAGCATTTCGGAGACAGGAAACGGTACGCACATGTCAGCGTATCGTGCCACTCCTTTGAAGAGATCGCGACATTGCCATTCACTCCCGATTACGTGTTTTTAAGCCCCGTGTTTGACAGTATTTCCAAACAGGGGTACAAATCTGTGTTTACACCTGACATGCTGAAGGAAGGATTAAAAAAGACCTCTACCCCCGTGATTGCCTTGGGAGGAATTAGCGCGGATAATGTAACCGCTTGCCGGAAATTAGGATTCCGGGGAGTCGCTCTGTTGGGATACCTTTGGGATACCCCTTCGGAAGCTCTCTCCCGCTTTCTGAAAATCTTTCCCGACGAAACGTTAAGCATCGCCGGATTCGACCAAAGTTCCGGTGCGGGAGTAACTGCCGACATCAAGACCTTTGAATGTTGCCGGGTATATGGATTAGGAGTTGCAAGCGCGATCACGTTCCAAAATCAGAACGAGTACCTTGGGACAAAATGGATGTCCCCGGGGGAGATTATCCGCCAGTGTGAAGTATTGTTCCGTGAATTTACCCCGGCATACGTCAAAATCGGGTTGATCGAAAACTTTGATTCTTTGGCACAAGTAGTGGATTACCTCACAACCGCTTTGCCAAAAGTGAAAATCATCTGGGACCCGATTCTGAAAGCAAGTGCCGGATTCCAATTTCATAACGGGGAAAACATGGAAACGATACAAAATATCCTCGGCAAGATATATTTACTTACCCCGAATAGAAACGAACTGGAGATTCTTTTCGGCAATAACTTGGAAGCAGAAGGATTGCAAAGAATTGCCAAACAATTGCATACCAATATTCTCTGGAAAGGCGGACACAACACGGAAGCGTTGGCGTCCGATCGTCTGATCACGGGAGAAGAGATATATACTTTCTCCGTCGCACGGGGAAAGCACGGCAAACACGGCACGGGTTGTGTCCTTTCCTCCGCCGTTACCTCCTACTTGACTCTCGGGTATTCTTTACCTGAAGCCTGTCGTCTGGGACAACGCTATGTATCCGATTTTATTCGGGGAAATGACACGAATTTGGGTATACACAGCCGGATACACGCAACTGCTACAGCGAACCTACACGAAATTCCGTTGCAGTACATCACGGATCACAAGGAGGGAACGCCTATTCCCGAACAAGTGGAAGCCGTGTGCAAAGGCGGTTGCCGTTGGATACAATTGCGGATGAAAGAAGTGTCGAGAGAAGAATTTATCCGAACCGGGAACGCCGTGAAAGAAATTTGCCGACGTTACAATACTTTATTCCTGATCAATGATCACGTGGATATCGCCATCGAACTGGATGCGGACGGGGTACACCTCGGTAAGGAAGATATGAACCCACTGGAAGCCCGTAAAATACTAGGTTATTCAAAGATTATCGGGGGAACATGCAACACGTTTGATGACGTGGCGGAGCGCTATCGTCAACAAGTAGACTATATCGGTCTGGGACCGTTCCGGTTTACTTCCACGAAAAAGCGTCTGAGCCCGATACTGGGGTTGGAAGGTTATCAACAAATCACGGATAAATGCCGGGAAGCAAGTATTCATCTCCCGATACACGCTATCGGCGGCATCCGGGAAACAGATATCCGCCCGATTTTAGACACGGGAGTAACAGGTATCGCCCTCTCCTCTTTACTGAAAGACAGCGACGATATCACGGAAAAGACAAAAGAAGTTTTGTTACAATTGAAAATTGAAAGTTGAAAGTTGAAAATAAACACCTCCGTCAGCTACGCTGACACCTCCTCTATAAACAGAGGAAGAGTTAGAATACAATCCCTAACGCGGGGAAAGCCACCTGCAACTCGCCGAAGGCGACTATAAACAGGGGAGGGAGTTCAATCTAAAATCTAAAATTTAAAATCTAAAATTAATACGATAGCCCATGGAACCATTAAAGATTGCAGACAAGGTATTCACTTCACGCCTGTTCACCGGAACCGGTAAATTCGCGTCAAATCAGATCATGGAAGATGCCATACTGGCGTCCGAATCGCAACTCGTGACAGTCGCACTGAAACGAGTAGACATGGAAAGCAAAGAAGACGATATAATCGCCCACCTTAAAGCACCCCATATCACGTTGTTGCCCAACACGTCCGGTGTGCGCACCGCCAAAGAGGCCGTGTTCGCCGCACAGCTGGCAAGAGAAGCTCTCGGTACCAATTGGTTGAAACTGGAAATACATCCCGATCCGAAATACCTTCTCCCCGACCCGATTGAAACCTTGAAAGCCACGGAAGAATTGGCTAAATTAGGATTCATCGTTCTACCCTACATTCAAGCCGATCCCGTGTTATGCAAGCATTTGGAGAACGCCGGAGCCGCAACAGTAATGCCCTTGGGCGCTCCTATCGGGACAAACAAAGGTTTGGTTACCCGTGATCTGCTTGAAATCATTATCGAGCAAAGCCGGATACCCGTTATCGTGGATGCGGGAATCGGGGCACCTTCACATGCTGCCGCTGCCATGGAAATGGGAGCCTCTGCCGTGTTGGTGAACACCGCTATTGCCGTATCCCCCAACCCGGTAGAAATGGGACGAGCTTTCAAACTGGCTGTTGAAGCCGGACGCATGGCATTCGAGGCAAAATTAGCCAAGCAATACCGCCACGCACAAGCCAGTTCTCCACTAACGGCATTCTTGGACTAAACCGCCTGTGGCGGGTTATAATTGCCTTCAGCAAGTTGCAGGTTACAGGTTGCATTTGCTTTCAGCAAGTTGCAAATTCACTTTGCCAGTGACATCAATTACAACTTGTAACTTACCAAAGGTAAATGTAACTCGCCAAAGGCGAATGTAACTTGTCGAAGACAAATGCAACTTGCCAAAAGCAAATTTAACCTGTAACTCGCCAAAGGCGAACATAAAAAAAATGAATACATTTTACGATACAATTAAAACTTACGACTGGGATGATGTAAAACAAAGCATCATGGATAAGTCGAAAAACGATGCGATCGCCGCCATAAACAACCCGCGTCGCACGTTAGACGATTTTATGGCACTCATTGCACCCTCCGCCACTCCTTTATTGGAAGATATGGCAATCGAAGCGCAACGCCTTACTCTGGAAAGATTCGGGAATACCATCCAATTATACATTCCCCTTTACGTTTCCAATTATTGCACGAACTTTTGCGTGTATTGCGGATTTAACCATGATAACGAAATTCATCGCAAAATGCTTACCTTGGACGAGGTTAAGGCTGAAATAGACGTTATCGCCGATTGGGGTTTCAAGCATTTATTACTCGTATCGGGAGAAGCACCCGCCGTTACGACCGTGGATTATTACGAGGAAGTAATCCGTACCGTACGCGACAAATTCTCACAAATAGCCATAGAAGTACAACCCCTCGACACGGCAGACTACGCCCGCCTGCATGAAGCCGGACTTAGCTTTGTCTGCGTGTATCAAGAAACGTATAACGAGAAACAATACCCGCTTTACCACCCGAAAGGAAGAAAAGCAAACTATCGTTACCGTTTGGAAACTCCCGATCGAGCTTGCTCGGCAGGTGTACAAAAAATGGGAATCGGGGCGTTACTCGGGTTGGAAGACTGGCGCACGGATGCATTCTTCACCGCCTTGCATCTAAAATACTTGGAAAAGAACTATTGGAAATCCAAGTTCTCGATCTCCCTGCCCCGTCTGCGCCCGCACGCGGGAGCTTTTATGCCGAAAGACCCGATCAACGATCGCCAAATGGTGCAACTGATCTGTGCGTACCGCTTACTGGATCAACAGGCAGAAATTTCCATCTCCACGCGGGAAAGCCGGGAATTCAGAGATCACGTGATGCACTTGGGGGCTACCTCGATGAGCGCGGGATCAAGCACGGAGCCCGGCGGGTATGTCGTTCCCCACAAGGAACTAGAACAATTTGCCATTAACGATGACCGTAGCCCACAAGAAATGGTGGAAGCCATTAAGGCACAAGGCTATGAACCGGTGTGGAAAGATTGGGATGCATGGATGTAGTCGAGAGAGGGACACTCTCTTGAATTTCATAACTAATTTTAACATTTATAGTATCACGTTTATTCTCCTCCTTTTGTTACGTTTGTCTTTTTAAACGTCAAAAACTAAATCAATTATGGTAGTTGCGTATTTACGAGTCAGTACTAACAAACAACACCTGGAAAATCAGGAGGAGGAGATTAAGAAATTTGCAGCCAGCCGGGGTCTCAATATTGATAAATGGTACCATGACGTAGTCAGTGGTAAAGTTAGCAGTAATGACCGAAAACTCGGTGATCTTCTTGAATCTCTGCAAGATGGTGATTGCCTTATCGTCACGGAAGTATCGCGCTTGAGCAGGACATTGATCGATATCATGAATATCATCAATACCTGCATCCAGCGCAAAATTGTTCTTCACAGCACGAAAGAGGGATACACCTTCGAGAACAACTTGAATAGCAAGATATTAGGGTTTGCTTTTGGTCTCGTGGCTGAAATCGAGCGTAATTTGATCTCCATTCGCACGAGAGAAGCTTTGGCAGTCAGGAAAGCGGAAGGCGTTAAACTGGGACGTCCGTACGGGAGTTGCCCGCAGTTAAACGTGTTAATCCAGAACAAGGACAAAATCATTGAGCTTATGGATAACAGCGTACCTTACAAGAAAATAGCCAAAAAGTACAAGGTTTCCATCTGTACCGTCAATCGTTTCGTGAAGCAACACATTAACGAGAGAAATAATTAAAAGACAAATAGAACAAATTTAGAATTAAAGCGATAGAATATGTCATTAACCTCTAGAGAAACGGAACGTTATAACCGACATATAATTCTTCAAGACATTGGAATTCAAGGACAAGAAAAAATTAAAGATTCCCGTGTACTGGTAGTCGGTGCCGGGGGACTCGGTTCTCCCGTGTTATACTACCTTGCCGCCGCCGGCATCGGGCACATCGGAATCATGGACGACGATACGGTATCGGAATCCAACCTGCAACGACAGATATTATACGACACGACACACGTGGGGACAGCCAAGGCAACCGTTGCAGCCGCTAAATTAATTCAATTAAATCCTTTTTGCAGGATTACACCATATATCACCCGATTAACTCCCGATAACGCGCTCGAAATCATCACCGGTTACGATGTCGTGGTCGATGCCACCGATAATCTTTACGCCCGCTACGTCATAAACGACGCCTGCGTGCAACTGCATAAACCGTTCGTTTACGGTAGCATTCGCGAGTTCGAGGGACAACTCTCTGTTTTTAATTATCACGACGGTCCGACTTACCGGGATCTGTTCGAGTACCATGATGCCGTGAAGGACTTCTCGCAACCCCTAGGGGTGATCGGCGCCCTTCCCGGCATCATCGGTTCTCTCCAAGCCAACGAAGTAATAAAAGTCATTCTGGAAAAACCCGGTGTCCTTTCCGGCAAACTACTCGCCATCGATATCATGAACAACACGTATCTCACGTTCACCATTCAAAAGAAAGACACATGTCATAACTCGTTGATTCCACCTCCGTATTAGAGATTTACGATTTTAGATTTTAGATTGAACTCCTCCGTCTGCTTCGCATCCACCTCCTCTATAAACAGAGGAGGAGCTAGAATACCACCTTGCTCCGGGAAACTTTTCATTCGTCAATCTAAAATTAGCAAGTCCTTCAATCTAAAATCTAAAATTTAAAATCTAAAATTAATCAACTCCTCCGGACTCGACTTACCTCCCTCTCCTCCTGATCCACACGAAAATAGCCAATAGCAATAACCCGGCAGGTACAATCCACTTGAATGCGATCTCCGTCACTTTCACCCCGGTTTTACCGAGGAACAGTTTATTATCTATTGCTTTCGGGCGACGCACGTCTACCGGAGCTTCACCGTCGGACAGCCACTGGAAGGAACCGAGAATGATATAGAAATTGCCGTTCTCCATTCCCTCGCGGGACTTGAATAATTCCGCGTTACCGATACAATCGGCGTCACCGAGAATCACGATCTTCTGTTCGCGATCTCCCAGCGGACGGGATAATCCCAAAAGTGTCGTGTATTGTTGTTCCTTCTCCCCTGCCGCCGGATTATAACGCACCGTATCGTCAATGAAATTCACGGTTTCCAGTTCATTCCACACTCCCGTGGAATCCGTCAATAACATCGGCGTAACTTTAAACCCTTTATCCATCGTGTATCTCAACCCGGTAGCACCCGGCATCATGGCACACATGCGCCACTCGATCATCGTCCCGAAGAAATACGATAATTCCCGTGCCTCCTCTGTCGGCCACGCCAGCACTAGATCGGGCTGATAATCCTCTGTTGGTTTCACGAGTACTCCATCCGTGAACTCCACACCAAACTGCCGCACCAGAGGATTCATCCGTGCTTGTCCGCCCGCCTCTCCCGCGATAAACAAATTGCCTCCCCGGTCGATATATTGTTGTAGACGTTCCATCTCCGGCTCGCTCAAGGGTTGTTGCATGTCGGCTATCACCAGAATATTGATCCGCTCGGAAATATTCCCGTCCAATGTTACTTCTTGAACATTAAAACCTTGATTCAGCAAGGCATAGCGGAAACGCTTGTTTCGAGCAAAGCTGGCATAATCCCGATCCCGGTAGCGGCTGATACTTCTCTCGCCGTGTCCGGTGAGAAAACCCACGGTAGGCAACTCCATCACCATACGTTTGAACGCGGCAGAAATCTCCGCCTCCGACGGATCTCTCATCATATCGTCGAACTGCCGCAGGAACATCTTCTCCCCGCTTTCCCGTTCCACCTGCCGCACGAACCGGTTGTCCTCCGGCGACAGGTCAATCACCTGCTTGATCTGCTCTGGGGTCAAGTATCTCGACAACTTGATCTTGAACGACGCGGCAATCTGTTTTGCCCTTCTCTCCATCGGCAATTCAGACAAAAAACCTCTCTGTTTCGTGTTCTGAACCGAATCGTAATAATACACGTATTTCATCTTGATCTCCGGCTTGAACCGCAGGTATTCACGAAATTGGTACGCGTCATTATTCTGGTAACGAGGGAGTGCCTTCATGAAGTCCTCATCCAGCAAATTACTGTACGTGGTGATCGTGAGTCCGCCCTTCAGCTTCTTCACTATTTCCTGACTGTTAGGCGTCAACGTCAAACTATTCTCCCGTGTCGTGTCGATATACCCCATCAAGGCGGGACGGGAACTCACGTAAGCCACCATCGCCATGATAAGGAAAACACCCGCATACTTCGCGAAATTCCGCACCCATGAACTCTTCTGCACGCGGGAAGACAGGCGCACGATAGAGAACCACACGCACATGGCGGGGAACATGATGAAGTAAGCGATCTCCTCGCTGCAAATCATCCCGCCTATAAACGTTCCGGCATGCCGCGGAAGTGACAACCAAAAAGTGACGTCGCGAACGAAATCAATATCCTGCCAGATACGGTCTATGAAGTTCAAGAAAGTCAGGAATACTAAAGTCGCCACTGCCGCAATAATCTGGTAAGAAGTCAGCGTCGAGAAAAACAACCCGACGGCTGCATAAGTACATATCAAAAGGAAAAGACCGAGTATCCCGGTAAGAATCTGCAATACATCAAAGTTCTCTACCGCGAACAGACTGAATATCACGTACACGATAAAAATAGATACCAACACGAGCGCAAAAATCACCATGGACAAGTATTTACCCAAGATAATCTGCGCGTTCGTCATCGGCGACGAGTACAAAAGTTTCATTGTTCCCCCGGCAAGATCTTTGCTTACCAATCCCATCGTCAGTAAAGGGATGTACAAGAAAAGATAGTTCTGTACCTCGTAAAAAAGGCGACCGAAAATACTGGAACTGATAAACATGGGATCGTACCCCATCGCTTGCTGTTTCTCGATCATCGTGACGGAACCCGTGAAAATCAAACCACATTGAAAAGTAAATATGATCAACACCAACCAAGCTATAGGCGAGTAAAACAACATCTGTAACTCGGTTTTCGCTATTTTATATATCATTCTCATAATCTAAATTTTAAGTATCAACGTCCCCGGCGCCGAAGCCATATCAAGATTCCGGCAAACGCGAGTATAACGGGAATAACTACCATGAACACGATCTTCCATACCTCCATGGCAGACTCGCTAACATTCAATTTCCTGTCTATCGGCTCCGCACGGGAAGTATTCACGGGCAATTCCTCGTGTGACAACCAGTAGAAACCGGAACGAGCCAACTCGTAATTAAAATTGCGAACTTCCCGCCTGCCCGTGGCAAATTCCCCGTTACTCAAGCAATCCGTGTTGCCGGAGATAACTACACGTTGTTGCTTGCCGTTCACGTCGCGGCTCAAAGCTATTACCGTGGCGAAAACTCCGGCACGGTCACTCGCTTCCGATTCATAAACAATCGAATCACGCATGAAGTCCGCGCCCCGTGTCCTGTTCCAGCATCCCACCGTGTCGGTGGTAAACAACGGCGTGACCGTCACCCCCTCGACGGGAGTGTATTCCAAACCGACGCAGCCCGGCATGGCAACACAGCCCTCGTATATCCGGATTATATCCAACCCCGGCCATAATTTTATTCCTTCTTTCGTCGGTAAAGCCTGTATCAGGTCAGCCTGAAGATCTTTTGTCGGTTGCACCAGCTGCCCCGGCATAAAGCGGACACCGAACCGCTCGACAAGCGGGTTCATCAGTTCCTGTCTTCCCGGCCCGCCGAGTATAAAGAGATTGCCGCCCCGATCAACGAAGGCGTCCAGATGCACTTTTTCACGCTCGCTCAAAGGCGACCTTAACTCGGAAATCACCAGTATATTGATACTGTCCGGGATAGCCTGATCCGCTCGCACTTCCTCTATATCGAACCCCTGATTCACCATAGAGCTTCGAATATTCCTGTCACTGGAAATACGCTTATATTCCCGGTCGGCTTCCCGGTTGATATCGCGTTCACCATGCCCGGTAAGGAAGCCTATCGTCGGTACGTCCATCACCAGACGTTTGAATGCGGCGGAAATCTCGCCTTCCATCGGGGACTCTTTCCATCCCCCGTGATAATAGAAACGTAAATAAGACTTTTGCCCGTTCTCCCGTTCGATTACGCGTATTGTCTTGTTGCCCTCCGCGCTCAAATCCTCTATTTTCTTCATCTCCTCCGGCAACAGGAAAATAGAGAAAGGAATCCCGTAATTATCACATATCCGTTCTGCCCGTTCTCTGTCGTTCAAGTCGGGATATTGCTCGTCCAGTTCCTCGTTACCCGCGTTGTCATAGAAATAAACGTAACGCAACTTCATATCCGGTTTAAAACGCACGTAATCACGGAAATTGCCCATGTCATGATTAATATGATCGGGCAGCGTGCTCCAAAACTCCTTGTCAAGCACATTCGTGTAAGTCGTGATCTTCACCTTTCCGTCAAGTAACTTCACGATATTCTGGCTTCCCTCGCTCAGCGTATTTCCCTTCGTTCTCGTGGCATCGTAATACGACATCAGCATCGGGCGGGAACTCAGATACCCCAATCCCATCGCCAACACGAATACACCAAGGTAGGCGCCCCAGCGGACTGTCCATCCCCGCTTCTGCACCCGGTTGATCAACCGGAGCGTTGTCCATGTCAAGAATATAGCGATCACGATCAGGAAATAAAGCACGTCTTCGCTGCATATTAACCCGTGAATAAACTCGAACACCCTGCCCCGGATTGAAAGCCAATAAGTGATATCCCGCACGAACTCGTAGTTCTGACCCACGTCGCCCACGTAATTGAACAGGATGAGAATCATCAAAGTACCGAACACCGCCACCACTTGATAAGAAGTCAGACTGGAAACAAACAACCCGATAGCGGCATAAGCGCACAACAAAAGGTAAAGTCCCAGAATACCCGTCAACACGTAAGGAATATCTATATTCTCGATCGTGAACAAACCGAATATCACGTAAAACAATATCACGCCCATCATCGCCAGCCCGAATACCATCAAAGCCATGTATTTACCGGCTACCACCTGAATATTGCGTAAAGGCGCCGACTGCAACAACTTTATTGTCCCCCCGTTCAAGTCGCGACTGATCATATTCATCGTCAACAAGGGAATATACAAATAAAGAGAGCCTTGTATCGACTCCATTAATCCCGCGAACACGCTGCCCGTCACTCTCCACATCTCGTATCCCATCGCTTGGCGTACCACGATTCCCTCCAACGAATCAGAAATAGTCATTCCGACCTGATAAGAGAACACGACCAGCAACAACCACGCCACGGGCGAGAAGAACAAAGATTGCAATTCCATCTTTGCTATTTTAAATTCCATCTTCATAAATTCTCGATTTTAATGTTTCTTACTCTTGGCGGACAACTCGGCGAACACGTTATCCATAGAACTCTTCTCGGCACGAATCTCCAGCAATTGCCAGTTGCGAGCCACGCTTGTTTCCACGATCTTGGTGATCGCCTCGCGGGAGTCCGAGAAATTTACCCGGTAATTCATGCCACCCGTGTTCTCGGCATCCACCACCCCGGGCAATACCTTTAGTTCCTCCGCCGAAGGCATTGACGCCAAAGTCACGAATATCGTGCTGGGAACAATATAATTGTCAAACTCCTCCACCGTGCCGGAAAAGACTACCTGTCCTTCCTCGATCATCCGTATATAATCACACGTCGCCTGTACCTCCGACAGAATATGCGTCGATAGAATCACCGTTCTATCCTCACCGATCTCTTTTATCAAGTGGCGTATCTCTATGATCTGGTTCGGATCCAAACCGTTCGTCGGCTCGTCCAGCACCACGAATGCCGGATTGTGAATAATCGCCTGCGCAATCCCCACCCGCTGCTGGTAACCGCCCGACAAGTTACGAATCAACCGCTTCCGGAAATGGCCTACCCCACAACGTTCCATTACACTTTTCACCGCTCCCGCGACTTCGTCTTCCGGAATACGACGGATATTCGCCGTGAACGCCAGAAACTCCTCCACTGTCAAATCACCATACAACGGGGGTTTCTGCGGCAGGAAACCGATATGCTTTTTTGCTTCTACCGGATTGTCACGCATGCTCACGCCCTTGATGTAAACGTCCCCCTCTGTCTGCTTCAACACCCCGCACATGATATTCATCGTGGTTGATTTCCCCGCCCCGTTAGAACCGAGCAAACCATAAATTCCATTTTCCGTTATCTCGAAATTAATATCCCGGATAGCCCATTGAACACTGTATCGATGAGACAGATGTTCTACTTTTACGATTGATTTTTCCATACAATATTGTTTTGAGTAAAAAATTATCACACTTTTTTCCACACGTATAGAATACCCGAAAACAAAAATGGTACTATCAATATCGGTATTAAATCAAAACCGGGAGCAATTTATTTATCTCAAATCTGAATTCATTTTCACAATACAACACCCCTCGTTACCATATAGTCGATAGACAAAGGTCGTGCCAGACAGACACGACCTTTCAAACACAAAAACATTTTATATCTATTTGAAAAACTTATTCAATTTAATCAATAATCCCTCGTAATACGCCTTATCATCACGGTGAGCCGTGGCAACTTTTCCTTTTACCAAATCACGCACTTTTCGTAGCATCACGATATTATAGTACCCGAGTTCACTGATAGCGTCCACGAAAACCGTATTTTGAAACGGTGATACATAACGTCCAAAATTATTATCAAACAAGGCACGTGCTACGGAACCCTTCCCGTAACGTGCTTCAATTTGCTGCAACTGTTCATACCATATTTTTGATACTCCGGATTCATCCAAACCATAAGCTCGTATCTCATCCAAAGAAGGTAATGGCGACATTTCCGACGGGACGAAACGCGAATCGTTCGTCAAAGCAGCCATACACCCTCCACCACCGGCACTAAATCCGGAAAGCAGAAATGCATTCTGTAAAGCTTTTTCGGTTGTTGTTAATTTCCGCCCTTGTATTGTAGGGGCAAATATCTTCAAGTATAAATCATCGTAATATTCCCGAACCGAGTAAGGCACTTTTTCTTTTGAAACGTGCGAAGAGAGGGTTACGTTCGTTGCCAATGTCGACAAAAAGGAATATGAAACCCGATTAATTATATTAGCTGATGCACTTATATCCAAATCAAATTTATCGGATAATTGCGGGGCATTAATCCATTCACTGTGAAGTAACTCGTTTATTACCCAAGCTAATGATTCTTTTTGTTTTTTGCGATCCAATGCCCTTACCGGCTCCCCGTCCGTCCCGTCTTTCACTTGTGTCAGGTATATACCTCCTACCTGATACAATACGTTCATCAAATAACGGAAATATTGTTGCTGAATCTGCAAATAAATCCCGGAACGATATCTCAAATCCTCGTCGTCCTTGATCCATTCATTCATATTTTCAAGAATATACTTTAAATTCTTAATACCGTACGTTCCTGCCTTTACGGGATCGTCACCCAAATCCTCCTCAAAAGCACTGGGGTCGTAACGATTACTTATCTGTTGCCGTCCATAACGATAGTAAGGATCTCCCGCTTTCTCGTCAATCCATTTTTCAGCGATAGCGGCTTCTTCCCACATATCCTTGGCTTGAGGAATCGGACTATACAACCACTTGATAACATACTCGTCATACACGCCCAGCCCCGGGGGTGTCAATTTCACCCCTTTGTCACCGGGTTGCGCCACGTAATTAAAACGAGCGTAGTCCATAATGGAAGCCGTCGTCCCGTATTCACGAGTGAAACTTGCCGAACGTAAAGAATCCACCGGTATAGCTGCCGACCCTGCCATATTGTGCATCAATCCTAACGTGTGCCCGATCTCGTGGGCGATCACGTAAGCTATCGATTCGTCCATAACATCCTTCGGCATCTTTTTCGCCCGAACTCTGGAATCTACCTGTGCGGTCTGCACGAAACGCCAATTATTAATCAACTGTATAATATTATTATAGACGATAACCGAAGCGTTAACAATCTCTCCGGTTGTCGGATCCACCCAAGAAGGCCCCATAGCATTAGCGTCCGGAGTAGGCAAATAACGCAAGCAAGAATATTTCAGGTTATCCGGATCAAAACTCGGGTCATTCACGGGGAAATCACGAACTTGAATCGCATTCTTGAAACCGATCTTCTCGAAAGCTTGATTCCAGATCAAAACACCCGCTTTGATCGGTTCTCTCCACTCATCGGGAAAAGCGTCATCCACGTACCACACGATCGGCTTCACGGGTTCCACCAACTCACCACGCTCCCACGCCTTGATGTCTTTCGGTTCTAAACGCCAACGATTAGCTAGATTATATAAACGTAATCCATCCTCTGTCTGCGAAATTTCTCGAAAGGGAAGAGTCCCGTTTTCGTGACTACCGTTATAAGTCGGAAATATTCCTACACGAGAATCTTGAACACGAGGATTCATTTTCTTTTCCGGTAATAAAAGCATTGAGATAACCGAACGGGTTGAAACTTTTCCCAAAGACGCTTTAAAAATAGCGAACTCCATACCGATCTGCACCTCTTGGTTTATCTCCACGGAAACATTATCCTCGAAAGCTTTTACTTTCCCGAAGAACGAGGATTCTTTCATAAGGGTATTTTTAAACATACCGGTATATCCTTCAGGAGAAAGTTCCGGGTTATTATTTAAAAGTTCCGTCACGTCAATTACCACCGCCGTGCTATCGATATTATAAGCCGCAACAGGGAAACGCTTGTATAAACGCGGGATGAAATTTCTTTCCACAGCTTTACGAGCCCAAGCCTCATCCGTGCCTCGTGAATAAGCAACATTCTTCTTATTAAAGAAAACAGTAGAGTCCTGTATCACGACTTCCAGCAACATCGGGTTCTGATACTTGAATCCCAAATTCACGAACATCGGTTCGGAAGTTGCCGATACTGTACCTCCCAACAATACATCCCGTCCCATGTATTTTAACGGATATTCGAAATAAATCTTACCTCCAATCTTATGTACGGTTACAAAATCGCCTTTAGCAGTCACCACATTAGGCTTTTTTAACAACTCATCATACTTACTTTTCTTTTTAACTACCTCTTCACTTTTTTGTTCTGTTTTGTCTTTTTTCCTCTTTCTATCTGCCCCAAATGTAAGCATACAAGGAGCCATTATTGCTAGTATTAGCAATAGCACATAAAATTTTCTCATTTCCTAAAATTTAAGATTTAAACATACAATGATTTATTTCCAATATATCATAGAAACACATTACTATTCGGTTACCGCATTTGCATCCCCTATCTTCTGTATATCAAAATTGAACTTCTCTAAAAAATAATTCCTCAGAATATCATATTTCTTTTTTACCAGAGGATACGTCAAATCTTCAGCCCACTCCTCCGAAGTCCGGTTGCGCATTCCACTTAAAAAAGCATCCAGATCGGCACTTTCACTTAGAGTTGAAGAAGGCCATGGGTCTTGCGTACTCCATTCCGTACCTTTGCTATCAGCAACAAAACCTCTCTCTCGGGCATAATTCCAATTCGTTGGATCAGAACTAGCCTTACCGTAATAATTACTTACACCATAAAACTCCCCGGGAATATCAAATTTTGAAAGCCAACTTCCCCAAAGTTTGGATTGTAAATCATTTTTAAAAGCAACCTTATCCGCTTGAGTCATATTCTTCACCTCCTCCGAACAATGACTGACAACCATTTGAGTCTGAACAACACGGCTATTCATCATCGTTTCAGCTCCCGTGAAAGACACATATTTCAAGGTTGAGGTCAGAAATATCTTGTAAGGCATAAATTTCTCATGAAATTCTGCCGGATAAAATCTAAACCAACATTCTCCCAATAGATCCAAAACATTTCCCGCGTATAGCGGATTCGGCTGAGTATACTCGTAATCGCCCCAAGTATTATTCACGTCCACCTGCAACCATTTCAAATCCGCTTCTATATACTCGTACAAAACAAACGTCCCGTATTTATCATGCAAATCCACGATACGGTCATCCGCGGGAGAATTTCCTTGCGGTAAAGTATATTCCTGTGTCAACGAAGGTATTTCCCCCAACTTGCTATCCTCGGCACAAGCCAACATTCCCAGTGCCACAAACATCAACCAATATATCTTTTTCATACTACATCATTTTTTTAATCTTGTCATTCTTCAACCCCCGATCTCTTGGGTTCGTAAGCCGAAGCATTTTGCTCCAGTCTAACGTTATTTCGTATTGCCTCATTGGGTAGAGGAAGCGTGTACAACGGGTCTTTCTCACGCAACGTGTATATTACCCACGGATCGCTTTTTCGATAACGATATCTATGTGTAATAGAAGGCATCCCATAACGACGTAAATCAAACCACCGTTGCTCGTCAAAACACAATTCCAAACGTCGTTCCAAACGTACTTCCTCCAACAAATTTGCCGGGACATTCTCTATATTCGTGTATCCCGTAATCCGGTTACAGCGCACCTCGTTCAAATCCGCCAAAGCCTCACCCGTCATCCCCTTTTGCACGTAAGCTTCCGCACGATTCAAATAAGCTTCGGAAATCCGAACCGTATTCACGGGAGTAGCGGATCCACTCATCCAATCATAATCCTTTTTTAATAAACGATTGGTCGAATATTCGCCCATATCAAACCACATCCCGGGTCGACAATCATTTTTATCATACCTTGAAAGAAGATCAGCCGAGGGACCAAAAAACTGGATATTCACTCCGACACCATAAATCCATTCTACTTCCGAATGATCGTAAGAACACATGAAAAAGTTACTCCCGCTAAATTTCGTGTAGTCGGTCAAGCCTTCGGAATATTGAATAGCTTTATTCGCTGCCACGATCACGCTATCCCATCGTTCCATATGTAAATATACCCGGGATAACAAGATATTAACCGTCGGTAAATTAATACGGTAATTTCCCCTTCGTTTCGGGTATTTTTCAAACAAAGCTGACGATTCTCTTAAATCTTCTACGATCTGCATGTAAACCTCTTCTACTGTATTTCGGGGCATCCCATTCTCCTCTATATCAGCGGAAAGCTTAAGAGGAACTCCCAATGCTTTTTTATTATAATTATAAGGTTCACCAAAGGTATTCACCAACATAAAATAATAGTACCCCCGCAAAGCCAAAGCCTCCGCTTTCACCTGATCACGAGCCTCGATCTCCCCTCTTGCTTTGTCAATTCCATCCAAAACAGCATTAACACCCATGATACGAGAATATGTACTAGTGTAAGTTTCCCAATTAGTCCGAATAACTTCTTCACTCTCCCACATATCCGGTTGCCAAGATTGAAAACCATAAGAAGCCATCACATCGGACAACTCATCATAATACTCTGATTCATAATATTCAATATCATCATCCAAAAAATAAAGATTTGCATACTGTACATAAGTAACATACCCGGAGCCCAATAGAAATTCATCAAAATCCGATACCGTTGTCACGATCACCTCGTCTTGAGATTTCTTTTCCAAAAAATCGGAACACCCCATCGGGATCAACACCCCGATTAAACTCATTATCTGTAATATTCTAAATATCTTCATGTCCTATCATTTTAAATTTCCAACTACTAAAATGCTATTTGTATAGACAAAGAGGTAATCCGACGAGCCGGCCAATTCCCTGTTTCCGGGTCCAACCCGTCCCATTTCTTGTCGAAAACCCATATAAACGGATTCGTCATACTCGCTTTTACCTGCATACGTTGGATATATAACCGTTTCAACCACTGGGGATTCAACTCGTAGGCCAATGAGAGCGAACGACAACGGATAAAATCCGTGTTCGCCACCAGTTGATCCGATAAATTATACAAATGATAAAGATTCTCCAAGGTACTCGTTGACTCTGTAGTTACAGGTATATCTATTTTCTCATTTCCAAGCCCCGGCAAGGAAGGTATACTCGTCCGTGCCTCGTCTCCTTGTGTTTTCCAACGATTTATCAATTTCCGGGAAACATTCTGTTCCGGCATCGGAAGACCATTCACCTGAACAGAGGCTCCCGGATATAACTCGGGCAAACGTCCATGCCCTCCCCATTGTACCGCGAACAAAGCGTACAGTGACCAACTTTTGTACTTGAACATGGTATTCAGTCCACCGGAAAAGTCCGGCGTAAACTTCCCGGATTCGACTAAAAAATCCAAAGCACTGTCAGCACCCTCGATATCCATATTTTTGAACAGCGGTCGACCATCCTCGGAATCCAATTTATCAAATTCATAAGAATAAAACGTCGAAAACGGTCTACCGTTCACGATACTTGTCCCGTTGAGATAATCACTCAATTGATTCACTCGCTGATTCTTTTCCACTTTATTACGGGTAACCGAAGTATTCAATGAAAGATGCCAACTAAAATCCTTCGTTTGCACGGGAACAACCTCAATCACGAAATCATACCCGTAATTCTTCATATTAGAACCGGACACCACGCTATTTCCCATTCCATTCTCGTAAGGAACATTACGCGAAGCGAGTACATAACTCTTTTTATCAAAATAATTGAACGTGAAATTCAATCGTCCTTTCAACAAGGAAGCATCCACTCCGAAATTGTACGTTTTCGTCTTTTCCCATCCAAGCTCCGGATAGGGCAACGATTTCACTTCCATAATATACGATTGATACAAATGATTCAGTGTCCCGGTCGAGGCAATCAAATAAGGAGATACCGAAGGTACCGCGTTACCTTGATAACCGTATGAACCGTATAAATCCAAATTATTCAACCACCACCAATCACCCGCGAACACCTCTTGTTTCACTCGCCATTTCACCCCAGCAGACCATGTAGGTTCCACCCGTTTATTTTTATCTTGGGAAAATCGGTTCGATGCATCCAAACGGGCATTCAGATTCACCACGTAACGATTATCATACGTGTAAATAGCTGAAGCATACTCGCTCAACTCGTTCTCGAGCCGATTGATTACAGAAGCACTTCCTGTTGCAATCGTCATGTTATCCATTGTGCGGTTTCCGTTTAAATAAGTGGCGGGAGGCACGGCAAAAGTCTCTCCCCGTTCCGGCAAATAACCATAACGTTTCGTTGTTTCACCTTTTGTTTTTACAGAATTCGTTTCTATCCCAAGTTGTAAGGTCAACCGATGTTTATCCTGAAATAAACGGTCATACACCAAACTATTCCGAACGGTAATCGTCGTCGTGTTTACCAAATCCATTTCCAGCAACCCGCCAAAAGGCAGTGGAGACGATTTCATTTCCGTGCTGTTCGCTTGAACTGTCCCGAATTCGTAGCCGCGCATCTGTGTGATATAAAACGAACGCTCACTGGCATACTTCTTTGAATTAGCAGAAGATGAAGTATAGGAAAACAATCCTTGATATTCCAACCCGGGCAAAAGTTTCCACTTCAAATCGATCGTTGTTCCCCAAGTTCTCGTGCTGTTTGAACTCCCCGTGTTATCCAACTCATTCATAATATTATAATCATATACATCTTTATTCGGCATTGCATAACTAGCGGTCCCTCTTTTTCCGTGATAATACAATGAACCATCCTCGTTGTATGCCGGAATAACCCGGGTCGTATTGTAGGCATAATTAAAAGGATCTACCCCGTAAGCAAAACCGTCGACCTCCCGGATCGTTCCTTTCAACAACAAATTAGCAATCAGACTCTCCCCGAAAATAGCCGTCGTGTTTGAAGTGGCGGTAAACGAAGTAACCTCATTCCCTTTTGCCTCTCCTTTTTCTTCCGTGAAACTAAAAGAAGTCCTATTCATCAATTTTTCAGATCCTCCGCTAATACTGATTGCATGGGAATGATTAAATGAATTCCGGAATAACAACTTAAACCAATCCGTATTTTGGCGTGCCATTTTCTGGTATTCCTTATCCATCTCCTCCACCGTAATTTCCTTATTTGTCAATTTCTGTACCAACCCGGCGTAACCGATAGGCAAAATTCGGGAAGTATACTTACGATGTTCACCATATATATCTTTCGAAAATTGCATATGCTCGGCTGAATTCATCCGGTCATACAACCCGTAACGAGGACGTTGCCCGATAGAAAAACTACCGTTATAATTCACGGCAAGTTGCCCTTGCTTCGCTTTCTTTGTCGTGATCACTATCACGCCATTCGCCGCCTTTGAACCGTAAATTGCAGTAGCGGAAGCATCCTTCAGCACCGTGATCGTCTCTATATCATACGGATTCAACCAAGAAATTGCGTTCCCCGCCAATTGCCTGATGTCATCGGCATCCATCGTGAACTTCGTGTTATCATCCGAATTGAAAGGCTGAGGATCCCGTTGTACTACCCCGTCGACCACCCAGACCGGTTCTTGGCTCCCCAACAACGTGGAAGTACCCCGTACTCGGATTTTAGACGTCGCCCCGACCTGTCCGCTTGTATTCCTTACCAACATTCCGGGTACAACACCTTGCAACATCTGGTCAATAGAAGAAACTCCGGCCATCATCACCTCGGCAACTTTCACGTTGGTAGACGCCCCCGTGTAATTCCCCTTTGACACGTTACCATATCCCGTTACCACAACATCTTCCAATGTCTCGACGTCTTCCTGCATTTGAATTCGGTATTCCGTTTTTCCCTCCACTAAACGCAGATACTGAGTTTTCATCCCCACGAAAGTAACTACTAACGTATCAATTCCCTCTACAACATTCAACGAAAATTCCCCATTCGTGTTTGTTGCTGTCCCGACCGTTGTTCCCTTGAATAACACCGTTACTCCCGGGAGCGGCTCTTTATTTGCATCAGTAACCCTTCCTTTGATCATTCTGGAACGTTTCTCTTGTCCATTTTTATCCTCCGTTGGCACTCGCTTGATAACAACAATTTCATCTTTCACGTCATACATGAAACCGACTTTATCTAACACCCCCCGCAACACCGTTTCCCACGGTTCTCCTTTAGCAACGACAGAAATCGGCTCCATACCCTTAAACAGAGAGGAATTATACAAGAAATTCAACCCGGTCTTCTCTTTCATCACCTCCACGAATTTCTCCAATTTTACCTCTTTCAAATCCAAGGAAATAGTGTCTTGTACGTTTCTCGCCCCATATCCCGAGAAACTTCCCAATGACAGTACCATTGTTAAACCCAGCACGTGAAAAAAGCTTCTCCATTTAAAAAGCCATTTCCACTTCAAACATTGATTTTTTTTCATATATTTGTAAATTACTTGTTAAGATGAGATAATGGGCTGCGAACCTGAGAAATTTGTCGTCCGTTATCTCGTTTTAGTTTATTTATATAAAATCACGTGATTTCTTTCCACCCGATACTTCAAATCCCCCGTGCGGGATAAAGCGTCGAAAAATACATTAATATCATCATAACGTTTCAAATTACCTGTAAATAACAGGCTTTTCAGACTTTCATCTTCAAAAAGAACGGATATATTATACCATCTCTCCAAGGTATTCATAATATCAACCAGTTTTTTATCCCGGAACACGTATATCCCGTCTTTCCACCCTACGAATTCGTCCACGTTCACCTCCTGTTTCCGCGTTTTCCCGTCCTTAGACGATACCACCTGCTCCCCGGGCTGAATAACCAACGGTTCACCTGCTCCTGCCGTCACACTTACCTTTCCTCTTACCAACGTGGTATAACCTTCCGGCTGGTCGACATAGGCATTTATCCCGAATGCGGTACCTAAAACCCTCACGTCCCCAAAAGAAGTCTTCACGATAAAAGGTTTCTTGTCTTTCACTACTTCAAAAAAAGCTTCCCCTTCCAAGATAACCTCCCGTTGTTCGCCAGCAAAAGACACCGGATATTTAAGCTTGGTTTCCGCGTTAACCCATACCTTTGTTCCGTCATCCAACGTAATAATACACTCTCCGCCCCTTGGAACCTCTAACTCGTTATAAACGATCTCCGTGGTTTTTATTTCTGTATTATAAAAAATCTCCCCGTTCTTGTATTCAATACGGGCTCCTTTTTCTTTCAACACCCGTGTACTTGTTTCCGCTATCATTACGGTACTCCCGTCTGCCAACGTCAATCTAGCCCGTTTCTCTCCGGCCGGGATAATATTCGAAGCAACAGGCAATCCTTTCTCGTCACCATTCTTCTCACCCGATATCATCCACAACATGATACCTAAAGCAATCACCCACACGGCAGCGACAGCCGCTCCCCAACGGATCATTCTGACTCTTCTGGCTCGATTTATCTTCTCTTTAAAAACAGTATACCCTTTCTTACCGGAATAATTCTCGTATTCGATAAACTGCTTTTTCAGATACACGGGATCACTTAATTGCCCGTACACTTCTTGTATTTCCGGATTATCCAGCAATTGTCCCAACTCCTTTTGCTCTCCTTCTTCCAAATCTTCCAGCAAAGATTTTCTAATCAAAGAAGCATCATCATATATATTTTTCTTCATCATCTGTTATCATCTCGTTATGTATTTCTATAATACATAACTCTCGATTTCAGATGACATGACCAGCCATTTTTTTCCAATTAAATTAAAAAAAGACAGACAGAATCTTGAAGTTTTGAACGCAACGACTTGAAACCACGACTTTTATGCGTTTTCACGGTATTTACACTTATCCCTAATTTTTCCGCGATCTCATCCCACGAATATCCCTCGATACTCATTAGGATCACTTTTTTCTGTTCCGGCGGCAACTGTTCGATATACATATATAATTGCCTTGTAACCTCTTCCCGAACAGTCAAAGCATATACATCATCAACGGTCGACTCTTCCGTTGCTCCTATCGAATTCAAAATCGTATCATGAATCTGATTATTCCGTACAAACACCAATGCGTTATTATAACATGCCCTGTACAAATAACGGGTCAAATCCTGCAAAGATTCGAATTTCTTATCCGAACTCCAAATGGCGATAAAAACTTCTTGTACTAAATCTTCTGTACTCTCCGATCCCTTCAATATCCGGTTCACGTACACACACAATGCCGCATAAAAATGCTCATAAAGACTTGCCCAAGCCTTTTCATTTTTACGATTCACTCCGGATAAAATCAACTCTTCATCTATCATGCTGCCCAAATTTCACACCATTAGGACAAATATACGAAATAACATCAAAATCCAAACCGAACAAATCAATTATCATGAAAAACATTTCCAGCCTTACCCTCGTTTCGCCACGGGTAACTCGAATACAGCCCCGTCATAACACAAATCCGTGTTCGGGAAAATCTCCCGGGCTTGTTTCAACAAAGGGGTAGGATCGGGATAACGGGATGAAAAATGTCCCAGCAGGAGGTGCTTTGCTTCGGCAAGTAGAGCCATTCGCGCCGCTTGCCCCGCGGTACTGTGGAATGTTTCTTTAGCTAAATCTTCAAACTCGTTCCCGTAAGTGGATTCATGATAAAGTAAATCCACACCTTTCACGTGTTCGGCAAAACACTCCCGGAACAACGTGTCGGTCATGTAAGCGTAGGATCGGACAGCAGGAGGAGCCATCGTCAAGCGGCAATTAGCGATCACCTCTCCATCGGGAGTCACGAAATCCTCGCCCTTTTTCAGCCGGTGCATGAAAGCCACCGGCACTTGGAAAGCATCCGTCATATCCCGGCGAATCGTTCTTTCCCGTTCTTTCTCGGTAAATAAAAAACCTGTCACGGGAGCATCATAACGATGTTTCAAAGGAAAAGTACGCACGGTCAACGCTTTGTCTTCATAAATCAAAGCGGGTTCCCGTTCCAAATGATGAAAAATCAAGGGAAAATTCAAACGGGTATTCATCACTTTCAACTGAAACTCGATAATCTCTTGCAAACGCTTGTCCGAGTAAACGTGCAATTCGGCTTTCCTGTCCTGCAAAGAAAGACTGGACAACAAACCGATCAAACCGAAAAAATGATCCCCGTGCAAATGGGAAATAAAAATATGATTGATCTTGTTATACGGCACCTTGAAACGCCGCAATTGCTGCTGGGTTCCCTCCCCGCAGTCAATAAGAAAGTACCGCTCAAGTACATTAAGCACTTGAGCGGCAGCATTTCGTTGAAGCGTGGGTACAGCAGAACCGCACCCTAATATAGTTAGCTCAAACTTCACTAGTTATTATTCTTTTCTTCTTCTTCTCTAGCTTCCATTTGGTCTTTCAAAGCAGCCAACTCGGTGATGTCACCCAAAGTGGTTTTCTCCAGTTTCTCTTTCACTTTCTTCACTGCTTTTTTAGTTGCGCTAGCCTCATCTTTCTTCTTCGCGTTATCGGTAGCTTTCTGCTCGTCTTCGAAAATACGAGAGTGAGAAAGAATGATTCTCTTGGCACCCTTGTTGAATTCGATCACCTTGAACGGCAATTTCTCGTCAACCTTAGCCTGAGAACCGTCTTCTTTTACCAAGTGGCGAGGAGTTGCGAATCCTTCTACGCCGTAAGGCAATGCGATAACGGCACCCTTATCGAAGATTTCGGTAATCGTACCTTCGTGGATAGAATCAACCGTGAAGATGGTTTCGAATACATCCCAAGGATTCTCTTCCAATTGCTTGTGACCTAAGCTCAATCTTCTGTTATCCTTGTCAATTTCAAGAACAACTACATCAATATCGGCTCCAATCTGGGTAAACTCGGCCGGGTGTTTCACTTTCTTCGTCCAAGACAAATCAGAGATGTGGATCAAACCGTCAACACCTTCCTCGATCTCAACGAATACTCCGAAGTTCGTGAAGTTACGCACGATAGCTTTATGTTTCGTACCAACAGCATACTTCTCTTCGATATTTTGCCACGGGTCGTTTTTCAATTGCTTGATACCCAAAGACATCTTTCTCTCGTCACGATCCAAAGTAAGAACTACAGCCTCTACCTCATCTCCTACTTTCATGAAATCTTGAGCGGAACGCAAATGTTGTGACCATGACATCTCTGAAACGTGAATTAAACCTTCAACGCCCGGGGCAATCTCAACGAAAGCACCGTAATCAGCCATAACAACTACTTTACCTTTCACGCGGTCACCTACCTTCAAGTCTGCGCTCAAAGCATCCCACGGGTGCGGAGTCAATTGTTTCAAACCAAGAGCGATACGTTTCTTCTCGTCATCGAAGTCAAGAATAACAACATTCAACTTCTGGTCTAATTCCACGATCTCGTTCGGGTGATTTACGCGGCCCCAAGAAAGGTCGGTAATGTGGATCAATCCGTCTACGCCACCCAAATCGATGAATACCCCGTAAGAAGTGATATTCTTAACGGTACCTTCAAGTACCTGTCCTTTTTCAAGTTTGGAGATGATGTCTTTCTTCTGCTGTTCCAACTCTGCCTCGATAAGAGCCTTGTGAGATACAACAACGTTCTTGAACTCTTGGTTGATTTTAACCACCTTGAATTCCATCGTCTTCCCAACATAAATATCATAGTCACGAATCGGCTTAACATCGATCTGAGAACCCGGTAAGAATGCCTCGATACCGAATACGTCAACGATCATACCGCCCTTCGTGCGACATTTAACAAATCCTTTGATAATCTCGTCGTTTTCCAACGCAGCATTAACACGATCCCAGCTACGTAAAGCTCTTGCTTTCTTGTGAGAAAGAGTCAACTGACCTTTTTTGTCTTCTTGAGTCTCAACGTAAACTTCTACTTTATCTCCCACTTTCAATTCCGGATCGTAACGGAATTCATTCAATGAAATGATACCGTCTGACTTGTAACCGATGTTTACAACGACTTCTCTCTTGTTCATCGAGATAACAGTACCTTCAACAACTTCTTTCTCAACTACTGATGAAAGAGTTTCAGCATACCTGTTTACTAATTCTTCTTTTTCAGATGCGGGGATTACATCATCATTTGCATAGGCTTCCCAATCAAAATTGTCATCAGCCTCGGCACTTGTTGTTGCTACCGGAGCAGCTTTCTTGGTTTCTTCTTGTGCAAGTTCCACTTGCATTTCTTTTTGTTCTTCTGTCATAATAATAAATGCTTGTCCTCTAATAAATTAGACATTATATTTTTCTAATACGGGCACAAAAGTACAAATAAATATTAACCCCGACAAACAAAATGCACTGAAAAATAACGAAATATCAAAATCTTAGAATCCCGGAATCATAAATCGTAAATTCCCGCGAGCCTCTCGACTCGCGGGAAAAAACTCTATTCCGGTCGAATCACCATGCTATCCGACGCCTTCCGCTTGTCCTTCGACAACATGAAAGCGTAAAACACGAGATTCTCTTTACTCCATCCCTCGTCCATCGCGATCGATGTTGAACCCGCTTCCTTACGGTTCCGGCAAGCTTCCACGATCATCTCCTTTTTGGTCTTCTCGTAAACCACCACGTGCAACACGTCCGTCGGGTTAGCTACCGTGTTCCACCGAGTTTGAGCCTCCTGTGAAACCATCACCTTGCCGTTCTCCTCGTCCACCGTGATAGTCACTTTACCGTTTTGCAAAGAACCGGCGGCACACTTGAGTTTTTCGAAATCAATCGTGGGCTCGTAATTCTCGTCCACCGTCACCGCCGCCATGTTCGATGACACGAACGCGTTATAGAACGTGTTACCTCCCTTACGTCCCGGGAAACCGAGAGCTGCCGCCGGGGCAAAATACCGGGAAGCCTCCTCCAGTGCCTTCAACTTCGCCCGTTGCGTCAATTGAGCGGGCGTCCGCGGGTTGCGCACCGTGTTTCTCTTGCCTCGCGCGATACTGTACCCGTTCGCACCGGCGTACATCGTCACGTTAGCCACTGATTTTCTCACGTCTCCCAACAAAAATGATTTAAATAATGCCATAATCTCAAATTTTAAAATAAAACATATATTCATAACACGAAATGTAAATTCTCCGAGAAATCATCTCGCTCTGCCGACCCGAAGAAACAATAAAAATGTACCTTCCCTCTCTCCTCGTTCGTGAGCTCTATCTCCACAAGTTCATCCCCTCGAATTGCCCCGGTTTCTCCCGGTCCGATAATCCGGAAATTCTTGTCCTCTGTCATCACCACGCACCACAATTCGTCCGCCAGCCGCTCATCGCTCAATATCTTTTCATTCCTCCACGTCAACCGAACTTTATCCCCCTCCCGGTACGCTTGTAAATCATAGGGTAAACCCAAACTCCCCGAGCTGAAACGCACCAAATCATACAACAATGCAGTCCCGTTAAACGCCCGGATATTTGCCTGCACGAAAAGATTATACGCCGATCGGTTCTTTCTCTGCCCCACTGCCTGCCACACGAGAGCCAGCAATGTCTGCCGGACAACCCCGTAAAAGGTAGCAGTTCCCCTCATTCTTTCCCGGTAGTATAATTGCAATTCCGAACGACAATCTTTTACTTCCGCCGGGGAGGCTCTCGCGTAAAACTCCCCTCTCATCTTGTAATAAATAACGTTCCCCACCCGTCCCGAGAAACGATTGAATCCTTTTGACTGATAACGAGCCATAACTACCTCCTTTTTAATTTGTAAAACCTAATTTCTTTTTCAACTCGCCAAAAGGGAAAGCCGGTCCCGGCTCCACTTTTCGTGAAGTGATATCCGAATGCCTCACGAGATATTTAATCCTATACCTCTCTTTCAGCAAGCGACAAACCTCTTCCAGAATTTTAAACTGCCCCTCGGTAAACAGATGCCAGTACCTCGCTCTCCCTTCTATCTCGGTCGTGTACACCTGCTCGGGAGAATATTCCCGCCCGAAATACGAGTAATACCTGTCGCCCACCCGCTGCAACTCCCCGGCATTATCCAGTTCTATGCCGATTGAACAATCATTCAAGTTCACTCTCCCGGCATGGTAGCTCTTCCCCGCGTGCCACGCTTTCAGGTCAAAAGGCAATAACTGGAATATCTCCCCGTCCCGACCGATCACCACGTGAGCCGATACTCCCGTGTCCGGTCTGCTCAAGTAAAGGGCGGATGAAACGGCGCTTGCACCTCCCGTCCCGTGCAGCACGAGCGTGTCTACACGTGATAACTTCACATTACATTTTGAACACCGTAAATACTTCACGTTATCCCCGAACAACAAATTGTCAATAATTTCCATAACACATAAAATTTTAGATAAAACAACAACTCCCGCCCGGCATTTCATTTCCGTTTCCGGGACAACAAGCTACCGGTAATCTGTTCCCCGCTTCTCCCGATCACGTACCCGCCTACCCCGATCTCCAGTAAATCCCAAAAGCGGGAACTGTCGGACAACATGGGCGATCCCGTGAATACTCCCAGCACGACCAACAACGTGAGCACCAGCATCACGATCGGGCGCCACGACCGTTGTAACCAATTTCCCCGCGTCTCGTCACCCACCGCCGCCGACTGTTCACGCACCAGCTCACTCTTGTAACGATACACCAGAGATTGAATCTCCTCTTGTATCTTCTGTTTTTCTTTCGAGGAAACCGACAACCCATTCACGATATCCCCCAGTTCCCGAATCACGTTTTGTAATACTCCCATACTCTATGTTTTTTAATTATATCCCAAAGATACACCACGCACCCACCCTTTACCAACTTTATTAACCCGGCTTCGCCAACTATTATCCCGATTATCCGAAATTGCATCCCCATGCCTCACCTGTCGGCAAGGCATCCCACAAGACAGGTTTATTTATTTGTTCAAATAATCACGACTTATTCCCTCATTTTTTCCTTCTCAATGAATCCAAAAAATGAAAATAAGCATACAAATTCTCCTTGTATGGCGCACTGATCGGTAACATCTTCTCCCCGATACATACCGAGTTTCCGACAAAACCGTCCACAAAACGAAGATTCACGATATAACTGCGGTGTATCCGCATAAACCACTCTTTCGGCAACATCTGTTCTACCGACGCCATCGGGTGCACCACGGAAATCCGGGATTTTCCCTTCCGGTAAATATCACTATAACATCGGTCAGCCTCCACCCACAATATCTCCGAGTAATAACATTTTCGCTGAAAATCCCCTTGACGCACGAAAAATCCAAAGGGATCATGATGATCTATACTATTATCTATTTTATTCATAAGACTTCTTATTTTTATGTCTTATGAAACGCCCTCCCCGACAGGCTAAAAAAATACATTTTCTATTTATCTAATACACATAAAAATGGGGAAAATTTATAACATGTAAAATTCTCCCCAACAAACAAATTATGAAAAAAACACACATTTTAGTGTGTCGGATTATAATTTACACATTCGCTATTGAACCGGTAACAAATTGATCCCTAATTCAAAATATTCAGCAGAACGTAATAAATCAACCATATCTTTATCTACAAAAATCTGTACGGATTCTTCGGTTGCTTTTCCGTGCTGAAACATATCTACCTTATTCTGATAATTCAATAAAGCCTTCAAATAAGGAGAAAGTTCAATAAATGTATTCAATAATGATTTATCAATAGCAATTTTAGCTTTCCCGTCCTTTTGTTTCAAAAGAAAAGCAATTCCGACATTCGCATTTTTTTCTGCATTTTCAACCATGAACCAAATTTTCCCATCATAAATACCATAACGAATAAACCCATCAGGTAATATTATTGGCTCTTCTCCCTTCCATGGTACGATTGTAAATTGAACATGACCGTTAGCCCTAAACTCGATTCCAGGAAGCAAAGATGAATAGAAATTAGAGAGAGCTCCGTTCATTACACATTCTGCAAACCAACGCCCGTTCCCATCACCCGGATCTTCTATGAAAGCTGTCTGAGGATAATCATAAATAGGTTTATTATTGGTATCCACATTTCCGTTATAAAGAAAAACCGGTAATTGAATAGACTTCATCTCCTTATTAACCAAATCAACATAGACAGCAGAGTTATTCAATCTATCTGTCAGCACTTGATTTCCGGAAGGCAATTTCCACTTACCTACAATTTCGGAATGTATCTTTACATCTGCCTGTAACGAGAGTTTTTCATCTTTGATTTCTCCTACAACTGAAAGAGTACGATCCTTGTTTTCATCACTTCCGTAAATACTCACTCCCATCTCATTTTTTTCTCCCACCACAAAGATTTTGGTTTCTTTTTCTCCGGGTAATAACGACATCAAATAAAGTTCTGCTTTTGTTCCTTTTTCAGGATTTATCTTTACGGTTCGTCCCTCAAGCTGTATTCCGTTAAGGGATAGCTCCAGTTGAGTGTCGGAATAACTTGTAGCATCTAAATCTAAAGTTTGCTCATTATCATCCTGACATCCCAAAAACACAAGAGTAAAAATCAAAAAAATATACTTTTTCATAATCTACGACATAAATAAAGTAAACAAAGTAAACTCTGCGTGATCAGTATCTAAATCCCAATCTACTTGTAATCTAAAATTTATAGTTGTCGTTTGTGAACCATTTATTATATTAACAGTACAATTACTTTCTTCAAAAGATTTATATATTACACCTCCATACATCAAATTATGAACTTTTGTGTTTCTTGTACCGCGATATAATGTAGTACCACTACTTTGATCATAAACATAGGTATAGAAATACTTCCCCTCCTGATAATAATCTACCCTAATTTTAACTAATCTACCAAGATTTATATTCCCTTCTTCTATTCGAACTATTGAACCTACAAATGAAGCTTCACCTCGGGATAAAGCAGGTTCTCTAGTTACGTTTGCTTCAATTTTTTTCCCATTCAATTTTTCTAAACTTTCCAAAAACATTTTTAATTCATTCAATGACATCGGTACAGCATCTGTACCATCATTTTCAACTTCAGTAAAATGAATCCCATACTCTTTTTCCAAAGTTTCATAAGTAACAACTGCATTTTCTGTTTTTTGCTCTTCTACTTTTTCGCATCCACAAAGTGACAATCCACAAAAAACAATCATGATAAAATAATTCACTCTTTTCATACTGTAAATTTTTAAATTATTAATTAAACACCCTACTTTCCAACTACACCTTGTTATTTTTATTCCTCCTAAAATAAGCTTGTAAAAAAGGGGGAGAACAACCCAACGGATCATTCTCCCCCGGCAAACAAATTATGAAAAAAAAGCACACTCATTCAGCTCGTCAAATCAAGCTCATATCTTAATGACATTCACAGCCTGAACCCCTTCATCACTGCTGAATTTCAACACGTAACGTCCGACAGGTAAACGGGATATATCCACCGTTTCTTCACCGGAATTTTTATTATTATTCAATATCTTCGTGAATACGCGCCGAGCCATTAAATCATACACGTTCACACTCTTCGCACCTTGTGCGCTTCCCCATTTCACATTTAATATGCCGGTTGTAGGATTCGGGTAAACAACGATGCTCTTTTCCGGTGTCTCAGGCTTTTCCGGCTCGGGTTCTTCCTCCGGTAATACCTGAACCCAACGAATTTCTACCACGTTCGACAAACCGGAAACGTTCCCCCACGGATCCGCACTTGTCAAAGCATAATAATCTATCGTATTTCTATTTGCGGGTTTAGGAAGTTCTACTGTAATCCTCTCTCCCGCTTCCTTGCCCCGTAAATCTATTTCTTCCATTTCTGCCCGATCTAAATCAGCAGCATTCAAAGGTTGATCACTTCTATACAAATTACATTTTCGGGGAGAACCGTCATTCTGATCCGAGGCATTACTCCACACCAGATAATACCCTTCATTTTCCTGTTTGAATTGCAGATCTCTCACCTTTTCCGGTGCCACCCCGTCATTCTTCCATAAAGCCAGATCGGCACGAGCACCCCCTTTCCCCATCAAGGGTGCATATTCCGGTTCTGTATCTTCAATACTCATTACGGATTCCAATAAAATTTCCTTTAACCGGGCAGCGGTAAAATCTTTACCGGCATGGGCTGAAACAATCAACGCCGCAATACCGCTCACGTGAGGGCACGCCATAGAAGTCCCATTCATATACCCGTATTTATTGTTCGCCAACGTACTGAAAATACCAGATTCCGAGGGAGATTTCTCTCCGCCGGGTGCGGATATATCAACGGATTCGTCGTAATTCGAATAAGTAGCTTTTTTTCCTTGGTTCGTCACGGCAGCGACGCTGATACAAACCTCGTAACTTGCCGGGTAAGCATCCGTGTGCCGACCGTCATTGCCTGACGCCACGACAACCATTCCTCCCCGCATAGGACTCCCCTCGCGGGAACCCGCGTTTTCCACGAAATACTCGATGCCTTGCTTCAAAAGACTGTTGGAATAAGGAAAAGTCCAGCTACACTGGCAAATAACAGCACCATTATCCGCGGCATACACAAATGCGTTAGCCAAAGCTTCCCAATTTTGAGTCACTCCCCCCGTGTAAGTACCCACTTGATTCAGCATAATCCTCACGCCGTCTCCTTTACCCGTTCCTCCGGCAATACCGCAAACGCCAATCCCGTTATTATTCACAGCCGCAATTGTTCCCGCGACATGAGTACCGTGATCCTCGCGGCTGATCGTTCCCGAACCCGCGACAAAATTGTACCCGTAAATATCATCCGTGTACCCGTTGTTATCATCGTCTGTTCCAGCTACTCCATTCAATTCCTTTTCATTAATCCATATATTATCTTTCAAGTCTTCATGAAGATAATCCCCGCCGACATCCAGAACCGCAACAATCACATCCCGGTTTCCTCCGGTTACTTCCCATCCCTTGAATAAACCGATATGTGCGTTATCCGTGGTTTCCACGCTCCCGGTGCGGTCATAATGCCATTGCTTCCCCAAGTAGGGATCATTGAACGGCAATCTCTCCCCCTCTCCCCGACCGAGTGCCGATACAGTCACGGGTAAAGGCATAGGCTCCGGTATAACCCGCTCCTCCGCCACTTCCAAAACAGCGTCCTGCACGGAAAAATAATCCACCACATCCTGAGCCCGTGTACCTTCCGGTACTTCAATCTTGTACCATAAATCCAAACCGAACGCTTTATGACGTTCCTCGAACTTACCGGCAGGCGGAAAGACACGCTTGATATTCATGTTTTCCCATTTGCCGACTGTCCGATTGCCACCGTTATCGCTCGCGTAGGCGGCAACCTGCTCCCGTTGAAACTGAACGTAAACAACCCCTGTTGCAAGTCCATCCGCGGACGAATCCGGTTCCGTTCCCAATATTATATTTTTATCCTGACAAGCGATACAAAACAGGAATGCAATGCCAAACATTCCCCCGCATGCCAAATTCATTAACCTGTGTGTTTCCATGTAGTTATTTTTGAATTGTAAAACCTCGGGTCACTTGAAACAATAGCCTAATGACAACCTAAATGTATTCTTGTAAGGCGCATCTTTCTCTCCGGTCGGGAACAGATAGGAAGCATCCAGCATAAAACCTTTCCGGGCAATCCCGCCTCCTAAAGTCAGGTATTGCCGGTAACCGTACATCTCGCTTTCATGGAAATATCCTGCCCTCACCGCCAATAACTCCCGCCATTGATATTCCGCCCCCAATTGCCACACGATACTTTTCAAGAATTTTTCGTTCCCGAAAGAACCCGCTATGTTTTTCAATACGCTTTCATCCTTTTTGTCCGGATCATACGTTCTCACCATTAACTTGTTAATATCCAATGAAACAGATACCCGGTGCAGACGGTTCACGTTTATCTCGTAAGCACCGCCTAAACGTAGATTGGCAGGCAAATAAGCCTCCTTCCCCACGGTCATATAAGCTATTTTGGAGCCGATATTCGAGATATTCACCCCTACACGCCAAGCCGACGGACATATACCGTCCGTTTCTTTCTGATAAAAACACGAGATATCAAAAGCGACAGCACCGGAAGGATCGCACCCGTCCGCATCCGGCATTTTCAGTTCTCCCAACCCCGTGTGGATATATTTAAACGTCAATGCAGCTGAAAAGCATTGCCCGAATCTCCGGCTATATGCAGCTTCCAACACGTAATCCGAGGGAGAAAAATCACCTGCCGATTCACCTGCCGCTCCTGTCCCGGCAAAATCATCTCCTTTCAAATACCGGATTCCTGCCGCTACCGTCTGTAAATCATCCAACCGATAACACCCGTTTATCGCAAACAAATTCTGTCCTTTAATCAAATGCCTCATCCAAGGTAAATAACTAAACGCCACACCCCCTCGCCCCTTCACGAAAGCATAGCGGGAAGCGTTATAATACATGGAATACACGTCCGGTCGACCTGCCACTCCGGTTTCCGCCACTCCCCCGCCACGGGCATCAGGAGTGATATTTAGGAAAGGAACGGCGGTCGATACGACCACTTGTTCCTGACCAAAAACAACACTTGACAACACTATAAATAAAACAAGAATGATAAACTTTACCATAGTTTTAATCTTATTCCAAAGCTACCCACATTAAATACCTTCACCTAGTCTATCAAACTAAAGGAGTCCTTCGGAGCATGTATAACGGCAGCGAAAGCTGCCTCAAACAAAGCGCCCGCAGGGTCAAAAGAACCTTATAGACCTTATGAACTTTATAAACCTTATAAACTTCTGCCTACTAGCGCAAAGGCATTTGTGCGGTTGCTCCGGTATTATTCTATTTCCTGAAAATCCACACTCTTTCCCAGTTTCACCCTCGTACAATTCAACACGGTCCCGTCACTTTTCATGATATAAGCGACCACGTCCACCTCATCGCGTACCAACAGCGGAGAGATATCATACGTGTAGGATTTCGTGAGCAATTTAGCCGCCTTCAATTCACCTTCTTCCAAAGGATCTCCCATCACGTCCGTCAAATAACGCCGCACCACATCATCATGAATATAAGTTTTATCCCAAGAAAGGTCATCCTGTAATTGCTCGTAATTCAAACTATTTTCAACAAGCACCACAGCCACCCGACAAGACTTGTCATATATACGCATCGTCTTCACATTCATATCAATATATGCTTTATCGCCTTCAATCCGAGTCGCTAATGCCACCCCGATATCCGTTTTGTCCGGTAAGAAAGATTGCATATCCTCGAACCCCTTGGCTTCACTCCACCATCTCACGCCATTCAACACGACAACCGGATAAGTCAAATAACAATTAAATTTCTTCATCAAGGGTTCCGCGTACGGCTTTAATTGCATCGGATCATCCCCTTCCATAGGACCGTGGAAGGAAATTTTAATCAATCTTCCCGGGGCTTTTTCCCGTGCCGCGTTGATACTGTAAATCATCCGGGGACAATTCATACAATAGGTACTTGTAAAATGAAAAAGCAACAAATTCGCCTGATAATATTCCTCCTCAACCGAGGCTATTTTTATCTCTTGAGAAACTTCTCCCTGATATTCTGCCGTGAATACGAATTCACCCAATTTTGTAGTTCCGAATTCATTCCCGTCAAGAAATTTTTCCGATGTCCGTTCAAATATCCGGCTTTTATCGGTTACATCCTTCCCGTCGTATTTCACCGTAAATACCGCCTTGTCGTCCCCGGATTTATAAATCGTATCCTTATCCACGCTGAATACCAATCCTTTTTCACCCGGTTCCGGTCCATCACTTTCACTTCCTCCGCCACAGGCATTCACTAGCACAATCAGAGCGAACGCTAATAAACATAAAACACTTTTTTTCATTTTTATTTCTTTTAAAATTAAACTATTCTACTTCATTCCATGGATTTCTATTCGCGTCATAAGCCTGCATCAGATAATCCCGCTCATTTCCAAGTTTCACCCCTTGGCAATTCACCGCCTCTTTTTCGTTTCCCCGGTAGCGCACTAGGTAAGCGATAACCGTCATCTCGTCCTTCTTGTAATCCGAAGAAATCTCCTTTTCATAAGTTTTCTCCCATTCCTCGTTCCCGGCAAGACTCGCGAGCTTGTCTCCTTTTAAATCCGAGAGGCAATACCGGAAAACATTATCATGCCGTGTAGTCGTGTACATACAATTATCTTCGGTCACCAACACGACCAAACGATAATCACCTTCCAACGGAACCAGAGTTTTAACCTTGACCTCCACTTTAACCTTATTCTCTTCCAGAGAAGTAAACAAAGCAATTCCTTGCTCACCTTTCACGGTCAACCGCTCTTTCACCACGTCTTTCATGTTATGGGCATTAATCTGATCGATATAGTCATAATAGGCAGGAGCAAAATGTCCTTTACTTCCCAATTCATCCCACAAGAAATTCAAGGCATTCAGGGATTCTGTCGTGGCAAACGGATTGGTCACACCCAAGTTTCCATGATAGCAAACGATAAATGTTTTTTCCGGGAATGAAGAATAAACAGAGTTCAATAACGTTTTTTTGGCAGGACAATTAGGACAATCCACGCTCGTGAACATCTGGAAAAGTATATTCTTCCGGAATAGCGTTTCCCCGCCCACTTGCACGGTCACGTTATTTGATTTCTTTCCTTCATAGTTGGCTTGAAAAAGATAGGAACCGACTTTTGTGGTAGAGAAGACATTCCCTTTCAAAGAGCCTGCTTCCGCGTTCACGGCGATAACGCTGGATGCCGAGACATCCTCGCCATTATAAAACACAGAAAAAGTAGCGTGATCTTTCCCGTCCGCCAATAATACCTCTTTATCGGTTTTCAGAACCAACTCATCCATCTCCTTTTCATCATTGCTGCTGCTACATGCGACCGACAGGATACACACGCCCAAAGAAATAATAATACTATACCATTTTTTCATAACTAAAAAGATGTTGTTAATGACAAGTTAAAGCCCGTGTAGGCAGGAACAAACCGGCACACTCCACCGGAACAATTGTAGCCGGCACGATTACGCCCGTAATTCAATGCTACCCGCGTACGGGATACCACGTAACTGACTCCCGCGGAATAATAATGCAAATCCGTGTCCCCGTAGTTATACATATCCGAAGCAAAGACACTCCACCGGGGAGCCATATTATATTCCAACAATCCAGCCATCCACTCTTTCTGATCCTGTTCCGTCCACAAATGTTGTAACTCCAAACGGAAAGAGTTCTTTACATTCAACTTATAAGTCACGTCCAACACGACAAGATTGGATTTCCACTCTGCAGGCTTATGTCCGGTTATCAGAGGATTAAAAGATTGCATGGCGTACATCAGAATACACTTGAAACTCGGGCTTAAAGTTTTTGTGATATCCACGCTCAAATCCCGGAATAGCAATTCGTCCCCGAAATCCAACACTTCAAATCCATCCCCGTCTTTCTTGGCTTTCAAATCATAATACGTGGAGAAATTCAATGCTATTTTCATACCTCTTCTTCCTCCCAATTTCGAATCCCGGGGAAAATTATAGTAAAAATCCACCTGTCCCCCGATCTCACCATTTCCTTGCGTGGCATAGGGATTCAGATTGGCAAGGGAGTACGTGTATTGTCTTGTCAGCGACGGCAGATAGTTAACCCCCTCGCCGATACCAATCGCATCGCGGGAAGAACGGAATTCCATGAATTCCAATCGTCTCCCGGATAAAAGTACTCCCAGGTTATTGCCAGAATACCCGATCTCCACCAATCCGGCACTTCCTTTCCTGTTTTTCCAATCATTGTAAGAAGCGGCATCCCCCGTCTTTTTCACCAACTCGCCTTTCAACGTGAAACCGTTATATTCCCATCCCAATCGAAAAGAATAACCGTCCACGCTGGCATCCACGTCTTCCGAAGTCCCCGTATAACGTTCATACCTGCTTAGGAAACTTCCCTCCAACGTCAGAAACGATTGTTGCAAGTCAAATAAAGAAGAAAGATTCAAACTTAAATCCATTCCCCGGACTTGACTTTCCGCCCGATCCATATATTTGCGGGGATGCCCGTATATTCCCTTCAAGGTTACAAGATCCCCATAATGATACACCAACCGGACTCCTTCAATCGAGGTATTCAATCCCAAAGCACGATCCTCGTAAGCCCGGAACAACAATCCGCTGCCGAATTGTTCGTAAAAATCACCCACCCGGACGTTCAATCCCCGATCTTCAAACATCGCGTACTTGAATACGATTTTCCCGTCTTTCAATTCTCCGGGCATTCCCTGCAAAACCGGCAAGTACGCCTCGTACATCAATCCCGCGGCAAACTTCCCGAGCCTATAATCAAATTTCAAATAATTGTTCGACCCGAAACGGTCATCCGGGGCTTCCGCCTTGATTTTACTATCCGGGAGATAATAAATTGTATTCGTCTCGAAACTCCCCGACAGAGAACCTTCACGAGAAACCTGTTGGGCAACAACCGTATTTATTCCCAACACAAACAAAAGCACACCAAAATAACAATATTTTTTCATTCGTCTATTTTTTAGCTTATTCAACGGTCTTCTGCTTTTGTTCGTCGGCAACCTTCAACGCCTTCAATTTTTCATACACCTCCAACTCGCTCCCCGGCGTGTACCCGGTATGCGTGTATATGATTTTTCCCTCCCGGTTCACGATAAACAAAGTGGGTATTGAATTAACATCCATCGCCCGTTTCAAATTCTGGTTTTTATCCAAAATTACCATAAAAGGCCATCCTCTTCCTGCCGCCATCATCTTGGCCCGTGCAGAGGCACGGCTGTCATCCGTGGACACGGCAACCACCTTAAAATCAAATTCCTTTTTCCAACTCTCGTATGTCTCGGTCAAGGCATCCAACTCCTGGATACAGGGCTTACATGTCGTTGACCAAAAAGTAAGCACCACCGGAAGTGAATCGTTCATCACCTCCCGGATATCCATTCGTTCGCCTTTTAAAGTCTCCACCTCGGCTTTGGGTAAATCTTTTCCGGAGATCACTGTAAACGCCATACAAGCGATTCCCCATAATATAAATATTATTCTCTTTCTCATCCTTTTTATTTCATTATTGTTTGCACACTACATTTGCTCGTATTTTCAAAATTGTATTCGGTTGACTGAAGTCGTTACTTGTCACCCGTATAGTTTTCAATTGTTTGCCTTGACGTCCCGCCGTGTGAAAAACGACCCTCAATCTCGTGGAATCGCCCGCTCTCACTACTCGGGATTCCGGCATTACCGCAGTACAACCGCAAGTTGTCTCTACCCGACGTATAATCAAATCACGTTTCCCCCGGTTTTTCAATTTAAAAAAATGAACTGCCTTCTGTTCCTGTTGCACATCTCCAAAATCAAACTCCGTCATATCCCACGAAATTTTCGGTGCCATGCTCTTCTCTTCCGGTGTCATTCTCGTGAAATCCTCCATGATCTCGGCGGTAATCAAAAAAGGCTGTTGACACTCGCCTCTCGCCCGATCCGGAATAAACACCATCCGTTGTACACAGCTTCCGTACTTTTCACAATTCCCGGATACAAGACGTACATACACTTTCACCGTGTCTCCCGGCTCTATATACCTTTTGGTCTGAATGACACGAATCCAGTCCTCCGAAAAACGAAATTCCGGCTCCATGGTTTTCGTGGTAGGATTATACAAAATCAATGTATCCGTCTTCTCTTCTCCGAGTATCATTTCCCCAAAAGAAAAGTGGTCTTTGTCAAACCTGACCCCGCTAATCTCGTGAGGGAAGGTGCTCACTCCTCCCTTTTTCGAGAGGAATGAGCATGATACCGGCATCCATAACGACACCACACTAATTAATAGTATTGAGGAATACTTTAACTTCATAACAAAACAAGTTGTTCGGGGATTTCCTTCGGGATATCCCCGAACAACTTAATTAAGGACGAGTTGTCATTACACTTATCTTTTGGTTCAAATTATCGCTTGTGGCTGTCATACCTTTACGATGAACATTATACTCAAAAGGATACATAATAGGTCCTCCTAATTGTGTATATGTAATTGTAATTACATCACCATCAACCATATAGGAAAGCTGACCATTATCACCATCTTTTGATATTTCCCACTCTACATTAGCATCCACAGTAACCACAAATGTTTCCCCGCTATTTCCAAACGTGAACACATGCTCTGTTTCACTCAGCCTGATATACGGCTCCACGACCTCTTTAGCTTGTTTAACATGAATTTCTTTCACGATCAACTCACGCCCGTCAGCATCCGTTCCCTTCACGATAACATCGCCTTCTCTTGCCTCTCCCTCATTTTTATCCAAGCTGATCGTCATCGTATTCTTATCCAAAGAAGGATGAATCCATTCCGCATCTTCGGCAGATACAACTACATTCACGATATGCGAGGATAAATTTTTCACGTAACGATAATATTTATATTCCTCGGATGTAGCTTCTATATCTACATTGGAAGCCCCTGACGTCCCGGGATCCGTTGACAAATCCATCGTGATAGCTGAATATGGTTCTTGTTCCACGAGAATCGTTTTTCTGAATCCGGTTTCCTCGTTCACCAACAACAAGAGAACATAGCGTTGCGGATCATCGTTCTGCTCTGCAACTACAATAATTTCATTTTCTAATTGACTACAAGTCAACCAAGGAGCACTTGTCATATAGCCTTCATCCAATGTCCAGCTCATATCCCCATCCAAGGCAATCGTAACTGTTTTTCCTCCTTTTCCGTCAAATGAAATCCGCTCGGTAATTTCAGCAACCACAGACTCCTGCGTCAACTTGATCTCTTTCACGACCTTCTGGTCCTTGGCATTCTTAATAACTACCGTTGCTTCACGCGTAATACCCCAAAAATTCGGTTCGATATTCAACGTGATATCCGAACGACTCGCATCATACCCTTGAGATACCTTCACCCACTCCGTCATTTCATACGTGTAACTCACGTTTGCCTCCACGGTAATCTTCATCGCTCCTCCTTCCGGTTTAATCAGGTAAGAGTCTTCACCCAACACCTTCAGCACCACGTCTTCTTTCTTTTGAGAAACCTGCAATACTTGATCCGCCAAGCCTTCCGACTTCACCGTGATCTTTCCGCTACGCTCCCCGTCAGTCGTGTTTTTCGAGGCCGTTACCTTCACGGCGGCATTACCGTTTCCGGAAGTTTTATCCACCTTGAACCAATCGCCCTCTTGGGTTAACGTCCATGCACCATTGGCAAAAATAGCCAACGCATAATCACCTTCCTCGTTGGCAAATACATGAGAAGTCTCTGCCAAACTCAATGCCGATTCAATTTTGATTTCATCATCATCATCGTCACATGCCGTGAAAATGAACATTGAACTTACAAGCATACACAAACCAGTAAATAATAATCCTTTTTTCATAAAATTCATTTTTAGTTTGTTATTTACAATTAATCCAGCCGTAGCCGTCCTTTTGCATACAAATATTCGTTTTACCAGCCCAAGCATAATCATTTCCGAAACGTTTATCTTCAAGAATAGTGTAATCCAATTTTGCATCCACTCCCCCCAGCATGTTCTGGCTCACGTCCAATACAGTAATCTTCGAATCAACCAATTCTTTCGGGAGATCGCCGGTCAGCAAGTTGTCACCCAAAATTAATTCATACAATTTCGGGGCTTTAAAGGCAGCCTTCGGGAACACATCCTTAATACGGCTCTTGCTCAAAATACAACTTTTCAGTAGCGGGGCATCAAAAATCTCGGGAGGAATAGTTCCCTCTATATCACAATTCCGAATAGTCAGGTAAGTCAATTTCTGCATCTTACCCAAGAAGGAGGGGATTTGAGTCAGTTTTCCCGTCTCTACACGCAAATAACTCACGTTCGTCTCACTTAACTCTTCCGGCAACTCGCTGATATCCGTCGATTCAAAAGAAACCCAATTCAAGCTTTTAATTTTACACAGCACTTTCGACATCTCCACTCCCTGCATAATCGTATTCCCTCCAACACTCTGGAAGGTGCCCATGAAAACCACTTTTTCCAAATTCACACATTGGACTATTTCAGAAGGTAACTTCAAAGCTTTATCCCCTATACAAGTAAACTCGACAAGATGAACCAATTTCCCGATCTCCGCGGGCAACATCAAATTCGAGTATGTACAGGAAGCAAATGTCAATGTCTGCAACTCGTCGAGATCTCCTATTTCCGCCGGAACTTGGTCAAATGTCCAATTTCCGAAATGTAAACCGCCAACGGGTAATTCGGGATGATCATAATTTAACTTCACGCCCTCCCACTCTGTCAAAGGCTTGGAAAAATCCCAACTAGTAGAACCATGAGAAACAACATGATTATAAATACTGATGAGAGTCAGACTATCCCGTTCCCGAAGAGTCGGTTTATTCTGTATCACCTCGAGAACCGCCTTTTTGTCTCCGCAATGTATAATCACCCGACATTGATGAACAGCATCCGTTTCATTCGGCTTAAAAGTAAACAGTAATTCGGATTCACCTTTCCCCCCGGACACAGGCACATCCACGATCCAATCCGGTTGATTTTCGCCTTCAAATTCCAAGGTCCAATCTCCGCTTGTGTTCAACATCACCGAACTCGTTCTTTTCTGGCTTCCGACTGCCAATATTTCAGAACTCAGGCTAATCTTCGCCTCCCATGCCTTCTGGATAACGGTAATCGTTTCCTCCTTCGTTCCCACTTTCGCCGTCAGCATCCCCCGGCGTTCTTCGCCGGGATTATCTTCAACATTTATCATAAATTGGGTCGAATTCAAAGCATAGCCCGCGGAAAGCGTAATCCATTCCGTCTTGGAAGTCAATTCGACCTCCGCGTTACTATGTATCACCACGGCTCTTTCACCGACATTATAATCCACCGTAATTTCCTTTTCCGGTATCACCATATCCGGTTCGGAACCGAATTGAGTCACGTTCAATTCCTGACTTTTTGTCCCGGCTTGTACGGTTATTTTCGAAACTCTCTTTTCCGTCCCGAAATTTTCCGTCGCGGAAAAATTCACCGAATGTTCTCCCCCGACACCCGTACTCTCCCCGTCAACTTTAAACCACACGCCTTCGTCTTTCCCGATACACCATCCCCGGTTCGTGGAAATAGTCATGGCTGTCTCTCCCCCCTCTTTTTGAAAAACAATCTCCTCCGGGTTGACGCTCAATTCCGATTCGGGCAAAACCGTCTCTACACTGTCACTATCGTCGCATCCCAGCAGCAAACTCGCTAAAGCAAGGAATGCATATTTCGCAATCACATTCTTTCTCATATTTCATTCTTTTGAGTCATTCATATTTCAGAAAGTAAAATTATTCTTGCGAAGAACAATTCTCAAAACCATAAGTATTCTGCTGGGGACAGATAAATGTCTCCGGGTTCCAGTGTTTCGGACTCCACATCTTAGACGACTTCACGGCTTCCGGTATTTTCCCGCTCAACCGATTCCCCATCAAGAACAAATTCGTGTAAGTTCCCCGTGAAGAAGAAGCCCCCACATCATTCCCGAATACAGCGTAACTATCAGGTATCGTACCCGTGAAATTATTATCGCTGAAATCTACTGAATATAACTTCTTCAAATCCGGCAAGTTCACGGGTAATTCTCCGGATAAATGGTTATCACCTATAACCAGCGTTTCCAGATTCTGGCACTGTAGCAAACTCTTCGGAAACGTCCCGCCAATCTTTGACGACTGGCACGTGAAATCACGTAATTCAGACAAAGTTTCAAACCGGTCCGTTATAGCGTTATCGTTAAAATTCATCCTGAAAAATGAAATTTTCTCCAGATAGGGCATATCAAAAATGAAATCGAAGAAATCTCCTTCCCACAAACGGATATCACTGATTTCCAACTCGCGCATATGCGTCAATTTACGGAACGCCTCAACCGGGAATTCATTCATTTCAGGTTGAATACCACAAGTAAACTTCTCTAATATCGCTAGATTTTTAATGCTTTCCGGGATCGTTCGAAGACGATTCACACTAATATCCAACTCTTTCAACAGAATACATTTTTCAAAAATAACAGCAGGAATTTCTTCGATACCCGTCTTCGTCAGAGAAGGAGAATTATCCGCTTCCTCCTCCAGATTCGTTGAAAGGTTCAATATTTCCAGATTCGTCAATCGGGACATCTCTTCCGGTAAAGGACCATACAAGTAATTTTTTGAAAGGTTCAATTCTTTCAATTCCGTCAAGTTCCCGATAGATGCCGTAAGCTCATGCGTCACCAATCCTGCTGCTATAATCAAACCTGTCATACGTTGTTCCCCGTTAGGCATGGTCGTGAATCGGACATTACTCCAACTTGTCACCGGTTGTCCCATGGCCCAACCGACCTGCAAACCCACTTTTTCGTTAGAATTATAGCGCACCAGATCCATCAGCACCAAACTGTCCGAAGCTACCGGATTATTCGGTAATTGGATCACTTTTACAATTTGCTCTTTGTTTTCTCCCCCTGAAACATACTTGATTTTCAAATCAAATTGACGGGAAGTATGTTTGTCATTCTTTTGCACGTCAGCCAACAAATGACTGCGAACCCCCAATGCATACGTTCCGGTATTGCCGGGAATATTCCTCGTGCGCCACTCGCTCACCCAATCGGGGTTTCCAACAACTTCATACTCCCAAGAGATGTTGGTACGTGCCTGAATCTCCATCACGTTATAATGCGAACCCAAGTACACCGTATCGCAGAACAAGCGTACAAAATCCACGCACGGGGATTGTTCTATCGTGACCGTTCGGGTGTAATCCCCCATTTTCTGGGCAATTGTGAACGACGTTTCCCGTTTCGCACCCTCGTTATCCGCTACCAAAAAATCATACAGTCTCTCGTAATCTTCCACGGAACTATACCCGCCGGCATCCGCTTCCCGGTACTGGAACCAGTTCTTGGACATAAAAGTCACGTTATAATCCACGTTCGACAGAATATGCAGTCTATATTGATTCTGTTCGAAATCAACAACGACCCGATTGGCATCTTCTCCGTCCGGAATCTCGACACCGTTCACATAAACAATCGTCTGAATACTTTCTCCCAATTGCACGACATCAAATGTCAATTTACGGGTTCCCCCCTTCAGTATCACCTGGCAACGTCTTTCTTCCGTCGAAGTATTGGCAGTCACCGACACCACGATATCTTCGTTCTCATTTCCCGAAATCTTTGACAAAGTACACCAGTTTGCCGTGGTTACGGCTGTCCAACTCAGATTGGCAGAAAGACTCATGGTAACAGTCCCCGTTTCTTGAGTGAATAAAAATTCCGTGAGGTCCTTCACCTCAAAAACCTCATTCACAGGTCCTACAGGTTCATCAGTCTTATTATCACTATCAGAACAACCGAACGGCAGTATCGTTATTAAAATGACACTTAATAAAATACTCCATCCTTTAAAATTCATTTTTCTCATAATCATTTCGTTATAATATTAGTTCCGTTAAGACGGACAGCCCCGCCGTTATTCTGGGCTGTCGTCAATAATTCAACAGGTAAAACCCCGGATAAACCACTGTTTTTAGCTAAATCCAGTATCGTTATATTCGTCCATACCGCCCATTCTTCAGGAACTTCGCCGGTGAAATTATTCGAAGCCAATTCTAAACGGGATATTTGCGGAATATTCGACCACACCGCGGGTAAAGTACCGGACATCTCGTTGTTGGATACAACGAAAAAGTGTAATCCCGATAAATTTCCATATTCCAACGGTAAAGGACCAATCAACTTATTCCTTTCAAAATCAACTTCATACAAATTTCGCAAAACGCACCATTTTTTAGGTAATTCTCCGGTAAGATTCCCGTTACTACTCTCGAAGCCATTAGAAATTCTTAGTATTTTCAACAATTTACAACGCGCGAATCCCTCGGGTAACACTCCCCCGATAAATGTCGCGGAAGCTGTAAATTCTTCCAAGTGGGACAAGTACTTCACGTCTTCCGGGATATAACCGTCCTTACCGATATTCCCTCTCAACGCCACTTTTACCACACGTCCGTCCCGCATCATATCGGAATCCCAATTTTCGAGCGGTCCCACTTTCCAATTCTTCAAATACCCGGCTGCTTTCATCTGGTCACCCCCGATAGCATCGTAAAGCTTCAACAAAGCCAGACTATCCTGCTTCCGGCTATCCGGCAATGCGGCCTCTTGGGTAAATTCAAACAAACAATTCTCACTGCCTGCGGATTCAAAAGATATGGTTCCCATCCGGTCTGCAAGTATTTTGTTTTCCGAGAAACGCAAACGAACCAAATGAGTCCCCGCTTCTCCACCGGAAGGCTCGACAGATAACCAATTCCCGGATACCTTAGCCGTCCAAGGCTTCTTCGCGTGAACAATCACGGCATAATTATCGTTCAAATCATAAACCGAAACTTTGTATTCCGACAACGATAAGTCCCCGGTCTGCCCTTTTTGCAGAATATCAACCTCTTTCACACAATTGCCGGCTACTAGCTTCAACACGGTCATACGCGGGTTAAAGTCATCATTCTCCGAGACAATTACTGAAAATTGTCCGGTCTCCTTATGGTCTTGTACAAAGCACCACGCGGCATCGGAAGTAACCGCCCAATCCGTTGAGCTTTGAATCAAGATACCTTGTTCCCCTCCTTCGCTCTCGTAATTCAACATGGAAGCCGAAAGCTCAATCGAGTCTACTTTCTCGTCATCATCGTCACACGATAAGATACAAACGAGCAATACCCATATTCCAATCCATTTTTTCATAATCACATATGTTTATTCTTGCAACTTATTTATCGAAATATTCAATAAATCCCAGGACCATCCTCTTGTTCACATTTCGGGGGAGAAGGCACGTTCTTCACCCCGGGACACCCGTCATATTTCACGAACAACCCATCGGGTCCCATACCTAATTCCCCTGTAAGATTACCTTCCGCATCGACTCCTTCCGTAAGACATGTACAATAACGATCTATCATCACTTGAGGCAACGTCCAATCGAGTGATTCATTATTCATCAAGTAAAGGCATCTCAGCATCTTGCAATCCGTAATTGTTTCAGGCAAAGACTCCAATTTATTGTCACTGAAATCCGCGAAGAACAAGTTCTTCAATCCCGACATGGAAGGAATCGTCCGCAATTCATTACCGGACAGGAACAAATCTGACAACAAAGGCAGATTCATCATATTATCCGGGATGACAGTCAATTTATTTCTCGATACATTCAAATTCGTCATTGACTGCCCGTTCCATCCGGAAGGTAACGAACCGATTTGATTATCGGTCGCGTACAGAGCTTGCAATCCACCCGGGAGCATTTCAGCGGTAATAGCCGTCAACCGGTTATTACTTAAATCCAAATGTACCAAATTGGGTAAAAAGCTTGCCAGATTCCCGACTGTCGTGATCTGATTATCCCGCACGTCCAAACTTTCCAAATTCTTGTAATTAGCCAATTCACTCCCTAAAGACGTCAATTTGCAATTTACCAGCTCCAAATCCCTCAGGTTAGAAACAGATGTTAACACGGGCAAAGCCTCGATCGGATTGTTACTTAAATCCAAGGTTGACAACCGTAACATAGCAAACAACTCCGCAGGTACTTTTTTCAATTTATTGCCCGCTAATTTTACTCCGTAAACCGTTCTCAAATCCTTGAAAAAAGCAGGAATTTCCTCTATATCATTCCCAGACAGGTCTATATCCTGCAAAGCATCCATCAACTCCATCTCTTGCGGAAGCACTTTTATACGCAATCCGGTACTACCCCACCCGGGAATAACTTCAAGCCCATCATTTCTATCCGTTTCCTGAAAAGTACTTAATCTCAATTCGGTGATTCTTCCCAAAGCTTCTTTATAATACACGTATTTCCACGTGCTGGGAGCCTTGGTCAAATCTATCGGCCAAGCGGAAGGATCATTCCCGAAGTTGGCTTTCATCAAGGCGGCCAAAGCCAAACTGTCGCGAGTCACGGAATATATTCCCTGATTTTTGACTTTATAGCTTTTCTCCACGAACCCGTTCTCCTCGATGACGAAACTGTTGTCGGAAGCCGGAACAAACTCCATCGCTTTCCCACCCCAATAATCAAATAAAACCAATTTTGACAGCGTATAAGCTCCCTCGTTCAAACTCATCGTATCGGACACTAGGGTTCCATCACCCGCCAAACGCAAACGATGTCCCTTTTCTACCACTTCCTGACCTCTGGATACCAGATAGATATCCAGCGAATCCAATGAATTCCAGTACACACCGGCATACGTTCCGCTCCCGGTATCTTCCTCCGCGCTATACCCTTGAACAACTTTTTCCGTCAAGACAAGCGCAAAGTCACCTTTCTTCCCTCCCCCGGGTAGCAGCTCCGGTTCATCATTCGGATCATCATCATCCGAACATGCCTGCAAAACACATAAACAACTTAAACTCAATAAAAAATATAAAATCTTCTTCATATGAAACCTCCCGATTTTATTCTACCTTTTTAATTATCTCCGTCACCGGCATATATTCCACCCCATCACCTTCCTGATGAGGGCTAAGCACCAGTTTCATGATTTTCGTACAGGTGTTCCATGTTCCGGTTCCGCGCGCCCACATACGAATCAGTTCAGAGGAACCGTTCTTGCCTATTGCCAATAATTGATCGTCCATCACCACGGTGTATGCCCCGGTAATATCCTGAACAATTTTTATAGTCAAATCGACACCCGGTGCATAAGGCTGGAGTAATAACAATTCATTAGAACCCTGTCCCCGCACGACCTCAAACGTAATCTTCTCCCCGGAAGCAACCACCGAGGAACTCTCGATTTCATAGGTTCCCGGCATCTCATCCATCTTAAATTCACAAACACGTGCCAGATACAACGTGAACACATTATTAAAATTGGCAATCTCTCCTACAGATGCGGAAACCAAGGCGAAATTGACAAACATATCTTCCTCGGAACTCAAATAATCCGGGATACCGATAACTTTAAACGAACCTATCCGTTCCCCGGCAGGAATAACAACCGTATTGGAAGGAAGTTTATAATGCTTGTTTTCCACGGCTTCCCCATCCGCTCCCGTTAAAGTAATCCCGATAATATATTCTCTCTCGACAGAACTCACAATAGGAGAAGAAACAGTGATCTCGATCTCGTTTTTTTCCTTATCATCCACGACAGAAAAAAGCGCATTCGTTTCGTTGAACGCCACGAAATCCGTCGGATCACTATACAAGTACTCTTTTTCCTCACAAGCCGTTACCGTAAACAGTAAAGCCAAGAGCCATCCGAATTTTCTTACTATGCACATATTGAAATGTTTAATTATTAATAATTACTTTCGTTTCCTTTCATCAACGGGTTCACGTCCATCTCGTGTTTCGGGATCGGCCAAGTGAATCTCGGATCATCAGACTTAACTTCTATCGCGTTAAAGGGAGCGTTCGTGTAAGGTTGAGGTTTACGCAAAAATCCCATCTTCCAACGTTTGAGATCCGCCAGACGGAAACCTTCCAGACACAACTCTTTCGCCCGTTCTTTTTTCACCTCATCCAGAATCTGGGCTTTGGAATAAGTCTTCTCGTTCCAACCCTCAATTCTACACATCTTCAACGCATTCAAAAACTTGTTTGCCATATTTAAATCACCGTCGGGCATAGAAGCCTGAGCCTCCGCTACAATCAACACCAATTCGGACATCCGGAACAATTTAGGCATAGACTGGTAAGCCGGATTAGTAGAGGATTTATCCAGTAAACTACTGTGACCGTCTTTATAACAAACTTCCCATTCCAACCCGTGAGTATATCCCAAACGCTGACGCTCGAAAATACCGTACCGATAGTCATTCGTCGGATCATCAAACATTTGCAGAAAAGCTCTTGACGGAATAAATTCCGGTTGCAAAGAAGTACCGAAACTCTTTCTGAAATAAGCACCGACACTCCCCTGCAGGTCATCGGGAGTCATACCCAATAGCATGATGACTTCTGCTCCCAGCCCGTCTCCGATAGTCATATACTCGTATTCTTCCCGGCTTTGTGCCAGTGTTAACCCGTTCTGCTCGCAGGCCTCGTAAGCGGTGTACGCTTCGGTTGAAGCCAATGCATAATTCTGTTGGTACAACGCCAACCGAGCCCTCAATGCATGGATAGCCTGTGTCCCTACCAACAAATTCCTTACATTCTGGACATCCGTAATATTTACCGTACGCACCACCCGGTTAGCGGCAGAATCCAGATCGCTATACATGAAATCGTAAGTCTCCTTCAATGTATTTCTCGGCAGGTTCCGCTCGTGGTTCAAGGTCTTCACGATAGGCATCCCCAACTGCTCGTCGGCACGAGCGGGATCGTACGCCTCGCAATAATATTTTACCAGTTCGGAATAACAAAACGCCCGAATAAAAAACAAATCCCCCAACATCATCTCCATCGAGGCAATCTCATCTTCCGTGGAATTGTTCTTGATCGCGGGATAATTATCAAAAATCCGGTTCAAACGCCCGATAGTCACCCACATGGCATCATAAATCGAATTCGCGTCCGGGTCATTGGCATTAAATTGCCAGTTATAAATCCCCGACAACATTCCCGCCGAGGCTACCACGGACTGGAACAAATCACACTGGATATCGCCGTAAATACGACTTCCCTCGGTAAATCCGCCGGGAGCCTTCATGGATGAATACACTCCAAGATAATGGAATGAAAAATCATCGGCAGTCTTAAAGGATTCCTCCTGCGGGAGCGAATCGTAAGGATACTTCTCCAGAAAATCTTTACAGGAAACGATTCCCGTGCACAAACACCACCCGATAAAATATAGTAAAACTTTTTTCATATCCTTCTTTTACTTAAAATGTTACATCTAAACCAAACATAAACTGCTTTGTCATCGGATACTCCCCTATCGACAAGTTCGCCGGGGACTCCGGGTCAAAACCGGACCACTTCGTGAACGTCAATAAATTCTGCGCTTGAGCGAATACCCTCAAACTCTGGATCACTTTTGTATGCTTTAACAGGGAAGGAGAAAAATTGTATGACAGGCTCAAATTCTTCAAACGCATGAAGGAAGCATCTTCCACCAAATGGTCGTCCATCTCTGTCACCACGCCATACCGGGGTACTTCCGTGATCTGACCCGGCTTTTGCCAGACATCCATCATTTTCGTCGACTGGTTGTAAGTAGGATAACGACCGTTTGACTCGGTAAAGTACCGGGTATTATTCATCATATACCGCCCCGCTATCCACGTGAAAAATACCGACAACTGTATCCCCTTGTAAGAAAAACTGTTCGTGAAACCTCCGTACCACGGTGCCATGGAGGTTTTTCCCAAAAGCACCTCGTCTTCCGTGCTGTATTTATTCGTCAACTTTCCGTCCTTATCATACCATAGCGCATCGCCGTTCGACGGGTTTACCCCGGCGTAACGTACGGCTTGAAGCGTACCCATCCCCTCACCGACTTTCAATATAGTTCCGGAGTTCCCGACCACGTATGAATCCTGTCCCCCGTACAATTCCAAAATCTTGTTCTGGTTATATGACACGTTACCGGAAAAATTCCAAGCGAAATCATGTAATTTTAACACTTGGGCATCCAACTGCACATCAATACCTTGATTGCGCATTTTCCCGATATTATCCAACCAAGATGCAAATCCGTTGGTGATAGAAATCGGTACACTCATCAACATATCCGTTGTAATCTTATGGTAATAATCCACGTCTAGGTTAAGACGGTTCCACAAACCGATTTTTATACCGACATTCATATCCCGTAACTTCTCCCATGTCAACGATTCATTTCCCAAACCGGTAGGAACCCATGCCGGAGTCCCGACATAAGAAGCACCACCAACGATAAGAGCCATATGGTCATAATTACCGATAGAAGAGTTTCCCGAGGTTCCAATACTTGCCAACAACTGCAAATTGGAAAGAGCCCCGAACTTTTCCATGAACGGTTCGTCGATAATACGCCACATCAAACCTGCCGAACAGAATGTCGCGTAACGATTATCCTTACCGAAACGGGAAGAACCGTCCGTTCGCAAACTCAAATCCAAAAAATACTTGTTCTTCAAAGAATAGGAAACCTGACCAAAGAAAGACAAGAAAGAGTATTCCGTCTTGGAACCATCCGCCTGTACCGGTGTGATCGCGGAACTCAACATGGTCAAGCGGTCGTCGCTTAACCCGTTTGCCCCGGCAATCATCTGTTCCGTCTGGCTCTGTATCGCTTCCTGTCCCAACAATATATTGAAATGGTGATCCTCCTTCAAGTCGAACATATAGTTCACCGTGTTCGTCATCGTCAACGTGTAGTTCCGTTGATAACGTCCGCTCACGGAACCTTCCCCGTTATTGTAAGGATACGAGGGTTTGCTCACGGAAACATCATGATTCACCCCCCCGTCCAATCCTAGCATAGTCTTCACGGTAAGGCCTTTCCACGGGGTTAACTCCAAGAATAATGATCCTACCGCTTTGGTTCGTTCCAAATCCATGACAAATGCCTCATAAGCCTCCAGCGGGTTTATCGCGTCCCCTTTCCATGAACCGTCACCCACGCTGGCGATAGAGCCATCCTCTTTATAAGGACTCACGTAAGGCAACATGAACAAAGCCGCGTTGGCCGGATTAAAGATTGAATTTTGTAACGTGCTCGTCTGGGCATTTTTCTCGTGTCCCAAAGTCAAGTTTCCCCCGGCTTTCATCCACGGTTTTACCCTCCCTTCCCAATTCAAACGGAAATTATAACGCGTGAAATCGGCCAAAGGAGCAATACCTTCTTGTGTCATATAATTAGCCGACAAATAATAAGCAATATTTTGCGATCCTCCGCTAATGGATAAATCATAACTACTCGTCGGTGCGTTGTCATTGTAAATCACTTTTTTCCAATCGACATCGATTCCCTCGTAATCGGAACGTTCATAAGCCAGATCATTAGCATGCATACCAACCAGTTCCTCGTAATCCAAACGCTCTTTCGTGTTCATCATATCGCTCTTTCCGCTAGCGATAGCCGACCATCCCATTTGCATTCGGAAATTCACCCGGGCTTCAGTGCCATACTTACCCCGTTTCGTGGTAATCAAGATAACACCATTCGCGGCACGTGCACCGTAAATAGCCGTTGATGCAGCATCTTTCAAAACCGTTACCGATTCAATATCAGCGGTATTCAAAGCCTGAAAATCACCAGCCCCGACCACAACACCATCCATTATATAAAGAGGTGCCGTACCCGCACTGATCGAATTTATACCCCGTATCGCCACACTCGCGGAAGAACCCGGGGCTCCGGAAGAAGACATGACTAACATACCGGGAGTTTGTCCCTGCAAAGCCTGATCAAAATTAGGCACAGGAAGCAATTCCAGCTGTTTGGCATCTACAACGGAAACCGGTCCGGTCAATGTCCCTTTTCTACGAGTTAAATACCCGGTAACAATAACATCATCTATTTGCTTTGATTCTTCCACCAGAATAACATTCAGTTCTTTTTGGTTACTAATCACGATCTTTTGCGTCAAATAACCGATAAAAGAAAAAACCAAAGTATCCCCTTTCGCTACTTTTATTGAAAATCTCCCATCTAAATCTGTAGCGACACCACTACTCGTGGTTTTATTTAGCACAGTCGCTCCCGGAAGAGAAGCCTTATCACTTTGAGCGGTAACCACTCCTTTTATCACTCTCGTTTGTGCTTGTATAGCAGATGTCAACAAACACAAACAGGAAAAGACAAACAATACTTTTTTCATAAAATCATTTTAATATTAAGCCCTGTAAATCCCTTTATTTTTTTACTGGAGACACATTCGGTCTTTTATTCACTTTATTTTAAAAATTATAGAGTCCGCCACCAAAAACTCAAGCGTACGGACTTGGCACCAATACCCACAATTTCACGAAAACGTTCCCGTGAAATTTTAGTAGATTACGATAACCTTCTTGGTTTCTCTTGTTTTTAATCATACAACCGTCATTTACTTAAATTAATGAACTACAAATTTTAATTAGTATATATTCAGTAATATTCTGTCTCTACCTAAAAGACAGAATAAGTCTAAATAAAAATCACAAACAACTGATTATAAGCAAAATACAAGCAACAACAAATACCTTATTTTAATAATGACAAACAAATGATAAACAACAGTTTCGATATAGGATATTAATGTTGATTCAAAGCATATATCTTAACATACTATTTAATTGATTATAAATACATTAATTCAATGTTTAAATAAACATGCCTCAAACGAACAATAGTAAAACAATTGCTAAACATCTTGTTCAAATCACAATATCAACTTAAATTCAGCCATATAGCATAATATTCGAAATTACGCATAATCCTCACTTTCAATTATTAAGCAGATTTAGATTGTTAAATTTAAAAATTTATAGATAAATAAATTTCTTTTGAACAAATATTTCCCTAACTTCGCAATGCGTTTGTTACATTTTCATCCACAAATAGAATAATTTGTTGAAAATATAACATACAATTGAGGAAAATAAAATATGTTTAGACTTATTCCGTCTTTTAGGTAGAGACAGAATAAAAAACAATCCAAAAACACGACTATATACAACACATAAGTTCATTTCGTCCTATACTATTGCTAGACCAGAAGGCAAAATCTTCAGTCCCATAACTTATAATCTCCACCTTTACTTTACCTCCGTATTCATATATACTAAAGGAACTGAAATCTTTTTTTTAATATACCCTATCTGGTATAATTAAGCAATAAATGATAATTTAGAGGCAATGATTTTTGTTTGGTGGTCTTCTTCTACCTCAAACTTTACTTCTTTAATTTTGAAATGAGCAAAGAAGAATTTATGGAAATACTATCTCGTCAACAGTGTAGTAGCTTAACAATAAAAGACTTCTGTTCTAACGAAGCCTATACAGAATCAAGCTTTCACTATTGGAAAGGGAAGTTTGGACTTTCCAGACCTTATCATGCGAATAGGCTCTTTTCCTCTTTAGAAGAGTTTTCCCAATCAGCTTCACCACCTCACCAGCAACCCCACCCAGTTCATGATGGGATAACCATGGGATCAAGTAAGATCCGGATAGAGTTTCCCGGTGGGATTATCGCTCACTTCAGTGGTATGTATCACTTCACAAGTTGCCAGTTCCGAATAAAGAGAAATTAGCTTCCAAAAATTTTTTGTTGTTTTATTCTTGGATTTGAAAGTATTTTCACTGGGTTTCCCGACATAGGAAGAACACGGTGAAAACACTTAGAATGATGGTGGAGCGAAGTTATTATTATCTATTTAATTTGCTATTTTGATAGAGGCTTAATAAGTTGTCTTCTGATATAATTAGTCCGATGCCTCTAAGTTTATCCTCCTGTTGTTTAAACATTATCTTTATTTTCTCTAATTTACCGCTCAATTCTCCATAATATACTTCTCTGTGGCAATTGGGGCAAAGACAAACTATATTTCAAAACAATCAATTTTTTTTTTGAATTTTTGCCGATATCCACCAAATGTTTATGCAAACCCGATAAAGATGACTTATACATTGCAACGCAGACTTTTCACCAAATACATTAAACTAGAAGAAATTCCCATGATTTTCAATCATTCACGAACCTTCTTGATAGCCTTATAAATCTCACTATATGAATCTCGACCTTGATATTTCTCGGCAAGTTCACAAGCCCTCTTCATTCTCGCGTCTGCATTCATATCCCTCACCCAGCTATCTTTTTCCAGATATTTACGTGTCTTGTTGTATGTTGGAAGATAACGTTTCAAAGCTCTTTCCGTAGCTGCTGAATCTTGAAAATGACGGCAAGTATCCTCAAAGTGCAAAAGGAACCAATATTCGATTGATTGCAAACTGTCGCACAGAATAACATTACTATTCTTTTCATATTTCTTTTTCAAGGCTGCCATCTTCTTGTTTTCAGCATCCGAACGTCTGCTAACATCTGCATCGAAGACACAGATTGCAAATACATCTTCACTTAAAAGTTCCTTTATCTTTTTCTCTATCTTCTCGATACTATTGTTCTCAAACAGACGTGGAGATATCGAGTATCTGTAGCCTAGCAACTTTTTCAGATGACTGAAATAAAACAGTTCAGTCAGTCCTTCACCTACAATATGAATGACCTGTCTAGTGGCGGTATTCTTCCTAACTTTTCTCATAAGGCCGATATTTATAGATTAGGGATTGCCCCAAACTTACCAAACTTGTAGCCCTTTTGTAGAGAGCTTATTCTATTTAAACCCTTGAAATCAGTCAAAGGATATAACACACTGCCTCCATCTGCGTTCTTCTCGGTGAACCAGATATTATCTTTTCTAAGCAAATCCTCTTCTCCCAACAGACCATCATAATGGGTGGTAAGCAGTAACTGAGCCTGCTCTGATTCTTTCAAGAAACGTTCAATAATATATTCAATCAACTTAGGATGAAGAGATGATTCTATTTCATCCACAGCTAGAAAAGCATTACTTTCAATAATTTTTTGTATCTGCGATGCTAAACCGAATGTTCGTATGGTACCATCTGATTCAAATAATTCAGGGAATTCATAGTAATCATTTCCACCATGTTCAGAAGAAACTTTGTGTTGATACATAGTATAATTTACTATACCTTTTTTGGTCTCTCGCTCTTTTGAAGATATATTCGAAATATTGAAGTCTGCTTCCTGCAAATATCTTAGGATGTATTCTTTTGCTGCTGCTTCTCTAATTGCTTCTTCAGCATAGCGGTTTAACGATGATGTAGGTACTATCGCAGGCATCATCTGTTTAGTCAAATACTGAAGGACTGTTTCCATTTCTATAATATGGATATTTACCTGCATATAAGCTGCAAAAACAGACATATTAGGTAAACACTTCAAGGTAATCTCCTCTTTTGCAGCAGTACTGACTTTAACTTTTTGGCCAAATTTGATAGAAGAAACATTATTTTCCGTACCACGTTCGAAAATAGTAGCCGGCTGTTGACTGGGATAATAAATCAAGGTCTCTTGAACAACGTGTGCATTGTCCAACAACACGGAATATACATACCTAGTAGCCTTATCACCATTCATGATATAAAATGAAACAGAAAACTCAGATGCTTGTTCTTGGCTTGTTCTATTTAGTAAAAACGGAACAATCTTAAGCAGTTCCACTTTATTAAGCGGAGTATTGGTTATGAAAGACTTTATAAAATCGCAAACCTTAATAATATTACTTTTTCCTGAAGCATTGGCTCCATAAATGACAGCCAATTTTAGTAGTCTTACATCCGGAACCAGCTCAACAACGTGATATGACTCCAAATCCTTGCTTTTATCTGCCTCAAAGCTAAGAACCGTCTCATCTCTGAATGAGAACATATTCTTGAATTTAATCTCAGCTATCATGTATCTATTATTTTTCTTACAAAGATAGATAGAAAAACCAAATAACCACACATTAGTTATTAACAATTGCACTATTTGTGCTAAAATAAAAATCTAATACTATTTTATTTGTGATAACCTCCTCAAACCTTTATAAATTTAGCAATCCGAGGATTTTTATTTATACTCGTTTCATAGCAATTTAAGATAGACATCCTTTCAACACCACGACACGAGTTATTTTTAGTGTCTACTTTTCTGAGCTGATACATGACATCTTCTATTACTAATGTAACATCACTAATCACTCAAAATACTCCACCTTTCCTGTATCAATGCTTTATACTTTCCCTTCATCTCATCTGGCAGAAACGAAGAATCTATAAATACAAACCATTCTGGTAGTACCTTCCTGAATTTGTCGTACACATTTTCGATTGCTTTATCATCGACTTTCATCGTTTTTAAGAGGCTATCAAAATCGGCTTTTTTCAACTTTCGCTTTTTACCGTTCAACGTCAATGCCAGTTCTTCGTTGTCTTGTGGAATAACCAATTTAGTAGATAAGAGGTCATAAGCCGGAGCCAAAACACATTCACCCACTTTTTTGTAAAGAGAAAAGTTCTTCAGGTGCATGTCTGCATTTCCTGTCAGGTAACAGAATAACAGTACTTCGAAATAGTTGATTAAATCCAACACCGGATAAGCCGAGAACTCCACTATCTTTTTAGCAATTTGCTCATGAGAACCTTTGTATTTTTGCTCGGTCAGTTTCTCAGTTAGTTGGCACATATCTTCCATCGGAATTTTACCGCCTTTCTTGCCAGGATCTATCCGCTTGGTGATGTATGCCAATGAACCATCCTGAAATCGTATCAGGGAGTGAGGAACCGTTTTTATCCGAGCGAGTTCTGCCAGATGCATGGTTAAATCTTCGTTTTCGGGAAGCGATGGATATTGTTCCGTTTGTGGTTTCAAGATATATCCACCCCACAAACCGACTATCGTGAAACGTTTTTCGGCTCCGTTAGTCTTTTCCAAGTCAACCGATAATTTCGGCTGAACGCCTGTGATTGTAACCTGTGAACGTACTACTTCCAAAGCCAGCGACTCAATATCGGCTTCTGTATAGGGAAGCACAGGCGGAACGGTGGTTCCGAAGATCTTCTTGGAACATCGCGGATGAAAATCAACCTGCCCTTGTTCCAAAAGTTGATAACAGTATAAGCATCTTTCCATGATTATCATTCTTGAATAGGTTGAACACTGACCGCTCCTATGCAGTCTTTACAGCAGGCAAGCAACAAAGACATGCGGTCACGGTTGTTGATTTTCCAGTTCTTTTGGGCAATATCCAGCAGCCAGCCTTCGGGAATAAGCCCATCGAAGAAAGGATGCAACACATTACTAACAAATGGTTTATCCGTTAGAGGTAATGTGAGGCTTACCGGTTCGGCATGTTTATTTGCCAAATAGCCTGTATCATACACAAAGGTATATCCGTTTTCATCTTCGGTGAGCGTACCTGCCGTATGGTCATACATAAATATTTTAGCTTGTTTCATTGCTCTATCAGATTATTTCTGTCCATTGGAACAACACCCAATTGCATCCCGAACAATTTTAATACTTGATTTACCTTGTCCATTTTCAGAGTTTCCTTACCCTGTTCCAATTCGCGCAAGAAACGCAAGCCAACGCCTGCTTTCCGTGCAAACTCTTCACGCGAAAATCCAAGCACTTTGCGCTTCGACTTCACATATTCGTTTAATGGTTGATTCTCCATATTCAATACCTTTTCGGGTACAAATATAATAATAATTTCTAAAATAGCACCTTTTCGGGTATTATATTGAGTGAAAAGGATAATAAAACACCCGAAAGGGTACTGAATAATACCAACACCAATCCCCGCCATCCTTTCACAGAACCAATCACCTCACAGATAATCTGTTCTGAAGTTTTTAATAACGAATTAGTAAATGTGTCTACTTTCTAAGGCTGGTACATTAGATCTTACCGCCGTAAAAATTACCATTGTAAAATTTACGGCAGTAAAGTTTAAACCACTAGCAAAGTTACTAATAAAATCAAGAACGTAGCACTATCAAAACGCTGAATTAGTAACCCAAACATTCCAGTTTTTACTCCACAAGTAACGCAGCGTCTGTAACAACCTTTCACGTGAAGAAATCAAGCACAACCGTTTCATTCGCCTTATCCACGACATCCTCGTTAAATGAAGCCAAATAGATCCGGGTCGTATTTTCAGAGGTATGCCCCATCGCTTCGCTGATGACAGCCAGTGCCACTCCTTTTCTTTTGGCTTGGGTAGCCCAAGTGTGGCGTGCCACGTATGAACTAAGCGGTTTTTCCAGTTCCAATATCTTAGAAAGTTCTTCCAACGCCTTATTATATTTGCGCAGGGCACTTGCATAAGAAAGTTCTTTCCGAGTCCACGGGCAATAACATAACGGAAATAAAAAAGGTATATTCTCATCCGCTATTCGATGTTTATGGATGATATCCAAAACATAAGGAAGAAGTTTTACCCGTATCCGCTGACCGGTCTTCTTTCTCTTGTACACGATCTCGTCCCCGACAATATCCGTCTTGAGCAAATGAGCCACATCCACGAAAGCCATCCCCCGGGTAAACATACTGAACAGAAACAGATCACGGGCAAAATCCAAGTTGGGTTTTCGCCTCAAATCCAACTCCAGCAACCGTGAAACCGTTTCCCTCGTGATAGCCCGTTTAACCGTTCGTTCCACTCCCGTGAATACCTTCCGAAAAGGAAAATGATCCTCCCGGATCAACCCGTTGCCCACCGCTTTATTGTAGACCGCGCGTAATATCCGCATATAAAAAGAGATCGTGTTCAAGCACACTCCTTTTGATTTCAAGTAATTCTCGAACTGCTTGACCAGAGAAGCACTAATCTCATTCAAACGAATATCCTGTCCCTGCCGGAAGTCCTTAAAACTCTTCAACGTGCTGCAATACGTACCGGAAGTTCTCTCCCTGCCCACGCCTTTCAATTCTTCAATACACCCGCCCATAAAAGAAAACAACGTGCCTTTCATCAATCGCCTGTTGTATTCATCAACAATCATCCGCACCGTGTACTCCTCCTTGTTGACTTCCCACCAGCCGATAATATCCCGCAATTCATTCACCACCAGCCTAAGCCTTTCCCGTGCCGCCTGCACGATTACCTGCCGTCTGGGATCACCGCCCGTCCAGCGAATATCATTACTTGCCTTATCCCATTCCCACGCGTGTAATTTTATCCCCGTGGCTAAAACCCCGATCTTACGCCGATGTATGATTTGTATAAAACAAGACCCCATCTTACCCTCTACCGTTGACTCTCTAAATCTTATTTTTATAGAAGCCATATTATCTCCTTTCTACATTAAACGTCCAACCTTCCGACACTTAACCGTATCGCGCTACAAGCACAACGAAGTCCCTGTCGGAATTAACTCCAATCCATCCCCCTATAGTTAGTTTTATACCGATACCCTTCCAAAAGTTTCACTTTTCTCCCTCTTTTTCTCCCCTCACGCTCGTCTACACACATCACCGAGCCTTACTCGATATCCAAAACTAAACACCTCACAGTTTACTCCCTCAAATATAATACAAGTAGAGCATTTAAGCAAATTCACGGGAAAGAACCTCGTACGTTCATTTCCATGTAAAAAAGGCCACGCTATCGTTGACCTCGAGTAAAAAGATAATATTCATACAGTAAAAACGGAGCATAAACACTCGTTTATATTTATGCTCCGTTGTTACTACGTTGTTGCTATGTATTTAGTCGGGAGCATCGGTAGCCCGACCACAAGGCAATGCGCGTTCAGCGTCTACCCGGCAGATTCCCCCAACAAATCCGGGCGTAACCGTCTTGTACGTTCCAAGGCTTGTTGTTCCTGCCACTCGTCGATCAGGGCGTGATTACCCGATAGCAGCACATCCGGCACTCGCCAACCGTTGAACTCCGCGGGACGCGTGTACACGGGCGGGGCAAGCAGGTTGTCCTGAAACGAATCGGTCAAAGCGGAAGTCTCGTCCCCCATGGCTCCCGGCAACAAACGCACAACGGCGTCCGTCATGATACAGGCGGGTAACTCCCCTCCCGTCAGCACGTAATCGCCCACGGAAATCTCCCGGGTAATCAAATGCTCCCGGATCCGGTGGTCAATCCCTTTATAATGCCCACAAAGAATCATGATATTCTCCTTCAACGACAATTCATTCGCCATCTTCTGGTTGAATGTAGGGGCATCCGGGGCGGTGTAGATAATCTCGTCGTAATGTCGCCGGGAAGTCAATTCATTGATACAATCAAAAATCGGCTGTACCGCCATCACCAGTCCGGCATCCCCGCCGAAAGAATAGTCATCCACCTTCCGGTGCTTATCCTTCGACCAATCCCGTATATTATGGATATAAATCTCCACGATCCCTTTTTCTTTCGCCCGTTTGATAATCGAATGATTCAAAGGACTCTCCAGTAACTCCGGTACAACACTTAATATATCAATGCGCATAACAATTGAAAGTTGAAAATTGAAAGTTGAAAATGCCGATGTAAATCTGACGGCAAATCCCAATACCGCACAAAGATATAAATTTATCTTTTGAAAATAACAGGAACTACCCACGACTGTCTAAACAGTTTACCCCGTTGATATAAAGTTTCCCATTCCTCAAGCATCTGCACTGCTTTCATCGCCTCCTCGTCAAAAATAGTTGAACCGGATGAACGAATTATTTTCACCACCGGCTTTATCTCTTCAGACGGAATAATACAGAATACCACTCGTGCTCTTTCCGGTGTATTTGCTGCAACTTTACCCCAATCTATATGTCCATATATGAAATCTTTAAGCAATTCCGGATTCTCCCAATATCCCGGCCTACAAGCCCAATAATTATTCCAATCTACCCGCTTAACCACATTTCCTTCCTGAACTATAATTTCAGATTCCTTCTCGTACACGGACTGATAACCGGAATGAACGTAGAAAATGCACTCCCCCCGGGGAACGATTAAAGTGTCTGTTACCCACGAAGCTCTCACTCTACCATTAATGACTTCTCCCGGCAGCAATTTTTCCAAGTTTATTTCAATTGTATCACTTAAATCAGACTCTATATTTACCAGATACAATTCATTATCAATAATCTCCCATGTCGCAATATACCCTCTCCAACAAGCTGTGGATGTCCACATCGCACCCATTTCTTCCAATCTCTCACGTATTGAATCTATATCACGTCTTAATTCCAAGGGATTACTAAACAACCAAGAAGTATCTTTACCCCATATTAAAACATCCCCGGCTTGTGCCGTTGCATGAACTCTCGGAATAGTGGAAAATAACACTAATATCACAAATAGCCGTTTCATACGTCTATAAATTTGAGAATTATTTTACAAATATAATAAATCAAGAATAAAAAACAACTTTGGGAAGAAACAAAAAAGCCATTATATTTGTTACCGGATTCATGAATATGACAAAATGATTATAGAAAAAGGGACGGCAGCAGACATCAACGAGCTGGAACAATTATATAATGACTTGAATGATTTCCTTGCATCCGATATTAACCACCCGGGATGGATCAAAGGAGTGTACCCCGTCCGGGAAAACGCGGAAAAGGGTGTCAAAGAAGGTAACTTGTACGTGGCAAGATGCGACGGGCAGATTATCGGTTCCATAATACTGAATCATCACCCGGAAGAAGCGTACAAAATTGCACCGTGGGGTATTGATTCGGATTACAGTAAAATATTCGTGATTCACACGCTTGTCGTTCACCCGGACTTTCTGAAAGCCGGCATCGGGAAAAAATTAATCTCCTTCGCGTGTGAATCAGGAAAAGAGCAAGGTATGACTGCGATTCGTCTGGACGTTTACGTGAACAATATTCCCGCCATCAAACTGTACGAGAAATTTGGATTCAAACACGTGGCTACAGTCGATCTGGGACTTGGAGAGTACGGACTGCACAAATTCCAGTTATACGAAAAGATACTGTAACAGGAATCGTATCGTAAATTCAACGCTTAAAAGGAACAGCCTCCAACTTCACATACTTGATTCCAGTTGAACTTTGATTTCTTGTAAGTTTATATTATCTTTGTTATAACAATAAACAAAAAAACATAGGAAGCGAAGGTTTACAAGAACGATATATCAATCCTTACACCGACTTCGGTTTCAAGAAGTTGTTCAGCACAGACATGATACAGGAACGAGTTTTCGAACGTTTTTTCAAAGTGGCAGAAATTGCCGGGTTCTCCAAGTAAGAACTATTTGAATACGAGGATAGCCTGAAAGTTTTCCGGGATTGGTACAGTGTGGTTAAAACGGCAGAAAAGAAAGGGCATATTAAAGGATTTGAGGAAGGTGAAAAGAAAAAACAAATAGCCAAAAACTTAAAAGCCTTGGAAGTTCCAACAGAGGTTATAATTAAAGGAACCCGCTTATCGCGAGAAGAGATTGAAAAGTTATAAAAACTTTCGACATAAAATAAATCAGCCAACTAGAATTAGTTGGCTGATTTATTTTATTGTTCAATTATTTCAAGTAATCTTCAAAATAATCCGTCACTTTCTGCATCAGATGAATACGGTCACGTCCCATAACATTGTGCTCGGCACAAGGATAAGGGAAGTAATCCACTTGCACGTTATTTTTGATACATTCCCGGATAAAACTCAAGCTATGTTGCCATACCACAACAGGATCGACAGCACCTTGACAAATCAATAATTTGCCTTTCAAGTCTTTGGCTTTGGCGATCAAACTCACTTTGGCGTACCCCTCGGGATTCTCCTGCGGGGAGTCCATGTAACGCTCTCCATACATGGCCTCGTACCATTTCCAGTCAATCACGGGACCTCCGGCAACACCCACTTTATAAATATCGGGGTAATTGGTAATCAACGAAATCGTCATAAACCCGCCGTAACTCCAACCGTGAACACCAATACGCTCTGCATCCACCCAAGGGAATGACTTCAGCCACTCGATACCTTTCACCTGATCTTTCATTTCCACCTGACCGCATTGACGATGAATCACCTCTTCGAAAGCCTTTCCCCGGTTCGGGGTACCGTGATTATCAATGATAAATACCACGTAACCGTGTTGAGCCATATACATTTCCCACATGCGGATATTGGCATTCCAGATATTGGTCACCATTTGAGCATGCGGTCCGCCATACACGTAATGAATTACCGGGTATTTCTTGTTCGGGTCGAAATTCATAGGCTTAATCAACCGATAGTATAAATCACTACCGTCGTCAGCCTTTATAGAGCCCAAAGTAACTTCACCCCAGTTGTAATCCTTGTTCGGGTTCTCCACCTCTTGAACACGGCGTACCACTTTACCGCTATTGGTAGCCAAATCAACGTTGCGAGGGGTCTTTACACTACTGTAACTATCGATAAAATAACTGCAATCCCCGCTCATCGTGATCGTGTGCCAACCTTCCTCGGGAGTCAGACGGGTTTTCTTGCCACTCTTCACGTCTACCCGGAAAAGTTGTTTTTCCACCGGGGACACTTCTGAAGAGAGGTAATACACGTACTTCCCGGCACGATCCATACCCGCGTAAGCCACGTCTGCATCGACATCCGTCAGACGTTTGATCAGCTTGCCGTTCACGTCATACAAGTAAAGATTGAAATAACCGTCCCGGTTATTCGTCTCGTAAAGGAACTGTTTCGGGTTATTCTTCATGAAAACCAGCCCGTTTTGAGGCTCCACGTAAGTATCGGATTTTTCCTCGAACAACGTGGCAATCTGTTTCCCGGTAGAAGCATCGTATTTGTTCAGACGCATGTGATCCTGTCCCCGGTTCAACACCTGAACATACACGATGTCGGATTCCGGCGCCCACGTCACGCCCGTGAGATACTGTTCCCGCCCGAAATCATTCACGTCCAGAAAGACAGTAGTACCGGAAGCGATGTCATAAACCCCCATCGTCACCAACTCGGACTTCATTCCCGCCATCGGGTATTTGATTTCTTTCAGATCTCCGGTACGGCTATTGATGTCCAACAAGGGAAAATTCGTCACTTCGCTCTCGTCCTTACGGTAAAACCCAAGTTTCTTACCGTCGGGCGACCAAAATATACCACCCGTGATACCGAACTCGTTGCGACTAACCACCTGACCGTTCACGATATTCTTGTTCTCATCGGAAGTCACGGCGTAACTGTTTCCCCGTTCATCCATGTAATACAAATTGTTGTCTACCGTGTAAGCATACATGTTACCTGCCTTCGAGTAGGTCTGATTAGCCGCCCCTTTCGGGAAAGAAAAAGTTTGTTTCAACTGTTTTTTCTCCACGTCGATATGGTAAATTTTCCCTTGACGGGCAACTACCAGCGTGTTTCCGTCCAACCAAGAAAAATTAGGGAAGCCTTTCAAATCAGCCCCGATAATTTTGTTTAACTCCGGCACGGTCAATAAAACGGTTTTCTCACCTTTATCCGCCGACTCACCCGTGAGTCCTTCACGGTCGAGATAAGTAAACTGATTCTTATCCCCCTGCCATTGGATATACTTTGCCCGCGGATACAAATGGTACCCCACGACAGCCTCTTCCATGGTCAAAATCTTCTCCTGTGCATTCAAACCGAACATCATACTTAATCCGATTATCGTCAACAATGTTTTTTTCATCCTTTCTTCTGCTGTTATTATTTATTCATCAATTGTAAATTCATCTCTATCTTCCAAAACGGGAAATTTTTCACGGAACCCTTCCAAAGCACCCAAATCGACATCCGCCACCTGTACTTCGTCGGCATAAGGCTCACAAGCCACCAGCACCTCTCCCCGGGGAGATATCACCATAGAATCGCCGGAATATTGCAGACCGTTTCCGTCCTCCCCCACGCAGTTCACGCCCACCACGTAGCACTGGTTCTCGATAGCCCTCGCCTTCAACAATATCTGCCAAGGCTCCCTCCTTGCCTCCGGCCAGTTAGACACATAAACAGCCAAGTCATACCCGGAAGTATTACGGCTCCACACGGGGAATCGCAGGTCGTAACAAATGAAAGGCGCGATCTTCATGCCCTTGTATTCAAACACCGGCAACTCGTGCCCGGCGGTGAAATGCTCGTCTTCATGCCCCATCGTGAAACGGTGCCTTTTATCGTAATGCAACACTTTCCCTCCCGGGAATGCCGCCAGCAAACGATTGAAATAATGTCCGTCTTCAAAATAAATGGTCGAGCCCATGACCAAAGCGTCTTTCTCGTCCGCCCAATCCTGCATACACCGGTATACCGCCTCGTGGAAAGGAGCCACCTGATCTTTACCCGTCATCGTGAAACCGGAAGAAAACATCTCCGGCAGCACGATAATATCCACCCCGTTTATGTCACTCATACGTTTGTTGAAGAGTTTCAAATTCAAGGGAACATTTTCCCATTCCAAACGTGCCTGTACGATTGCTACCTTCATAATCCTTTTATTTTAGTTTAATCTCCTGCCGAAAAGTTTTCCGGATGACGGGGATTAGCGTCCTTGTAAGTCGACATGATGTATTTCAAATCGGCATCCGGATCATCCGAGGGAACAAACCGAGGTCCCCACGTGCAATATTTATCTTTATAATCGATTCTGCCCAGATACACGGGAACACCCGCCTCTCTCGCGATTACCAGAAATCCTTTCTTCCATTTCTTTCGCTTTTTGCGACTTCCTTCCGGGGTAATCGTCAGGTACATCACGTCCCGCTTATTAAACTCCTCCACCATCCGCTCTACAAGATGATTTTCTTTATTTCCCCGGTCAACGGGAATCACGTTCAAGGCTCTCAGGATAGCCCCCAAGGGAAAAAAGAAAAATTCCTTCTTCATTAATATATAAGTAGGAATCCCATAACTCATGAACGTGAGCTTTCCCCATATAAAATCCATAATAGAAGTATGCGGCACGGAAATCACCACCGCTTTTTTATCCACGGGCAAACTTCCCTTGAGTTTCCAACCGAACATTTTCAGTATCAGACGTGCGATATATTTCATAGCTTTTACTATTTCCTAAAATCTTGCCAAAGTTAGTACTTTTCCGGAAATAACACCTAACTAAAATAGGACACAATATTTTTTATTGCAAATATATCGAACAAGAACACGATTCTCTATCCTATACACTCGTGCCGTATTTTCTGTCTCGAATAATTAATTAACAACACTTCGCTTCACTTGAATAACGTGAAGCGAAGTATAATATAAACTTTTCCAACGATAATACAGACTATTATTTCTGAACTTTAACCCACTTTATGGCATCAGCAACGACAACTTGCGGGTCACTATCTTTGTCAGCGGAATTACGTTTACGATCCCTGTCACTCAATATCACCCTTCCCTTCCCGTGGAAATCAAAAACACCCAAGGACAACCATCCCCCATCATCCTTACTCATAGAAAGCACAACCTCGTGTTCTTCCTTCCCGTCAAATACGGTATAATAGTACTCCCTTAAGAAATCACTGATTCTGTTTCTTTCAAAAGGTTGATAACAAAATACCTCGTATGTTCCCTCGGGTAAATCAGTTTCCCATTGTACTTTTTGGTTACCCTTGCCGGCTTGTTTAAAATACGCTCCTTTCACGGGAAAACCATAACCACCAGCCTCTTTGACCGTAAAACCCCAGTGATCTTCAGGGGGAAACTTGTAATACTTGGCACGAGTCTCGACTTGTCCGAACAAAGAAGCTATATTAAACTTTCTGGTTTCAAGGATAGTGAATCCCGGATCAGCGTCATCCACGATAATCTCGTTCTCGTTCACAGTTGAGAACGAGGTCGAATCGAGGGGTAAATACCACGTGGTGGTGTCGGTATAGACATCCCTTTTCTCGCTTGATAATTCAACATATCCCGGGATATTTAAAGCCATAATGGTATATATGTTAGTATTATCAGCAGATACATGCGCTCTTATAGCCCGTCCTTCTCCCGGAGGAATAATCCACATTTCCGGTCGGTAACCACTCGTCTGGACAATACCCGGCACTTTTCCCCGGTTAAACACCTTGATATCGTACGTATTGTGCATACGATACCTCTCATCCACCACATAAATGACGTGACCGTCTATCTCGAAAAGAGGTAACTCGTTACTTCTAAACCAATTCATAACAATGGAGTCCAACCTAACATTAAAATGGGCGAAGACTTCTCGAGAAAATTCCTCTAGAGTCGTTTCCTCGAAAAGGTGTCGCTTGAGGAAATCATGATAAGCATCGTTAAATTCTTTTTTCCCGATTCTGATCGCCAACAGAGCGTTTAACTCCATACATTTTTTGCGGATAATCTTATCAAGCAGATCCGGGGACAATAAGGGATCACTCAAAGCCTCTTCCAGACTATGCTCTTTCATGTAATCGAGGACATAGTACTCTATATCCGTCCCATGCTCCCAACTTAAGTTGGGATTAAAAGCCAAAGACAAGACATCATTAATCAAAGGACACTCGTCAGAGTAAACGAAACTCGTGTTACCCATACCGCTTGATTCCAGACCATAACTTCCTCGCTCAAACAGTTGAAATTCATTATCAAACCATAATTGAGTTTCTGGTTCTTCGTACGATCGTAATTGAGTTTTCAATCTCTTGTTGTCAGAAAAGAAAGACATGTCCACCGAGTATTTCTTTTCCGGGAGAAATATCATTCCCCCTTGTACCCTTTCTCCCTCCTGCAAGGCCTTCCCCGTGAACACATGAAAAGCACACGGCACTTCCACTATGGTGATCCAACTGTAAGGATATTGTAGCGTGGGATCAACGGCAATTTTATTCATCATGCGTTTTACGGCATAATTGTTATTATTACCATAAAATCCTATTGAAACTTTAGCACTTTCGATTATGTTCTTCCACTCCTCTTTAGGGATTTTATCATAAATATCGAGCATAAACTCATGTTCGGGCAAGTAGAAAAACTCTACCCGCGTCGGATATTCATCCTTTGCAAACTTCGATATTTTAGAGTCAGGAATTGATTGATCCCATTCCCATCTTTTCTCATCACTACCGACTATGATTTCCCGTTTTTTGTAATTACCTACACAAAGACTAATTCCTTTCATGTCATGCTCGAAGGTGAACATTGTCTTCCCATGCGTTTCCCGATTCGCCTCTCCCTGGCATATTGCCACCAAATTCGGATCATGTTCCACTTCCAATTTGTAGCGGGTAAACATGGCTCGCCTGAAACCGGATGCATCGTAGGGAGGCACACTGACCGGGTACCAAGCACATTCCGGCGTGAGTAATTTGTACCCTTTCTCGCAAAATGCGGGACTATAACCGAAATGGTAAATATCAATTGTGTTCACTGCCGGGGAAGCATACTTCTCTTCCGGGGTATCGAGAAAACAAAAACTATTGTCGATTTTCCCCTCGTATTTCACGATCACTTCTTTTGTCTCGCCGGGAGAAACCTTACAGTCCGCAAGAAGCACTTGCAGTTCACGCTGGTACTTGACATTTGCCCCGTCTACGGTAACCGAGGAGATCACAAGTCCGGGATTCAAATAAAGAATCAAAGGAAGTTCCTCGTTATCCTTGTTTGCTACAGTCATTCGACTGGTCACGAAGATACCCCCGTTTTCCGTTTCTTTCAAATGGAGTTGATTGTCGGCAATTTTTAAAACCTTTCTGGGGGTGTACTTTGAATAAGTTTCCCGGAATGCTTCCCGTTCATTAGACACGGATTGGAAACCGTAAGCGACCGCAAAACCTCCGGCAAGAAGCAAGGGAAGCAGTGTCACACGTGCCAATCGGAATGCCACCCGCACATTATTATGAATCCTAGGGTAAGGGATCACGGCAAGAACAGCCAGCCCTATCCCGAGGAACAAGATAAATACCCGTTGCAGCAAGTAACTACCGGGGGGCACGTGGCCTGTGAAATCGGAAAACATATTGGGAATCCTTGCCGCCAGAGGGTCAAATAACCCGTTTAGCCAAACCGAACCGGGAAGGGTCATCAATCCAAGAATTAACGCCAAAAAAATCACACTCAAGCCTTGATTCCTCGTTAGCCTTGACACAAGAGTAGATACCCCCAAGCAAAAGATAAGGGTTGGAAGGTTTAGCGTCAACCAATAAAATAGGTAATACCCGATGTTAAACACCTTGGGATAAAAAAGAAGGTTCAGCAATCCGCAAAAACCGAGGATTAACACGTTGATTATGGAGATAGCAACGAGTTTTCCCACTATGCTCCCTGCCGCACTCTCCGAGTTCCCTTGCGGGTGAACGTTCAAGGCATCCCTACTATCCACACGGACTAATCTCGTGTCGTTGATAACGAGTACCGTCACGAAGAAAAGTTGCAAGATGTTGAACAAGTAAGCACACGTGAAGGGAATGGATGAAGGTAATGCCCGGGATACCCATTCCATCGGAGGTTGCCTTAAAAGTTGATCGATACTTTTGACATGAGGCAAAGCAGACAACGGCGTGAACACGTAAAGGACGATTCCCACGATTCCAAGAATTACAAACATCCAAAAGATGACATTCCGTCGGGCACGTTTGAACCCATATAAAGTTTCAATAAAGACATGATTACCGCTCATAACGCTCAATTTTGATTGTATAACACCTGCTCAAAAGTATCATTTTGATAAAAGAAAGTTCATAGTTAAGAATTACTTCAAGAATATTTCCAATATATCTTGAAGTAATTCTTGCCGACAAACCGAATAGAATTATTTTTATCTCGACAATTCAACAAATAGTCGCGCCGTCGATATAGCCTCTCCATATCTGTTTTGAAATTTCACCACATACACTCCAGCATCTTCTGGAAATACATCTACTATTGTCAATTTTGCAGTATTTTTTTTCATATAAAATTGGAACCTTCCCCCAACTGGTAATATTTCTCCATTCTTGTACCATACCGCCAAACAATCAGATGACGAAACAGTGGCAACAAAGGTAATAGAACTTCCTTCTGGAGCTATAAGATCCTTGAGCGGTCTGACTATTTGGGGTGCATAACCTACAAGTGCAACCCTCTCTTGGAAATTCACACTATTTTGCTCTATAATTCTACTTTCCCCATTGAATCCTGTCAACCCTAAAAATAACGCGATGATAAAAACGATCCTCTTTTTCATGTTATTTGTATTTTAAATTAGTAAATAATTAGTATTACAAAAATATTAAAATAAATTCATATATCAAAGAATTTACCCTATTTTTAAAAAGATTAAAAAAATAGTTCATTAGGCAATATAGTATATTTTTAGCTATTTTGAAAATCATCAAATTTAATAAGAATAATTTTCCATATATCGGCAATATACTAAATACTTCTTCGTATTTTGATAAAATTCAAGCAAACACAAAAAAAACTAATCATAATATCATTATTTTCTTGAATTACCATTCTTGATTTCGACCCGCTTCATGATATTAGCAATAATATCTCACTACCATTCACGACATTTTACCTTTAATTATTCAATATCCACTCAAAAATACGAATCCAAAGAATTTCTATTAAAAACAACACCGTTTTATTCAGTGAAATCTTTGCCGTTTCAAAAACAATTACTACTTTTGCCGAGCGAAAATTTAACCTCAGGGGTACACCAAGCGGAGAAATGCCCACCCCATGGTATTAACTTAAAAATGAATTAGAACAATGTACGCAATTGTAGAAATCGCAGGACAACAATTCAAAGTTGAGAAAGACCGTAAAGTCTATGTTCACAGACTGGCTGCAGAAGAAGGTTCTCAAGTAGAATTTGACAAAGTGTTTTTAGTGGACAACGAAGGAGATATCAAAATCGGTACTCCAATTGTAGAAGGAGCCAAAGTTACGGCAAAAGTATTATCTCACTTGAAAGCTGACAAAGTAATCATTTTCAAGAAAAAGAGAAGAAAAGGATACTGCAAAAAGAACGGTCATCGTCAATGTATGACTCAAATTCAGATCGAAACGATCAACGCTTAATTTATTTTGTAACTTCTAAAATTATAAGACGATATGGCACACAAGAAAGGAGTCGGTAGCTCTAAGAACGGTCGTGAATCAGAAAGCAAACGATTAGGAGTAAAGATTTTCGGCGGACAATTCGCCAAGGCTGGTAGTATTATTGTTCGTCAAAGAGGAACTGTACACAACCCCGGTTTGAACGTGGGATTAGGTAGAGATCATACCTTGTTTGCGTTGATCGACGGAAAAGTTGTTTTCAAAAAGAAACAAGACAACAAATCGTACGTTTCTGTTGAAGCTATTGCCGAGTAAACAGAAAAATGAACATATTTCGAACTCCTGTCCTTGGTAAAGTACAGGAGTTTTTTTATTTTTACACCCCGGAACAACGGTATCCTCAAAAGCCTTTTGTTCCCGTAATCTAAAATCTAAAACCTAAAATTAAGACGGGATGCTAAACCTTAAATTTATTCAGGAAAACAAAGAAACGGTGATTCGTAAATTAGCCGTGAAAAACTTTGATGCCAAGGAATTAGTAGAAAAAATCATCTCTCTTGACAACGAGAGAAAGAACCTTCAAAAAGAATCAGACGATAAACAAGCCGAAATGAATAGCATCTCGAAACAAATCGGCTCGTTGATGAAAGAAGGAAAAAAAGAGGAAGCGGAAACTGCCCGTGCAAACACCACCCGTTTGAAAGAGGAAATCGCCGCATTGACAACCAAGCACAACGAAACGCTGAACGAGTTGAACACGCTCATCGTGCGCCTGCCGAACCTTCCCCACGACTCCGTACCTCCCGGCAAAAGCGATGCCGACAACGTGATCGTGAAAGTATGCGACAATGTGCCCGCCCACGAGGAAGGACAACTCCCCCACTGGGATCTGGCAAAGAAATATCAATTAATCGATTTCGAGGTAGGTGTAAAAATCACCGGAGCCGGATTCCCCGTGTACAAAGGATTGGGAGCCCGTTTACAAAGAGCCTTGATCTATTTCTTTCTGGAGGAAAACATCAAAGCCGGGTTCGAGGAAGTACAACCGCCCCTTGTGGTGAATGAAGATTCCGGCTTCGGAACCGGACAATTGCCCGACAAGGACGGACAAATGTATTACGTGAACGAGGATAAACTTTACCTTATCCCGACAGCAGAAGTTCCGGTAACGAACCTTTACCGGGATGTTATTCTTGACGCGGACCAGTTGCCGGTAAAAAACACAGCCTATTCGGCTTGTTTCCGCCGGGAAGCGGGTTCATACGGTAAGGACGTGCGCGGATTGAATCGTCTGCACCAGTTCGATAAAGTGGAAATCGTGCAAATCACTCGCCCGGAAGCGTCTTACGAGGCTCTGGACGGTATGGTAAAACACGTGGAAGGCTTGTTGCAAAAACTGGAACTACCTTACCGTATCGTTCGGTTGTGCGGTGGTGACCTGAGTTTCACGTCTGCCCTTACTTACGATTTCGAGGTATATTCCAAAGCCCAGAATCGTTGGTTGGAAGTCAGTTCCGTCTCCAATTTCGAGGAATACCAAGCGAATCGCTTGAAACTGCGTTTCCGGGACAAAGGAGAGAAGAAAACCATCATGGCTCACACGCTTAACGGTAGTGCGCTAGCTCTGCCGAGAATCGTAGCTTCCTTGCTGGAAAATAACCAAACACCGGAAGGCATCCGTGTACCCGACGTTTTACGCGGATTCATGGGTACGGACTATATCAGATAATAATCAATTTAGGACATGACCGTCAGCGGTCACGTCCTAAATTTCATCTCGACACCTATGCGTTTTATCTACAACACAACATTCCACGTCGAAGAAGAAATAGAGGGGGCATTCAGAAAAGCCATCCACGAATTTTATATTCCTTTCGTCAAAACCAAAGGAGTATGCTGTGACGTTCTGTTCACCAGAATACTGGTAAATGAAGAGGATGGGAAATCATTCTCCCTGCAACTCGTTTTCTCCGTTGCAGACGATTACGCTGTTTTCATGGAATTATACAAAGAAAAATTACTGGGTGTATTGACAGAAATGTTCGGAGAAAGAATGCTTCATTTCAGCACCACGCTGGAAGAAGTATAGAAATCTAAAGGATATGGAAAAACTAATCATGGGCATCGATCCCGGAACTAATTTCATGGGATACGCGATTCTCCGCACTACCGGAAAGAACAGCAGACCCGAACTTGTCGTGTCCGGAGTCGTGGACATGAAGAAACTGGATGATCCATATCTGAAGTTACAACGGGTATTCCAGAGAACCCTGCAAGTCATTGACTCCTATCACCCGGACGAATTAGCCATTGAATCACAGTTTTACGGGAAAAACATCCAATCCATGCTCAAGTTGGGACGTGCGCAAGGCGTAGCTATAGCTGCCGCGCTGCAACGCAACATACCTATCTTCGAGTACGCTCCTAAAAAAATCAAGATGAGCATCACGGGTACAGGAGAGGCATCAAAAGAACAGATTGCCATCCTGTTAGGCAAGTTTATGGTTATGCCAGACACCATTTCGACACTGGACGAAACGGACGCTATCGCCATCGCTTATTGCCACCATATACAAGGCAACCTTCCGACAACAGGCGGTTCCAAATGCAAAGACTGGGGAGATTTCATCAAACAGAATCCGGATAAAGTTTTGTAAAGCGATAAATTGCTTTACAAAGTTGCAAGTAACAAGTTGAGCCTACGGCTCTGCAAGTTGCAGGTTGGCTTTTATACAATAGCAAATAGGGTCATAGCCTCCGCTATAACCCTATTCAACAATGCAAAGTCAAACAATTTTAATCAACAATATTCAAATAAATCGTTTCTTGCGCGTAAGGATAAAATTCTCTATCCATCTGAGCTTTTTCTTTCATTTGCGGATCAAGCTGTATCGCTTTCTGCAAAGCGTCAGCCATGGTCTGCGTATCTTTCAATCTGGCAGCAGCTACAGCCATCAAGTAATATTCATATCCTGTCGTCAAGTTCAAACTCTTGAAGGTCTGTAAAGCGGCACGATTGTCATTAGCCATCAATTGCGCATAAGCAAGGTTTACATCGGGCATTGCTTTCAAGTAAGGAATAGCCTTGTTATACTCGCCTTGCTGCAATAGCAACATACCTAAATTGTACTTGGCCTCTTTCTTGATAGATGCTTTGGAATACATATTTTGGGCTTGCGCGTTATTTCCCTCGTTTTGGTAGACAATACCCAGATTATTGAACACTTCCGGTTGCTCTTTCATCACGGCAGCCGACTCCAACAACTTCTTGGCTTTCCGGTAATCCTTATTCCGGATAGCCATAGCGGCCAAATCATTCAATAAACTCACGTCAGTCTGTGCAGACAACACTGAATTTTCCTGTAATTGAGGTACATAATAAGCAGTTGCCTGATTCTCTACCTGTATAACAGCAGGCATCGTGTAGAATATAAAAAAGTCAGCACGACGAAGAACAGGAAGAACAACATCTTTCAACTCCGGAACCGACTTGATATATGAATCAAGAACAGCTTCACGTTTTGCCAAACTCGGGGCAGCCTTCAAATCTTTCACGATCGCGGCTTTATTCCGTATATTAGAGTCATCCAACAACAGATACAAACCATCCCAATTCTCGTCTACCAAATTAGACACGATAAGTTTGGAATCCTTTGCCACCGGAGTATTTGCCAGAGCAAGGTCTTTCTCGAAGAAAGACTTGGCAGCCTTGAAACGGTTCGTCGTTAGATTCTTGTTCAATCTCTCCGGTCCTTCAGGAGAACTGGAAACATACATGACCATCTTCGTGATCTTGGCATCCTTATTAGCCAACACTTCTTTCATAACCTTGGCGGCCTGCGTCATCACGGTTGATTTCTTTTGCGCGTCCGTGATCACGGATTGAGATAACGGGAACAATACATAACCGCTGACCACACCTACGCCCGTAGCGGGAACATCTTTCACGAATGTTTCGGTAAACAACGGTATCGCGTTAGGATTATTAGGTAAGGAATAAGCGTAAGTTTTCCACTCTTTCACCCCGTTCGTGTTCAATATAGCAGGAGTCAAAGTAACGCTCTTGTTCTTCATGATTGCCTCGATATCCGCGATTAGCACGCCTTTCTGCATACCGTCACGGTACGGGAAAGACAAATTATAAGTTGCCATTGTATTACCCTTGTACTCTACCACGGGATAATCCGTTCCTTTCACTTTCTCTCCTTGGAAATAAAGTGGTGCCATAGCCTCTTCTCCACCGGGATATTGCATCTTGGGAGTCACTTTCAAAATTAACTTCTTATAAAACTGCTTGGGAGCGAAAGCAATATTATAATTAAAATTCACCGTTCCATCCACCGCTGTCAACTGCTGAGGTGAGACCTTCCCCACTACTGCCGTTTCGATGGCTTCTCTCTCTAACTTCTTCATGGTATTACACCCCACCATCAAGAAAGAAAGCATCAAAATAACTCCACTAGTTATCAAAGATAATTTTTTCATAGTTCTCTTTTTTTGCGTTCAACTTATTCCATTCATTAAAAATGTTCATATTTTTCAATTCATATCCTCTATAACGAATTTTATTGAATAAGGTTTTTTATCTTTGTCAAAACTTTTGAAGTAAGAGAGAGCAATTCACAATAATTATGGAAGAAACTGTTAAACCGATATACATTGAACAACTTTTTAAGAGCAAAAATCCAAAATTAGCACGCTGGATTCCTAAATTCGTTTATTCATTCTTAAAAAGATTAATTTGCCAGGACCAAATCAACGATTTTATCTCGAAATACGGGGACCGCAAGGGACTCGATTTCGCTGACGGAGTCATGGAATACCTTGACTTATCCTTTAAAATCGAGGGAGAAGAAAACCTTCCCGATCCCAACGGACGATATATATTCGCCGCCAACCACGTTCTCGGCGGTCCGGACGGAATTATACTAATCTCCTATTTAGGTAGAAAATACAGTCCGTTAAAATTCCCGGTAAACGATTTGTTGATGAACTTGAAGAACTTGAACAACATCTTCCTGCCGGTCAACAAGCACGGGGCTCTGGCAAAAGAAGCCGCTGCCGATCTCGAAAACGCTTTCGCTTCCGACGCGCAAATAATCACCTTCCCGGCAGGGATGGTCAGCCGTAAGACCAAGGGGGTAATCATTGATCCCGAGTGGCAAAAGAGTTTTATCGTGAAAGCCGTGAAATACCAACGTGATATTGTTCCGATACACGTGAAAGGCGAGAACTCCAAGTTCTTCTACAACCTCGCTAACTTCAGAAAAAAAATAGGCTTGAAAGTAAACCTCGAAATGATGTGCCTTCCCAAGGAAACATTCAATAAAAAAGGTTCTACATTCACATTAAGTATAGGTAAACCCATTCCGTGGGAAACGTTCGATAAAAGTAAGACTCCCAAAGAGTGGGCAGCAGAAGTGAAAAAAAACGTATATAGTTTATAGATTCTAAATTATGCAACCAGTTATTTATCCTGTCGATAAAGCAAAATTGCTAGCTGAATTAACGGAAGAAAGATTTATCCGGAAAACCAATAAAGGCAATAATGAAATATACTCGTTCAATGCCTTCAACAGTCCCAACCTCATGAGAGAGGTCGGACGGTTACGTGAATTGACTTTCAGGACAGCGGGGGGCGGAACAGGAAAAGAAGTAGATATAGACCCGTTCGACGTGGATGAACAGGTACCCTATCAGCAACTTATCGTGTGGGACCCGAAAGAGCAGGAAATACTGGGTGGCTACCGTTATATCCTTTGCGACAACCTCTCTCTGAACGCGGAGGGAGAGCCCAATCTCGCGACCACGGAGTTATTCCGTTTTTCAGAGCGATTCAAAAAGGAGTACCTCACCAAGATGATAGAACTCGGACGCTCTTTCGTTCAACCTTTGTATCAATCCACCAAAATGGGACGGAAATCCCTTTTTGCCTTGGATAATCTATGGGACGGATTGGGAGCCCTTACCGTGGAGAACCCGGAGATGGAATACTTCTTCGGTAAAGTCACCATGTACACCAGCTTCAACATAAAAGCCCGCGACATGATACTTTTCTTCATGCGCAAGTATTTTAAAGACAACGAAGGATTGGTTGAACCAATCGTTCCTTTGGAAATACATATCGACGATAGAAAACTCGGCAGCATCCTCTGCGGGAACAGTTACGAGGAAGATTACAGGATACTTTCCCGTTACGTGCGTGAACAAGGGGAAAACATACCTCCTCTCGTGAACGCCTACATGAGCCTGTCGCCCTCGATGAAATCATTCGGCACGGCGATAAACCCGGGATTCGGCGGTGTGGAAGAAACAGCTATTTTAATTAAAATAGCCGACGTCTACGATACGAAAAAAGCGCGTCATATTTCAACATATATCCCCCGCATATTACGCTTGAGGAAGTTCTGAGCCCACGGTCACGAAGATCAAACTGATACCGATAGCGAAATACACCAACGACTCGATGATATGCATAATCAACGAGAAACGGTTGTTTTGCATCAAACGACGGGATAATCGGTCTGCCAACAAAGCTACCAGCGAGAATATAACGATAGCCTGTGCCATAAAAAGCACGCCCAGCAACAGGAATTCACCTGCCGGATTCTCCGTTGCCGGATTGACGAATCCGGGAAAAAACGCTATAAAAAACACGAGAACCTTGGGGTTCAAGACATTCATCAGAATACCCTTGCGGTATAGCTTGTATTCCGCTCCCCCGGAAGCAGGCAACTCCATCGAGTTCTCGTTACGATGAATGAAAGACTTGATACCCAGATAGATTAAATACCCCGCCCCCAGATACTTCAGCACGGCAAAGGCCACCGGAGATTTGTACAGAATCAAGGAAAGTCCCAAACTGACTGCCGCCGTGTGAGCGATCAACCCGGTACACAACCCACAAGCAAAAATGATTCCCGCCTTTTTTCCCCGGATAATACTTTGTGTTATCACGAACAAAATATCGGGTCCCGGCATCAATGTCAACAGAATTGCCGCACCCAGAAATCCCAATATATTCATAAAATGAGTCTATAAAGTTCATAAAGTTTATAAGGTTTATAAAGTGACGGGTGTCCTTCGGACTATATTTATCGACAGCTAAAGCTGTCGTGGACAAAGCGCCCCGCAGGGGGCTATGAACCTTATAAACTTTATGAACTTTATAAACCTTATAAACTACTAATTCGACTATTACAACAAGTTACTAGCCACCTCTGCAAGGTAACTCCGTTCCCCTTTCTCCAGATGCACGTGGGCGAAAATCTCTTGTCCCTGCATTCGGTCGAACAGATGTGACAAACCGTTAGACTGACGATCCAGATAAGGAGAATCGATCTGGTCAATATCTCCCGTGAACACCATCTTCACCCCTTCTCCGGCACGTGTGATAATCGTCTTCACCTCATGCGGGGTAAGGTTCTGGGCTTCGTCAACGATAAAGAACACGTTTGACAAGCTCCGTCCGCGGATGTATGCCAACGCGGAAATAACCAAACGTTCGTCTTTCAACATATCATCAATCAAGCGGTTCTCCTGACTATGCATATTATAACGATGCTTGATAACCGCCAGATTATCGAATAGAGGCTGCATATAAGGACCTACTTTCTCGTTCACGTCACCCGGTAAATACCCTAAATCTCTATTGGATAATGCCACGATAGGACGAGCCAGATAAATCTGCTCGAAAGCCTTATTTTGTTGCAATGCCGCCGCTAACGCCAACAATGTCTTACCCGTTCCCGCCTTACCACTCAAGGCAACAAGGGATATATTCGGGTTCATCAATGCATCCAACGCGAATGCCTGCTCCGAGTTCTTCGGATAGATACCGAAAGTATTCAACTTCTCCACTTTCCGCACAACTCTCCGCGTAGGATCATAACAGGCCAGAACGGAATTACTGCCATTCTTTAATATGTAATAATTATTTCCTTTAATATCCTCTTTCGGGAAGAACGTTTCCACCGGAACCCCGGCTTCCCCGCTCTCGTAAAGTTTGGCGATCAAGTCTTGCGAGAAATCCTCTTTCGTGATCACGCACTTGCTCAACGACACTTCCAAATTCTTCACTTGATCCGTCTTATAGTCCTCTGCCAAAATATCCAGAGACCTCGCTTTCATCCTCAAATTCATATCTTTCGACACCAAAACAACCTTTTCACCCTTCCTCTTCTCTGTAATATAAGCGGCAATAGCCAATATCCTGTGATCCGGAATATCCTCACTGAACGACTCGTTTATCTTCTCGTTAAACGGCACTCCCGTCTGGATAAAAAGATTTCCTTTGCCTTTACCCAAAGAAGCTCCTTTAACAAAGAAATCCTCCCCCGAAATCTGATCCAATTCCCGCGCAAACTCCCGCGCGTGGTAATTAATCTGGTCATTTCCCCGTTTGAATTTATCCAACTCCTCGAGAACCGTTATCGGGATAACGATATCATTATCCTCGAAATTGTAAATCGATCTATAATCATGAAGGATAACGTTCGTATCTAATACAAATGTCTTTTTAGTTTTACTCTTTGCCATAATTGTAGTATTTCAAAACACTGACAAGTTAATAAATTAATTAACAAAAAAAGCGGCTTAGCCGCTTTTTTTTAATGTATAAACCGGAACATCCTGTTCCATCGTATCTTACCCAAGAAAGATTTATCCTTATCCAAGGAAAGCCAGATGAAATAAGCCTTACCCACGATATGATCTTCGGGCACGAATCCCCAGTAACGGGAGTCCGCCGAATTATGACGATTATCACCCATCATCCAATAGTAATCCATTTTGAAGGTATATTTATCCGCTGGATTCCCGTTTATATAGATAACGGAATCCTTCACTTCCAGCTTATTCTCCTCGTAAGCCCCGATAATACGCTCGTACAAAGGTAAATTCTCGATAGTCAGATCAATCGTTTCCCCCTTCTTCGGAATCGGCAGCGGACCGAAATCATCTCTCGTCCACGGGTAAGCCTCACTATACGGGAACACCTCTCCCCGCTCCGTCTCTCGAGTAACAGAAACCACGTTAGGCATCGCCTTGATCTTCTCCAACATCTCCGGTGTTAAAGGCAACTTATAATTATTATTGTAATATTGAATGTCATCCAAAGCAATCCCCATCTCCTGCAACTTCAATTGATTAAACGGGGAAGTCACCTTAATATGATAATTCAACTGCATGGTAGCGTAATTCTCTTCCTTTTGCCCGTTCACGTATAACACGGCATCTTTCATCTCCAACACATCTCCCGGCATCCCCACGCATCTCTTGATATAGTTTTCCCGTTTATCCACCGGGCGGGCGATGATGTCCTTCTCTTTCCATATTTGATTCCGGGCAAACGTCCATGCTTCTTCCGGTGTCAAATCCATATTTTTTTCTTTAGCAACCTGCTCCATGTAGTTCGCATGGCTACGTATCTGTGAATAATAGTCCGGATTCTCGTTCCCCACGACAACCGTATCCCCCGCTGGGAAATTAAACACGACAATATCATTCCGTTTCACCTTGCCCAACCCGCCGATGCGCTTGTAAGGCCACTGTATTGCCTCGGAATACGCTTTCGTGGATTGCGTGAAAGGTAAGGTATGATGTGTAAAAGGTACTGATAAAGGGGTGTTCGGCAACTTCGGTCCGTAAGCGACCTTACTCACGAACAAATAATCCCCCACGAGCATGGTTTTCTCCATGGAAGACGTCGGGATCGTGTACGCCTCGAAAAAAAACATTCTGATCAGCGTGGCGGCAATAACGGCAAATATCAAAGCATCAATCCACTCGACGGCTTTCGTTTGCTTCTCCACGTTCTTTTTCTTCCAGAATGCCCAATGTACTTTCTTCGAGATATAGATATCAAACAATACAGGTACCCCGATCAGCAACCACCAACTCTGTACCCACAACGTCCACAACAAGTATATAAAAAGAACTATCCCGAACTTAAACCATTTATTTGTCAATACATTTCTCATATCTTCGTTCTTAATTCTAAACTTTTAGTTTTTAACTTTCAACTCCAAAAGATCATCCATCCCGTAAACCCCCTTCTTCCCGGCAAGAAATTCAGCAGCCATCACGGCACCTTGAGCAAAGCCGTCACGGGAAAAGGCGGAATGATATATCTGAATCTCGTCCACTTCCGATTTATACGTCACGGCATGAATACCGGGCACTTCTCCTTCACGCTTTGCCTTGATCGGCAACTCGCCGGCTTTCACCTCTCCTTCATCCAGTTTCCAAGAAGAATATTTCGGGTGTTCCTCTAAAATTCCTTCAGCCAAAGTAATTGCCGTACCACTGGGTGCATCCAGTTTATGTACATGGTGCGTTTCCTCCACGAATACCTTATAATTATCAAACCCCGCCATGGTCTTAGCCAACCATCGGTTCAAGTGAAAAAATATATTCACCCCTATACTGTAATTCGACGCGTAAAAGAACGCCCCCCCCGTCTCGTTGCATAATTCCGTCACTTCGCTCCATCTCTCCAGCCACCCGGTTGTACCGGATACCACGGGAACCCCGTTGCGAAAACACCAGCCGTAATCATCCACGGCAACAGCCGGGGTTGTAAACTCTATCGCCACGTCCGCTTGCTTCAACTGCTCGTCCGTACACGAAGCCCGATTTGTTTCATCCACGATTAAAACAATCTCGTGACCGCGCTCCCGAGCCAATCGTTCGATAGCTTTTCCCATTCTCCCGTATCCTAGTAATGCAATCTTCATTATTCTAAATAAATAAAATATACCACTGACACGCAAAGGTAACATTTTAATTAAAAAAAAAGGCTACCCGAGGGCAGCCTTTTTCCGATATTTTATAATTACTAAGCTAACTCTTTCACTTTCGCCACTACAGCTTTGAAAGCTTCCGGTTGATTCATAGCCAGATCAGCAAGAACTTTACGGTTCATGTTTACTTCAGCCTTATGAACCAAGCCCATAAATTTGGAGTAAGTTAAACCTTCCATTCTAACCGCGGCATTAATTCTCTGAATCCACAGTGCTCTAAATTCTGATTTTTTCTTCTTTCTGTCACGGTACGCGTACGTCAAACCTTTTTCATACGTGTTTTTAGCAACCGTCCAGACATTTTTTCTTGCACCAAAGTTACCTCTGGTCTGTTTTAAAACCTTTTTTCTACGTGCTCTCGAAGCAACGGCATTTTTAGCTCTTGGCATAATTCTTGTTTTTTTTGAATGTTAGCGTTCTTTTCAGAAACTTGTCAGGCATAACATTCCGGTTAATTACTTTTAATTTAATTTCTTAGATTAGATACAAAGCATCTTTCTCACGGTAGCCATGTTAGTAGAATCAACAATAGCACTATGAGTCAAATTTCTTTTTCTCTTCGTTGCTTTTTTCGTCAAAATATGACTTTTGAAAGCATGTTTTCTTTTAATCTTCCCGGTAGCGGTCAGAACGAATCTTTTCTTCGCGCTACTTACACTCTTCATCTTTGGCATTTGTTCTAAATTTAATTGTGTTTCAGAATATGTAATTATAAAAAATCCTTTCAATTCAAATTTTAGATTTTAAATTTTAGATTTCATTCTAAATTCTAAAACCCAAATTCTAAACTATTTTTTAGGAGTAATCATCACAATCATCTTCTTCCCCTCCAGCATGGGAGCGGATTCCAATTTACCGTAATCTTCCAAAGCATCGACAAAGCGTTCCAACAATGTAGCCCCTTGATCCTTAAACAAGATAGAGCGTCCCTTGAAAAAAACGTAGGCTTTCACCTTAGCACCCTCTTTCAAGAACTCAATCGCGTGTTTCAACTTGAAATTGAAATCATGGTCATCTGTCTGGGGTCCGAAACGAATCTCCTTCACGACCACTTTCACGCTCTTGGCTTTAATCTCTTTCTGCTTTTTCTTCAACTGGTACAGAAACTTACTATAATCAATAATCCTGCACACGGGTGGATCGGCATTGGGAGATATTTCTACCAGATCCGCTCCGGCAGCTTCAGCCATCGCTAAAGCCTCTTTCACGGGATAAACCCCCGGTTCCACGTTTTCACCAACGACTCTCACAGAAGCGGCTCTTATCTGCTCGTTAATTCTGTGCTGTGGCTTGTCACTTTGACCTCTGCCCCTAAATTCCATTGTCCTTGCTATAATTAATCCTCCTTTTATTATTTATTTTCATTGTAGATAGCGTTCAACTGCATCTCTACCTCTTTATTTATCATCTCTGCAAACTCTTCCGTCGACATCGATCCCTTGTCACCTTCACCCTGACGGCGCACGGAAACTTTATTTTCGTTCATTTCCTGCTCCCCGACAATCAACATGTAAGGAATCTTTTTCAACTCGTTATCACGTATCTTCCGACCTATCTTCTCGTTACGGTCGTCTAAAACGGTGCGAATGTCGGAATTATTTAAGAAATTTACAACTTTTTCCGCGTAATCGTTATATTTTTCGCTAATCGGAAGCACTACAACCTGATCCGGGGTCAACCACAAGGGGAATTTACCACCCGTGTGCTCGATCAAAACCGCCACGAAACGCTCCATACTTCCGAACGGCGCGCGGTGGATCATCACCGGACGATGCTTCTGGTTATCGGCACCCGTGTATTCCAAATCGAAACGTTCCGGCAGGTTGTAATCCACTTGAATCGTACCCAATTGCCATTTCCGACCGATAGCGTCTTTCACCATGAAGTCCAATTTCGGACCGTAGAACGCGGCTTCACCCAATTCCACGGTAGTTGTCAGACCTTTCTCGGCAGCAGCCTCGATGATGGCAGTTTCCGCCTTCTCCCAGTTCTCGTCCGAACCGATATATTTCTCCTTGTTATTCGGGTCTCTCAACGATACCTGCGCCGTGAAGTTCTCGAAATCCAACGCTTTGAAGATCGTGAATATAATATCAATCACTTTCTTGAACTCATCCTTCAATTGATCGGGCGTACAGAACAAGTGAGCGTCATCTTGAGTAAAACCGCGTACCCTTGTCAACCCGTGCAATTCACCACTCTGCTCGTAACGATACACCGTACCGAACTCGGCAAAACGCACCGGAAGATCCTTGTACGAGCGGGGCTTAAACTTGTATATCTCGCAATGATGCGGGCAGTTCATCGGTTTCAACATGAACTCCTCGCCTTCTTGCGGCGTGGTGATCACTTGGAAACTATCCTTCCCGTACTTCTGGAAGTGCCCGGAAGTCTTGTACAAGTTCACGTTACCGATATGCGGGGTAATTACCTGCTCGTAACCGTATTTCTTCTGTACCTTTCTCAAAAAAGCCTCCAAACGGTCGCGCAACATGGCGCCTTTCGGCAACCACATGGGTAATCCCGAACCCACGGCTTGCGAGAACATGAACAATTCCATCTCCTTGCCTATCTTGCGGTGGTCACGCTTCTTCGCCTCCTCCATCAACACGTTCCACTCGTCCAACATCTTCTGCTTCGGGAAAGTGATACCGTAGATACGGGTCAGCATCTTATTGTGCTCGTCCCCTCTCCAGTATGCCCCGGCAACGGATGTCAACTTGATCGCTTTGATATAGGATGTATCGGGCAAGTGCGGTCCGCGACACAAGTCCGTGAAATCCCCCTGACGGTAATACGTGATCGTACCGTCTTCCAAATCATTGATTAACTCAACTTTATATGTTTCGTCGAGGGATGAAAAATGATTCAACGCCTCTTGCTTGCTAACGTCTATCCTGCAATACTCCTCGTTTTTCCTTGCCAACTCCAGCATCTTCTTTTCAATCTCCACTAAATCTTTCTCTTGGATGGCAACACCTTCTCCGGGATCCACGTCATAGTAGAAACCATTCTCGATAGCCGGTCCTATACCGAACTTGATATTCGGGTAAAGAGCCTGCAAAGCTTCTGCCATAAGGTGTGCAGACGAGTGCCAGAAAGCATGGCGTCCCTCTTCGTCGTCCCATGTATACAGCTTAATCTCGGCGTCTGTCGTTATCCCCCGCGTCAAGTCCCACGTGACTCCATTGACGGATATCGACAACACTTCCTTAGCCAGCTTATGGCTAATCGACTTAGCTATGTCCATGCCGGTAACCCCGGACTCGAACTCTTTTACATTCCCATCGGGAAATTTAATCTTTACCATTCTGCTTTCTTTTAGTTATTACTAATTGTAATTTACAAGTTGCAAAAGTACGAAAAAACATCGGAAAAACAACACACGAGTAATAGATTCGATCAGATTTAATCGACTACATTTAAGAAAAATACAAAACTCTTACAACTTCCGGGCTTTATATTGTTTATTCCTCGAACAAAGATAATACAAACATATCTATATCTCGTGTTCGGATAAAAAAAGTCCCCAACTTTTCCCAAGACATCCCACGACTGCCAGTAGACCTGTACCATAGGACGGCTATTAGGCGACTTTTGCCTGACTGTTAGGCGACATCGCCTACACTTCGCCTACTTATCGCCCACTCTTAGCCCACGTTTTTGCAAAAAATACGCTTATTTAACACACTTGAAAAACATGTCTTCCCATTCTTTTACCCCCCAAACAAACAGCAAACAACATCCACCGGTAGAGATTATCCCCGGCATCCCCCTTGTGACACACCTAACCCGAAGAGATTGAACCTATTCCTGCCCGTGCAATTTATTAAATAGGATTGCCAGATTCGTGTAAATAGTACTATTCTGGACAGCTATATGCGAAGGTACTTTAATGCGCGCGGGGGTAAAATTCCAAATGGCTTTGATTCCCCATGCCACCATTAAATCGGCTACCGCTTGCGCGCAATCTGCCGGAACCGTGATGATTCCGATGGCCACGTTACATTCGGTGGGCATACCGCGGAACTGATCGATATGAAATATCTCCACGTCATTGATTTTCGTGCCGATTTTCGATTTATCCACGTCGAAAGCCTTTTGGATATTCAGACCGAAGTTTCTCAATCCCTTATCTTGCAACAAGGCTCCTCCTAACGAACCGGCTCCCACGAGAAAAGCGTTATTCATCTTATTGAATCCGAGAAAATCATCAAGGATTTCCACGAAATTGTCCACCTCGTACCCCACCCGAGTCTTACCGGATATCCCGGTATGTGATAGATCTTTCGTCACTTGCGTGGCATCAATTTCCATGTATTCGGCTATTCTTGTCGATGACACGTACTTCTCTCCCTGCTTCTGCAAGGTTTTCACGAATGAAAGATAAGCAGGCATCCGCCTGAGTACCGGAACCGGAACTATTTTACTATCGTTAGCCATATATCGTCAATAATTTCGCTGCAAATTTATATCTTTTCATCGAAAACGATGTAAATAATCTGCATTATTTATTTTTCTCCTCCACTTGGCAGCTCGCTCTTTTCCTTTCCGGCAAGCATTTTGCTCTCCCCGTTAAAAGTCGCTCCCGCCTCAACAATCATCGTGCGCGTGGTTATCGTTCCCTTGATTTTCGAGTCTTTTCTCAACACGATAGAGCCTGTCGAAACGATGTCCCCTTCAACTTGCCCGTAAATATCTATACTCGGGGAATTTACCCCTCCGGTCACTTTGGAGGCAGGACCCAAAACCAAACGACCATTGGTCTGCACCGTACCAACGAGCGTGCCGTCAATCCGTATATCTTTCGTCGTCCGAATATCACCTTCCACAACGATACCTTCACTCAAAAGATTCAAGATGGTCTGTACTTCTTTTCCCATATATTCTTTCTCTTAATAAATCATACTACTATCAACACGATATTTTCAGGACTGAAAGTTAGTAAAAATAAATCAAAATACTTCAACCAAACCATGTAACTATTTAAAAACAAATATTATAAAACAACACATATTTACCAAGAAACATCTAAAAAGAGTGATACCCGCACGATGTCCACCAATTAGACAAGAAACAACAAATCGTTTTGCAAGATGATACCCTCATCATATTTTTACTACTTTTGCCCGTTCAATAACGAGAACTTGTTTTAATACAGAGGATATATGAATTACAATGAAACTTTAGAATGGCTGTTCGCCCAACTTCCCATGTATCAACGCGAGGGAAAAGCCGCGTACAAAGCCAATCTGGATAACACGTTAAAACTGGACGAGTATTTCGGTGCACCGCATCACCGGTTCAAAACGATACACGTGGGCGGAACCAACGGGAAAGGTTCCGTGTCACACATGCTCGCTTCTATTTTACAAACAGCGGGATACAAGACCGGGCTATACACCTCCCCTCACTTGAAGGACTTCCGCGAACGAATCAAGATTAACGGGGAAATGATGCCCGAGCAATACGTGATTGACTTCGTGGAAGAGAACAAAACTCTTTTCACGGGTATAAAACCTTCATTTTTCGAAATGACGGTAGCCATGGCATTCAAGTATTTCGCCGATCAACAAGTGGACATCGCCGTGATAGAGGTCGGGTTGGGCGGACGGCTCGATTCCACGAATATCATCACACCTCTGGCTTCCGTGATCACGAATATTTCATTCGACCACATGGCACTTCTGGGAGATACGCTGGAAAAGATCGCCCGCGAGAAAGCGGGAATCATCAAGCCAAACGTTCCGGCAATCGTCGGCACGAGGGATGCCGATACCGATTTCGTGTTTATCGGGAGAGCCAAAGAGTGCGGTACGACGCTTGAATTTGCTTCCGACAACTGGAACGCGGAGCGCACCCCGGGTAACACTTACAATCTAAAAAACAAGCAAGGCATCACGTTCGACAACCTGCATCCGGATCTGAAAGGATTGTACCAACGCAAAAACATCCCCGCGGTTTTGGAAACGGTATTGAGTCTACGGGCGCAAGGGATAAACATTTCGGATCAACATATACATGACGGTATAGCGAACACGATTCGCTACACGGGATTACTCGGACGCTGGCAGGAATTATCCCGTGCCCCTTACACGGTTTGTGACACGGGACACAATATTGACGGGTTGACGGAGATCGCGGCTCAACTGGAAACGTGCAAGTACGAACGACTCCATTTCGTCATGGGCATGGTGAACGACAAAGACGTGGATAGCGTATTGCATATCTTACCGAAAGACGCGATCTACTATTTCTGTAAAGCGTCTATCCCCCGGGCAATGGATGAGCATGTATTGGCGGAAAAAGCGGCAGCCCACCATTTACACGGTAAAACGTACCCGACCGTCGCGGAAGCATACGCGGAAGCAAAAGCCGCCGCCACTCCCGATGACATGATCTATATCGGGGGAAGTACATTCGTGGTAGCTGAAGTTATCTGACATCACCGGAAAGGCCCCTCTCGAACAAAGCGAAGAACCTCGTGCAAGCTACCGCGGACAAGAGATTTTTCGCCCCGTTCAAGAAGGACTTTTCCGGTAATCTCGAAATAGAAATTCCTAAAAATCAAACGCTACCCAAAGATTTGATACCTTGTAACTTCTCTTTGTTTATCAATACAATATCTCCATTCTTGACTTTATGCTTCTTTATCGGATAGCCTTCGGGGGTAAAAACAGCATCAACTTCAATCATTTGATTTAATTGACTTGCAGATACACCTAAACAATGGCGAATGACGGAGGATAATTTAAGTTCAAATTCAAAATCGGTTTGAATCTTGAATACTACCGATTCATCTCCCGCGTTCAGTATATCATTTATCGAAATATTATCATGCTCTATCTCGTATTCAACACTATTGTAATCAAATTTGACATTATTTTTCCGTGCCGTTTCGAGCGAGAAAGCATATTCCCAAGCTATATCTTCATCATTGTCCGAAAACTTGGTGAACAAATCTTTTCTTATCAGTTCGGGTTTTGTACGTGACAATATCGTCAAATTATATGTACTGTCACATTCCATACACCTGTAAATCAGCCATACATCAATGTTCCTTTTTTGCGCATTCATTCTGAATTTGTTGCTGCAATAAAATTTATTACAATTACATCGGTTACATTTTCTTTCTAAAGCGGGAGTGTTTTTAATCTTTATTTCCCATGTATACTCTGTTCTCATGATCTATACCGTACCTAATATTCTTTGAAAGTCTTGTTATGATTCACGACATCGCGCTACAACACGCGTCTCATGCCCTTCAAAAGAGCAATGCCATGAATAAAAATGAAATAGAAAACCTTTTCAAGTAGAATTACTCGAACGAAAGAATTATTAACCCGCGGTTTACAGGGCTAAATATTAAACCAGTATAAATCTAAGAATTGTTCTCAAAATGTGGATACTTATAATTTCGAGGTAAAGATAACTATTTTATCGGGAAAGCGCATAAACCACAAGTTAAATAAACAACAAGGGACTTATCGTTGCCGACAAGCCCCTTTTCTATCACGAAAAATCAAACTATAAACTATTTTTTCTTCTTGTCTGCCTTTTCATCCAAGGCCTTAAATACCGCTATCACGTTGTTGGCATCTTTCAGAGTCAGCTTGTCGTTTTTGATCACGAAACTCTTTGTATCTTCCAACACCTTGAAGAACGAAGCCTCGATATCCATATCCGGGCAGGCCATCTTCGTCGCCCCCATCCCGCTAAACGCCAATTCCGACTCGTTCAAATCGTAAGTCCCGAAAAAACGATTGCAACCCGCTTTCCCGGAAACCTTTTTATCGGTGGCGTCAAGAGTAAAGAAAACCTCGCTCTGCGCCTCCTTGAATTTAATTTCTTTTCCGTTCAAGCTTTCCGCCACCCACTTCACTCCCGTCAGAGAAACGCTTTCCTTAGCGGATTTACACGAAATCGCCAGAACTGTTATAAAGCAACAAACTATCATACCTTTCATAACTCGATCACTATTTTGGATAATATCATATTAATCATTTTCACACTAATCTCAACAAATACTATGCCAAATAGGAATATACCAACCCGATACTCAAAGCTAAAAAAAGCATTCTATTGCAAGAATTAACCTTTGAATTACTGAATAAATTCAATAATTGATTATATATTTGCACGTATTTTTAAAACACCATTTTTATGCGTGGAAGAGAAATAATTATCTACATATCAAAAATATAATAAAACAATGTCCAAGGTGATAAAACTGAAAAAAGGCCTTGATATCAAGTTGAAAGGAGAAGCGGAAAACGTGGTAAAAAACGTGGAGAAATGCAATCTCTATGCAGTAAAACCGACAGATTTCCGGTTACTTACTCCTAAACTTGCAGTAAAGGTAGGCGACCAAGTGAAGGCGGGCGATGTATTGTTTATTAATAAATACCGACCCGAAGTCAAATTCACGGCACCCGTCAGCGGTACTATCGAAGCCGTCAACAGAGGTGAAAGAAGAAAACTACTGGAAGTTGTCGTCAAAGCGGATGATCAAATCCAATACCGGGATTTCGGGAGTGCCGACGCGAACCAACTTTCCAGAAAAGAAATCATCGAAAAGTTGCTCGACAGTGGTGTTTGGCCTATGATCAAACAACGCCCGTACGACATCATCGCTAACCCGGAAGATATGCCGAAAGCGATATTCGTATCGGGATTTGATTCTGCGCCGCTTGCACCGGATTATGACGTAACCCTCGCGGATGAGCTTCCCGCGCTTCAAGCCGGAATCGATTGCTTAAAGAAATTGTGCGAGAAAAACGTGAATCTCAATTTGAGAGAAGGGACTCCTTCCACCTCTATTTTCACGAAACTGAAAAACGTGGACGTGAATTATTTCTCCGGACCGCACCCGGCAGGTAATGTAGGGATACAAATTCACCATTTGAACCCGATCAACAAAGGGGATATCGTGTGGGTGGTAAACGCCATGGATCTTGCCATCATCGGACGGGTATTCACTACCGGTAAATTCGATGCCCGCAAAGTGATCGCCATTGCCGGTTCAGAGGTGGAGAAACCCGCTTACTACAAGACGATCATGGGAGCCCAAATTAAGTGCCTCGTGAAAGGCAATTTGAAAAATCAAGTACACCAACGTATTATATCCGGAAACGTGCTCACGGGTTATAAAACCGACGAGGACAATTATCTCGGGTACTATAATAATATGGTAACGGTTATCCCGGAAGGCGACAATTATGAATTTTTGGGCTGGGCTATGCCGGGCTTCAACAAATTCTCGCTCTCCAAAACCTTCCCGTCATTCTTGTGCCCGAACAAGAAGTATTCGCTGAACGCGAACTATAACGGGGAAGAGCGGGCTTTCGTGGTTACCGGACAATACGAGAAAGTCCTTCCCATGGACATTCTGCCCGTGTACTTGCTGAAAGCAGTTTTGGCCGAAGACCTTGATAAGATGGAACAACTCGGCATGTACGAGATTGCACCGGAAGACATGGCTTTGTGTGAATTCGTTTGTACCTCCAAGACTCCCGTTCAAGAGATTCTGGAAAAAGGTATAGAGTTAATGATTAGAGAACTGAACTGATTTTAAATTGTAAATTTTAAATTGTAAATTCTAAAACGCTTACGATTCGAAAATTTAAAATCTAAAATCTAAAATTTAAAATATTAAAGATGAATTTCTTACGCAAATATTTAGACAAGCAGAAACCAAAATTCGAAAAGGGAGGCAAGCTGGAAAAGCTTCATTCCGTTTTCACCGGTTTCGAGTCTTTCCTTTTCGTGCCTAATCGCACGACAAGTTCAGGGTGTAACATCAGGGACGGTATCGATTTGAAAAGAACCATGATCATCGTGGTACTGGCACTGGTTCCCGCCTTGTTGTTCGGTATTTACAACGTGGGGTACCAACACTTCAAAGCCTTGGGAGTAGAATCCGGACTTTTCGAAATGTTCTTCTACGGGTTATGGAAAGTGTTGCCCATGATCATCGTTTCCTACGTGGTAGGACTGGCGATAGAATTTACCGCCGCGCAAATCAGAGGACACGAGATCAACGAGGGATTCCTCGTGTCGGGATTATTAATCCCGATGGTGATGCCGGTCAACGCACCCCTCTGGATGGTGGGAGTATCTACCGCCTTCGCCGTGATTATCGGTAAAGAGATTTTCGGTGGTACCGGTATGAACATCTGGAATCCCGCTTTATTAGCCCGTGCATTCTTCTTCTTCTCCTACCCTTCCATGATTTCGGGGGACAAGGTTTGGATTGCCGGAATGCCCGACGGATTCTCACAAGCTACCCCGCTGGCCGAAGCCTCTCAAGGCTTACCGGCGACCTATGACATGGCATCCATGTTCTGGGGATTGATTCCCGGTTCTATCGGTGAAACCTCCACATTCTGCATTTTACTGGGAGCAATCTTATTGATCGCGACAGGTATCGGCAGCTGGAAGATTATGCTTTCCACCTTTATCGGGGGATACTGTATGGCGTTGTTATTAAACTACACGTTACCGGAAACGAACCCGTACGCCGCAATCACCCCGATCGCACACCTCATCATGGGTGGATTCGCATTCGGAGCCGTGTTCATGGCAACCGACCCCGTGACTTCCGCTCAAACGGAAAAAGGAAAATGGATATACGGATTTATCCTCGGTGTGATGGCCATCCTGATTCGTACGCTGAACCCCGGTTACCCGGAAGGTATGATGCTCGCTATCCTGTTGATGAACACCTTTGCCCCGCTTATCGACTGGTTCGTGGTTCAAGGAAACATCAAACGCAGACTTAAAAGAGCCAAAACCGCACAATTGTAGATTTTAAATTTTAAATTGTAAATTTCACTCTAATCTTAAAATCTAAAATCTAAAATTTAAAATTAATAGAGATGAACAAACAAGGAAATACATATACCTTTATCTATTCCATCGTTTTGGTTGTCGTGGTGGCGGCTATATTGGCCGTGGTATCTCTTTCACTAAAACCACTGCAAGATGAGAATATAGAGAACGAGAAAAGACAGAATATACTGAGCTCGGTGAATGTCAATTCAACCCCGGAAACTTCAAAAGAGTTGTTCGACAAAATTATCAAAAGACAATTCATTCTGAATTACAAGGGAGAGGCCATCGAGGGAAATGCTTTTGAAGTTGACATTCCCGTGGAAGGAAAAAAACTTCAGAAAGCCATCAAGAATAGTCCGGAACTGCAAAAAGCGTTGAAAGACGGACGCATGATTGCCGAAGTAATAAAAGACGATAAAGCATTGGCAGATATCAAATTCCCGGTATTTGTCGCTGACGTTGACGGAGCAATCAAATACATACTTCCGGTTTACGGGGCAGGACTTTGGGGTCCGGTATGGGGATATCTCTCCTTGAACGAGGACAAGAACACGGTTTACGGCGTGCTGTTCGACCACAAGGGAGAAACTCCCGGGTTAGGAGCCGAAATCACCCAACCGTTCTTTAAAGAGCAATTCAAGAGCAAGACGATCTTCGACAACTCAACCCTAAAAGCAATTACCGTGAAAAAAGGCGGAAACGCTACCGGTGCCCACGAAGTAGACGGTATTTCGGGAGGAACAATCACGTCGAAAGCCGTTGAAACGATGATTGCCGATTATCTAAAATGTTACGAACAATTCTTAAAACAAATACAGTAATGAGCGATAAAGAAACATTATTTTCAGCCAAGAACCGGGGATTATTACTCGGTCCGTTGAACAAGGATAACCCGGTACTCGTGCAAGTGTTGGGTATATGTTCTGCTCTCGCCGTGACGGCAAAACTGGAACCCGCCATCGTGATGGCTCTTTCGGTAACGGCAGTAACGGCATTCGCTAACGTGATCCTTTCGTTGCTACGGAACACCATACCGACACGTATTCGTATTATCGTGCAATTGGTGGTAGTTGCCGCTTTGGTAATTATGGTAGACCAAGTTTTAAAAGCGTTCGCTTACGAGGTTAGTAAACAACTATCCGTATTCGTCGGCTTGATCATCACGAACTGTATTATCATGGGACGTATCGAGGCTTTCGCGTTAGCAAACAAACCGTGGCCCTCTCTGCTTGACGGTATCGGCAACGGTTTGGGATACGGTCTGGTACTTGTGATCGTGGGCTTCTTCCGTGAATTACTGGGTTCCGGAACTCTGTTCGGTTTTAAAGTTATCCCCCAGATATTCTACGATTGGGGATACCAGAACAACGGGTTGATGATCCTCCCCCCGATGGCTTTGATGCTCGTAGGATTGATCATTTGGGTTCAACGCTCAAGGAACAAAGAGTTGATAGAACAGAAATAGTGAACTAAAAAGAAAAATAGAATATGGAAAATCTATTAAATATATTTGTCCGGTCTGTATTTATCGATAACATGATCTTCGCCTACTTCTTGGGTATGTGTTCATACCTTGCCGTATCGAAGACCGTGAAAACATCGTTCGGATTGGGTATTGCCGTTGTATTCGTGCTATTGATTACCGTTCCGGTAAACTACCTGCTCGATAATTTCGTGTTACAAAAAGGAGCTTTAGCGTGGTTATTGGGAGAACAAGCTGCCGCTAACATAGACTTGAGCTTCTTGAGTTTCATCATGTTTATCGCGGTCATCGCCGCTATCGTGCAATTGGTTGAAATGGTCGTGGAGAAATTCACTCCCGCGCTTTACAACCAATTGGGTATCTTCCTCCCGTTGATCGCGGTGAACTGTGCCATCATGGGTGCTTCCTTGTTCATGCAAGAGAGAGGATACGCGAATATCGGTGAGGCCACGGCATTCGGTTTAGGTTCAGGTATCGGTTGGTTGCTCGCTATCGTGGGTATCGCCGCCATACGCGAGAAACTGAAATATTCCAACATCCCCGCCCCGCTTAGAGGTATCGGTATTACCTTTATCGTGACCGGATTGATGGCTATTTCATTCATGAGTTTCTTGGGTATTAACCTGTAGTAATTTTAAATTGTAAATTTTAAATTGTAAATTTCAAGACTTACAATTTAAAATTTAAAATCAATAAATCTAAAATTAGTAAGATGATTTTATTAGCAATAAATACAACAATTGTCCTGTCGGGGATCGTGGTGTTTCTCATCGTGACACTGCTTCTCGTGGGTATGCTTTTGTTCGCGAAAGCTAAACTTACCCCCAAGGGAGAAGTGAAAGTCAGCATCAACCAAGGCGAAAAAGAATTAGTTACCGAGCCCGGCTCCACGCTTCTTGCCACACTCGGGAACAACAAGATATTCCTTCCCTCCGCTTGTGGTGGAAAAGGTTCTTGCGGTATGTGCCGTTGTCAGGTAGAATCAGGCGCGGGGTCTATACTCCCGACCGAAACAGGGTTCTTCTCGTACAAACAACAGCACGATAACTGGCGTCTGGCTTGTCAGGTAAAAGTGAAGGAAAACATCGAGATGAGCGTTCCGGAAGAAGTACTCGGTATCAAGAAATGGGAATGTGAAGTGGTTTCCAATAGAAATATTTCCACATTCTTGAAAGAATTTGTGGTAAAATTACCGGAAGGCGAAAACTTGAAATTCAAATCGGGTGGATATATACAAATTGATGTACCCGCCCTTGACGTGGATTTCAAAGACATGGATATTGACGAGAAATACAAGGCTGACTGGGAACGTATGAAGATGTTCGATCTGAAAATGCATAACCCGGAACCGACTTACCGCGCGTATTCCATGGCTAACTCTCCGGCAGAAGGCAACATTATCATGTTGAATATCCGTATCGCGACTCCCCCGTTTGATAAAGCTATAGGTGGATTTGCCAACGTGAACCCCGGTATCTGTTCTTCTTTTATCTTCACGCGTAAACCGGGAGATAAAGTAAACATTTCCGGCCCTTACGGGGAATTCTTCCTGAGAGATACCAACAACGAGATGATGTTCATCGGTGGTGGTGCCGGTATGGCTCCGATGCGTTCGCATATCTTCAACTTGTTCCACACGATGCACACGGATCGTAAAGTAAGTTTCTTCTACGGTGCCCGTGCCCTGCAAGAGGCTCCCTACGTGGATGAATTCAACAAGATTCAAGCAGAGAACCCTAACTTCCATTGGACGCTGGCTCTGGATAAACCGGACCCCGTGGCTGATGCAGCCGGAGTAGCTTACACGCCGGGATTCGTGCATCAGGTAATCTATGAAACCTACTTGAAAAACCACGAGAACCCGGAAGACATCGAGTATTATCTCTGCGGTCCCCCGATGATGATCGCGGCCGTAACCAAAATGTTGTACGATTTGGGGGTACCCGATGAAAACGTGATGTACGACAACTTCGGAGGATAAACCAAATTCCTTCAATCATAAAAAGAAAAACAGACCGGACTCTTTACATTCCGGTCTGTTTTTCTTTTCCCCTCTCCCACGCTTATCTCCCGCTCTTCTCCGTATATCATGGCGACCAAGTCCTGACTAGGTTCTGAGTAAGTCCTGACTAACTCCTGTCTATACAGGACTTGGTCAGGACTTAGTCAATAGGTAGTCAGAAGATAAGAGCCGACAAACACGGGGAAAAGAAAGAAAGATCACGTGTGCCAAAACTCCATTTCTAAAGAAACTCCTCCGTCTGCTTCGCAGCCACCTCCTCTATAAACAGAGGATGAGTTAAAATACAGTCTTAAACACAAGAAAAGCAACCTGCAATTCGCCGAAGGTGACTATAAACAATCACTAATTTCTCATTTTGCTCAAATTCACCCCGTACAGGATTATAAATAATAAAGCGAAAAAGCCGGATACGATCATTGAAGCCATAACTACCATATTCCAGCCGGAATACATAGGCAATACAAACAATTGCGCTATCTGAGCGAAAGCATACAAATAGAATCCGGTTCTTTTCAAGTTAAACATCAAAATAGCCCCGCTCAAACTCATTAAAGCGAACAAGGTCAATAATGAATAAATCGGAATCGCGTGTTTAATCGTGGTCTGCAACATTTCAATGGAAGATCCCATGAAAGAAGACATCCACGAAGGAGCTCCTTCTGTACCTGTCATTGTTGTTATCTGTTGGATCTGCGCCACTATCGCTTCGGGAGAAAACGCAACCAAACTGAATAAGTTGGATACCGTTCCCCAACCACTACCGATAAAAGTTAAAATACAAAGTACTGTCAGAAAGGTCGGTCTTACCGGTTTTTCTGTTTCAAAAGGATTTTCCATAGCAAGTCATTTTTTTATACAACAACAAACATAAATAAAATTTTGAAAATTAAAAAGCGGGAGGACGAAAAAAAGTCGGGAAATACTTTGCTTAGACGAACGAATTAGTATAATTTTGGGCAAGATTTTATAAACGTCTATATTATTAAAAATCTAAATAATGGAAAGAGATACTCAAATTTTCGACCTGATTGACAAGGAATGCCATCGCCAGAAAGAAGGACTGGAATTGATCGCTTCCGAGAACTTCGTGAGTGAACAAGTTATGCAAGCCATGGGTTCTTGCTTGACGAACAAGTATGCAGAGGGATATCCCGGAGCTCGTTACTATGGCGGTTGCCAAATCGTTGACCAAACGGAACAATTGGCTATCGACCGTGCCTGCAAATTATTCGGTGCCGAATTCGCTAACGTGCAACCGCACTCCGGGGCACAAGCTAATGCTGCCGTGTTCTTCGCTTGCATGAAACCGGGCGATACCTTCTTGGGACTTGACTTGGCTCATGGCGGACACCTTTCACACGGATCACCCGTTAATCTTTCCGGTATCAACTACCACCCGGTAGCTTACCACGTGAAAGAAGAAACCGGAATGGTAGATTACGACGAAATGGAAAAATTGGCTATCGAGCACAAACCCAAAATGATCGTATCCGGGGCATCTGCTTATTCTCGTGACTGGGATTACAAACGTATGCGTGAAATCGCTGACAAAGTAGGTGCTTTGTTAATGTGCGATATGTCACACCCTGCCGGATTGATTGCCAAAGGTTTATTGAACAACCCGATGGAATATTGCCATATCGTGACAACTACCACTCACAAAACGCTTCGCGGACCGCGCGGTGGTATGATTCTTCTCCCGAAAGACTTCCCGAATCCTTGGGGATTGAAGACTCCGAAGGGAGAAATCAAAATGATGTCACAAGTGATCAACTTTGCCGTGTTCCCGGGACAACAGGGCGGACCGCTTGAACACGTGATCGCTGCCAAAGCCGTTGCTTTCGGGGAGGCATTATCTGACAGCTATACCGAATACGCTAAACAAATGCTGGCTAACGCCAAGGCTATGGCGAAAGCATTCGTGGAAAAAGGTTATAAAGTTGTTTCCGGCGGAACTGACAATCACTCTATGTTGATTGACTTGAGAACCAAATTCCCGGAATTAACCGGTAAGAAAGCTGAAAATACGTTGGTATTGGCAGACATCACGATCAACAAGAACATGGTTCCGTTCGATACCCGTACCCCGTTCTCCACGTCAGGTTTACGCGTGGGTACCCCGGCTATCACTACCCGTGGTTTGAAAGAGGAGCATATGCCTATCGTAGTGGATATGATCGACAGAGTATTGAGTAACATCGACGATGCCGCTGTTATCGCTCAAGTGAAGAAAGAAGTAAACGCGATGATGAACGACAGACCTATGTTTGCTTGGTAATCATCGTACCCGTATAAAAACAGTCACGCGATTCTCAACGAGTCGCGTGATTGTTTTTTTTACGGATAACCCGTGCATTCTTTTTCAGATCCTTTAAAGCCTTTTTCATGGCATTACGCAACAACGTTCCGGCGGAACGGGCAAACACGACCTCTTCATCCCCTTGATCCAAGGTAACGGAAGCAATTACCTGTTGATAATAGATTCTAGCCCCGTCAGCGACATCATACACGGCGATGCTTACCTCCGATTCGCTTTTCTGGTAATAGACCGGGTTCCCGGGATACACCAGATCAGGAACCTCGTCCCGAACCTTTCGTGCCGTAGCCGTCACCACGTAATCGAAATCCGTCGATTCCTTGAATATCTTCAGCACTTGAGGATTCAACTCGAACGTCAGCTTGCTCGGGTTTATGTACTTGAATCTCACATTCTCGATACTATACACGGAATCTCCGCCTAATTTCTGTAAACACGCCAATAAATCCCGATTCAAACTCTCCCTGTACATGTACGGTATCTTCGAGTCCAAATTCGTGACCAACCATTTCCCCTCGCTGAAGTCCAATGACTTCGGCGACTCGTACAAGTGTATATAATGGGGTGTAGCGCACGCCCCCAATATCATACTGACAAAAACAAATAAAACTATCCGATTCCTCATACTATTATTAGTTCATCCCTTAGTCTTTCACCAAATCAAAATAATGCATATCAATCACTTTACCGTTCTTCACGGCAGCTTTGCGCAGTATTGCCTGTTTCGTGAACCCGGCCTTTTCCAGTACTTTCATGGACGCCGGATTATACTCGTAAACGGTGGCAAACAAACGAATGATATCCGTTTCCCGGAATACATAATCCACCACCCGGCGTATTGCCTCGCTCATGATTCCTTTATTCCAATAATCTTCACTCAACCAATACCCCAGTTCCGCGCTATATCGTTCGACGTCACACAGGGGAATGAAACCGATTCCTCCCACCGCTTTCCCATCCGCCACGATAGCGAAATCCTGCACGTACGGTTTATCCATCGTTACACGGATATACGTCCCGGCATCCTCCCTCGTGTAAGGATAAGGCAAACCGTCCCGTACGTTATTCCATATATTAATATTACTGATATTTTCAGCCAAAGAATCGACATCGGCAAGCGTCCATTCTCTCAATAAAAAACGTTCTCTCTCGTCTCGTATCTCCATATTCATATCATTTGTTTAATAAAACCCCTACTCCAAGTCAATGAAATATTACTAAAATGTTAATTTTCTTTCCCAATAAAGAAAAATACGAACTTTCAGGTGGTAAATATACCTATTTTCACGTATATAGCAGAAAAAAAGCACGGAAAACGTTGCATTTATTGAATCAATTCGCTATATTTGAAACAAAACACTAAGTATGATAAGATTCGTATTACATAGCCTTCTGATCTTGGTGGTAACACAACTCACGAATGTTGCCATGGGACTGGTTATGACTGAATCTCAACGCGGTGCCATCGTTTGTCAGATATCAGAAATACATGACTCTATCACCAAAGCGGAAGCCTTTGATATCATGAACCCCAACGATATGCCGGTACTCCAGAACACGCTCGTCAGCATGAGGAGATCGGAATTGCCTTGTCGGGTTCGAGTCATGCTTGACGGAATCACCGCTGACGAATACGAATATCCAATTCTCAACCCGAAGACAGACAACAAGGGAACACGTGACGTGTTCATATCGCAACCCAAGCGATATTTCCATGAGCTCTGCCTTCTAATCATTTGAAAAACCAGTACATATTTGGCACGTATCTTGTATCGTGAATACATAGGATACATTTGCTAAGTGTTACCCAAGTTATAAAACGGAGCAACGCGTAAAGCGTTATATATATACACACACAATACACACAAAAATGAAAACAACTTTATTCAGTAGAAATCGGGAAGAGAAAAATTACGAATTATTTTTCGAGCCGGAAGAATTGCACCGGGTGCAATATTTGTTAGAAACCAAACAGTTCCTCGGTCTGTCTGAGTTACAGAAAAGCGAGGACGCGAACACGGGTATGAAATTGAAACTCTCACTGGCTGAGCGCGGGAAATTAGCCACAGCTCAACTATTCGAGTATATAATGTCTGCTTACGAAGCAGTTTCACCTATTATGATTTTCCGTAATAAAGAAGCGGTAGCTCTCTCGGGAGCAGTCACGCTGGAAGATTAGACATTCTTTAAGTAAAAAACGGGTTCAAGAAATTGAGCCCGTTTCTTATTTCATGGGAAATATTTCCACATGTATAAAAAGTATTTACCACACTTTTCCTCATATCTGTTTGTTCATCTTGAAAAGGAGTCCCTTTTTATTAAAATAAAATAAGGTAACGACTGCCATCACGAAAGAAATAAAATCCGCCATGGGCAAACTGGCCCACACGCCCGTGATACCCCAGAAACGGGGTAAAATCAGCAGGAACGGTATCAAGAATATCAACTGGCGCGACAACGACAGGAATATAGAAACTTTCGCTTTCCCGATAGACTGGAAAAAATTGGTAATAATAATCTGACACCCGACCAGTGGAAATAACAAACAAGTTATCCGTAACCCGAACTTTGCAAGCTCCGTCAACTCATGATTATCCGTGAACATACCCACGATAAAGTCCGGGAATAATTGGCTCGTGATAAACCCGAACGTCGTGATCGAGATTCCCGTGATCATGGCATAACGCAACACACGTCGTACCCGGTCAAACAATAACGCCCCGTAATTATACCCGACTACCGGCTGCATTCCCTGCGTGAGCCCGATCTCGATCATGATAAACAACGTCAACACCCGGTTCACGATGCCATAAGCCCCGATTGCCAAATCTCCACCGTAGCGCATGAAACTATTATTCAAGATAATCACCACCGTACTGGCGCACACGTTCATCAAGAAAGGCGACATCCCTATAGAAAGAATACTTTTGATTATCCGGCCTTTTAACCGGAATATTCCGGCCTTGAAATGTACCGAACTATTCTTGTTTATAAAATGTGCCAGAATCCACACCAACCCGCTCGTCTGCGCGATCACGGTAGCGAACGCTGCCCCCCGGATTCCCCACCCGAAATGGAAAATAAATATCGGGGCTAATATAATATTCACGAAAACCGTCAACAGCGATGACAACATGGCTTTCTTCGGGTATCCCGTCGCGCGCATCAGGTTGTTCAACCCGATAAAAGTGAAAGCGATAGGATTTCCCAATAGTATCACCTCCATAAAATCTCTGGCGTAAGGCATCGTGGCCTCGCTTGCCCCGAAGAACCGCAACGTGGGCTCCAGTAATAACGTGGCAATCCCTCCGAAACAGAATCCGAGAATAACGCACAGCAAAAACACGTTCCCCAACACCGACGAGGTCTTTTCCATATCTCTCTGTCCCATGTATATGGAACTGATCGTGGCTCCCCCGACACCAATCAGTGTACAAAAAGCAATAATCAGGTTCATCAACGGGAAAGTAATCGCCAATCCCGAAATGGCAAGCGGTCCCACGCCATGACCGATAAAAACACTATCAATAATATTATACAACGATGTAACCGTCATCCCGATGATAGCGGGTATCGAGTACTGAAGCAATAACTTCCCGACGGGTTTTGTTTCCAATAAATGCGATGCGTCCGCAGCAGACATAAAATGATCCTCCTTTCTTTAGTATTACAGCCTCGTTCACTCCCCCTCGATCACCATCAGATAAGAACAGAGAGCGCGAAGATAGCAAATAGTTTATAAAGTTTATAAGGTTTATCTAGGGCAACCGCATCAAAATAATTTTTACTATTTTCCTTCCTTTTTCAAGATAAGATTCTGGTGTATTCAGTTATTTTTCTATAATGAATAATAATTATACCATGTATTTTCGTATTATCAAACTTTATTCAATTTCAATTTATTTTCTATTATTCTACCTTTATAATAGAAGATGAATAGGAGTTGAATGGGAGTTGAATGGGAGTTGAATGGGAGTTGTTATAAAGAAACTATAAAGTATATATATCATATATAATTACTATTTAACTTATCTCACACTAAACAAGAGAGAAAAAGGGGATAATTTTTCTCTCTATTCAATTTTGACGCATTTGTCCTAAAGGTTTATAAAGTAGAGGATTCCCAAGGAGACGCCGCATATAAAGCATCCCGCGGATATCTATTACTTTATTAAACCTTATAAACTCTATGAACCTTACAAACCCTTATTTTTTTCCCTTGAATAGTCTGCCGATCCGCCCCACACCCCAGCGTAATACAATGGGTATAGCCGCCTCTATCAAAACAGGCGAAAAATCTTTTAACATGGCACCCAGCATCGGGGTATCGCGCACCTCCTTTTCTTCCTTCGGGGTATCGTCCCTCCTGCCGGAAAAAAACAACGACGAGATACCGGAAAACAACAATTTCCCAGAATGGCGATGGATAAAACGGAAATCCTCGTTCAGTTTTTCCTCCTGCAAACGGCAACTCTCACGCACCCGTTTCTGTTCCGCCCGTAATATCTCCAGCGGGGTCGGTGGTTTCTTCGTCCTCTTTTTCATCTTTACTCATCATCGCGGTTATAATCTCGTTTGTCACCCTCGCGCTAATCTTCTCCCGGAACAACAGAATCAGCCCGAACAACAACAGGTACATCCCCACTACCAACAAAAACCCCAGTGCCACGCTGTTCAATATCTCGCCGAGGAAAAAACCAAGGGCGAGAAACAGGAAAAGAATAGCGAAAAAGGCGAGCAATACCAAAACAATACCGTACGAGAAGACCGCCATAGTCTTGGCTACCCTCTCGTACGTGTTCAATTTCATTAGCTCAAGTCTCGTCTCCACATAGGTTGAAATGTCATTTTTCAACCCGGAGAAAGTCTTTTCGGCGAAATTCTCCATAAGCCGTTACTTGGTTTCAGCAGCCGCTCTCCCCTCGTGTTCAGTCTTTCCCGCTACTTTTTCCGCTACATCATGTACATTCTCGGAAACATGTTCGCGTGCTTCCTCGGCTTTTGATTTTGCTTTAGCGTATACGCCTTTCACCTCGTCCTTTACTTTGGCAACAGCGTGATCAAACTCTTCGGCTAATTTCTTGCGGTTGTCGGCAACCATTAAATACCCGACAGCTACTCCAACTACCGCGCCTATACCCAGACCCAGCAGTAAATTTGAAGTTTCGTTTTTCATATTCGTCTAATTTTTAATTTATATATTTACTTCAACGAATAGAACTGCAAAAAGTTTGCCTTTTTCTTTATTTTTCAAGACTAATTTTAACGACTTATAAAATGCACTTTCAACGGGTCATACCGTTCCGTCACAGTATCCGTTTCCCTCGCCGTTTTCCCGATCGCGACCACGGCGAACGGCACGAATTCCGACGACAAGTGCAATGCTTTTTTCACCTCGTGCACGAAATGCATTTTCGGGTACACCCCGATCCATGCCGTTCCCAATCCTTCGGCATAGGCTTGCAGCAACATATTCTGCACGCAGGCTCCCAATTCCTGCGGCCAATTACCACCCTCCAGACCTGCCAGCCGGGTATTACAACACACGAGTATAGCCATCGGGGCTGTCCGCAACGCCTCGCTCCCCGGCAAAATCTCCGCCAACTCGTGCAGATGTTTCGCATCCTCCATCACGAAGAACTCCCACGGGCGACGATCTTTCACCGAGGGTGCGTACATTCCGGCACGCACCACACGCTCGATCACTCCCGTGCAAATCTTCTCCCCCGTGTATTCCCGCACCGTGCGGCGACCTGTAATCGCCTCGTCCGCGGAAGCCATCGTCGTGAATTTCTGGCTTTTCATCTCCGTCGCCAATTCCCGTACACGGGGAATAATGCGCATAAAATGTCCGCTTTCCTTATGTGTCGCCAGCACCGCCTCGTTCTCCCACGTTTCTATGATCATCATCGTGTCTTCCAGCCGACAATTTTCCAGTATCTCGTAACCGATACATCCCCGCTCTCCTCGCGAGAGGTCTGCCATTTCGCTCAACAAAGCCGCAACTTCGGCGCGTACCCCGGCACCGACCGATAAAGTAACATTTATTCTGATCATATCCTGTTCACTTAGAAATTCGACATTCCACACCCCACTACCTTTCTCCCCGCTTAAAATCATACAAATTTATAAAAGTTCAATGACTATTTCATAACCTAAAAGAACTTTTATTCGTAAATGATTTCAAAGCATACTTGCGGGTATCGCTACTTTATAAACTAAACCTTATATTTGTGGGCTTAAAAAACGAACAAATGATACAACCGTTAGATATTATACGCAAATACTACACGCTTGACTCCCTCGCGGGACAAAGTCTATTGATACACAGCCAACTCGTGCGGGACAAAGCACTCGCCATCGCTATGCGCCACGCGGAAATGGATCTCGATATCTCCTTTATCAAAGAAGCCGCCATGTTGCACGATATCGGGATATTTCTCACCAACGCTCCCGACATCGGGTGTTTCGGCGAATATCCTTACATTTGCCACGGCTATCTCGGTGCCGATTTACTCAGGAAAGAAGGACTGCCTCGCCACGCCCTCGTGTGCGAACGTCACACGGGCACAGGGCTCACGATCGAAATGATACAGGAAAAACATCTCCCGCTTCCCCTTCGCGACATGCAACCCGTCACGCTGGAAGAGAAACTCATCGCTTTCGCCGACAAGTTCTACTCGAAAAGCAACCTCACCCGCGAAAAGAAAATCAGTAAAATCCGTGCCGAAATGTTGTTTCACGGGGCGGATTCCGCCGCCCGCTTTGACGAATGGTGCAGACTGTTCTTGTAATTTAAAATGGAGTGTTATTCTCCATTTTGCTTTCTACACCAGTTCTTTATCCCGCATTCCCCGCATTTCGGGCTTCGTGCCGTACACACGTACCGTCCATGCAAAATCAACCAATGGTGTGCTCTCGACAACCATTCCGCCGGGATATTGGCCACGAGTTGTTTCTCTGTTTCCAGTGGAGTACGTGCCCCTGTCACCAACCCGATACGATCGGCCACACGAAACACGTGCGTGTCCACGGGCATTGCCGGACGCCCGAAAGCCACCGCTTCCATAACGTTCGCGGTCTTTCGTCCCACACCGGGCAAGGTTTGCAGTAACTCGAAATCAGACGGCACTTCCCCGTTGAACTCGTTCATCAATTTCTTCGCCATTGCCGACAAATGTTTGGACTTATTATTCGGGTACGATATCGACCGTATCAACTCGAAAATCTCTTCTATCGTGGCGCCCGCCATCGCCTCGGCTGTCGGGAATCGCTCGAATAATGCCGGAGTCACCATATTTACCCGCTTGTCAGTACACTGTGCCGACAGGATGACCGCAACCAGCAACTGGAAAGGGTCATTATAACGCAACTCCGTGTCGGCAACGGGCATCTCTTCCCGGAACCATGCCAACACGCGGTCATATCTTTCTTTCAATTCCATACCTTATATATAATTACAAGTTTCAAGTCCGCAAGTTACAAGTTATTTTTCAAAATACACGCCCCGAAGTCGATTCTGTAATCACACGATCAACTAAATTCATCCCACGGGCGACGCAACTTTCCCTGCACGAAGTGAAGTGTTTCTTCCCACAAAGCCCGACAAGCCGGAAGGTCACGAGCCTCGGCAGGTAGTTTGACGGGATGACCGCCACGGAAAAGACTACCCGTCACGTGGGCGTAGCGGTCGGTAGTAGCGAGCATAATGGCAGAGGATGCTCCCCGCGCAGGAGATTTGATAAAGGGACGGAACAGAAGATCGGTCAACGGGTCATACCAACGTCCCATCGTGATCATGCCCGTATCGACTACACCGGGATCGACCGCGTTAGCAGTAATCGTGCGCCCGCGTAACCGCCGGGCAAGTTCCGCCGTGAACATGAGCACGGCAAGTTTAGAATCCGGATACGCCCGAAAACGCCGGAAACGTTCCGGGTCGGGAACAAGGAAACGCTCTCCCACGTGTCCCATGCAAGTGGTGATCGAGGTCGTGTTGATAACACGCGATTCGATGCCGTGTCCCATGAACGGGAGTAACGAATTGGTCAGCAACCACGTCCCCGCGTAATTCACACCGACGGTCATTTCCAGCCCGTCTTCCGTCAGAGAAAATTCGCCGGGCATCGTTCCCGCGTTATTCACCAGCACGGCAATATCCTTTCTTGTCATTTCCTCGGAAAACATTTGAATGGACGCGAACGAAGCGAGATCAAGACGATATAATTCCACGTTTGAATTACCACTCTCCCGTACAATATCCTCGCGCACCGGTATCGCTTTCGCTATATCGCGACAAGCCATCACCACGGGCATTCCCGCCCGGGCTACCGCCATCGCGATTGCCCGTCCCATGCCGCCGTTAGCACCCGTGACTATTACCCAACCTTGTTTCATTTTTCTTTCCTTTTATCCTTCTATCTACCTCTCGAATCGCCCACCTGATCACCCCTAATGGCACGAGTTTCAATGTCCCGATCATGAAATAATTGAATATCCCCGGGATTACTCTTGCCCGACGACGGAACATAGCCCGTAACCCGCGGCGAGCCAACGAACGGGGAGTCATCATCACCCCAAGGCGCAAGGCGAGTCTTTGCAAATGTCGCGGTAAATTGTACAAGTCTGTCGCTACCGCACCCGGACACACCGCAGTGACACTTACCCCGTGGTCAAGCATTTCCAACCGGAACGCACGGGAGAAATTTCTAAGAAAAACTTTCGTGGACGCGTAAAGCGAAATTGACGGGTAAGGTAACCACGCCGAGGCGGACGACATATTCAAGATATACCCGCGACGGCGGGATTTCATATCTTCACCGAAAAGACGGCATAGCATTGTCGGTGTAGTCACGTGAAGCGTCAGCATCAACTCCACCCGATCAACGGGAACATCCACAACCTGCTCGAAATAGAATACACCCGCGTTATTCACCAGTATATCAACCGTGAATCCCCGTTCTCGACAAAATTCGTGCAACCGCACCGCCGCATCGGGTACAGCCAGATTCATGCACACGGGATAAGTCCGGGTTCCGTATTTCGCAGCGAACTCTTCCGCCGCTTCCCGTAGCGGGATATCCTCGTTGCTCACCATCACCACCTCGTATCCCTTCTCGCACAACTGCCGGGCATATTCCCGTCCGATACCGGAACTCGCTCCGGTTACAACAGCCGTGAGGTTCGCCTTCGGCGAGTTACACGTTGCAGGTTGCAAGTCACATTCGCCATTTGTTTGCCTTCGGCAAGTTGCAGGTTGCAAGTTACATTCGCCTTCGGCGAGTTGCAAGTTACTTTTCATTCCGATAATCACTTAATCACTAAATCTCTAATCACTTAATCACTCAATCGGCAATCATAAATCATTTAATCGTTCCATTTCCTTTACCAGCGATTTCGGCAAATCCTTCAAGTGATGATGGCACGCCATCTCACGCGAGTACATTCGGGCAATACAATAATTGACGTGCTCACAAGTATTTCGGGCGTTCTCTTCTCGTGCCATACGGTTCACGAAATCCGGTTCGTTAAGTAAGGCTCTTGCCATAGAAACAAACTCGAATCCCGAATCCAGCACCCGATCTATCGTGTCACGGGCTATCAGACCACCGACAAAGACGAGAGGCAAATGCAACGCCTCACGAAATTTTATCGCGTCATCATAAAAATAAGCTTCTTTGAAAGGTTCCGTCGGAATCATAAAACGTCCTGCCAAACGTACCCCCCAGCGTAACCACGCCTGATGCATATAATGTGTCATAGAACGTATCGGCATAGCCCCGCGCATCACGTACATCGGAGCCCGACTGACAAACCCGCCACTAAGAATAAGAGCGTGTGCTCCTGATTTTTCCAAAGCTTTCGCGACCTCGATACACTCCGGTACTTCCATGCCACCGCGAAAACCGTCGCGTGTATTCACTTTCACGAGGATAGCCATATCATCGCCCGCCGCCTCCATCACCTCGTCCATCACGATACGCATAAAACGCATCCTGTTCTGGAGCGAACCACCATACTCGTCGCGACGATGATTGGTATAAGGCGAAAGAAACTGACTAATCAAATAACCATGCCCGGCATGAATCTCCACGGCATCGAATCCCGCCTCTCGGGCAAGACGCACGGAGTTACCATACTCCCGTGCCATATCGACGATCTCGTCCCGTTTCATTCCCCGCACGAGCGTGGGCGAATAAATATTGAAACCGCTGGACGCGGAGAGAGGCATACAACCACATATCGAGCGATGGGACATATTCCCGCAATGCCCCACTTGAATAGATGCCGCAGCTCCCTCGGCGTGGATATCATCGGTTATACGCCGCAAACCGGGAATGATTTCCCGCCGCAACCATAGCTGGTGAGGAAACGACAATCCGCTCCTCGTCACTGCCGCATATGCCAAGGTGGTCATACCGATTCCCCCGCGGGCTACCGCCACGTGATAATCATGCAACATATCCGACGGGGCATTCCCCGGGCACATTCCCTCGAAAGCAGCCGCCCGAATCGTCCGGTTGCGCAATGTCAAAGGACCGATATTATAAGGCGTGAACAGTTTGCTGCCTTCGGCAGTCGCAGGTTGCGGGTTACATCCGCCGTTAGCGAGTTGCAAGTTGTTGCTGTTAGTGGTGTCTTCTTTCATGTTAACCTTTTTATCTTTGAGAACTAATATATAAACGGTATCACCCGCTTCAAACGCATCGCGCGCACCTCATCACCGAATTCGTCAAGATAACGATGATAAATAGTGTTCGCTCGCGGCACAAGGTTCGCGAATGTCCAAACGACAAATACCGTGCCGGAAAGAGACCACGTGAGTATGGCAAAACCTGTCCACTCCACGATTTCACCGAAATAATTCGCGGAAGTCACGTAACGGAACATACCGCCTCGAGGCAGATAATGAGCCGTGTCACCGGGACGACGCAAATGCCGGATAATATAATCGGAATGAAGATTGATAAACATCCCCCCGAAAAATACGACCGTACCGATGATAAATTGCGGGGTGGTCAGCCACGCCGTCGTGTACATATCCGCGGGAGAGAAATAAAATATCCATCCCCCTTGCATACATGCATTAAGCACGTTGAACGTGATTCCCATAAGCACGATACCCAACGGCATACGTCCCTTACCCTTCAGCAGAAACGGGAAAATGAACGAACGCTGGAAATAATGTATCTCGAAAAAAAGAAAGAATAAAAACGGAACAATATCAAAACGACGATCGGAAAAATACCAGTAAAGCAACATCGCCACGAAAACGGGACTCTCCATGAGCACCCACCCCAACCGATTATTCAGCGGACGTCCCCACTTCGCGTCAAAAAACATACCATATCCCGCCTTCACGAAATAAAGTGCCACGAAAACGATAACCGCAATTCCGGTCATCACGAATAAAAATATATGAAATGTATCCATACAATAACCTTTTATTAGTTTCCGGCAAAACTAATAAAAAGTTTATAAAGTTTATAAAGTTCATAAGGTTTATAAAGTAATAGACACAGTCCGAGAAGCACCCGTTACTTTATGAACTTTACAAACCTTATGAACTTTATGAACCTATTTATCGTTTAGCTTCCCCGTGCGGTCCCGGCAATCCGTCACGGAAACGGATACTGGCATGCGTACCGTCGCAGAATGGCTTGTTGGACGAGGCACCGCAACGACAAAGAGTAACCCGATTGCGAAGTTCGTATTTTACCCCCTCCGTGTCGTCAATAGGAATCCCCCCTCTCACGAACAGCGGACCACTGCAACGTTCCTGAGGATCTTCAAGTAACACGAGCGAGGGAGTCAGCCTGTTCTCGATAAACTCACCTTTCTCCTTGTCCCACGCCTTCAGTCTTCCGGCAGGACAATAATTCGCCTCGCGCACGGTAAGTTCACGTGCTTCCTTATCGTCGGATTCCTCGACAAGATTCCACACCTTACCGTAAGCATCACAAAAACGGGCAAAAGCACAATATTTCTCGTTATCCGTCAATTCCAATTCCGGACCGTCGAACACGTCGGCGTTATCGAGTAAAGGTATATTATCGGCAGTCAGCGAGGGATCCCAATTGGTGGTCAAATGGCTACCGTCACAAAAGGGGTGATTCTTTGATGCACCGCAACGACAAAGCGCCACGGGGTCATCTTCCAAATCGAACTCGATACCGTCGCGATACGACCACGAAGTACCTTCCTCATTTTGCACGATAAACTGTTGTTTCATGGGTGGACGCCCGTAGACCATATAAGGTCCTTTGCGATCCACCACGATAGAATACTTATGATCGTTCAGGGGTGTCCCCGGTTCTATTTTACGCTCTTTCATGACTTATAAGATTTATAACATGATAGATATATCGTAAAAAAATAAGGTTTTGTTTCAAGAAATCACCACATTATTTCTTCACCCGCGTGAAAAAATAATGTTCTTCATTCGATAGTTCCGGGTTAAACGTGAAACCGTCCCAACGAAAAGACTTCAACTCCTCGGGGGCCTCGATACGGTTGAGCAGAATGTGACGGGTCATAATACCTCGTGCTACCTTGGCATAAGTACGAATTGTCTCGTATTTCCCGTCACGCCACTCTTGAAACTCCGGTGTGATCACCTTCACCTTTTCCCGGATCACGTCCATTTGTAACGCCCCTTGTATATCAAGACTGGCGAGGTTTACCATAATACCACCGGCAGAACGTACGGCATCCAGCAACGGGATTGTCAACTTGGGCGTCCAATAATCGTAAAGATCACCCCCGTTTGTCCCGTTCAATTTTACCGCGAAAGCGATACGGTACGCCTGTATCAGATCAAGCGGTCGTACCAACCCGTAGAGCGTTGAAATAATACGGAGATGATTCTGGGCATATCTCAGATCGTCTACCGCAAATGAAGCAGGATCAATAGCTTTGAACACACTCCCGTTATATGCCAGCAACGCCTGTTTGCGAGGATTCGACAAACTACCGAACTTTTGATAACGTTCGTAATTCTCCTGAGCCAACTTATCACTGATCTTCAACATTTTCTCTAAATCGGATGCCGAAAAACGACGCATCTGTTCCGCGAGATACTCCGCCTCGGTCGCGTACTCGGGTATAGAACCCGGAACATCTTTCTCTACCGCGGACATATCCATGGCCTTTGCCGGTGATAAAATAATCAACATAACTTCTAATGTATTTCTTCAATTTTATACCCCGCACCCTCGAATGCCTTGCGCACGGAACGGGTATCGCCCGTTTGCAACGTCACTGTCAGTACTTTATCGGGATGTTTCAAATCAACAGTCCAATCCGTAACGTCCCTCGTGCTATTCAAGTACGGGGTAACTTTTGATACGCAACCATTACATTTTAGGTTTGTCTTGAATCGAAATTTCTTTTCCATGTCTAATCTGTTTATAAAGTTTACAAGATATGACTATCATTACCTGACATTGCAAATTATCATTTATATGTTTACGAATACAAGTGCTTCTATGTTTCAAATGACAGGCATATAAAGTATTAGATCACCAAATTCCATACCAAGGGTAAACTTTTTTTTGACATTATTATAGGATCTCCATAAAATCTTTGCCTGTTCCCGTGTCTACCTACCGTCCGCAAGGAGAAAAATGAAACAATTCGTTGTTTTTTATAAAATATTCGCGTAACTTACTTCCCGGCTATAAATACAAATGATCAAGAAGGAAAATATAAAACATACAGCTATGAAAAGAAAAGATATTACCCTCCACGTGGCACCAGAGGCTCTCATGGCTCTTGCTCTAATATTGGAAATGAAACTCGATGAATGGGACGAAGACCCGCAGAAAGAACTTTACATGCTCATGCCCGACCTCATTGATGAATTCAAATATACCATAGACGAAATGACCAGACAGGGTACTCTCGCCAGTAAAATATTCGGGAAAAATCGTGAAATACGTCCGGCAAAAATCACCTTTACCAGCACAAAAGGAGAACACGTGCTATATCCCACGCAAGACCTGCCCGTGGTGGACGGTTGGCATATCCTGTTTATCGGCGGAAGAATAAAAATCGGGGTAAAAGGACAAAAACTCACCCCTGTATCCATAAGGCAAGGAAAACTCGTGCCGAAAGCTATCGACATAAACGAAATCTACAAAAAGCTAGTCATAGGAGCCGGCTTCGCTTACTATGAAATGGAAGATGAACTGCTCGATATCACTGACAAAGGCGCCGTCCCAATCACAGGATGCTCCATTGAATGGGAAAAAAGCGACTTCTGCCTCTGAAAATAAAAGTTCACAAGCCTACACTCAAAGAAACAACATCAAAATCACCTGCGCCAGAATTACCCGTACGAACATCGTCAACGGGTAAACTGTCGCGTATGCCACGGAAGGAGAATCATTATCCACGGTCGTGTTGACATAATTCAACGCCATCGGATTAGACATACTCCCGCACAACATTCCCGCCACCGAACCGAAATCAATCTTCATCCACTTGATTGCCACAGCCGCCACAAGCACGACAGGAACCACCGTGATAGCAAAACCGAGAGCCACCCACAACGCTCCTTCCGGACGAAAAACCGTTTCGAAGAAATGCGTACCGGCATCCAGCCCAAGACAAGCGAGATACATCGAAAGTCCCAAAGCCCGCAACATCAAGTTCGCACTAATCGTCGTGTAAGTAATCATATGTATCCGAGGACCGAAAGCACCGACCAGAATACCCATTATAATCGGACCTCCCGCCAATCCCAACTTCACCGGAAAACTGATACCGGGAATAGCCAAAGGTATTGAACCGAGCAACAAACCGAATACCATACCGATAAACACCGCCACAAGATTAGGTTCGTCAAGGTCTTTCACGGCATCACCCACAGCTTCCCCCACCCGGGCAATAGCAGCCTCCTCACCAACCACATTCAAACGGTCGCCCAACTGCAAGACAAGATCAGGTGTCGGCAAAAGCACGATTCCCGCTCGGTAAATACGAGTCACGTTAATCCCGAACTCGTTCCGTAGGCGCAATGTCCCCAACCGCTTCCCGTTAATATCGGGACGTGTAATCACGATACGATGCGACACGAGTTGGTTATCCACGGCATTCCAGTCGATATCCTCCTGATTCCAATCCGTCGTGTCCCGCTCACCAATCATTCCCGACAAAGCGTCAACATCACTCTCCGTGATAATAACCAGCAAACGATCGCCAAGCTGCACTACCGTGTCGGAAGCCGGAATGACTACCTTCCCGTCACGCCACAAACGGGAAATCACGAATCTCTTCGACGCCATTCGCGCTATATCTTTAATTGTCTTGCCCTCCACGCCGGGATTGCTCACGTTCAACCCCACAACAATCGTCTTCTTATGCTTATCATCATTCGATTTCTTGAAAAAGATATTCGAGGCAAAAAGTTTACGCACGAAAATCACGGCAAGAATCACCCCGACTACCCCCAACGGATAAGCCACCGCACATCCCAACGCTATATCGGAAGGAGCCATCGTCGGATCTCCCATCTGCTTCAACGTCTGTTGTGCCGCTCCCAACGCCGGGGTATTTGTCACCGCACCGCTGAGAATACCTACCATGTCCGGCAAAGATACCCCCGTCGTCCAATGAAAACCCAAAGTCAGCATTACCCCGAGAGCCACCACGACCATTGCCAGTATATTCAACTTCAAACCGCCCTTTCCCAATGACGAGAAAAAACCGGGTCCCACCTGCAAACCGAGAGCGTACACGAAAATAATCAACCCGAAACTCTCGGCGTAATTCAACATCTGCGGATCAATCGTGAGACCGAAATGGCCTGCCATAATACCGGCAAAGAACACGAACGTCACCCCTAACGATACTCCCCAGATACTGATTTTCCCTAAAGCCAATCCCACTGCCGAAACCAGCGATATCACGATTACCGCCTGAATAACAGAGTGTTCTACAAATAAACTATTCAACCATTCCATATATTGAAATTTGAATGCCAAAATTAATAAATTTTCCTACCTTTGCAACAATCAAAGTTGGATTATGGAACGCGTGAAAAACAAAGAATCGATGTGTACCGGGTTTGAAGATATCTTCAAACAGCACTTTGCAACGTTATGTACCCACGCTACTACTTTCGTGAACGATCCGGACGCCTCGAAAGATATCGTTCATGACGTATTTCTCAGCTTGTGGAGTCACCGGGAAGAAATAGACTTTTCCCGTCCTATCCTGCCTTACCTGTTCAGCCTTACCCGCAACAGGGCAATCAATTACTTGGCACACCGGAAAGTAGAGGACGCTCACGCACAACAGGCACTTGTCGAGGAACCGGTATACACCCTATCCGAGCCTTCCGATCGGGATGAACTCATCAACCGTATCATAAAACGAATAGACCAACTTCCGGAACGTTGCTCGCGGGTGATGAAATTATGCTTTATAGAATGCAAAAAATATAAAGAAATAGCGGAAGAACTTAACATCTCGGTCAACACCGTTAAAACACACGTAACCACCGGATTAAATATATTACGTGATGAGTTTCCCTCTTCTCTGCTATTACTTCTTCTCGTTCACGAAGACTCTTTGCGCAACGATAGCACACCGGAGGGCTATCAACGATAATCAAATTATTAGAAATTTACATAACAAATCTTCTTCTCTCCACGTTACAACGAAAAATATTAAATAAAAACGGAGGAAAACATATCTCATTTTAAATTTTTCGTTATGACTAAACCAACTAAGAACATCACTACAACTCAACTCGCGCTAATGACCGCCGCTGCGGTAATCAGCCTGCGAGGTTTACCAATGATGGCACAAGAAGAACTTACCATGTTCTTCTATATATTCTTTGCCACCTTCCTGTTTCTTATTCCCGCCGCCCTTGTTGGAGCGGAATTAGGTAGTGCTTTCGCCTCCAAAGGAGGAGGCGTCTACACGTGGGTAAAAGAAGCTTTCAACCAACGGATGGGATTTGCCGCTATCTTCCTGCAATGGATACAGAACGTGGTTTGGTATCCTACCGTCCTCGGTTTTGCCGCCGCATCCATCGCGTACATGATAGGCAAACCCGATCTGGCACAGAACGGAATGTTTGTCGGATTATTCTCTATCATCATGTACTGGTTTGCCACGTGGGTAACCCTCAAGGGGACTTCCACCGTATCCAAGCTCACCAGCCAAGGCTTCTTGATCGGAACGGTATTACCCGGAATCGTCGTCATCGTTATGGCTATCATCTGGGTGGTTGATAAAAACCCGATAGCTCTGGAACACGTGCCGGCCACCGTTTCGGAAGTTGTAAATATAGACGCCGCACATCACGTGCATCCCCGTCTGTTCCCTCACATCACAGGAATGAGCGATATCGCTTTCCTTGCAGGAATATTACTTCTTTTTGCCGGAGTTGAAGTACACGCCGTACACGCCCAAGAATTACAAAACCCTCAAAAACAATTCCCGGCCGCCATGTTCCTCGCGGCGTTGATCTCTTTCGCGTTGTTTACCCTAGGAGCTTTGGCAGTGGCAATCGTCACCCCTTATGACCAGATAAACCTTCAATCGGGATTATTTACCACCTTCCAACAATTGTTCGACCATTACCATGTCGGCTGGCTATCCAACGTGATGGGACTCCTTGTCGCTTTCGGGGCTCTCGCCGGAGTTATGTCATGGATATCCGGCCCCAGCCGCGGTCTACTCTGGACAGCAAAAGACGGACAACTTCCCGATTTACTGAAGAAAACCAATAAAAACGGGATACAAATTAACATCCTTATCATACAAGGATGTATCGTTTCCGTTCTATCTTCACTTTACATGATCATGGACGACGTCAGCGTTGCATTCTTCCTGTTGAGCGCCCTCACGATCGGATTGTACTTACTTATGTACATGATGATGTACGCCTCCGGCATTAAGCTGAGGTACACGCAACCCGACCTTCCCCGTAGTTACCGGGTACCGGGAGGAAATCTGGGAATGTGGCTTATAGCGGGCATAGGCTTTCTTGCAGTACTATTCTCCTTCGCTGTCACCTTCTTCCCACCATCCCAACTACCTGTCGGCAGCCCGGCAATGTATACCGGACTTGTCGTCATAGGAACCGTGGTATTCTTCTCCATCCCATTCATAATCAGTATCGCGATGGAAAAGAAACGCCAACGAAGCGGACATTAACCGCATAACATACCGAGAGCGGTAAGTTTTTCACTTATCGCTCTTTTTTTTATGCACCGGGATATTCCCCTCTTTTACAAAACCGGAAGTGCTTCCGGATCTATCTTTTCAAGAATATCAAACTCCGTGTAAGAAGTCTTTGCTACCGCTTTCCGATGAGTCGTTGTCTCCTTCGCCAGTAAATACGTTATTTTCCCCTGACTGTCTATCGTGTATCCTTCCACATAAGCATACCTCACATCTTCGGGAATACGCGTTCTTCCTTGTTCATCCGGAGTAACTCTTCTAAAACCGGGAGTAATTATCCTGATCCTCTCATTTACATCAAACTTCTTATTGGCATCTATATACTGCTGCCTCAAAGTATCTTGTTGCGAACGAGCATCAATAATAATATCCTCAAGTGCCTTCATCTGAGATAAATAATCCTCTCTATTCATGCTACTTTTGAAATAAAATAAACATACCTTAATACATCATCACTGTTTTACAAATATATACAAAAAAATATAAACACCACATTTTTCCACGAAAAATGATTTTAATCGAATAATAAAGGAAATAGCCAAATCTTCCTAATCCATTAACGAGTCTACAACTATCAGAAAAATTCACATCCCGAAATTTCAATTCAAAATCATATTCCCACCAAAAAAACATTTCAAAATCACGCATTTTATTCTAATATTGAAATAATTTATTACATTTGTGCGACAATTCGAATTTGTTAAGAGGGCGAACGGGAAAGCAAACGGGAAATACGCCCTCTTTTTTTATTGCGTTAGATTGGTGTAAATAAAAGTATTAGGTCATGTTTCAAATTCCCGGGGATAAGTTCGACGAAAAAAAATTAAAAAAAGTTCATTTTTTTCTCACCCATTTTCGAGATGAATCTGTGATATAAGAAAACAAGAAGAAAAAAGCTAAAAATGGACGAAAAATACGATAGAATAGAATTTATTCTTTCTCATTTGAGGGAGCCGGAGAAGTTGTTGGACGAAAAGTTTATAGAGTGGCTACTTATCAAAGAGAACAAAGAATTGTTCGAGGAGGTAATCTTGAATCGAGAGGCGTTTTTACGCGAGGAGTACGGGCGGCAGATCGTGGTGAGCGAGGAGTGGAAGAAGTTCCGGCAAAAGGTACAAGAAAAGAATATGACTTCACAAAGGAGTCGAACGATACGGCAACACCGGGTTGGAAGGAGAGCGTGGCTATCCGTGGTTGCATGCACGGGCGTGTTGCTGAGCGTGGCGGGAGGATTGATGCTAAAACAGCATTTTACAAAACAGAAAACGATTCAAGTGGCAAAAGAAGTACACAAGGGCAAACAAGGTGCCATATTGACAACCGCATCGGGACAAGTCTACGATCTGACTCAAACGGAGATTCACTTGGAAACACCTCAAGGTACACAGATCGTGAACGACACCTCGAATTTACTTGCCTATCAAACCAATAGCCCGGCAGGTTCACAACATCAACAGGTTCGGGATTCACAGATAATACTTCCTTCCTACCACACGATACAAATCCCGGCAGGAACAGACTATGGAGTGACACTTACCGACGGGACGCGAATATGGTTGAACTGCGAATCGAAATTACGCTTTCCCGAACAATTCGAGGAAGGGAAACCGCGAGAGGTGTTTCTCGAAGGAGAAGGATTCTTCCAAGTCGTGCATGCCGAAGGATGGCCTTTCATAGTAAACACGAAGGGCATGAAAGTACAAGTGACGGGAACGTGTTTCAATGTAAAATCTTATCCCACCGAAGACATCGTGCATACCACGCTGGTGGAAGGTTCCGTTTGGGCTTACACCGACAAATCGAAAGTGTTGTTGAAACCCTCGGAGCAATTCCGTCTGGATAGGATAACCGGAGAAACTTCCGTCCAAAAAGTGGACACGGACTTATACACGGGATGGGTGAAAGGGATGTTTGTCTTCCGCAACCAACGTTTGGAAGACGTGATGAACGAGGTGGCTCGTTGGTACGGGATGACAATCTTCTACACCAACCCGGAAGCGAAAGAGATAAAAATTTCGGCAAATCTGGATAAATACGAAGAAATCGACAACTTACTGGAAATTATCAACGAGAGCGGGAAAGTGCTTGCCGTCCGGAAGGCAAACACGATTACCGTTCAAACCCGATAATAAGAAAAGGATCGGGGCCTGCTCCAACATTTCCCGATCCTAGGAATTAATTAGTCATTAATTAACTGAACAAAGTTATGAAAAAAAGATGGAAAAGCGTTTTTCCCTCCGGGGGAAATACGCGAAAAATGATTAGATGTATGAAATTGACATTACTATTACTCACGTGTTTCGTGATACAAACCTTTGCCGGGGCGAACGCGCAAACCGTCACGATCAAGAAGAAAAATGCCACCTTGGAAGAGGTAATCTGGGAGTTAAAGCAACAAAGCCACTTCACCTTCATGTACAATGATACGGACATTGCACCCGTGAAAGGCATCACGCTTAATGAAACCGATGTAGACATAGAAAAGATTCTACAAAAATGCTTGGAGAACACGAACTTGGAATACGTCGTTCTAAATAACGCTATTGTTATCAAACTCAAAGCCAATACACAGGACGAAAAAAAATCTATCACGTTAAAAGGTTGGGTTTATGACAAGAAAAAAGAACCGATGCCGGGAGTAACTATAAAACTAGCTAACACGAGCATTGGAACAGCAACAAACAATAAAGGTTGGTTTTCTTTACAACTTCCAACAACCAAAGGCTCTTTAGAATTTTCTTTCGTGGGTTTCAAAACACAAGTCATCAACTTCACGGAAAAAACAGATACCCTCCGCATCACCCTAGAGGAAGACATACAAATGTTGGACGAAACTGTCGTTGTTGCCTATGGAAATACCACGAAAAGAAAAATGACAGGCGCAGTGTCAACGATAAAGGCTGATGAAATAAAAGGAATTCCGACATCAAGTATTGCTAACCTATTACAAGGACGGGTAGCCGGTATGGATATAACCAATATCTCCGGAGCACCGGGAGGAGGCGATATTGCAGTCACAATCCGAGGTTACAACTCATTAGATGTCGAACAAAAACGTCGTTTTTCCAATCCTTTATGGGTGGTGGACGGGATGCCGTTAAACTCTTTTACTTCACCTATCACGGGAGCAAACTTATTGGCTGATTTAAACCCGGATATGATCGAATCAATTCAAGTATTAAAAGATGCTTCCTCTGCGGCAATTTATGGTTCACGTGCAGCAAACGGAGTAATTATTGTTACCACGAAAAAAGGATTGAAAGATCAAGATGCTACATTTTCTGTCAATTTTTCCCAATCATGGAGCATTCTGCCACGTTATCCCGATTTAACGTCAGGACGAGCAGAACGAGCCTTTCGTTTGGCTGCCAATAGAAAGTATTATCGTGCATATTTAGATAAAGAAACCAATCGCTGGAAATACCCGACTTCTTTAAAGGAACAATACGAACACAATACACAAGGAGCCACATTAGACAAAAATTGGATTCCAAACACGGAATATTGGGGAACAGGAAATGGCACGATGTTTCAAGATAGTTTAAATCCTTTTTACAACAATTCCACGAATTTTTTCAAAATGTATTTTGAAACAGGTAAAATTACAAATGCAAACATTCAAACGTATGGAGGTACAACGAGAACAACTTACGCCATCGGATTAGGTTTATACGATGAAACAGGTATTTATAAGGGCACAGGATACCGGAGAATTGATCTAAATGCCAATTTAAATGTGAATCCGGTAAAAAAATTGACTGTAGATTTACGTTTTAACGCTTCTATCACACGAAAAAAACGGGCAAGTTCAAATGCTTCTGAAAATTTAGCTTATTCGGAAAATGCAGTCCCAATAGAAACAGTCCCGGGAGAACCCTATCAATTATCATCCTTATTGCCAGGAGAAGGTTCCATCGTGTGGGAGCAAGCCCTAAACGCATACAAAGGTACAAAAGAAAACAATCGTTCCGTACGCTTAAGAACGAACATGAAATTAGGTTACGAAATCATAGAGGGATTGAATATTTCTTCTTCCTTGGCTGCTGATTATGTCATTGACCGTCGAAACTATTTCCAACCGGCAAATTTAAGCTATTCCGGTTATTCTAAAAGCATCGGGGAAACGGGGATAAATCTCATGGTTCTAAATGAAAATTTATTGACATACAAAAAAGTAATTCATGAAGACCATCATGTTGACTTTGTAGCCGGTTTCTCTTACCAGTATGATCAAGAGGAATACAACGGAGGATACGCCCAAAATTCACCAAGTGATAAAATATATTATGCCCCGGATGGAATGCCGGATATCGGGTATGAAGATTGGGGAGGTGGCGAATCTCGTCCAATCGCTTTCAAAAATTATCAATCCGACATGCAAGAAAAATGTTTACTCTCTTATTTTGCCCGTTTGGAATACGGTTTTCGAGATAAATATCTACTTTCATTTAGCATTCGCAGGGACGGAAGTTCCACATTTGGAAAAAACAACCGTTGGGGAACTTTCCCCTCTATCGCAGCAGGATGGAATTTTTCTGAAGAAAACTGGATAAAAGAACACTTAGCATGGTTCTCTTTCGGTAAAATACGTGCAAGTTGGGGACGTTCTGGTATGCATTTCGCACAAAACTATTTAGCATTAGGAATCTTTGTCACGGATATTCCTTACATGGGTAACGGAATGATTCGTCCCCAATGGTTTGGAGGACTATATAATGATAAATTGAGTTGGGAAGAAACCGACCAATATGATTTTGGGACTGACTTGGATTTTTTTGACTATCGCTTAGGATTTACGGTTGATTATTATTATCGGCTTACAGACAAATTACTTGATAGAATCAATTTACCCACAGGCTCTTATCAACGATATGATTCCCAATGGCAAAATGCAAAAACAATTTCAAACGAAGGTATAGAACTAATGGTTCGTTACGAGATATTCCGACGTCCCGAGCTGTATTGGAAAATTTCTATCAACGCTGCCAAAAACTGGAATCGCTTCAAAAAATCCACGAACGGAAAAGATGACGGAGCCGAACGAATTATAGGAAAAGCTTTAAACGGAATTTATTTACCTAAAACAGACGGCTATATAAATTCACAAGATGAAATACCCGTGTTCTATAATTCTGTTGGTGTAAGTCATTATCTAGGAGGAGATGAAGGTAATAGTACTTATTTCAAACCCGGGGATTACAAGTTCATTGATGTGAACGGTGACGGACAAATCGGTTTTGAAGACCGAGTATATTGTGGCAGTGCCTTACCCGAGATAAGCGGAGGAATTGTGAATGAAGTACGTTGGAAAAATTTTGATTTGAATATGCTGATATCCTATCAATTAGGACGACATATGATAAATTATATATCTAAAAGATGTTTGGGCATGCCCGGTGAATACCCCGCTATCGCAATGAATTTAAATAAAGTAACTTTCTGGGAAAAAAACGGAGATAAATCAGATTTCCCCATGTGGCAAGGAAATGCTGACCACAACTGGGGTAGCGTTAAGGATGACGTAGAAAAAGTAAACTGGTTAAAGCTAAAGACCGTAACTTTAGGCTATTCGCTCCCCCAAAATTGGATCAAACGTTGTGGGCTTTCAGAATTACGTTTCTTTGCCAGTGGAGAAAACTTGTTCACGTGGACAAACTATTCCGGTATAGAACCGGAAACGGTGGATATTCGCTCCGGAATAGATGGAAACAATGGAGCATTACCCTATCCATTGGCTCGCAAGTTTACTTTAGGTTTAACGATAAAATTCTAAACCATGAAACACATATATTATTTATTCCTCTTCACATTTTTATTGAATTGCACGGCTTGCGTGGATTCCTTGGACATGAGCCCGGAAAACTCTGTCACATTCATGAATGTTTTTGAAACAGAACGAGAACTAGAGATTGGCGTAATGGGTGCGGAAGCCTCTGTACGCAATGAATGCGTTGGTCAAGACCTTGCCCCCAATGGAGAATATTCGGATTACATTGAAGAAGGTTCATCGTCACTATTACAAGAACATGAACCCTTTATGTATATTGTAGATTGGGATTGGTTTTATCGTGTAATCTCATACGCTAATGTACCATTACCTTATATTGATAAAATTGACATGCCAAAAGAAAGACGCAATTTTTACAGGGGACAAATCTACTTCTTTAAAGCATTTGCTTACTTGCATATCGTTCGTCTATGCGGAGATTGCGTCTTGATTCGTGACGAAGTGGAAACCACCCCACAAGGGCAAACCTCTTGGATAAAAGTAATAGATTACGCCATTGAATTAGCTAAAGAAGCGGTACAACTTCTCCCCGAATGGGACAAATTAACGGACGCAAACGGCAATGCTGTAACTCATCGTGCCCGTCCATGCAAAGGTGCGGCAAATGCCTTGTTAGCCCATTTGTGCGCGTGGAAAGCTGGTTGTAAATACATGGCAAAACCGGAAGACCGAAATTATGATGAACAGGAACTGTGGAAAATAGCGGAACAAGCTTGCACGGACATCATCAAGCGGGAAGATATTTATAAACTAGCGGATACCCCGGAAGACATGTGTGAAACAACCTTCATGGGTGGTTCAAAGGAGAGTGTTTTCGAGAGTATTTTCCGAAATTATTGGGATGAATTGGCTCAGACAAAATGGGATCAACGTCTAGCTTCAACCGATATGGCAGTATTTTATCAAGGCTATCCAGTGGTTACGGGGGCAACGATGGCTAATATACAATACATGAGATTCCGAATCACGAATGAAACCGTTGAAAAAATGTTCTCCAAAGACGATTTAAGACGAGATGCTTGGTTTTATCGGTATGAATATATGCGTGATTCCGTGGATATTGATATAACAGGCGGATACGCTTACCCTTACAAACACCGTAAAGCCTATGTTTCCACGGACGGAGGTGCGGGCGGCGGAGAATTTATCAATTTCGACGCTAATAAAATCTGGTGGCGATTAGCCGATATTATTCTATTGAGAGCTGAATGCCGGGCTAGATTAGGTGGCAGTTACCTGCAAGGTGCGATAGACGACCTGAACACTATCCGGACTCGTGCAAAAGCAAAATTATATGATGCATCCGAGTATGGCGGTAACTTGCGTTATACAATATTTAAAGAACGGGAAAAAGAATTCCTGATAGAGGGTGGACGTTGGTTTGACGTGTTACGCAATGAATACTACAAAACGGAATTATATGGCGGTTTTCGTAACGTAAGCGCCCAAGATATTATTGACGGTGTATTCTTTGGTGCCCTTCAAAGTTCAAATTTTTGGGATAACCCCTTGTTAAGGCAAAATATATATTGGCAACGAAGAATGTAAATGGAACAACGTAAATCTATTAAATTGAAGTTTATGAAAAAAATATATAATATATTTGTTTGTATTAGTGCCGCAATCTTCCTGTCTTCTTGTACCGCACAAGATTGGTATGACAGCGGGGTTTCCAGCCCTTATCATGATTGTTCTATCATGGAGTATTTACGAAAAGATACATATAACTGGGAATTAACCGTAAAATTGATAGAACGGGCAGGATTAACCGATATGTTCGAGGGAAAAGACTCGAATTACAAAGAGATTACTTTCTTTGCTCCCCCGAGTTACACTATATTACGACATTTATGGAATAACGGTATGGAATCAGTGGACGAGATGAGTATAAAGGATTGTAAAGCAATCGTGCTACGCCACGTGTTGAACAAAAAATACTTGAAAGCCGACTTTGCATACCGTAATGTAGACTATATGATTGACGACGAATTACAAGACGGAGGAACGGATGTTGAAACTTTAGGCGGCAGTCATTTACGAATTTATCGAGATAAATCGGCTTATGGCGGAGTTCCTGATTTAGGTCCCGAGACCATGTACATTTATTCTTTTACAAAAGCAACAATGGTTCCTCTCGCCACCCCAGACATTCAACCTCTGAATGGAGTAGTTCATGCATTGAATTATAATTACGATTTGGGAAGAATATAATGGAGGTATTAAAAAATTAAAACTATGAAGAATATAATTATATTGACGATTATTGCCATGGTTACTTGGCTTGGAGTCGGGTGTCAAGATGTAACCATAGGCTATTTATTGACAGAAAATGCCAGTTATGAAACCGATTCAATGATTGTAAAAAAAGATTTAGATATTACACCTCCAAGTTGGGGTATTTGGTCGAACCCGGAATATTACGATTTAATCAACATGGGGATACCACCTGAAGAAATTCTCGAATGGGGAATCGAACCTACTTATGAAGGTATGGGAGGAGAAGGAGAAGATTATTATCGGTTAAAGTGGAAACAACCATGGGTAAGCGTACCTATCGAAGGCATTCAAGGAACTCAACAGATTTATGTTACCGTGAAAGAAATCAAAACAACGAATGGCGATGCTAATAAATTAGCGGATTGCCTAACTGTTAGAGGTAATGGAATATTCGAGGTTCCTATTGAACATGATATTCCCGTCGGACGTTACGTGATCTCCTTAAATTTCTCGAACGAGGGGTACTCGAAAGACGTAAATGATTGTTTCACCATCATCGTTAAATAAACCATCGTTGTGTGTCAGGAGGGCACTTTCACTAATGCCCTCCTCTACCCCTTCACAAAAATAATCCTTGTTTTCCCGGCGTTTGACAAGGAATGTTAAGCCTATAAAGTCGAAATAGACTTGAATTTATTAATCACCAAAGGAAACGAGCTCGTGTCTTTACAGGATTTGTCAAATGACCACCGGAAATATCTTGACCGGTTTCTCACCTTGCAACGAGAGTCTTTCGAAAGAACTAAAGCCAGCCTGCTCGGCACGACCTCTTTCCGTCCATCCGATTTCATGCTTGAAGGTACCGAAATAGACTTGAACGAATTAATCAATTTCCTATGGCATTCCGGTGCGGTGAAAGGCATCACTCCCGGTGTCACGAAAAAGGCTTTCGCGGGATACTTCTCGGCCATGATGAACCGGAAATGCGCCAATAATTTCGAAGATAGGATACACCAATCTCTCGGGCGTTACAACCCGCTTAAATACGTGGACAAACTGCGGGAGCAGTACCTCGATTATGCGGAGCAACGAGAACAGAGAAAAAAATAACTTCCCTTCCTTTTCACTAACCACAAATCTACAATATTATGGAAAAATATATTGACATCGAGTATCAACTCCACGTGTTACTGGAATGTAACCACACGTTATTGAACCAAGTGGAAATATTGCTCAACCGAGTGGACCAACAAACGATAGCCCCAACTACAGAATGGCTGGACGGCAACGATGTCTGTCGCATTCTGAAAATATGCCCCCGAACATTACAAGTTTATTGTAACAAAAATATTCTCCCCTTCCGGCGTTTAGGAGGCAAAGTATTTTTCAGCAAAACGGACATCGAGGCTACATTGGAAGCGAAGAAATTTTAACGAAGAACACGTATTAAACAATCTGCATTTCTTGCAAATCCACTTTTAACAAGTGGATTTGCAAAACAATGACAAGTTTATACTAAAATCAAAACCATTAAAGAATACATGAGAACCTTATTTTTCCACATATTCATCAGCAATCTCAATTAGGTCAAGTTTTATATCATCCCAATTTTTACCAAGCAAACATATAGGATCAGGAAATTCATCCGCAACACTAAAATCAGTGAACAATCGTAACAACTCTTTGGGCTCATGTTCCCACGGATGCCTTTTCTCATGAAAAGCAAACATTTCAGATAGTGGAAATCTAGCAAGCAAAAGATGTAAATCCCAAAAATCCTTTTTTCGTCCACCGCGAGACACCACATTCATTTTCATCGCAATAATATCACTTAGGCTAGCCATACGTATATTGTCAATGATTTCAATCTCATTTATAAAAGAATCCGTGTACATCAGATCAAGTTTTATATAATTATCAGCAGACAACCCTATATAATATGATCTGCCATTTCCCACTACTGAAGTTGTATCCGTGGATTCATAATATGGAAATCTAGCACGAAGATAAGATTCAAAATTCCGGTAATTTAGACTACCGTATTCTACATCTGTGAATAAATCAATATCTTCTGAAATACGATGACCAAATCGCAAACTGAGATTAGTTCCACCAACTAAACGAAACGGGTTAAACAATTCTTCCGCCATCAGCATATCAAGAATTTCCTTCAAATATGGTTTTACCGTTTCATAATGTAATACTGTCATTAGAATGTTTCGTTTTAGTAATCCGATAATAATTGTTCGATTTGTAACTTTCAAGTTCAGTAACGTCTATATTATAGAAACGTGCTATTTCTTTCTTCTCTGCTTTATTTCCTCGTTCTAAAACCCTTTGTATTACGGCTTTTTTGTATTTACCCCAGTCTATCGAATCAAAATCTACGTCCCAAAACAAAGACTTTCGGATATTGGGAATTCCAGATACAGACCGACTTAATTCCTTATTCTTAAATTCTATTACTAAATAATACGCCTGAAGAGCATATAAGAATCCATCTTCGTATCCCAATGCCTGTTCTATCTTAAGAGATAATTCAATTGTCAGTTGCCGCCGCCCGTTAATTATAGCATTAAGAGTTTGACTATGAACACCAATAGAAGCAGCGAAAGAACGCTGGCTGAGATTTTTCTTTTTTAAATCTCGGCTAATGATCTTTCCCGGATGAATTCCTTTTAATATGTCAATTTTATGCACCATAATTCTTTTTACAAAGATACGAAAATGCAAACAAATTTGTTTGCATTTTTATAACAAAAATCACAACACTAATTCCCGAAACAGTTTCTCGAACGTCACGTCAAGGTCGGCAGAGAAACCGGGATGAGGACGGGAGGTCTGTATTGAAGTACTCCGGACGGCGGTAAGCCAACGGAAACGTTCGGGAATTTCAAATTCGGCAATAGGACCGCCCTCTTTCGCACCGGAACAGATACGATCGAAAACACGCAGATTATTTTCTATCACCTCAACCTCCGCCTCCGGAAAAAGCGTTCTCAATTTATCCTCGTGCAGGATATATTTTGCCTTGAGGTATTTTTTCCGTTTGGAAAACAAAATGATTCCCACGTTCACAAATTCTTCCCGTTCCACCCGGGGCACAACCCGGATGACCGCATATTCATACAAGTATTTCTCTGGCATGTTGAGCTTCTTTTATAAATATTTCCGAATGTGCTACCCGCTCCACGAGGAAACGCACGTAAGTATCTTTAATCTCCGAAGGCAATACGCCGAAATCTTCCCAATTCAACCATTCGTCGGGAATCAAATGGACAATCTCCCGTATTTTTTCCGGCGTGAGCAAGGCTTTCAGTCCGGCATCCACTTCCACCAACCGGCTCGCCCGAGGCAACAAGACATGATCTTTTACCTGCCCGAAAGGACTCAAGACGTGTTTTTCCCAATTCACCCACGAGTAATGAAAATAAAGTGATGAACCGTGGTCTATCAACCAAAGTTCCTTGTGCCACATCAACAAATTGGTATTTCGTATCGTGCGGTCGATATTCGTGAGCAAGGCATCCAACCAAACAATTTTCGATGCCAATTCGGGATCAATTATATTCACCGTGGGCTCGAACCCTAATGCCCCCGACAAGAAATGAAGCCCCAAGTTTAATCCCCGGCTCGCTTTCAGCAAATCCTGTATCTCCTCGTCGCCTTCCGCCTGCCCGAATGCTTCGTCCAGTTGAAGAAACACGATCTCGGGCACCCGTAATCCCAAAGCACGAGCCACCTCTCCCCCGATCAGTTCAGCGATCAAAGCTTTTGCCCCGTGACCTGCACCCCGGAATTTCACCACGTATTTGAATTCATCATCCGCTTCCGCCAATGCCGGCAAAGAGCCGCCTTCACGCAAGGGCATGATATACCTCGTAACATTTGCAGTCCGTAACTCCATATCGTTCCTTTATTTTAGCAAAAACAAAGATATAAATAAACGACAATTTTACCGGAGATTTCACACGAAATACTCTATTAACTTTTTTTATTTAAGCAGTAATATTGTATGTACAAATTAAAAAACAAAAGATATGAAAGAAAAAAGTATGACAGATGAAAACATGAGTTTGTTGTTGAAAAATAGCAGAACATTGATAGACAAAGTCAACTTGTTACTGGAAAAACTGGAACATTACACTTACACCCCGGCAACCGAATGGTTGGATTCCTGAGAGGTATGGCGTTTCCTGAAGATGGGAAAAGAGGATATGAATTAAAAACAAGAAAGGGGTAAAAACCCCTTTTCTTCAAAAACTCCTCCGTCTGCTTCGCAGCCACCTCCTCTATAAACAGAGGAGGATCTGGTGAATCTTTCCAAAAACGGCGAGTAACCAAGCTCCCCCTCTGTTTATAGAGGGGGTACGGCGTAGACGGGAAGAAGCTAAAATGACTTTTACCCCTTTCTTGTTTTTTAATATCTCCGATTGTTCCCGCCGCTTCTTTCAACACGGGGACGTGCAACGGTTACGCTAATTGTCTTTCCTTCAAATTCCGTTTCATTCAATTTAGCAATAGCCTCTTGAGCCTCCGGCTCATTCGCCATTTCAACAAACCCGAAACCACGTGACCTTTTAGTTTCGCGGTCTGTAATAATGTAGGCAGAAGTTACACTACCATACGCTGAAAATAATTCTTGTAAGCTTTCACTCGTCGTGCTATAGCTTAAATTGGATACATAGATGTTCATCATTTAGGTATTTAATTATTGATAATGGGTTATCCTTTAACTTGCAAGAGCGATTCTCACGGCATTCATGCCTTTACGACCGCGTTCCAACTCAAAAGTAACCATATTTCCTTCAACAATAGGGTTTTGGACGCTGGTAATATAGAAAAAATATTTTTCCGTACTATTGACATCCTTGATAAAACCGAATCCCCTGTCCTCGTTAAAATATTCCACCCGACCTCTCAACACGGTTTCTTCGGTTTCCTCTTTCTTTAATGTAGAGACAGCAATGTCTTCTATATTAATCTCCTGTTTGTTATTCATATCAGGAGGGGTATCGGTAATAAGACCATTTTCATCGACATAAGCGATCATATCCTCAAAAGATCCGTTACCGGCATTTGCTTTACGCTCCTCTTTGCGTTTCTGTTTTTCCAGTTTCTTACTCTGTTTCTTCTTTTCTAATTCTCTTTTACTAAACGATATCGCCATAGGCATTTATAAATTATTATAGTTATATTTACGCGGAGACAGATACCGCGTTCAATTCTTTTCCTGTCAGTTTCTGTATATTTTTAAGCATGATACTTTCTTCCTGTGAACAGAACGTCAGAGCAGTCCCGCTATTCCCGGCACGCCCGGTACGTCCGATCCGGTGCACGTAAGTTTCCGCCATATCAGGCAAATCGTAATTAATCACAATCTCCAGATTGGCAATATCTATTCCCCTCGCGGCAATGTCCGTGGCAATAATCACGCGAGTTTTACCCGATTTAAAATTCGAGAGTGCACGCTGCCTGGCGTTTTGAGTCTTATCACCATGAATAGCCTCACAGCCTATGCCCTGCTTGTTCAGCACCCGGGCAATTCTATCCGCCCCGTGTTTGGTTCTTGAAAAGACCAAAACCGTCTTTTTCTTTTCCTTTGCCAGAATCTCGACAAGCAATTTGCTCTTTTGAGATTTTTCCACGAAATACAATCTCTGGTGGATGGTATCGACGACCGACGACACGGGTGCCACCTCTATTCTAACGGGTTTGTACAGAATTGATTTGGATAGGTTAGCAATTGTCACGGGCATGGTTGCCGAAAAGAAAAGACACTGCTTTTGTTTCGGTAGCATAGGCAACAATCGTTTTATATCGTGTACAAAACCCATATCGAGCATCCGGTCTACTTCATCCAAGACGAAGTGACGGATATGGCTAAGGGAAATGTATTTTTGATTAATCAAATCCAGCAAACGCCCCGGCGTTGCCACCAGAACATCCACCCCGGATTGAAGTTGTTCTACTTGTGATCGTTGATTTACTCCCCCGAATATTACCGTGTGGCGTACACTCGTGTATTTGGCATAATCACGAAAACACTCATCTATCTGGATTGCCAATTCTCGTGTCGGGGTAAGGATTAATGCCTGAATCTCCCTTTTCCGGTTCTTGGGCATCTGTTGATCAAGCTGTTGAATAATGGGAATAGCGAACGCTGCGGTTTTACCCGTTCCCGTTTGTGCCAAACCTAATAAATCACGCCCCTCCAATGCGACCGGTATCGCCTGTTCCTGAATGGGAGTCGGCGTTTCATATTTCTTATTTACCAAAGCCTTCAATATCGGCTCCGAAATATTCAATTCTCTAAATGTCATAAAATATCTGCTACTTTACAGCTAGCTCTGTCTAATTAAAAATTTAAAACAAATAAGTTGATTTTGAAGTCAATTTTGACGATGAAAAGACCTGCCTGAATACGACAGAGCAAAGCACAGCTCTAAAAGATACAATATGAACTCGATTGTTTGTTCTGCAAAGATACGAAAAATAATTTAACAATCCAACTCACTCCCGCACTTCACTAGGGCAAACGCGTCAAAACGCTTTTCGCCCGGTTCATAAAGTTGAGCTTTCAGCTCCTAAAGTTTATAAAGTTCATAAAGTAACGGGCGTCCTTCGGACAAGGTTTACCGGCAGCCATGCTGCCGTGGACAAAGCGCCCGCTAGGGTCCATAAACCTTATGAACTTTATAGACTTTATAAACTTTTAACTAAAAGGGCGAAAAGCGTTTTGACGCGTTTGCCCTGCGCACTTCACCTTTGATTATGAATTGGAGGATGGGGCGGCGGGGATCGTTGCAGTAGAGCGTAATTTGTTTGCGTTGTTTGCCGATTCTTCCGGCGGAGTGGAAAACGACGTCAAGTTGGGTGGATTTGCCGGGGAGAATGACACGTTGCCCGGGGACGACGGCGGTACAACCGCAGGTGGTTTCGATTTTGCGGAGCAGAAGGCTACCGCTGCCTGTGTTACGAATAGGGATGATGATCGATTTTTCTTCACCTTCCTTTAGCGTTCCGAAATCATATTCCAAAGAATCAACCTCTATTCGGGGAGCTTTGGCTTTTTCTTCCTCGCTCCACTCGTTAAAATTCTCCTTTACTTCAGCTTCGGCAACAACGCCGAAAGAATAATCCACTTCTCCATCAACCAAAAAACGGAGAACATTATAATATTCACCCAACAACATTTCATTTTCCGGTCGGAAAGTGATAATCAAAGTATCTATCTCACCGGAAGCGATATCATATCCTCCCAAACGCCAGTCTTGAACGCTCCCTCCTATTTTCCGACAAGTCAACTCAGGGAAACTATTAAAGCCTTCCAATCGGACAGCCTTACTCTTGGGGTTATATACCATGACGGTATCCGTGTACTCCCGCCCGACATAAGTCGTACCTAAAGCAATATTCTCTTTATTGAACAACAGATCGCCCAAGGGGTAAATAAACCCTTCCGGAACTTTCTTCCCGGAACAGGCACAAACCCCCAAAGACAATATAAAAATCCAATAAAAATTTCTCATGACAAATCATAAATCGTTTATGAATTTCAAAGCTACTATTAAAATCTTAATTTCGTCCGGGCATTCTCCGAATTTTGTGGAGAAAACGTATTTTTGCCTCGAAAACAGCATAATTAATCAGAGAAAAGTAGTAATTAATGGTTTCGTTAGTGGATTATTTACTGTTCTGTTTATCCCTCCAAGATAAATTTGTTGCAGTAAAATGAAGCAAAATCTTTAATTATAAATTTTAATCCACCATGAAAACAAAGAATTTATTCATTGCACTTATTTCGATGTTGTTCGCCTTTCAAGCGTGCACGACGGATGACGTGTCATTAACAGAAACAGGCCCCGGTGACTGGACGAATCTCTATGCCATCAAAGACAATGCTTTCGGGGAATATCTAAAATACCTGAAGGTTAGCGGAGTTTATTCCCAAGTATCCAACGAGAGCGGGAACGCCGTTATCTCCTACGTGATCGACACGGTTGAATCCCAAGGCTACACGGGAGAGATCAACCTCAACAAGAGTAACAGTTCCATGACGAAACTGGAAACAGCCGGACTGACGACAGCTAAAGAGAAAATCAAAGACTTGGACGGCATCCAGTATTTTCCGGGAGCCACGTCATTAATCCTCACGTCAAACGAGTTGACATCCATCAATTTGAGCAAGTCTGTGAATCTAACCTTATTGAATTTGAACAACAACTGGATAGGTTCGTTGGATTTGTCGCAAAACACGAAATTAAAAACACTTTTATATAACGCCAGTAGCAGCGCATCTGCCCCGGAAAACAGCAAACTTATCGAGATTGATCTTACTCACAACGTGGAATTAGACACGATATCCATGACAAATCACGAGTTGGAAAGTATCGACCTGTCACAGAACACGAAACTACGGGGAGTAAACTTTAAAGGTAACAGCAATACTTTGTACATACCGCAAGAAGTGTACGACAGATTGAATACGGCGACCGGATTACAGCCGAGCAAAGAACCAGAAACCCCGGGAGAAGGGGATTACTACATGATTCCGGATAAAGCCTTCGGCGAATTTTTACACTACCGTTTAAAAGATCAGGGTATCGTGGCAGAAGAAAACGGAACGTATAAAATTGACAAGACAAAAGCCGCCGCCTACACGGGAGAACTGGATCTGACCAAAAGCAAAAGCGCTATTACCGAACTCACGGAGGCCGGACTTGAAACGGCAGAAACCAAATTAACCGACTTGAGCGGTATCGAATATTTCACGGGAATCACCTCGTTGAAACTGGTTTCCAATCAAGTTACCTCTTTAGATATCACAAAACTCGTGAACCTCACTTATCTGGATTTGAACGCTAACTGGATCGGCAGTTTGGATTTAACCAAAAATACGAAGTTAGAATACCTGCGTTACGGGGCTAGTTCAAGTAAAGATGCCCCGGAAAACAGCAAACTTTCCAATCTCGACTTAACACAGAACACAGTATTAACCACCATTTTATTAAGCGGTCATTTATTGAATGACTTGGATTTAAGTAAAAACACGAAATTGACTGTCATTGACTTAAGTAAAAACCCGGGAGTTCCCTTTGTCGTTTCCTCTGAAGTTTACGACAATGTTGCAGCCGAAGGCAATAAGAACACGGTCATCGACAGTATCAAAAAATAACACCATGATTTACATAGGAGCACTTATTTCAATTCAATTCATTGCCCTGACTGCCTACTGGCTGTTCAAGAAGTATCACGCACAGGCGGTACTGCTTTTCAGCGGTTTGGCGATGTTGACCTTAGCATTGCTGCTGGGGTTCGATATTCCCGAACTGAAGAACGCTACCGGACTGAAAGAGTTCGATCTCTTCAAAGTGATACAGGAGATTTTCAGCGAGAAAGGTGCGGGAGTGGGATTGATGATTATGACCATCGGAGGATTCGTGGCTTACATGAAGCACATCAAGGCAAGCGATGCCCTCGTGTACGTTTCCATGCAGCCGCTGTCTATTTTCCGGAAGTACCCCTATCTCGCCGCATCACTGGTGATACCTATCGGGCAACTGCTGTTTATCTGCACTCCCTCGGCGACGGGGCTGGGACTACTGCTGGTAGCTTCCATCTACCCGGTTCTCGTGAGTCTGGGTGTCAGCAAACTGTCTGCCGTATCGGTAATCTCGGCATGCACGGTATTCGACATGGGGCCCGCCTCGGCAAATACAGCCAGAGCATCGGAACTCGTGGGGATGAATAACGTGATGTACTTTATCGAACACCAGATGCCGCTGACCATCCCTATGACGATACTGCTCATGGTAGTGTATTACTTCAGTAACCGGTATTACGACAGGAAAGACGCGTTGCACAAACAACCCGAAGAACCCAAACGGGAAGATTTCAAGGTAGATGTACCTCTGATTTACGCCATTCTTCCGGTATTGCCGTTGATCCTGTTGATCGTGTTCTCGAAATACATTCAATTGTTCAACTTCTCGGTAGAACTCGACACGACGACAGCGATGTTCATGTCATTCTTTATCGCTATCATCTTCGAGCTGATCCGGCAAAAGAACCTCAAGAATGTATTCGCTTCCATCAAAACGTTCTGGGACGGCATGGGAAAAGTCTTCGCCAGCGTGATCACGTTGATCGTGGCCGCCGAAGTCTTCTCCAGAGGATTGATCAGCCTCGGCTTTATCGATTCGCTGGTGATGCTCTCGCAGCACATCGGGTTCTCCGGGGCAGCCATAGCCATATTGATGACACTGCTCATCTTCGCAGCTTCCATGTTGATGGGCAGCGGTAACGCATCATTTTTCTCGTTCGGACCGCTGGTTCCTTCCATCGCAACCAAAGTAGGATTGGATGGGGTGAACATGATATTACCGATGCAGCTTGCCTCCAGCATGGGGCGCGCGGCATCACCTATCGCCGGGGTTATCATCGCCATATCGGAAATCGCCGGGGTATCGTCCTTCGACCTTGCCCGCCGGAACCTGATTCCGCTATCGGTTACCATGATAGTCATGCTGGCATATCACTTCTTAATCGGATAAGGTATGAATATTACAATTATAAGAAACGCGAATATATACGCCCCGGAAAAACTGGGGATAAAAGATCTTCTCGTGTGTAACGGGAAAATAATCATGGTGGATGAGAAGATCGAGTTGACGAGTGTGAGCCACTCGGAGATCGATGCCGGGGGCATGATCGTGACCCCCGGTTTTATCGATCAACACATGCATATTATCGGTGCAGGCGGCAAAAGCGGTTATTTCTCCATCACCCCCGAAGTACAACCGAGCGAACTGATTCGCTGTGGAACCACCACGGTAGTAGGTCTGCTGGGTACCGACGGTATCACGAAAGAATTGACCACTCTCTACGCCAAATGCAAGTCACTGGAACAGTACGGTATCGGGGCATATATGCTCACGAGTTATTTCGCCGTACCCCCGAAAACGATCATGAACAGCGTGGCAGAGGATATGTTGTTTATTGACAAAATCATCGGTTGCAAGGTAGCCATTAGCGATGAACGGTGTTCATTCCCGACCAAGGAGGAGCTACTGCGCCTGATCAATCAAGTACACACAGGTGGTCTGACTTCCGGCAAGGGAGGAGTTTTACATATCCACTTGGGAGCGTTACCTTCCCGTATGCAACTCCTGTTGGAAATCGCACGGGAATATCCCACGCTGGTAAAACACATCTCTCCCACTCACGTGGGCAGAACGGCAGCCTTATTCGAGGAAGCCGTCAAGTTTGCCCTTCTGGGAGGAATGATTGATATCACCACGGGAGGCACCAAATACGATGAACCCTACAAGATTCTGTTGCACGGTCTGGAAAAAGGAGTACCTATCGACCGCATGACTTTCAGCAGCGACGGCAACGCGGGAATGAGCAAGAAAGATCCGGAAACGGGCGAACTCGTGTTCTACAAAGCCCCCTTGCACTTGAACCTGCAACAAGTGCAGAAACTGGTGAAAGAAGGTGGACTACCGTTAGAAGAGGCTCTCCGCCCGGTAACGACCAATCCGGCAAAGAACATGACCTTGCGCACGAAGGGACGCGTAGCCCCGGATTGTGACGCCGATTTCTGTTTATTCGACAACGAACTGAACCTGCAAGGCGTGATCGCGGGTGGTGTGGAATGGATGCGCCGGGGACAGTTGGTAAAGGTTGGGAATTTCGAAACGCTTTAACTTGAAACGAAAAGATGAAAAAATATAAGTTCATATTTATGCTGTTTATGCTGGGGTTCTGTTTTCCCGCTCTCTCCCAAGAGAACGAAACGGAAGACGACGACTCGGAAGCCGTAACGGCAGATTCCGATGCAGCTAAAATCATCGTGAATAAATACCGTCCGGGTGACGGAATCACGTTCTCCGCACCGGACGGGGGATACAACATCAACCTACGGGGATTTATTCAAACTTCCTTTGAAACCCGCAAATACGAGGGTGACGATAAATTCTATTCCCGTTTCCGGATGCGACGTTTACGTCTTCGCTTATCCGGTGACGCTTGGGGTGGTAAAATCGGCTACCGTTTACAGACAGACTTCGCTCAAGCCAATGGCGGCGACGGCGAATTAAGCGGGATGCTACTGGATGCCTTTATTTCTTACAAACCCGTGAAAGGACTAACCTTGACTTTCGGACAAAAGTCCACCCCGACGGATAACCGGGAATTGGGAATGACTTCAAACACGCTACAATTGGTCGACCGCAGTAAACTATCCTCTTATTTCGGTTCCATCCGGGAAGTGGGTATTTTCGTGGACGGTTCTTTCCGTGTCGGACACACGGGTTACATCCGTCCCTCGATTGCCATCACGGACGGCGATGGTAGCGCCACCTTTACCCGCCGTCACGGGGGATTCAAATACGGGGCTCGTGTCAATTACCTGCCTTTCGGGCTATTCCGGGCTTACGGGGAGAGCCGTGGCGGGGACATGGTAAGAGAAGTAGTCCCGAAACTTTCCATCGGTACGGCATTCAGTTACAATGTCGGCATCAGTGACCGGAGAGGTCGGGAAAGCGGTTCTATCCTCTACTTGAACGACGAGAACAAAGAAGCATTACCGGATTACATCAAATTCGTGGCAGACTTCCATTTCAAATACATGGGATTCTCCATGCTGGGCGAGTTCGTGAAAACATGGGCGCACGTGCCAAGTGAAATCACGCAACGGGTGAGAAACGACGGAACAACCTCGACCGATTTCAGCGGAGATATGGAAAAATACGTGAAGGGACGCATGATGCTGGGTTCCGGGTACAATATCCAAGCCGGGTATATGTTCCCCTGCCGCCTGTCGATCGATGCCCGGTACACGCATTTCGATCCGGCAAAAGATTCGTTCCTGCATAACGAACTATACTTCAACCGGAACAACTTTTACGAAATCGGACTCGGCAAATACCTGACGAAATCATACGCCGTGAAAGTACAGGCTTCCGTCGTATTCGTGGATGCCGAACCGGGTAGTAAAAACGTGAACAGTGTCGTGACCAAGGGCAACGAAACGCTCTTTCAAGCTATGATCCAGTTCTCATTCTAATAACAGCAAAAGATGAATACGATGATAAGATACTTATTGACATTATTGATTCTCGTGCAGGTCGGTTCACTTTGGGCACAACAACCTGCCAAGGTTGCCAAAAAATTCTTCCCTGACCCCGAGATGGATATTCAGACACCGTGGTTCCAGAAAGGACGGAAATTCACGACATACAACGAAATGATGACATACATCCGTCAACTCGTTACGCGACATCCCGACAAAGCGACGCTGAATTTTATCGGGAAAACACAGAAAGGTAAAGAGATCCCCGCCGTCACCATTTCCGGGAAGACCAAAAATACCAAGATGAGAGTATTATTCCTCGGACGGGTACACGGCGATGAACCGGGCAGCACGGAGAGCATGCTCTACACGATGGAACGCCTGTTGAACGATCCGGAACTGGCATACCTGTTGCAACGTCTGGAAATCACGATCATCCCCATGGTCAATATCGACGGGGGCAGTCATCTGGAACGGGTAACCGCCAACACGCTGGACCTGAACCGGGATCAAAGCAAACTCGCTACACCGGAAGCCGTGGTTCTACGGGCATTTTACAACAACTACAACCCGCAAGTCGTGATCGACTTCCACGAGTTCCAACCTCTACGTGCCGACTACACGCTAATCAGCACGGATAACATCACCAACTCGTTCGACGCCATGTTCCTCTACACGGGCAACCTCAACGTGCCCGAAGAGTTGCGCAACCTCACGGCGGGCAAATTCGTCGGAAACGCTCGTGAAGCACTTGACTCCAAGGGACTTCGCCATCACGACTATTTCACGACCTCGAAGAAATTCGGGGAAGTGGTATTCAACGTGGGCGGTATCAATCCCCGTTCAACAGCCAACGCTTTCTCTCTGGGTAATTCCGTGGCTATATTAATGGAATTACGAGGCGTGAAAATCGGTAAGACATCCTTGAAACGCAGAATCAACACCGCTTTCACGCTAGCCGAATCGTACTTGAAAACGGCATATGACAACTTCGACGAGGTAATGAATATCACGGCGGAGGCTGCCCGCTCTAAAAACGATATCGTGGTCACCAGTAAAGCCAAAACGGTAGATAATTACGTGCTTCCGTTCATCAGCATGAACACGAATGAAATCGTGGAACTGGAAGTAAACGCCAACCTGTCGTTGGAGTCCACCCCTACCCTCACCCGGAAACGCCCGGAAGCCTATTATATTACCGCTTCCCACCCAGAGATTGCTCAAAAACTGAAACAACTGGGGGTAACGGTCGAAACCCTAACCGCCCCGGCAACCGTCGAGGTGGAAGCATACACGGTAGAGTCGCACAAAGCGGAATACTCGTTATTCGAGAAATTCTATCCCGTGAAAGTGAAAACAAGTGTCGCCGCCAAAACCGTGACCTTCCCCACCGGATCGTTCGTGATTCCCATGAATCAGAAGAACGGTAACGTGGCGGCATCGGTACTCGAACCGGAAGCACCGAACGGTTTTATCAATTACCAGGTTTACGAAACAAAACAAGGAGAGGAATTACCGGTCTACCGGAAAATGAACAGTGAAAAATAAGGGAATTACAGCAATATGAAAACATTATTTATAGCTATCATAACATTATTATCAGCAACCGCAGTTGTTGCACAAGATAATAAAAACACGGCCAAATTTGAATTGGGTAAAGGATTGGATATCAATTTAAACAATGGCGAGTACCACTTCAACTTGAACGGATTTATTCAAGTTTACGGGGCTTACCGCAACCAGAAAGACGGCGAGGACGAATCGGTTTTCGGCGTGAAGAACGCTTTCTTCGGGTTTAAAGGAGGCGCTTTATACAACAAGTTCACTTTTATGCTGGAAGTCAATTTTGCGGATTCCAACCCGTTGATGGACGCATGGGCAGCCTACAATTATAAAGACTACCTCACGATTACCGCCGGACAGAAACAGACATTCACCAACAACCGGGAGATGATGATGCACGAGAAAGGATTGAGCATGGCGGAACGGAGCATCGTGAGTCAATATTTTTCGGGTACGGGACGTGAACTCGGACTTTTCTTCGAAAGCAGATTCCATATCGGGAATGTAGGCTTGAAACCCTCTATCGCCATCACCACAGGCGACGGGAGAAACTCGTTCGGCTCCAGTTCTGTTGACGCGGACATGGGCGGTTTAAAATACGGGGGACGTCTGGACGTACTTCCCCTCGGTGAATTCAAACCGGGCAACGACGGCGTGGGTGCAGACTTCGCGCGGGAAGCCACCCCGAAATTATTGATCGGTGGAGCCATGAGCTACAATGACGGGGCAAGCAACAGCGCGGGTGAAGGCCATGGTGATTTTATCCTCTACGACAAGGACGGGGATACACGATTCCCGGCACTCCGCAAGATTGCAGCCGACTTGTTATTTAAATGGCAAGGCCTGAGCGTGATGGCCGAATACGTGAACTCCTCGGCTACCGACTTGAAAGGTATTTACACCAAATCAACGGGTGATCTTCCCCTCCAGCCGGAAGAGATTGCCAACTACTTGAGCATCGGAAACGGGTACAACGTACAAGTGGGTTATATCTTGAAAAACAGCTGGGCATTCGACGCCCGTTACAGCAAAGTAAAACCGGAATTTAAGGAAACCGCTAAATCCGTATTACTTGAAACCGATGAATACGCCGTGAGTGTTGCCAAATATTTCATTGACAACCGCTTGATGTGTCAAGGCTCTTTCAGTTACTGGAAAAACCCGAACCTGAAAACTTCAAACGAGAAATTAAGCGCAGAATTATCGTTACAAATCATCTTCTAAATCACAAATAATAATCAGAAACGCTTTATGAATTTAAGAATATCTATATTACTGTTGCTTTTCGGCTTTACACTCATTAGCTGTGAATGGAAAAGCGACGTGGACGATCCCATTCTGAATCAACTGGGGACAGGACGGGGAATCGTGACCTACACGGGCTACGAACCGTTGAAGGACAAACCGATAAATTTACATTTCTACATCCCGGAAGGCGATATCAAGGCAATGCCGATCGTGTTTATTTTGCCGGGGACGTCCAGAAATGCCAATGACTATCTGGATGCTTGGGTGAAACATTTCAAAGACCGGAAAGTAATTGCCATTGCCTTGGAATTTCCCCAGAATCATTATTCCACGAGCGAATACATAGAGGGAAATATGTTCAAGAACAACAAGGCACTTCCGGAAGAACAATGGTCATACTCGGTGATTGAAGCCATTTTCGATCACGTGAAATCAGAAACGGGCAATCAATCCGTGCAATACAACATGTTCGGTCATTCCGCGGGAGCTCAATTCGTGCATCGTTTCATCACTTTCAAACAAAACACGCACCTGAACAAAGCCATAGCGGCAAATTCCGGTTGGTACACGGTGCCCGACACGAGAATAGAGTACCCTTACGGGTTGAAAAACTCCGGTTTCTCCGATCTGTCTACCCTAACACATTTATTCGGCTCCAACTTGATCGTGGCATTAGGGGATCAAGATACCGACCCGAACGACAGTTCTTTACGCCACACGCCGGAAGCCGACGCGCAAGGTCTGTACCGTTACGCCCGCGGGGAACACTATTACAGCGAAAGCCAACAAATCAGCCAAACCAACTCGATGATTTTCAACTGGAAAAGAGTCATCGTGAAAGGTGTGGCACACGATTTTGAGGCAATGATGGTGGAAACGGCGGATTACTTGGGTTTATAAACTCATCGTTAATTTCTATAACTATATAAAAAATAAATATTTGTTTGCTTCCTCAAATTGTAGTAATATTGTAATGCGAAAATACAACAACAGCTAATATATAAGACTATGAGTATTAAAGGAACAAAAACAGAACAGAACTTATTGAAATCATTTGCTGGTGAATCACAAGCCAGAAGTCGTTACACTTTCTTTGCAAGCGTGGCTAAAAAAGAAGGCTTCGAGCAAATCGCCGGAGTATTCATGGAAACCGCGGAACAAGAAAAAGAACACGCCAAGAGATTCTTCAAGTTCTTGGAAGGCGGAATGGTTGAAATCACGGCGTCTTACCCCGCGGGAATTATCGGAACTACCGCTGAAAACCTGAAAGCTGCCGCCGAAGGTGAAAACGAAGAATGGGCAGACCTTTACCCTGAATTTGCCAAAGTAGCCGAAGAAGAAGGATTTACCGCTATCGCTGCCGTATTCCGCAATATCGCGAAAGTAGAGGCTGAACACGAGGCTCGTTACAGAACTTTACTCGCTCGCGTTGAAGAAGGAAAAGTATTCGAGAGAGATGAAGAAATCCTGTGGCAATGCCGTAACTGCGGTTACGTGCATAAAGGCAAGACCGCCCCGAAAGCATGCCCGGCATGTGCTCATCCGCAAGCATACTTTGAAGAAAAGAAGAACAACTATTAACGAGAAAAGTTAATAGTTAAAAACTGAAAGCCGGGGATATATTTTTCCGGCTTTCAGTTTTTTATTTTTACACGTGGTAGAAAAATAACAAGGTGATTTTCGTTATATTTGCGTCGAGGAAATAGAATTATATTTTTAAATCAATAAAATAAAAGTCATTATGAAAAAAGTTATCAATTCACCGAAAGCACCGAAAGCAATCGGGCCTTACAGTCAAGCTATTGAAGCCAATGGAACGCTCTATATCAGCGGACAACTTCCTATTGACGTGAACACCGGTAAATTCGCGGAAGGTGGCGTGAAAGAGCAAACCGAACAATGTTTGAAGAACATCGGTTATATCCTCGAAGAAGCCGGATACACTTTCGACAACGTGGTTAAATCAACTTGTTTACTCGGTGATATGTCTTATTTCGCTGAAATGAACGAAGTATACGCGCAATTCTACAAGAGTGACTGCCCGGCACGTGCCGCGTTCGCCGTGAAAGCACTTCCCATGGGCGCTATGGTGGAGATCGAAACGATAGCCGTGAAATAAAAAAAGGAGGTGTGTCAAACACACCTCCTGTCTGTAATGTCTATAAAGTCGAGCCTCCGGCTCCTAAAGTCCATAAAGTTCACGACGCAATAACACAATGATATACAGCATCATAAACAAAACATTCCGATAGATTTGACCTTATGACATTATGGACATTCAGACCTTATGGACGAGAGGGCGATACATGGATCATGTCATGATTTTTGTTTTTCTCCGTTTTTTTTCGTAACTTGGACTGCACTTATAAACACATAAAAACAATGATTATGAGAACATTCGGATTTCTTCTCGTGCTTGCCTTCTTTTGCTCGTGTGCCTCACAGAAAGACATTACCCAAAACAAGAAGGGACGTTGCGCTATCAAAGACTCCGCGCAATATGAATTAATCGTTTTCGATTCCGGGTTCGACTATTGGCTGGCAACTCACCAATCCGTCGCAAACCAACACAGCAACGAATATTATCAAAGCATGAATCTGCAATACTCCATCGAATGGAACAGGCGCTATGCCATGGGCGATCCGAGGATAAACAGTTATATCGATTATAGTATGAATAAAAACTACGGCTTCGATTTTAATTACAAGCTATACATGTATTTCAAATTCTTCGAGGACACGAATCACATCAAACTGATACCGGGAAGCAGAAGCATTTAAATGATTTTAGATTTACGATTTTAGATTTCAACCACACGAGGCTATATCTTTTTTTCAATCCGAAATCGTAAATCATAAATCGTAAATCATCCCGTTTGCCTCTTTTATCGCCTCCGGAGTTCCGAGGTCAAAGGCAAGTCCGTCATGTTGAAAAAGTTCGATAGGATGATTCTTTGCTTGTGCCAGATGTTCGTCGATGATAGAGAAAACATCCCCATGGATCATGTTATGTAAATATTCGGGACTAAGCACCTGTATCCCGCAATAGTTGTATTCTTTCGCCCTATAAAAACCGTCGTCCACGATTTTCTGTTCTCCAGTCCGCTTGTTCTCCCAACCTTTCAATATACCGCCATTAAACTTTAACACCCGATCTGCCAGACAAGGCTTCACCACTAACGTGGCATACGCGTCGTGTTCCTCGTGCTGCCGAATCAAAGCATTCAAATCCAGATCGGTTAATATGTCCACGTTGTGTATCAGCACCGGAGTGTCAGGAAGAAATAAATCACGGGCTTTCAGAACTCCTCCCCCCGTATCAAGCAATCTTTCCCGCTCTTCGGACAGAACGATATCCATTCCGAAATTCTCATGCTCGCGTAGAAAGACCTTTATCTGATCGGCAAAATGATGAATGTTTATCACCAAACGCTCGACCTTCACTTCTTTCATTCTCCCGATCACCCGTTCCAACAAGGCTTTCCCGTTCAATTCCACCAAAGCCTTCGGGCGGTCATCCGTCAACGGTCTTAGCCGTGTGCCTAATCCGGCGGCGAAAATCATTCCATTCATCAACTAATTTTAAATTTAATGATTTATCTTGTAGCTTTCAGATCTCTATTATGTTGTTCTTTATGGCGTACATAACTAACGCGGCAGTATTGCGACATCCCGTCTTGCTTAGCAGATTGGCACGGTGTTTATCCACCGTTCGTTTACTGATAAACAACTCGTCGGCAATCTCTTGGTTGGAAAGCCCGCGGCAAACGTGGTACAATATTTCCAATTCCCGTTCCGAAATGTCATTATCCACCACTTCCGGCACGTCATTTTTATTATCCCGCATATTATTCAAGATATTCACCAACAACTCTTCCGAGAAGAAACTCTCCCCTTCCGCCACCTTTTGAATCGCCGTTACCACTTTATCAATACCGGAATTTTTCAACAAAAATCCTTTCGCTCCCGCGTCGATCATCTTGTAATAATATTGCTCGTCCCCGTACATGGAAAGCACGATAATTTTCAAGCCGGGCTTCATCTTCATCGCCTCGACCGTCGCCTCGATCCCGTTCATTCCCGGCATCTCGATATCCATGAGTACCACGTCACAATCCACGAACGAGAGATTCTCGATAAACTCCCGACCGTTCGAAGCCTCGTAGATATGTCGCACGAAATCCTGCGTCGAGAGCAACAGCTTCAATCCCTCGCGAAATAACTTGTGGTCGTCGACCAGATATATTCTCAATTTATCCATATTCAAACAACTACTTACATTTTATAAAAGCCCGGGCAATCATTCCCTTTCCCCGCTCGCTCAATATCTTGATATCCCCGTTACCGGAGTTCAGACGATATTGCATATTACTCAATCCCATTCCCCCGTCACTTTCCGCCAGTTTCACGTCAAATCCCATGCCGTTATCCTCGTATTCGAGGTATAGGATATCATTTTGCAATTGCAGGTCAATACTGATTTTACTCGCTTCGGCATGGCGCAGCGTGTTATTGAGCAATTCGCAAACCACACGATACATGATAACCTCGACGTTATAAGCGAAACGGCGATTCTCTACATTTGTTTCAAAAGTTATCTCGATACCTTCGGCCGGACGCAATTTCTTGATAAATGACCCCACGGCATCCTTTAGCCCGAAATTGTTCAATATGTGCGGACTGATATTCGCGGATATCTCCCGGACTCCCACGATGGCCTCGTCTACTGCCAGTTTCAAGTTTCCCTTGATCTTCTCGTTTACCTCCGGGGTATTACTATGGTCAAAACCGGAAAGCAGCATTTTTATCACGCTCAGCAACGGTCCCAGACCGTCATGCAATTCTTTGGCAAATCGTTGCCTTTCCTGTTCCTCCGTGCGGATCACTGCCGACAAAACCCTTTTCTCCGTTTCACTCCGTATCCCGTCCAAACGCCGCAGGAATTGAAATACTTTCCGTATATAAAATGCCCCGATGGCAAATGCCAAGGAAATCACGAACGACAGCCATACTTTCGTCTGGTATAACTCTTCCGATTCTCCCCGGTGCATGGACGGCACCAACTCTATCGCCCGGTAAATCGCCATAAGAAAAAAGCCCGTGGAAATCAATATCCACGCCGCGTTGAATTTTGTCCGCTTAAATAAACTGATTGCAAATCCCATCGCCACGATCTGCAACAACAACGATAAATATACAACGATCTGTGTCACCAAGAGATATATTAAATTAAAAGTTAAAAACTAAAAGATAAAAGTTATCTGTCAAATATCGGTATAATTTACAAATTTACCAAACGCCACAGGGCAAATACGTTAAAACGCTTTTACCCTGCTAGAACGGATACCCGATTGCCACATTAAATACCGAACGACGGAAACCTCCGCCCGAGTTAAACAACACGAAACGCTGTCCGGCGGGGAGCGCGGGATCTTTCAGTTTTATACCCAAGTCGAAACGCAGAAGGAAGAAATTAGCGTTCAATCGTAATCCGGCTCCCGTACCTATCGCTATCTGGTTGAAGAAATTGTAATTCAATTTTGCACCGTGACGGGTTTCTTTCGGGTTGATATTCCACACGTTTCCGGCATCGAGGAACAAAGCACCCTCCAGTAGCCAAAGTAATTTGAAACGATACTCGATATTGGCTGCCAACTTGAAATCCCCCACGCTATTCGGGTACTTTTCCGTTGCCAGATATGACCCCGGTCCCAGTGTCCGAGCCTGCCAAGCCCGCATATCGTTAGCCCCTCCCCCGTAAAAGGCCTCCTCGAAAGGCAACACTTTCATGTTCCCGTACGGGTAACCGCAACCGACAAAGAAACGCCCGACGAGGGAGTTCGCCCGGTTGATATACCAATTGTAACGGTATTCGGCATCCGATTTGACAAATTGCGCGTACCGTACACCCAACAACTTATAATATTTCTCGTCCAGACTCTCACCTGTCTTCTTGCCGCCGGAAAGGCGATCTATCGCGTTCAACACGTTACCGGAAGTTTCCACGTTCACCCGGAAATAATTATAATTCATTGCTTTCGCGTTCAGAAGCTGATCGGTAAAGGTCGCGGAGAACACGGCCGAAAGAATCATGTGGTCCGTGTAGGCATTCTTGATATACTCATTTTTCAGCCCGTCAATAAAACTCTTGTCGACATCCTTCATCAACACGTAATTCAAATCGATCAAATCAAAATTATACCGCCATTTCTTATCCGCTTTCCGCCACAAGTAACCGAACCGGGCGTTGGCAATCGAACGGGTATAATAAGGCGTGTATTCATAACTGTAAGAGAAAGATATCGACGTCTTCGGGGCATAATTCCGACGGAAATCTTTCATCCGCAAGAAAGGCATCCAGAACTGCGGCGTCACGAGTTTCAATTCCGCCCCGATCTCCGTGGTATTAAATAATTTTCCCTCCCCGTTCACTTGCTCCTTACGCAGGCTTCCCCACACGCTGGCAGAGATATTCTCGCCCGCCCGAAACACGTTACGGTGGTTATACGTGAAGTTTCCCCCGACTCCCAAGTTACCCGAATTATGAGTTCCTTCCAAGAACACGTTATATGACTGTCTTTTCACGGGGGACAACTGTATCGTGCAATCCAACGCTTTCACCTCCCCGTCGGATTCCACCTCTTTGAAGTCGATATTCACCAGCTTGAAAAGATTCAACGCCTGTAAACGCACGTAAGTATCAATCACCCGTTGCGCATCGTACAATTCCATTCGCTGCAACTGTATCGTCTCGATAATCATCTTCGGCTTGATTTTCAACTTATCCTTGTACAATATCGTGTACCCGTTATACACCAATGAATTATAGGTCGCAGCAACCTGTTCCGCGCTCACGAGAGGATCATAGTCAAAGTTGACGCTGATATTCCGCACGAAATAACGCTTGTAGGCATTACTGTCCACGGCATTCTCGACAATACGCACGAAGACTTTTGCCATATTCTCTTTTTTCACAGTCGACGTGTCTGCCATAAAACGAATAAAATTCTTCGAGAAGTTGAAGTACCCTTTTTCCCGAAGCGCTTTCGTGATCCTTTCCCGCTCGTCGTCCAGCACGTCCAAATCCAAAGGTGCATTTTTCTCCAACAGCGTGTTCACCGTGTCTCTCCGGTAATTCGCCATTAAACCGCTTTCTTCCGCGATCCGATTTTCCGGCCGTCCTTCGGGGGCATCAAATTTTATACTCTCGATCGAGGTCACGGGACCGACTTTCACCTTATACTCCACGTTCGCCCTTTTCTTCTTGTAATACACCGTATCATGCACTTCCGCTTGATAGAATCCTTTATTGTGAAGGAATAATTCTATTTGCTCGACACTCCGTTTCGTTAAAAAGGGATCGTAAATCACGGGAGCCTCCCCGATACGACGCAACCATTGATTAAATTTCTTTTTTTCGTTCCGTCCGCTTAAATTATAAAGCCCCAAATGGAACCGCACGGTACCCAGAATCCGGGTGTTCGGTTTTTGTCGTATACTCCGCCTCACATCACTCCTATTCAGCTTGTAATCATCCACTTTCACCTTCACGTGATCCAACAAATACTCATCCTTCCCGACATACTTCGTCGGGGAACACGAATACAGGAAGTAGAATATAAAAAGAATAAAACTTATCTTGTACGCTCCACGCATGCTCAAAAATCTCAAAAAAATACTATGTTTGTGTTTTAATTCTAATCAGCAAACTTGAAAAGTATGCTTAGTAAACACTTAACAAATATAATCCAAAACCTTGAAAAAAAGAAATTCAGGGAAAAATATAATTTGTTCAAAATAGAGGGTGAAAAACTCGTGCAGGAATTATTCCTTTCCGACATGAAGGTTGACACCTTGATCGCCCGTCCCTCGTGGATTGAACGCAACAGGCAAAAAGCACAGTCATACAACACGATAGAAGTCAACGAAATTGAAATGGGACGAGTTTCCAACTTCAAATCCCTCCCCGAAGTAATCGCTTTGGCACAGATTCCGGTCAAAGAACACTCGCCGGAAGAAATAAAAAATGAGCTTAGCATCGTGCTCAACGGTATTCAAGATCCCGGTAATCTCGGCACGATTCTCCGCTTGAGTGATTGGTTTGGAGTTAGGCACGTGTTTTGTGACCATGATTGTGCGAACATTTTTAACCCGAAATCCGTTCAAGCGAGTATGGGTGCAATTTTCAGGGTGAACGTGTTCTACTTGGATCTTGTTGAATTTATCCCGCGATTCGTGGATCAGAATTTCCCCTGTTACGGGGCGTTTCTGGAAGGAGAAAACATCTACCGGACTGAACTTCGAACGAAAGGATTTATCGTCATGGGAAACGAGGGGAACGGTATCAGTCCCGAAATAGAAAGGTTTGTTACCCGAAAAATAACAATCCCCAGCTTTGCACACAGCCCCTATTCGACGGAATCCCTGAACGTGGGCGTTGCCACCGGCATCATCCTCTCGGAATTTAAACGGATAGAATATAAATAGCAACAATTTATTTAATCACACAAAAAAGAACAGTATGAAAAAGATTGTAATTTTAGCGTTCTTCAGCCTTATCGGTTTAACTACCATGGCTCAATCCCTCCCTATCAGTCTGGGTATCCACGGCGGTTGGAACGATGCGAAAATCAAAGCAAAAGAGTACAAAGTAGAATCCCACGGCGGATACATGATCGGTGCCTTTGCCAGAATCAATTTCGGAAGTATTTATCTGGAACCGGCTTTAAACTTCGCTCACAAGGAAAGTAAAGTTACCGCCGGAAATATCGGGAAATTCAAATACAGCTCTATTGACATTCCGGTTATGGTCGGTTACCATATACTGGAACTCCCGATCTTCAAACTTCGCGGATTCGTTGGTCCGGTAGCCTCTTTCACAACAAAAAAACTTAAAAAAGATATGTTTGACACCGACAAGATGATGTGGAACGGTAAAGTCGGCGCCGGTGTAGATGTATGGAAAGTTACTTTCGATATCGACTACGAATTCGGTTTAAAGAAATTCGGTGACGGCATCAAAGCCCCGAAATCATGGAACTTGACTCTTGGATTCAAGATTATCTGATGAACTGAAAATAATAGCTAAAAACTACAAGTGTATTCTAACCTTTAGTTTTTAGCTATTCACTTTTAACTTCCACTAATAACCCATTCCCAGATAGGAACAACCTTTATATCGTCACAAGTGTCTTTTTGATTATACGTAATCAGTGTCTTTGATTTCAATGAAACCACATCAGTCACAAAACCTTTTAATTCCCTCATGCTATTCATTTCATTTAATTCATAACATACTTGAAAACAATGTGCTTCACCATCTTTGTATGCTATAAAGTCACATTCCGTCTTACTATTATCAAACGATATGTTTTCATACCCCTTGTTTTTCAACTCATTATAGACCAAGTTTTCCAAGGCATTCCCACTCTGCGGTGAATAACGAAACACGTTAGCCACAATTAACCCATTATCAATACAATAACATTTATGCTGCGAACGATTCGTTTCTTTCAATGAATAGGAAAAATTACGCACATCCGAACAAATATAACTATCACACAGGTAGTTCAAATAAGTCAAAATTGTATTTTCGTTACTTTTCAACGCTTTAGCTACCGTGGGTATTGAAAAACGATTACCCACGTATTGTAACAAATAGTTGACAAGGCGATAAAACAAATAAGTATCGCGAATATTATTATAGATAATACAATCTTTCTGCACAATGGAATCAAAATAACTTTTCAATAATTCCAACTTGATATTCTCATCGACATCACTCAACACAATTTCCGGAAAACTACCATACAATAAAACACTATCTACAATACGCAAGACATCCGGTGTGTTATGATAGCAATCAAGCAAAGTAGAAAATCCTTTTGCCCGAAGTACTTCAGAAAGAGAAAACGGACGTACTTCATTCTCAAAATAGCGACCTGATAGTAAAGCAGAAAAGCGATTCTGCAATAAATTAGAATTAGAACCGGTTATATATATTTTAGTAAACAAATTACTATCATAAACACTTTTCACAAAAAGTTCCCAATCCTGTATGTGTTGCACCTCATCTAAAAACAGATATTTAACCTTAATACCCGTCAACTTCTCGGCATTTTCTATCACACTAAAAAGTTTGGATGAACTATCCCAAAAAGGAATAAATTGAGGATCATCCAGATTCAGTACTAAAATTTCCTTACCTTCTATTCCTGTAGCCAATAAATCATTTATTAACAACTTGAAAATCGTAGATTTACCACAACGACGAACCCCTGTTAGGATTTGCACGTGACGCAGATTCTTTTTTTTCAATAGATTCGCCATAATATCTCTATTACACAAATCTTTGAAATCTATATTGCTCCATTGTGGATTCTGACGAATAAGTGTCTTTTCCATATTAAATTGAATTTATACGATATTTTCCCCACAAAATTACAACTATCTATTCAATTTACCGAAACATATTTCAAAAAAAACTCATTTTTATCTAAGTATATTTCGGTAAAATAAGTATTTTGCCGAAATATACTTAGATAAAACCCGTAACTGCCGCGGGCGATCATTTTATATACAGCACCTCCTTATCCCGGTACCTTCCCATATCCGACAATATCACTTTCTCTCCCGAAGTCAGTCCCTGCACGACCTCCACGTGTTCAAAACCACTCTCGCCCAGCACGACTTTTCGTTTCTCGGCACGGTCGCCGTTCACTACCCACATATCGTAATCGCCTTTACCCATGTAATAAGCTCCCGTCGGGATTCGTAACACGTCGTCTTTCATGGCGTGGGTAACATGCACATCCACTTTCAGCCCGGAACGCAAACGGGTGTTGCTATGCTCCGTCAGGAACACGACAAACTTGATAATCCCGTTATTCACCGAGGGAGTGACATTCCCGACTGTCCCGGCAAGTTTCTCGCTCCCGATCACCACGTTCACCCGGTTACCCGTGGTAATCTTATCCGCATAACTATCGGCAATCTCCCCTTCCACTTTAAAACTCGACAAATCGGATAATATCGCCAGATTGCTTCCCTGTGACACGGAAGAACCTACTTGATCGTTAATCCACGTCAACGTGGCAGAACGTGGTGCCAGTACCTGCGCTTCACCCAACGTTTTGTACAACAAGTCAATATTCTTTTTGGCTATCTTGTAATCCAATTCCAACGACCGGATTTCCGATCGAGAGGCACTTTGCTTGTTCTCGAACTTGCGCTTCAGTTGCTCCTGCTGCATCTGCTTCACCGTGTAATTCAACTCCGCCTCCCTCACTTTCTCTTGAGTGCTCGCCCCGATACTATCCAGATAGCGCTCGTTATTCAACGCCACCAACGTACGTTTCAACATCATCTCGTCGATATCAATTTGCATCTTCATCTCCGCCAAATCACTCGCTATCGTTTTTCGTTGCAAATCCAATTTGCTCAACTGCATCTCCAGCGACTCCTTTTTGGTTTCATAATCCGTCCGGATCGTTTCCAGATCCAACTGCAACAACGGTTCCCCCTTCTCCACCCGGTCACCCGATTTCTTGTACACCTCCAATACCTTCGAGGATACCGGCGAAGTCACAATCTCCTCGGCAAAAGGCACAACCTTCCCCGTGGCGTACACGGAAACCTCCACGGCTCCCTCGTCCACTGTCCCGAAATTCACCTCCGCACCCCGTATCTTGGGCTGAAACACGCCCACCAAAAACCAAAACATCCCCACGCTTGCCATCACGGTAATAACGACTTTTATTATCAATTTCTTTTTACGTCGTTTCTTCATCTCCGGAGAAATAGCCTGATCCATACTTCAATATTTTTCTTGTTGGTAAATAATATCTTCTTTCTTCTCGAAATCATACAATGTCAATTTCCGCAGGTTATAAAAATACACCCACGACGAATACAATTGGCTGATATACGTGCGCCGGGCATTGTCCTGCTCCGTCTGTGCCGTGTTCAAGTCAAGCACACTGATTTGCCCTAGCACGAAAGTCTCGTACGCCGTCTTGTATCGTTTCTGTGCCACGGTATCCGCCAGACGCACGATCTCGTTCAACCGGTTCTGCTCCTGATACTGTTTCACCGTGGTCAACACGTTTTGCTCGAAAGCCTGCATATCCTGTTCCACCTGCATCTTGGCAATCTCTTCCCGGGAACGGGCAAGTTCCACCTGTCCCCTGCCTTTTCCCCAGTTCAGCAAAGGAATACTGATTCCCAGACTCACCGATTCCCGGTTGCGCAGGTTATTGTACGTGTCCTTAAAGTTCTTATCACTTCCCGTGAACCCGATAGAGGCGTAAATATCCGCTTGAAAACCCCGTCCGGCTTTCGCCCCCGCCACTTGCTGCTGTGCTTCCAACAAACGGCAAACCACCTCGTAACGGAAAGGATTATTCCTGTTCGCCAATTCGATCACGTGTTTGAACGTCACCTCGATTTCCGGACACTCCCCCGGTATCTCCGGCACGATCACCACCCGATCGTTATACCCCAAATAGTTCCGCAAGGCAAACATCTTCTGCTCGTACGCCTGTTCCGTCTGTATCAAGGAAGACGAAGCGTTCAAGTAATTCAGTTTCAACTGCAACAAATCATTATCGGAAATCAATCCCCGCTCCCGCTTCCCTTGGGCAATCTGTACCAGCTTCTCGGAACTCTTCAAATTCTGCTTGTCAATATTCACGTTTATCATCGCCAGCAACAAATCAAAATAATAAGAGATAGCCTGCACCGACACGCTCTCCATGCTTACCGCGAATTGTTGCCGCGCCTGTTTATACTTCTCCGGCTCGATCTTCATGCTCCACTTCAAGGGATTCGCCGTCACCAACGGTTGCGAGAACACCACGTTAAAAGGCACGCTCATGTACTCCGTTTCTTTGTTCCCGTCCAACTGATCCACCCGTTCCAACTGCGACTGCAAAGACAACTGTCCCCCCGTCAACGGGATATTCTGCGTCACGGACAGTGACAACTGTTCTGAAATCGAATTACTCGAAACATACTTGTACGTCCCGTCCTCCTTCAGATAACTCGACAATGTCCTGTTGAAACTCGGCAATGTCCCCGCCAACTTCACGTTCGGTAACAAATCCGCCTTGTAATTCCTGTACTGCCAATACGCCGCCCGCAACTGACTCTTCGCCACCATCGCGTCCAATGACTGCTCTTGCGCCAAACGTATCGCTTCCTCCAGCGAAATCACCCTTTCTTCCTGCTGCCCTGCCACAGACAACACGAACAATAACCAGCCTATCATCAAAAACGTCTTCATACAATTTCCATTTTACAAATTACTCGTCTCTCATCGCCTCTACCGGATTTACCTTAGATACTTGATAAGCAGGCCACCACGCGCTAAACACCGAGAACAAAACCATGATAACAAAAGTTATCCCTACGGTCATCACGTGTACCGCCGTCCATTCATACACGAAACAGAACAGCAAGATTCCCGGCAATGCCGCCATCACGCTCAATATCAAACTCTCCAAAACAACAAGACTCACCAAACGGTTTCTGGTTGCACCAACAACCACACGTAAAGCAAACTCCACTTTCCGCTTTTTAGAATTTAACCAAAACAACCCGAAAGTCCCGATAAAAGCGAAAAGCAGCAAAAAACTCGTGGGAACAACCTGCATCACGATGCTGGAAACCGTGTCATACATGGAGCCTATTTTTGAATCTTCCATACTAGAACAAGTTTGTACAGCCTTATTTGCCAACCCCATACGCTTAAACTCTCTACTGAAACAAGCGTGGAATTCATCTTCAAATCCCGATTTAATTTTAGCACAACATTCATTGTATCCATATCGCGACACTATCTCTTTAGGAACAATGATTGACTCCGGACTATCCGCAAACACACTTTGCTTTATTCCGGCAATAATACCCACAACCGTAAACGTGTTTCCCATCTGCAACTTCCGCCCCATCGCGTCATGCCATCCTAATTTATCCATCAATTGACGACTGACAATAGCCGGATAGGAACCGTCCTCTAAAGTTCCTTCGATTATCCACGTTCCCTCTTCCAACTCCAGATTGAACACTTTTTTTGCCGCTTTATCCGCAAATCTCACAATAACCCCGACAGCCTTACCATCCGCTCTCACGGTATCGCCATACATTTCGACATAATATCGGTGCGACCGCAAATAAGGAGCAAGCCCCACACTCTCGGTTATCGCTTCTACAAACGGCTCTTTTCGCATTTTTTCAATAATAACATCCATACAACGAGCAACTTCCGACTGTTCCTCCCGACTCATACCTTGTCCGCCGCCACCACCATGTAGCATATACCCGAAAAGTATCACGTTATCCGTGTTTAACAAACCCGGTTCCCTGTATTTACTAATCGCTTCAAATAACGACACCAAACTCACCATCAAAATAATAAATATCAACACCTGTTCAATCAACACCCCGGTATATTTTCTCCTGTTATACCAAAGTATTTTTAATATATGTCGTATCATTTTGAACCTCCTTTCAACATAATATTAATATTACTCTTAGCTATCATATACGCCGGTATACTGCCGGACAAAAGCGTGAACAACAGAGCAAGAGGAAACACTCCACATAGAACAACGAAGAAATCCAAATTCTCGACCAGAGAAACCTGTCCATCTTCTCCACTATTGAAAAATAATATACTTATCCCATCCGCTATCGGGAACGTCAGACACACCCCTAAAATCGCTCCAATAATTACCAGTATGGATATCTCCGTCATTACCTGCACGAACGAATCGAATATACCAGCACCCAAAGCTCGCTTCAAAGCAATCTCTGTCGTATAATTATCCACGTTAGCCATATTCAACGTGACAATATTTATTGCCGGTATCATCAACAGTAAAAGAATAGCAACGGGTATCCCGTAAGAATATAAATCAATACCAAAATTATAAATTCGTTCTTCTTGAAAAGTATATAACTTATCCGGCGTCATATTCACCTCGATATGAATCATATCCCAATATTCTTTGATCGCCGCGGCAACATGTTCTTTAGCACTTTGGATAGAAATATCCCTAGGGAATAAAACACCCAGATCATAATACCCGAATCCCCGCGGAGAAAAACTATTAAAAACATAAGGAACCCAAATCCCATCCGCTTGTATCGCAGTAACAGAATAAGTACTTACAACGCCAATTACAGTGTATTCCCGACCTTGAATATCCATTTTCTGCCCGATAGCTTCACCTTTCCTAAAAAATTTATTCGCCACATCTTCCCTCACCACCGCGTAAGCTGCTTTGTTTTGACATTCCTCTTCCGTGAAAGCCCGTCCTTCAATAAAATCAAACTGATTTATCTTCCAATATCCCCCATTTACAAAAGCAAAATAAGAATTCTTATATATATCATTTGCCGACACCTCACCCGAACTATAATAATACATGAAATAATCTTCCTTGTTTTTTATTTTTTCCATCAACCAAGAAGTACTTCCAGCATAGATTCCTCCTATATCCTCTCCTTTTACATTATTGAAACGACTAAACACAATCACCCTTTTCGCGTTAACGAAAGGAGCTTTACTGGCAGCAGCCACATCATACACGAGTTGTAGTACTATAGCAACAAACACGAACGTAAACGCCGTACCAATGATACAGAACAAAGCATAAGCCTTATTATGCATGATACTGTATACCGCCGATTGGATATAATTCTTCAATTTATTCATAATCGCATATTTTAATTATTCTTCCCGCATCGCCTCTATCGGATTTACCTTAGATACTTGATAAGCAGGCCACCACGCACTAAACACCGAGAACAACATCATCACTCCGGCTGCCGTCCCTAACGCCATCAAATTCACCGTCGAAAACGAATACACCCAACAGAACAAAATGCATCCCGGCACCAATGCCATCATCGTTAGTAGAATACTTTCTAAAATGATAAATCGGAACAAATTTCGGGAAGTAGAACCCACCACCAACCGCAAAGCGAACTCTTTTCTCCGCTTTGTGGAATAAAGCCAAAATATCCCGAACGTACCCATGAAAGCAAATACCAGTAAAAATCCGGTAGGAACAAGCAGACTAATCAACATTAAAAAATCCGGACGCAAACGCACTCTTTTAAGTTTTTCAAGATCTACAACAGTCAACCCGTCTTTTCCCTTCTCGAATATTTTGTAAAACTCCCGGTACAAATAATCACGAAAATTATCCATCTCTCCCGCCTTCACTCGTACGCAACACCCCCGGTCATTTGAACGAAAAGAATAAGGGAATATCAATATCGGACGAGGTTGCGACAAAGGATGATTCTTTAATCCCGCTATCACCCCTACCACTGTAAACTCACCACCAAAACCATAAATCTTTTTGCCCAAAGCATTTACCCAACCAGCCTTCTCAACCAATTGCCGGGTTACCACCACGGGTATCGATCCATCCTCCAAATTCTTTTCTTCAACCCAGTGTCCTTCCTCCAAAACGGGACGAAAAACAAGCATCGCTTTCTCTTCCGCACATTTAATCCCAACATCTATCTCGTTACCTCCAACCTTGACAGAACTCCAAAAATAATTTCGCTCTTCCTCCAAATAGGGAACAAAAAATCTCGTTCGAGCTACAGCCTCCACCATGGAACAGGCTTCCAAACGCTTACACAAACTATTTATTTTTTCGTCATCACTATAATTTCCGTCAATAACTCCCCTTGCTCCTCGTCTAAAATTAGAAAAATAAACCACGTTATCCGTTTCCAACATACCGGGCATATAATATCGTTGAATTGCCTCGAAAACAGCCATCAAACAATACAATAACACGACAAACACAAGCATTTGTCCCACGAGAATTCCCGTGTACTTTTTTCTCTGGTTAAAAAATAACACGAATATATGTTTCAACATGAAGAACCTCCTTTCAACATTTCCACAATAGGGCGTTTTACATTCAAATAAGCAGGAATCCCCCCGGCAATCAACGAAAACAAAATAGACAAAGGCACGACAACAAATAAAATTATCATCCAATCCAATTGAGGCATTACAGCCAATGCTCCGAAGGCATCCTCATCTAAATACAATAGTCCCATGCACTGCAAAACAGGATATACCAGTATAATACCCCCGACCAATCCCGCTATAACTAAAACAAAATTCTCTGACAATATCATCATGAAAGCCACAAAACGATTAGCCCCCAAAGCCCGCTTCACACCTATTTCCGCAATTTGAACACTTGTGTTCGCCATATTCAATAAAACAATATTCAATAACGGGATACACAACAGAATAAAAAGGATTCCTCCAACACCAACCAACAACAAATCCCCTCCATAATCTTCAGCCAGAAGTTCTTGTATCGTAGAAAAATAACGAACCTGAGCCTTACTCCCCCAAGATGCCATTTCTGCCCAAATATTAAAACCGTTTGTCAACCTCTTTTTCATTTCTTCCACCGACATCCCTTCCGGGAATAAAACATGAATGTTTACAATCCGTCTTCCCATCAAAAAGTCACTAAAACTCTCCGGAGCCAACACAGGGCTATTACCACCATAAGCAAACATGGATACATCTTCAACCACCCCCAACACCTTATACGTTATCTCTTGAAACTCTATTTCCTTACCAATCACATCATCTGTGGCAAAATAACTCATAGCGAAACTCTCGTTAATAACCACATAAGGCTGTCTGCTCTCCTCCTTATTCCACGGTCGCCCCTTGATAAACTTGTATTGAAAAACATCCCAATATTTCGCATCAACAAACAACACACTATTATCCAGTAATTTATTATTCAATATAATATTACCATTTTGGCTATGAGAACAAGTGTACGTTTCATACCCCACAACATTATTCATCATGGCTTCAACATCTTTCCGCTCAAAAAAGACCTCTCTTCGTTCATCCCAAATCCCCGCATTCACCCTCACGATACGGTCAGCCTTCGTTGCTGGCGGCGTATTCCCCACTATCACGTTCGTCACCTGCAACAATATCGTGATAAACACAAACGTCAACATCGTCCCGAACACACAAAACCCGGCATACGCCTTATGGTGCATGATATTGTACCATATCGGTTTAAAATAAATTCGTAATTTACCCATAACTGAAAATTTATCAGAAAAACACCCTTCTCATAACACTAGCTTTCCATCAAACAAACGTATGATTCGTCCCGTTTCCCGTGCCAATTTCTCGTCATGAGTCACCATCACGATAGTTGTTCCCTCTTGATTCAAGCGAATCAGAATATCCATGATCTCCGCTCCCATTTTACTGTCAAGGTTACCCGTCGGCTCATCGGCAAAAATTACTTTCGGTTGTCCGATCAAGGCTCTTGCAATTGCCACGCGCTGGCACTGACCACCGGACAATTGCGAGGGGAAATGTTTCAACCGATGTGACAACTCCACCTTACCCAATATCTCCAAAGCCCTTTTTTTATCCTCCGAATGGGAAGTTCCCCGGCGGTACAGCATGGGTAATAAAACATTATCCAAGACATTCAACGAGGGAATCAAATGGAAACTTTGGAATATAAAACCCAACTTCTGGTTTCGTATCCGTGCCATATCCTTGTCGTACAGTGAATCCGCCCGCACATCATCAATAATCACCCAGCCGCTCGTCGGCTTATCCAACAGTCCCATGATATTCAACATCGTACTCTTCCCGCAACCGGAAGGTCCCATGATAGCAACAAATTCACCCTTTTCCACCGTCAGATTAATATCTTCCAATGCCCGGGTTTCTACTTCTTTCGTGTAAAACGTCTTATTAATATTTTCCAAGGTTATCATACGCGTTCAGTTTTAGTTATTATTACGCTACAAACTTAGATAACCTCATCCTAAAGAAACGTCTAAAAGTATTGTAAAAGTATTGTAATTTTCAGTAGTACTAATTGAAGAAAAGTTACCTTGGTAACCGAATTTGCTAATCTATTATTAGGATAAATCATTCCAAATAGCTATCTTTACGTAGTGCAAAACAAGATATCATGACAAAACGCGATAAAAGTTTTCGAAGAAAAGAAAGTTCGTACCGTATGGGATAGTGACAAAGAGGAATGGTATTTCTCTATTGTGGATGTAGTGGCTGTCTTAACGGATAGTCCAAACCCCAAAAAATACACTCGTCTGACGGGAAAAATCACATGACGGATGTCGCTGATACCGAACAATTATTCCGGTTAATACAATCCATTCCTTCGCCTAAAGCAGAACCATTCAAGTTATGGATGGCACAAGTCGCCAAGTGATAATTTCATGTCCTTGCAAAATCAACTTGAAATAATTACTTTTACCCCGTCGTCTAAACAGCATACTTTCACCGGCCATTTATTGTAAACTTGTTGGAACGACACAATAAAGGTGTATATGAAGCATGATTTAAGGATAATAGGATATATCACATCCGCAATATTCATATTGTTGTGGATCAACCAGCTATTTTCCGGAATCAAACTATACGAGAACGAGAAAACACAGTGGAAAATACACGTGGACTCCATCATTGACAATAACATCAAGGCATTGTCACTATCGGACATCCATCCCGACCCTGTCCCCACCTTTGTACAACTGGACAGCCTTCTACACGGAAGCACGCATTACCCCGTTCATTTTGTTATTCAACAAATAGACAGCAGTGGTTTGGAACTTTTTCACTATTCCCGCAACAGGGAAAACACAGCGAAAATGATTCACGCTAAAGCCTACCCGATAGCGGACACACCCGGCGAAGTTCTGCTTGTTCACTACAACTTTCCGTTCGCGTACCTGCTGGAAAAATCATGGCAGGATATGCTTGCCATCGTGGCTCTGACCTTGTTGCTCGTGTTCGGGTTGCTATACTTGTCACACGCCCAGCAACACCTGTCCCGCTTGCAGGAACAAATGATAAAACAAGTAGTACACGACTGGAAAACCCCGCTAAGCAGTATTTCCACGCTTGCCGAACTTGTCGAAAGAAAATCCATCGCCCCGGAAGACGAACAAGGTTTAAAGAAAATCCACCTTATACAGGAAGAAGCCAACCGTTTAAAAATAGGCTCCCAACAATTATTGAAAACATTAAGCGGGCTCGCTCATCTTCAAATCAACAGAAGTGAATTCAACTTAAAAGATGAATTACTCGCCCTGCTCGAAAAACAACGCCTCGCGAACCACGGGCAAAAAGACCTTCAACTGCAATTGCGCTACCTCGTGGAATCGGAAACCGCGTATGTTTCCCATTTCTACCTGCTGGGAGCAATCCAGAACCTACTCGATAACGCTGTAAAATACAGTGGTAAAGCACCTCACGTCACCGTCATATGCTATCAGAAAAGAGGAACCCTCGTTATCGAAGTCAGGGATAACGGCGTCGGAATACCTAAAAAACAACAGAAACACATATTCAATAAATATTATCAAGTCAATAAAGGAGAGCCTGCCCACGGGAAGAAAGGATATGGCTTGGGACTCAATTACGTCTACAACGTGGTGAAAGCCCACAAAGGCAGAATCACGGTAAACAGTACCCCGGGAAAAGGTTCTACATTCACTATATACATTAGCAAATGGAGGAAAAAATAAAAATACTGTACGCCGAGGACAACGCCACGGCGGCGGCGGTATACACGGAAATACTGGAAGAAGCGGGATTCTCCGTGAAAGTCGCCCCGGAAGGTAACGAGGCGTGGCGCTTATACGAAACGGGAAAATGGGATCTGCTACTGCTTGACATGGATTTACCGGGGAAAGACGGGCACGAACTCATCCGCCTTGTCCGTGAAACCGGCGATCAAGTACCCATCGTTATCCTCAGTTCCGCCAATCACAATCACGCCCTGTACGAGGGGGCTGACGATTATCTTGTCAAAGGTTGCAGCGTTGACGAGGTGCGGGCGCGTGTGGACAAGGCCATTGCCAGAACCCGCCGTCTGAACAAAGAACAAGAACAGGGACTTTTCCACCTGTCCCCCACCACCACTTTCAACAAAAACAATCGCCTGCTCGTCATCTCCGGCAAAAAGGAAGAGTTGAAAGGCATGGAAGCCAAAATACTATGGTTATTCTGTTTGCGTATCAACGAAGTAATCTCCACGGTAGAAATGTGCGAAACCCTCTGGAACATTTATTCCACCGACAAAGAGAAATCGCTCACCCGGTATGTCTGCCTGCTGAATAAAAAACTAAAGGCAGATAAAACCATCGCGATACAAAATGAATTTGCCACGGGCTATAAACTCGTGAACGAATTATAGTCCCCCTGCCCTTCTTTTCTCCGGGCAGGGGAAATATTTTACTTTTTCGCGTTTTCGTCAATAGACTTCAAGAAAAGGCGTTGCAACAATTCTTTATCAATAGAATCCTCGTTATTTTTGCCTAATTCCTTGTAAAGAGCATCCAAATATTCAGCTCCTTTCAGTTCCAGAACAATATAATTCGTGTATTGTCCGGTTTGCTCATCCTGTGTCCAACGGTCGAATACAATAGTAGCCCCCACCAAAGTCTTTTTCACCGTTACTTTCGTCTTGTCCTGAAGCAAAGATTTGGACGCGGACGACATCCCCTCGGACAGCACCGTGGTGTATTCTTCAACGGTAGCCTCCACGGTTTTAGACAACATGGCGGCCAATTCAGCGGAAGCCATCATCTGTGCTTTCTTCCGGGCAGAAGCCTCGCTGTCGGACTTCCCGGAACCCCATCCGCGAAGCACACCGTTGCCGCTGACATATTCGGAACCGGGCATGATAAAAGTGGATACGGGAGATGTTTCCTGTACTTTCTTCGATGAGCCGCAACCGACTAACGAGAAAAACAGAACTAAAAATATTACCCACAAGGCATAATGTTTCATAATCTTACATTTTAATTGATTTTTAATTTTTTAATCCGGTCCGGTAATTCACGGTTGACACGTTTCATAACTTCCCGCACACACATTGAAATAGTTTCTTCCGCAGACTTACTGATAGGTACCAGAACTTTCACGCGATTCACCGAATAGTTTAGTAACATCTGCTGATTCTTGTTATTATAAATCTTGAGAACGAGTGTACAATAACACGCATTCAAATCATAAATACCACCGGTAACCATTTCCCCCATCTCCATTTTTGTTGACAAATCGACAAAACATTGTGGAGCATCCGGGTCTTCCGACAGCGTGAAATAATTGTTGGTCAATAAACTGCTGATATGGCGTTCACATCCTTCCAAGTCATTATCGTTGACATACAAGTAAGCCGTGATCGGGGCACTTTTCAACAGAATAGAAACCTTGGCAGCCGGCCACGTTTGATTTTGTAACAGCCGGCGATACGCTTCAGGAAGAGCGTCCGTGAACGACTCGTCAATAGAAACGCATAACTCCTGCACATCTTCTTTAGACGTGATATTCGTCACGTAAAATTCAGCCGTCCCCGTGTGATCCGTCTGTATGGCAGGCGACACGGCACCGCTACCGGACACGAACGACGCTTTCAACTTCACATTGGGAACAACAACGCCATTCTTTGAAAGACACCCGGCAATAGGCTCAGCAACCGCCTTGAAAGCCTCCCCTTCCACTTGAACGACATTCGTGGTAATAGCCATACCGCTGAATACATTCATGTAGGCATTGTAAAGTTCAACGGGAACATTTACAGACCTTCCCCCCTCGTCCGTCGTCAAATCCATAAACACCCACGGTTCCGCGGCTTCAAGTCCTTTACCGTAAAGCTGGACGGCTTGCGTGAGATTCATGGCTTCTTCCGCGGCACGTCCCTTTTGCAGGTAATCCATACCCGTTTTTATCGCCTGCTGCCTGCGTTCCTCCGCCTTCCGGGCATACACGTTTTTATCCAGAACATAATACACGTAGTATTTTTGTCCGGATTGGTAGGTATCCTTCAACTCCTGCCCTTCTATCCAAGCCGCCAACGAACCGTGTATCTTGTCCTCGAACATCTCGCGCGACTTCCCGTCTACATCCACCCGATGTAAAAAAGAATTATTTTCAAGTTTTATCGCTATCTGTGAAACAATGTCCAACAGAGCATTTTGAGTGGCCTTTTTCATGTAGTCGGTTTCTGTCAGCGATGCCATGCCTATGCCGATATACATATCCGGCGAAGTCGGACGCTTGTTTACCCATTCGGGTTCCTGCGCTCCGGCTTGAAAAACACCGTACACGGAAAGCAACAAGCTTAAAATAATCTTTCGCATAATCCTTTTCTTTTAACTGTTATTACTCTCTACAAATCCAGCATCAGCAAAATCGTGCCGCCCTCGATACGATAAGAGGCGGAAACACCCTGTTCTTTGAGTTGCCGTCCCAGTTGACCGGCGAATTTGTCCGCGGTCATTTTGTAACCGTTCTCGTCTTGCATAGGAATCATGACATAATCAAATATAGCCGACTCTCCCATAATACCCTGCATATGATAATCCCCTTCAAAAGCGTTACGATCCAACCAATTCTGGATAAAATCCAAAATCCGCTCTCCATTAGAGCAGGAAGCATCGTTCAAGGAACTTATAGAACTTCCGCTAATGGATATTTGCAAAACGACACGTGCCGGCTGAGAATAATTCTTAACAATCTGTTCCAAGAACTTCGGAAGATTGTCCTTAACGGCATGAGAACACAAAACATCCGTGGCTCTGGTACGGAAACGATTCGTCCACCCGTCTTCCGACGCCCAGATAGTTCCGCTTGCCGTTTCGTAAGCCTTCATTATCAATGATACGCGGGCATCCTGTTCCGTGACATCCTTTTTCATATCCACGGTGACATACACATCCGCACCCGACGACAGCAAAAGCTGCTTATCATTGGAATCCGCCGCACCGGCATTGTCCTCGTATTGCATACGCCGTTTCATCGCGTCGATAGTCCCCTGCAAATCCCTCGTTTTAATATCACAATCTTCAAACCCTTTCTGCACGGCAGCCACGGCAACACGAAGATCATAGTCATTCTCCAGTATGCTTTGAAAACTTTCGCCTTCCTTCTTGTAAGGAACAACAATGATTGTGGGTTTAGGCAGGCGGGGTTTAGGAGTTTCCGCCACCATCTGGTCATAACCCGTGTTCTTCCTCACGTCGTTTATCAATTGGCGAAGGCGCAACGTGACACGCGTCGTCCCTTGGTAACGTCCGCCAATCTTCGCGGCCTTGACAGCCTCTTCGGTACGCGCCACATAAGAAGCGTAGCGCGCCTGATTATTAAAAAACGAATTGGTATAGGCCTCGTTAGGCTTGCTAACCAAAGGTTTCCCGTCATTAACACCTTCTACACCTTGAAAAAACAAGGTATAGATAAGTGATTTTATAGCGTCTGTTTCAATCCCTTTTTTATTCTCAGCCGCCCCCGCGGAAGAAAAAACAGCTTGTGTCCCGTTATCCGATTCCAAAGAAACAATCTGAAGATAATCCTGAGCCTTTACTGAAATTACACCCCCGAATAATAGTACACAAAATAGGCTAATTATTTTTTTCATAGCTGACTATTAAAATGATAATAAAGGCGCCACCGTAGATTTAATCTTTAGAGCTTGTTTCTTCTGTGCCGCTTCATCCAGTGCTTGAAAACTTTCCATCGCGGCAAACACTCGCTTGTCCCCTTGCACCACCTTACACTGCGACATGGTTCCGTCTACCACTTCTTCCACTCTTAACCGCCCCACTTCGCTGTAAGTCGTGCGACCGGCTCTTACGCTGGGCGACAAAACGGAAAAATAATCTCCTTTCTTAACCCCGTGTTCAGCCCCCAAATCAATGTAACACTTTACCATTTTGTCCTTCTTCACCTCATAGTCCAAAGGGATAACTGTACCTTCCAACGGAAATTCCTTGATCAGGAAATCCTGAATATCACTGGAAATCATATTAACGGCACCGGCAATTGCCTTTTCTTTCGAATCCGACATATCCAAAAGTTTACCCACGGTACCGCCTATCCCCGAAGGTGAATGATCGAACGCTTTGGTTGCAACAGTCGTTGACGTGGTAACTTCCGTCAACGTGACAGAATAATTCAAAACACAGGTGTACATCGTCTTGCCGTCTTTTTGTTCGGATTTCACGGAACAACCCAATACATTCCCGCTCAAGATATAATCATGGGCGGCGGCAGACATGGTTTGTGTACGGGCTTTTTCATCTCCCATCGCTTTCTCGTCGGAACGGCGTTCCTCTTCCTTTTTAAGAGAGCTTTCAACATCCCGGTCTACCAACTCGAAACGCTTTGTCTTGCTGAGGGCATCGATCACCGCCTGACGAACTTTATCGCCGTCCGCTTTCGATACTCCATTCGCTTCCGTGAAATACTCCACGTACAAACGCGGTTTCTTAACTTCCTGAGCTTGAACTGCAATTGCTACAACACAGAACAAGGCAACACTCAAAACAATTTTTAACATAGCGCCAATTTTAGTCATTAGTAAATTCTATTAATATGTTTTTTTATTTTCATTTCAATTTCGCTTTCGCGTCTTCATTTCCCATATCGGCAGCTTTCTTAAAATTCTGCCGTGCCATCATTGCGTTGGCAGCCACTTTACCGCAGCCGCTTTCATAAATCCTACCCAGCATATAATAAGACGTCGCACTGCCGGATTTCTTGAAAAGGCGAATGGCTTCAATCCCCTCCTTCTTATCATAAGCCGCCATTCCCGCATCATAATCAGCATCTTTCTTCGCCACCACGGGCTGTTCAGCCTTTACCGCCGTTTTTTCCGTTTTCGCCGGAGTTGTGACCTGTGGTGCGGCTTTCTGTTCCGCAGCCGGAGCCGCTTGTTTAGAAACCGTCTGTTTTTGTTCCGTCGGGGGAACAGAAGCCGTTTCTTTGGAAGAATTATCTTTCTTGCCAAAAACGAAAAAAACGCCAATCACGACAAACACGATAACAACCGCAGGAAGCCACTTGTTTTTCCCTTTGCTTGTCGAACGAGGCTGAAGAGGTTTGTCCCCGGTTAAAGCTCCCACGCCTTTTCCGGCTATTTCCGCTTGCTGAACGGATTGTCCCGTGAATGTTGCAGCACCCCCAACCAAGGGTTGTACAGCCTTATCCACCGGTTTGTACAATTCATTCATCTCCTCCTCGATAGCCTCTTTCGAGTCCTCCACGTCCAACTCTCTCGCCTTCTGATTCATCATCTGCCGTCCGGCAATACCAATATTCCCGTTCGTCGTCAAGAGCAATTGCTGAAAAGCGACACTGTATTCGTTCACGGACTTTTTCTCGCACTCCACGCAACGATTCTTGTTCTTCACCTTACAGTCAAAACATATCTGTTTGCCGCATTTCGGACAACGAGCGTGTTTCTCCCCGAAAGGATTCCCGCATACCTCACAATATTCAATCTCCCCCTTTCCCATCACTATCGTCGTGTTATTATGGACGGTAGCGGAATTATCCACATGGGAGGTATTGACATTAGTATGTGTAGTTGAAGTTTTATTGATGCCCCCGGTAACGTTTGCCCGCGCCCCCGCGCCGATGATAGATCCCTCCGTGTCCGAAGGCTTGACCTCGTTCAAAACCGCCTCCGCCGCGGCACGGTCTTTATCCGGATCACACGGTACCTCTGCCCCGCAATCCTGACAAAAACGTTCATCCGTTTCCATTACCTGACCACATTCCGGACAATATCTCTTTTTGCTCATAATCTCGTATTTTTAATTCATTTTTTTTCTTTAAACTCGTACAGCACATAGGACTAAACAGACTCGTCGGCAACGGGAGGTTCTACCGGTTGCGAAAAAACTTCCGTTCCGTCATCCAATAGAATAGATGTTACACAAAAACTCCCTGTCGCTTCCTCCGCGTTTCCGGAAATCCCGACCCGCATCCCGTCATAAGGGATAAAAAAAGGATCCCCGGCAGGTAAAATGCCAACCCGATAGAGTTTATACGTCCTGCCGTCATCTCCTTTCAGAACCGCTCTCACGCCTTCCGACTTCGACCCGACATGCTGCAAACGACACTCTATGATTCCATGAATTATTGTCATATCCTTAACTCTTTGAAATGAGAAATTCTTTTGCTATACCTCGGCTCCGCAATCCTCGCAAAACTTGATTCCGGCTTCCAACTGCTTCCCGCATTCCGGGCACACGACAAAAGCAACCGTTTTCGCTCCCGCTTGCCGTGCTACCTGTTCCGACTCCGCGTTCTGCCGCGGGTGAGCGGGCGCGTTACCGCGGGTGCTATAATCCAACGCACGGTCGTAAGCCGTATCCATCCGTCCCTCCTGCCGCAGAATACGCTCATCGCGTTCACGCAACTGACGGTCTTTTTCCTCCATCTTTTCCCGTGTCCGGCTATCCCGCTCCTCCGCTTTCTGGGCTTGAATACCCCCGGTCATAGCCATCATGTCGCGCATCATCCCGAACATCTGACTCTGATTATCCCGGTGCTCGGCATCACGGGACGCGCGTTCCGCTTCCAGACGCGCATCCAACTCGCGCCGTTGGGCTTCCAGACGTTCGCTCGCTTCCCGCTCGGCATCCGCGCTATACCTGTTCTCGGCATACGCCACGGCAGCATCGCCACCGCTTAACGCCCACACCTTCTCGTCAGAAAGTTCCTTGGAGTTCTCCCACTTCAGACGTTCCAACTCCTCGGCACTCTTCAAACGCGTTTGTTCCAGTTCCGCCTCATGCCGGCGCTGATTTTCTTTTCCTTCTTCCTCCCCCTTTTGCATCGCCATGAACTGTTGGAATTGGGTATCGTCATCCTCCCGTTCCATATCGTGCATACGCTTGACATCCTGATAGTCCATATCACGGCTACGCTGTTCCAAATCCAAATTAGTTTCGGCAAGCGTACGCTGTTTTTCAACTTCTTTATAGAAACGGCTGTCGTCATAATCGTCACGTAAACCGGTCAACTCGAGTTCCTTCTTGATAATCACTGCCGCCTTGTCAGCTTCACCTTCCAGACGAACACGCTCGAACTCGATACCGTCACGAAGTTGCATCATCTGGAATGCCATCCCCCGCTGGTAGCTGTTCGTTTGCAACTGATCCTGAAGCGCATACACTTCATCTTCACGGATCAAGCCCGTCTTGGCCAATTCCGCTAAAGCCGCGTTACGCTCGTCATCATTCTGCGCCTCACGCACGATACGCTCGTTTTTCAGGAAATATTTGAATTTTTCCACTTCATCTTCGTGCAACAACCGGTCATGATTGATCACTTCCAATTGCTTGTCCAAATCCAAATCGGACGAGGCTTCATGCAACCGTTGCGCGTTCACGGTATCGGACAATCTATTCTTGAATTCATTGGAACGACGCAGGTAATCCAACTCTTTCTCTGAAAGATACAATTCACGACTCAACGCCCTGAAACGCTCCAAATCCTCGTTCGCCGCCGAAATCTCCACGATACGCACGACCGACACACCGAAGAACGCCTCGGCGGCAACCGCGTTAATCTTGTCTTTTAACATCGAGTGAAGTTCCTTCGGGATACGATTGGAAGAGAGTTCCACGTCATACAACGCATCTTGGAGTACCGTACGGACGGTATCGGTTATCTCGTCCACGATAAACGCCGTGTTCAGCACCTGCCGCTCCGTCAAATAGTGAATGATAAACCGTTCCGGGTCTGAAATCTTGAAATAGGCATTCACGCCCAATTCCATATCGAGATACCGGGTCTGAATATTCATCGGGGTAAAATCCTTGTACCCGTCAATCTGCTGCTGTTTGGAACCGATGAGAAGCGGAAACGCTTTGTCCAACAAAATGATAATTGAAAAAGCCGCTCCCCGCTTCGCGTTTTCTTGAATCACATTCTGCTGCTGCCGGTAAAGTTCCTCCCCGGTCTTATCTCCCTCCTCCCGCTTGCGGCTTTTAAATAAATTGACAATAAATTCCCATCCTTTCCGCAAATTTCTTCCCGCATTATTAATCGCTTGTTCCGATGAACCCGTAAAATCATAAGTACCGCCGCTGATAGAAGCGATAGTGCGCCCGTTAGCCCGGATATATGCTGTTGTTCCTTCCGGTATGATAATGCCTTGAATCTTATTATAAGAGTCAAATTCCGCCTCACTGATCACCCGGGCAACTTGCCCCGGTTGTATATTCCAATAAATACGCCCCTTCACCGTATTCAAGTCGGACGCTTCCGGTTGCGGTGAAGCCGGTGCTTTTTCCGCCGGAACCATTCGATGGCCGCATTTGGTACAAAACTTGGTCTCCGGTTTCAAGGGAGCACTACATTGAGGACATTCCATCGAGGCCTCTATTTTCTGTCCGCAAGAAGTGCAAAACTTTGCACCCGCACGAAGGACTGTATTACATTTAGGACAATTCATAATATTTCGTTTTACAATCTTATTTTAAATATTTCATTTTGCCGTGTAAACACGCTTGATTTCCCCGCCGACAGTGGTCGTTATGACATAACGGGCAGGTATTTTTCCCTCTTGAGCCTCCATGTCATAATTAAACTGTAATTCTTCCCGCCCGTCTTTATATCGCACCTTGAAAATCCCGTCAACCTCACGCGGTACCACGCCATAATTCGCGTATAGGTATTGATTTATCATCGTGTGAATTTGGAGAATATTACCATCAACGGCACTGCGCACCTGTTCCAGAATGGAACCGCTCCTATTCCCCGATTTAATTCTCTCGACAGTACACCCGATTTTAGCGTCTTCGGGAACCAGAGCCTTCTTCCCAAGCCTTTCGCCCTCTGACTTTCCCCCCTTGTAAAAATTCATCGAGAGAGTCGGGTCCCCGAAAAGATTAAATTCCACGATCGTCAAAGCCGAGTATAAACTGCCCTGATCGGTTCCCTGCAACAAAGCACTACGCGCGATAAACAATGCCTGCGCCACGGTATATCCTTGCAAAACGGCATTCATGAAGCAACTGGCGATGATATCCGCCTCGCACAAAGCAACCGTGGAAGGAGTCGCATTCAAAGAATCCACGGAACCCCAAGCCACCCGCGACGACCCCACGAAAGCCAACGTGTTCGCGGAGAGCGAGGCCAATAACATACTGTGATACCTATCCAACCCGATAAAACGTCCCCCGTAACAAGCCTCGCTGATAACGATATTAGGAGCCAGACAAGTCATCATGTGTTCCGGCTCGATGACCGGATAAGCTCCCTCCCCGCTTTTATGAAGCATGGCTCCGAAATAACCGCGTGACTCCAATCCTTCCCCTCCATGAAGGTTATAATAATACAAAGAAGCTCCCGCGTGGAAAACTTGGCTGACATTCTCCTCCATAACCATGGGAGAAAGAATAAGCCGGTTATAATAACAATCAGCCGGCAAACGACCGTCGAAATTACGCAAATAATTACCGCTCAAAAGATCACCCGCCACGCGGACGGACACATTCTTCCAGTTAGGATCGCATTGCCCGTAAGCCGCGATCATCGGAATACCGTGAGAATTTTCTATATCCCGCTTCAGGTAATCGAGTAAATCTTCACATGACGCATCCTCCCCGAAAGGCAACCGTCCCACGAAAAAAAGCTGTTCGTACTTGAATATCTCCTGACTTTCAAGTAAAGCAAGCATCTCCTTGCCGTAGGGATAAGCGTAAAGTATATCCGTATCGATACTGTCATCATTACTATCATCCGGGATATAATGACGAACGCACGGCATGGGAATAATATCGCTTCCTCCTATAATAAACAGGTATTGTGATTCTTCCTTTCCCGCCGCTTCTTCCCGTTGATGAACATCCATCAGTATGTCCATATAATCCCACAACGAACTGTCGGCATTTAAACTAACCGTTCTGGTCTTCCCGAAAAAACCGCTCTTCCCGTAAGAATAATTACCGGCATCGACAAGTTTGTATGAAACGCCACACTTCCTTTTCTCCACGATAAATTTGTCAAACACGGCTGTTAAACTTTGCTCGTCAACATCCAGTTTTTCTGCCAGCAAATTCAGATTCGTGAAGAGCAATCCATGAATACCCGCTTCTTTAGACGAGGACGAACCCATGGAATCCTTGTTCATCGTGTGAACGTCCCTCTCCAATTTTGTTCCGCATTCCGAACAAAAAAGCACGTTCCCGTCTTCTATTTTATTTCCGCATTCAGGGCAATACATCGTTATTTCATTTTTTATTTGAGATACTTTTTCTGTCGTTTCGTCACCCCCGAAACATAATTCCGGGCTTCACTCGTGCTCAGACGAGTCGTGAGATGACTGTATAATTGTTCATAATTGCATTCGTTTATCAACGGGATGGCTTTATTCAGGTTCGTTGCTCCCGTGAAAGCCCTGCTCACGTTTCCCGCCCCGGTATTATACCCGGCAATCACGCACAACTTGCGGCAATCGGAATTGGCAACCGACGCGAACTGGTTCGACAAAACACGCAAATAGGCGGTACCCAATTCTATATTATTACGCGGGTTGAAAAGATAACTCCGCGTGGGAATCCACTCGCGCTTGTACACGTAGCGAAACGCATCAAAACCTCCCGACGTCGGGACAAGCTGCATCAACCCGTAAGCCGGAACCCAACTCGTTGCCTCGGGATTGAAACAGGATTCCTGCTCCATCACGGCATAAATAAGTGACGCCTCAATCTGGTAGACGCGCGAAAATTCCGCTACAAGGTCTTTATAAAGAGCCGCGTTTTTCGAGAGATTATCGGCAACAAGGCTCATTTGCACCTGCACCACTTGGCGTGCTTCCTTGTTCGTTCCCGTTACCTTGACCGTTTTTTTACTTTGCGCCGCGATAGCTTTCGCGATAGATGCCGTTTCCCCTTTGCCAGACCATTCCTGCTTTTTTTGTTCGGCACGCTCACGAGCCTCTTCCTGTTTACTAGCGAGAGGATTACCATTTCTTTTATTGTCTTTCTCCAGAGCACGCTGTGCCATCGTTTTCCCCGTGTCAACAGTTCGTGCCAGCGAATCCTGCTTCCGATCAACCGTCAGATTTTTCCCCTTCACGGTCGGCACCGGGGGGACAGGACGGGCGGATGTCGGTTTCCTGTCCGTTGAGGCTGACGACGTATCGAATTTATACTTGGAGAAATCAACAAGCCCGTCAAGGATAGGTTTTTGCGTCAAGGCTTCCGATGCGTCAACAGAAGATTGGTAAGGACAGGTCGAACCCCTGCTGTTCAACATCCGTTCTATGGCCTCCGCCAAACGTGCGTTTATCTCGGTAGAATCCGTAACGCCGATATCGTCAAGCGTTATCTCCACGAAAATCTCCCCTTTGTCAAAATCGACAATGGAACGGCTATGATAATCATCACTGTATTCCACCCATTCCGTCCGGGTGTTGTCAATAACACTATCTTCCCCCCATACCTTTTTGATAGAACGGACATAACGAAAATAATCCGCTTTTGCTTGTGCCTCGTATTTCGCGTACTCTTCACGAGCCTGTTTACTATACGCCTCAAAATCAGACGTGATTTGCTTGGCATCTTTCTCGAACTGCACACGAAGCGAATCGGTAAGCGTCTTCGTCGATGTTACCGTCTGTGCATAACCATAAACCACTAAAATCATGATCAAAAAAACAAACACACATTTCTTCATACTCGCAACACATTGACAGTGTAAATATCCATATTAACTATCCGCAAAAACTCACACGAATCGCTCCTGTTCTCCCTTTCACACGCGACACTTCTCTAATTTTACAATAATATCAATAAATTTTTATTCACTGATACACAAAAGTAATTAATTTTTGATTAACACAAAATATAAATACATGAAAATTTGTCGTTATAAATCTTATATTTAAAATTATCACATTTATCGTAATAATATCAGTTTGTGTTTCATTTCTCGCAATTCGCAAAATGTTAAATTGCGATAAACGAAACACTGCATTTTCATCCCTTCACTCACACCCGGCATCCCCCGGACTATACTTAGGCTATGGTTTCCCGCTACCAAGTTCGGAGCATGAACGTAGCATCTTCGAAGCATGAACGTAAACCAGCGTTCATGCTCTGTTAATGATATGAAATTGCAATCTTTTTGATAGAGGCCAAGGGTTGAACAGGGGTTATTCACGTGTAATGAAGAGTTATAGCAGTAAATTAGAATCTCCGATCGCAAAAAAGATGAAAAATATTTGCATTCTTCATTTATTCTTTTTTTCTTTGTCCCGATCAATTCAATCTGCGAGGATTGTTTGAATTATAAAGAGGAGTCGAGAGAACAGGCTCATTGAAGCTCCGACAACCTGCAAAAGATTTGCAAGGTGCCAAAACCTGACCTGAGAACCAGGAGTTATAATTTAAGCTGAAGAAAAATGAAAAAAGAAACAACAAACCAGAACAGCAGTTATTGCACCGCCAATTGTAGAAATCTTTTCATCCTCTCTATTGCCATGTCCATGTGTATGCGCTGCATGCGCTAATATCTTTTTTACCCCGGAACTTATTCATTTTAGATTTTTTGATTTTAGATTTATGATTGCTCGTTGTGTCATGACTTTTATGACACAAACAACATCTACAATCTAATAATCAGATAGTTGCAAGGCAATTATCTTGAAAAAATCATTATTCAAACATTTATTTATCAAGAAATTGGACAATATCATGGCAAAAACATACGCGGAAATAAACGACAAGATAAAAAAGGGAACGGCAGTGGTTCTGACCGCCGAAGAAGTTTCCGAATTGGCAAAAACACTCTCGCCGAAAGAGATCGCCGAAAAAGTAGATGTGGTAACAACCGCCACTTTCGGGGCAATGTGTTCATCGGGCGCATTCTTGAATTTCGGTCATGCCAATCCCCCGATTCGCATGGAAAAAATCGAATTGAATGGGATACGTGTCAGTGGCGGACTCGCCGCCGTGGACACCTACGTGGGTGCCACGGACTGCAACCCAGAGAACCCGGCATACGGGGGTGCGCACGTTATCGAAGACCTCGTGGCAGGAAAAGAAATCGCCTTGGAGGCTTGGGGAAAAGGAACGGACTGCTATCCCTGCAAACACATTAAAACCCGTATCACGAAAGACTCAATCAACGAGGCAATCCTGTACAACCCGAGAAACGCGTACCAGAACTACAACGTGGCAACAAACTCCACGGACAAAATCAAATACACTTACATGGGAACCCTACTTCCAAAATTGCGCAACGCCTCGTACAGCACGGCAGGTGAACTCTCTCCCCTGTTGAATGATCCGGAATGTCGCACGATAGGATTGGGAACCCGCATTTTCCTCTGCGGCACGGAAGGGTACGTCACATGGAACGGGACACAATTCCACTCCACCAAAGAAGTCAACGAATACGGCATCCCGACCAGTAACGCCCGCACGATAGCGGTAATCGGCGATTTGAAGAACATGAGTACCGACTTCCTGCGAGGCGTGTACTACGAGAAATACGGGGTAAGCCTGTTTGTCGGGATCGGTATCCCCATCCCTATTCTGGATGAAGACCTCGCGCGCAGGGTATCCATTCGTAACGAACAGATTGAAACAACCGTCGTGGATTACGGGGACGGAAACAAAATTCTAGGAAAAACAAACTATGCCGCCCTCCAATCGGGTGAAATAGAAGTAAACGGACACAAGATCAGAACCACCCCCGTGGCCAGTCTGGCAAAAGCCCGACAAATCGCCGATATACTGAAATCATGGATTCAAAAAGGTGATTTCCTGCTCTCGGAACCCGTTCGACCGATGCCGACAGGAACTGCACTGAAACAATTGAAAATTGAAAGTTGAAAATTGAAAATGAACTCCTCCGTCTGCTTCGCAGCCACCTCTCTATAAACAGAGGAGGAGCTGGTGACACTAGCCAAAGACGGTGAGTAATTCAGCTCTCCCTCTGTTTATAGAGGGAAACTGGCGAGTAAGAGAGAACAGACTGAGAGCTTGCTCGTTGTCTGTCGAACGAGAGCCAGTTCGAGACCGGTTTCCGGGCTCAATACCCCGAAGGGGGGAGGGAGTTCAATCTAAAATCTAAAATTTAAAATCTAAAATTATTCCGGTTATGAATAAAAAAGTAATATTGACCTTCCCGGTCGACGCAACAGACAGACCTTTGACATACGAATTGATTCGTATTTATGATATAAAAATAAATATACTGAAAGGAGAAATACAACCCGGAAGAACCGGCTCTTTACTCATTGAAATGGATGCCGACGAATTGCGTATAGAACAAGCTATCGCATTTCTGAACGACAACGGAGTCACCGTGAGTCCCGTTTCCAGCAAAATCTCGTATGACGAAACCCGTTGCATCAATTGCGGCAACTGTGCGTCCGCCTGTTTCTCCCACGCCTTGACTATTGAGGCTCCGGACTGGAAACTGCAATTCAACCCGGAAAAGTGTATCGCCTGCAAGCTATGTCTGAAAGCCTGCCCGCTGAAACTTTTCAAGATTGAATTCAGCGATTCGCTGAATTAGTTTATAAAGTTTATAAAGTTCATAAGGTTTATAAAGTTAGCAGACCTTATGAAAGCAAAAATAATAACACTAGACACTTTATAAACTTTACAAACCTTATAAACTTTACGAACTCAAATGGAATACAAAGATCGTACATACAGGGAACATTTACAGGAAGAGCGCTGGTATTCTTTCACGGTCGCTTTCAAGGAAACCGATTTGTGGATAGGGATTGACAAAGCCTCGTTTCACCCGGAGATTCCCGTCTTCACGGAAACCCGTGTACGGGCGTTACGGGAGAAAATGGACGCTTACATAGCCCAAGATCCGGACTACTTGAAAGCATTGGTACCACACGAGGCACAACCGACAGCACCGGTTATCTTCCGTGAGATGGCGGAAGTGGCTGTCCGTTCGGGCATCGGTCCCATGAGTGCCGTTGCCGGAGCTGTCGCCCGCGAAATAGGCATAGAAGTCAAAGAAAAGTTCGGGGTACAAGAGATTATCGTGGAAAACGGCGGAGATATATACGCCGACATCCGGACAGACATGGATATCGCCGTGTTCGCCGGGCAATCTCCCCTGTCCGAGAAAGTCGGTTTCACGATCAACGCCGGATATGCCCCGCTGGGAATATGCACCTCATCGGGCACCGTAGGTCCATCGCTCAGTTTCGGGAAAGCGGACGCGGTAATGATTATCTGCAAAGACTGTGCTTTGGCCGATACATACGCCACTGCCTTCGCCAACCGGATACAGACCGTGGAGGACATTGCCCCCTGCATGGAAGAGATAGGAAAAAAAGACGAAATCCTAGGAGCTATTTGTATCAAAGACGATAAAATCGGTATTCACGGGATATTTGATTTGAAGATTTGGAAATGAAGAAATTTAGAAATGAAAACATACAAAGACATACAACCAAACAACACCGACACGGGAGTTCCTGTAACCTGTAACTTGCCAAAGGCAAATGCAACCTGCAACCTGCAACTCGCCGCAGGCGACAACAAACGCATCCTCATCCTCGACGGAGCCACGGGGACAGCCTTACAAAAATTCGGATTAACAGAAGCCGATTTCCGGGGAGAAGAATTCGCGGGGCACCCTATCCCTTTGAAAGGCAACAACGACGTGTTGAATATCACCCGTCCCGACGTGATTCGCCGAGTGCATCAAAGTTATATTGAAGCGGGTGCCGATATTATAGAAACAAACACGTTCAACGCCAATGCCGTATCCCAAGCCGAATACGGGTGCACGGAATGGATTACCCGAATAAACCGGGAAGGGGCACGAATCGCCAAAGAAGCGGCTACCGCCTGCCGAGAACGCGAAATACTCGTGGCAGGAAGTATCGGTCCCACGGACAAATCTCTCACGCTTGCCCCCGATCCGGAACAGCCCGCCTACCGTATCGTGGACTTCGACACATTAGTCGCGGCTTACACTACCCAAGTTACCGCACTAATCGAGGGAGGCGTAGATCTCTTGCTCGTGGAAACCATTTATGACGGCCTGAATGCCAAGGCAGCCTTGTATGCTATCGCCAAAGTGCAGGAGGAACGCGGGACACAACTCCCCGTGATGCTCTCGGCAACGATCAACGACCAAAGCGGTCGTACGCTGACAGGGCAATCACTGGATGCACTGTTCACCAGCTTGTCCCACTACCCCATCGTGAGTTTCGGGTTAAACTGCTCGTTCGGGGCAAAAGAATTACACCAATTCATCCGGGAGCTGGCGCCACATATACCTTGCGCGATCAGCATCTACCCGAATGCCGGGCTTCCCAACGAAATGGGCGAATACGACGAATCTCCCGAATTCACGGCACAATGCCTGCAAAATATGGCAAAAGAAGGGTTAATCAACATCGCGGGCGGATGTTGCGGAACGACACCCGAACACATTCGGGCTATCGCCGAAGTGTTGAAAAACATCCCTCCCCGTGAAATCCCGGTTTCGGAACACCGGTTGAAAGTGAGCGGACTGGAAACTGTAATTGTTGATAAAGAGCAAAGCAATTTTATCAATATCGGGGAACGCACCAACGTAGCAGGTTCCGCCAAATTCGCCCGTCTGATACGGGAAAAGAATTACACGGAAGCCGCTATCATCGCCCGCAAACAAATCGAGGCGGGAGCGTCCATCATAGACATCAACATGGACGATGCCATGCTGGACAGCACGGCGGAAATGGAACGCTTCATTCGTATAATCAGCAACGAACCGGATATAGCCAAGGCACCCTTGATGATCGATTCGTCGAAATGGGAAACCATTCTTGCAGGATTGAAAAATTCGCAAGGGAAATGTATCGTGAACTCCATCAGCTTGAAAGAAGGGGAAGAAGAATTTCTGCACAAGGCGAAAGAGATACAACGCCTCGGGGCAGCAGTCGTGGTTATGGCTTTTGACGAGGAAGGACAAGCAACCACTTTCCAACGGAAAATAGACATCTGCCAACGCGCTTACCGATTACTGACTACCCGCGCCGGATTTACCCCCGAAAATATTGTCTTTGACGTGAATATCCTCGCTATCGGCACGGGTATCGACGAACATAACAATTATGCAGTGGACTTCATCGAAGCCGTGCGCTGGATAAAACAGAACCTGAAAGGCTGCCGCACATCGGGCGGAGTATCCAACCTCTCTTTCTCGTTCCGCGGTAACAATACCGTGCGGGAAGCCATGCATTCCGTTTTCCTGTACCACGCGATACGGGCGGGACTGGATATGGCTATCGTCAATCCCGCCATGTTGCAAGTGTATGACGAAATCAACCCGGAACTTCTGAAAGCAGTGGAAGATGTTGTCTTAAACCGCACTCCAGAGGCCACGGAAACATTAATCGCCCTAGCCGAGAAATATAAAGAAGTAAAGGGCGAAAACAAAAACGTACAAAACGAGGAATGGCGCATCCGCCCGCTGGAAGAGCGCTTGGGACACGCGCTCGTGAAAGGCATCACGGACTATCTTCCCGCGGACATAGAAGAGGCCCTCGCCCGGTATTCCAATCCGGTAGAAATCATCGAGGGACTGCTCATGAAAGGCATGGAGCGCGTAGGCGAATTTTTCGGGGACGGCAAAATGTTCCTCCCGCAAGTGGTGAAATCGGCAAAAGTGATGAAAGAAGCGGTGAATATCCTGCAACCCGAAATAGAACGCCATAACGCGGCGGCACAAAACGTGAAACGATTGCCCAGAGTAATTCTTGCCACGGTAAAAGGCGACGTGCATGACATCGGCAAAAACATTGTAAACATTGTATTAACGTGTAATAATCTGGAAGTGATCGACCTTGGTGTCATGGTAGACAACCAAAGGATTATCGAGGCTATTAAAGAACACGAGGCGGATATTGTCGGGGTTAGCGGATTGATCACTCCCTCGCTGGGTGAAATGGAAAATCTATGCGAACTGTTACAGAAAGAACAACTGCAAGTACCGCTAATCGTGGGAGGTGCAACCACCTCATCCGTGCACACGGCTGTGAAACTGGCACCCAAATATGATCATTGTGTTGTACCCGGGGGGGATGCTTCACGTACCGTGGGAATCATAAAACGCTTGCTGAACGACCGGGAAAATTATACCCGTGAACTCAAACGGGAGCAGGAAGAAATCCGGACGCATTATTACCACCGTCAACAAAAACACATATCGCTTGAAGAAGCCCGCCGAAGAGCGCCACGCTTTAATTGGGATAACGTTCAACCGACAACATTCGGGGAACACAATTTACTGGTAAAACACCTTAATATCGAAGACCTCGTGGAAAGAATTGACTGGACCCCGTTCTTCCATTTCTGGGGATTCAAAGGAAAATACCCGGAGATCGTTTACACGAATGACGAGGCTGACCGCACTTATCAGGCAGCACTGGATATGTTGGGGAAAGTCATTGCCGGCAACGAATTTGACGCTTCCATCATCGTGCGCTTTTTCGATGCCTGTTCGGAAAACGACGAAATCGTGCTGGACGGCAAATTCCGCTTCCCGATGCCCCGGCAACAGGCAGACCTGCAAGAATGTATCTCTTTGGCAGACTTCGTGATCCCCAAAGAGAAAGGGACGGGAAGTGTCGGTTTGTTCTGCCTGAAAGTATCCGACAAGCACAAGTGTAACGACTGTCGTGATTTCGAGCACCTTCTACGGGAAAGCCTGTGCGCCCGACTGACGGAAGCCTGCGCGGAATGGATGCAGGAGCAGATAAACGAGGGTACGCGTGTCATCCGTCCCGCTTTCGGTTACCCCTCTTGCCCGGATCACGCGTTAAAAAAGATCGCTTTCGAAGCATTGGATGCACCCGCCCAAATCGGGGTACAACTGACAGAAGGATATTCAATCTATCCCTCAACCAGCCTCTGCGGAATGCTGATCTCACACCCGGAAGCAAAATATTTCAGCGTGTAAACGCTGAAATAAGATAAAAGCTAAAGAGGGGGTAGTTGAAGCGTTGGTTCAAGCGCAGGGAATCTAAAATCTAAAATCTAAAATTTAAAATCTAAAATCATGAAGGTTATTGACATCTTAAACAAATCAGATAAAGCGGTATTCTCTTTCGAGCTGGTGCCACCGCTGAAAGGGGGAGATATTAACAAGATATACGAGGCAATTGAGCCGCTTATCGCTCTCGCTCCCCCGTTTATCAATATCACGTTCCACCGGGATGAATTGGAATACAGGGAATTACCAGACGGAACAATTAAAAAAGTTACCGTCACGAAGCGTCCGGGTACGGTAGCTCTGGCAGCCGCCATCATGAGAAGATACAACGTGGATATGGTTCCGCATATCGTGTGCGGTGGGGCTACCCGCCACAAAATCGAAAACGAATTGATTGATCTGAACTTTCTCGACATCGAGAACATAATGGCTCTCCGGGGAGATCCCATACCGGGACAGCGTTTTTTCTCACCCGAAGAAGACGGACACAAATACAGTTGCGAGTTAGTCGAACAGATATACCGCATGAATCACGGGCAATATCTTGATGATACTTTGACGGATTCCGTTCCCACGAATTTCTGTATCGGCGTGGCTGGTTACCCGGAAAAACATTACGAGGCGCCGAACCAAGCCTGTGATATCGAAAACCTGAAACGAAAAGTAGATGCCGGGGCAAATTATATCGTGACTCAAATGTTTTTCGACAACTCTAAATTCTTCCGGTTCGTGGAAAAATGCCGGGCGCAAGGAATCACGGTTCCGATTGTTCCGGGATTAAAACCGATCTCCACGCTCAAACATTTGGAGATGCTGCCCCGTACATTCAGCATTGATATTCCCCAAGAGTTGGTGAAAGAAATCCGCTCCTGTAAAAACAACAAGGAAATCAACCAAGTCGGTATCGAGTGGTGCGTGACACAAAGCAAGGATCTGATCGCACATGGCGTTCCCGCTGTCCACTATTATACCATGGGAAAATCGGAAAACATACAAGAGATAGTGAAACAAGTATTTTGAAAAAATCAAAAAGATGAACCAAGAACCGAAACCACGCTTTTTCGCACTGATACCACTGATTGTCTTTCTACTAATCTACTTGGTAGCTTCAATTATCATCGGAGACTTCTACAAGATGCCCATCACGGTAGCGTTTCTCGTATCATCCGTGGTTGCCGTGGCAATATCTTCGGGAGGCAAGTTACACAAACGAGTAGATTTATTTTGTAGAGGAGCGGCAAACAGCAACATCATGCTTATGGTGTGGATTTTCATTCTTGCCGGAGCTTTCGCCCAGACCGCCAAAGCGGTTGGAGCCGTCGATGCCACGGTAAATCTTGCTTTAGCCGTTCTCCCGGATAACTTGCTGCTCGCGGGAATGTTCATTGCAGCCTGCTTTATCTCGCTATCGATGGGAACCTCTGTCGGCACGATTGTCGCCCTCACTCCCGTCGCCGCGGGTATTGCCGCACAAACAGACATAGCATTGCCCTACATGGTGGCAATCGTGGTTGGCGGCGCCATGTTCGGGGATAACCTTTCTTTTATCTCCGACACGACCATCGTGGCAACCCGCACACAAGGATGCAACATGAAAGACAAATTCAAGGTAAACAGTCTGATCGTCATTCCCGTAGCCGCACTCGTCGCTCTTGTCTACCTGTTTCAAGGAACGGAAATAACCACGCATCCCGTGATCCATGAAATCGAATGGTTGAAAATAATCCCCTACATTCTGGTTCTCGCGACCGCTTTATCCGGAATGAACGTCATGTTGGTATTGTTACTTGGCATTTTATGCTCGGGCATAGTCGGCATCCTTGCCGGAAGTATCCGATTCTGGGATTGGATCGCGGCCATGGGAACAGGGATATCCGGCATGGGTGAACTCATCATCATCACGCTGCTTGCCGGGGGGATGCTGGAAATGATCCGCTATAACGGGGGAATCGCCTACATCATACAGAAACTGACCACCCGCGTGAACTCGAAAAAAGGAGCAGAATTGAGTATTGCCGCGCTCGTGAGCTTCGCTAACCTCTGCACGGCAAACAACACGATAGCGCTTATCATGGCAGGTCCCATTGCCAAGGATATTGCCGCCAGTTTTGGCGTAGATCCCCGGAAATCGGCCAGTTTATTGGACACGTTCTCCTGTTTTGTACAGGGAATCATTCCCTACGGGGCACAACTACTCATGGCTGCCGGATTAGCAGCTGTTACCCCACTCGCTATCATGCAATATCTTTATTACCCGTACCTCATGGGAATAGCCGCCCTTTTAGCCATATTTTTCCGGTACCCGAGAAAATACTCCTAACAATTGTAAATCTAAAATTAGTATGTAATTTCGCACCATGACAATAACAGAAGCACTCATCACCATATTGCTCGGCATGGCAGCCGGGTTTATCAATACAGTGGGCGGAGGTGGTTCCATGTTGGTGGTGCCCTTCCTGATCTTTATCGGTCTTCCGGCAAATGTAGCCAACGCGACAAACCGGATTGCCATTTTGTTACAAAACGTGGTTTCCGTCGGAAGTTTCAAACAAAAGAAAATACTTGATTTCAAAACCGATTACAAACTTCTGCTCCCCGTTGCCCTCGGAAGTATCGTGGGGGCTTTGATAGCGGTAGATATTAACGAGGACATCTTCAAAAAAGTCATTGCCGGACTGTTGATTATCATGTTCTTCATGCTGCTTCTCAATCCCGACGCTTGGGTAAAAGCCAACGCGGATAAAGCAAAAATGAAACAACCGTGGCTGCGAAACCTGATCTTCTTTTTTATCGGTATTTACGGCGGCTTCATCCAAATCGGTATCGGTTTCTTTCTGCTTGCCGGACTGGTGCTGGGGTGCGGTTACGACCTGTTGAAAGCTAATGCCATAAAACTGTTTATCGTTCTCTTTTACACGATTATCGCTCTAGCAATCTTCATATACAACGATCTGGTCAACTTCAAAGTAGGTCTTATCCTTGCCTGCGGCAATATGCTCGGTGCGTGGCTCGGCGTACGCTTCAGCGTGAAATGGGGAGCGAAATACATTCGCTATTTCCTGCTCGTGATACTGGTAGTCGTGGCTATCCGCCTTTATTTTAGCTAAAAATAAAAAAATACAAATACTGGAAAATGACGGGAATAGGAAATTACTGAAATAAGTAGGCGACAAAAAAGCATAGCATACGATATATTTTGATAACTTTGTAAATCAAATTTTACATCACCATGGAAATAAAAATAGGACACTCGTTCACGCAGGAAATAACAGTTCAGCATAAAGATACCGCGGCTGTTTACGGTTCGGGGAAATTGGAAGTATTTGCAACCCCGGCAATGGTCGGATTGATGGAAAACACGGCAATTAAATGCCTCGAAGGAATGCTCGACGCTGACAGCGATACCGTGGGTATTGAAATCAACACCAAACACGTGAAAGCTACCGCCGTGGGCAAAAAAGTAGGCTGTAAAGCCACCATTACCGAAGTCGACGGTCGCCGTATTCGCTTTGAAATCGAAGCGTGGGACGAAACCGCCCCTATCGGAACAGCCGTCCACGACCGTTTCATCATCAACCCGGAGAAATTTATGAGCAAACTTTAATAATTGAAAATTGAAAATGCAGAATTGAAAATGAAATAATCTTTCAAACACTTCAATTCACATTTTCAATTTTCAATTCTCAATTTTCAATTGTATGTTTAAGCTTACCTCAGAATTTCAACCCACCGGCGACCAACCGGAAGCAATAAAACAACTGACACAGGGACTTGAAGAAGGTACCCCGGGACAAGTGTTGCTGGGGGTCACGGGTTCGGGGAAAACATTCACGATCGCGAACGTCATTGAAAAGGTACAACGCCCTACCCTTATTTTAAGTCATAACAAAACATTAGCCGCACAGTTGTACTCGGAGTTCAAAGCGTTCTTTCCGGAAAACGCGGTCGAATATTTTGTTTCCTATTACGATTATTATCAGCCGGAAGCTTATCTTCCGACGACAAACACTTATATAGAAAAAGACCTCGCTATTAACGACGAGATCGATAAACTACGCCTACGGGCAACCGCTTCCCTCCTCTCCGGACGACGGGATGTGGTCGTAGTTTCATCTGTTTCCTGCCTGTACGGTATGGCAGACCCGACAGCTTTCGGGGCAAATATCATCTTCCTGCGCCGGGGACTGAAAATCGCCCGCAATCAATTATTACGACGTCTGGTAGACGCCCTTTACGTGAACAACGAACTCGAGTTCAAACGGGGAAGTTTCCGGGCAAAAGGTGAAACCGTGGATATATTCCCCTCCATCGAAACTTTCGAGGGCATGGCTTACCGGATAGAATTCTGGGATGATGAAATCGACCGGATCACTTCTTTCAGCCCACAGACCGGAAAGACCATGGATGAAATGGAAACATTGAACATCTACCCGGCAAACTTATTCGTCACGGACAAAGCCACGTTGGCAAAAGCCATCCACGACATAGGACACGACCTCACTATACAAGTCGATTTTCTTAATTCTGTCGGGAAACACATGGAGGCCAAACGTCTGGAAGAACGGGTAAATTACGATCTGGAAATGATTCGGGAACTGGGATACTGTTCCGGAATCGAAAACTATTCCCGTTATCTGGACGGTCGTGCCGCAGGTGTACGTCCATTCTGCTTACTGGATTACTTCCCGCAAGATTTCCTGTTGGTTGTCGATGAATCGCACGTGACGCTACCACAGGTGAGAGCCATGTACGGGGGCGACCGCTCCCGCAAACAATCGCTCGTGGAATACGGCTTCCGGCTTCCCGCCGCTTTTGACAACCGTCCGCTTACTTTCGAGGAATTCGAGGCAAACACGGGACAAACGATATACGTCAGCGCTACCCCTGCCGATTACGAACTCGAGAAATGCGAAGGCGTCGTGGTCGAACAAATTATCCGCCCCACGGGTATCCTCGATCCGGAAATCGAAGTCGTACCCAGCAAAAACCAGATAGATCATCTTGTCAACGAAATACAGCAACGAATAGAAATAAAAGAGAGAGTTCTCGTTACCACGTTGACCAAACGCATGGCAGAGGAACTGAGTAAATATTTAGACCGTATTCGCATCAAATGCCAGTACATCCACTCCGACGTGGACACGCTGGAACGAGTGCAAATCATCGAGAACCTGCGCAAGGGAATTATTGATGTCATTGTCGGGGTAAACCTGCTCCGTGAAGGATTGGATATGCCGGAAGTTTCTCTTGTCGCCATTCTCGACGCCGACAAAGAAGGATTCCTACGCTCCACGCGCTCACTCATACAAACCTCCGGACGTGCAGCCCGTAACTTGAACGGGAAAGTCATCATGTACGCCGACACGATTACCCGTTCCATGCAGGCAACCATAGACGAAACCAATTATCGTCGGGAAAAACAAATGGAATACAACCGTGAACACGGCATCATCCCCACCCAAATTCACAAAACAACCGAATCCGTGCTAAAAGAAACTTCCCGTGCTTACGTGGAAGAAGAGCATATCAACATGGCCGCCGATCCGGTTACCGCTTACATGAGCAAACCCGAACTGGAAAAGATGTTGCAAAAAACAAAAGCCGCCATGCAAAAAGCCGCCAAAGAAATGGACTTCCTCGAAGCCGCCCGCCTGCGTGACGAAATGTTCAAACTCGAAGAAACAATAAAACGGCTGGAACTTTAAGATTGTTCAACGGACAACATATCGCTGCATCTTAAGAATATATTCAAAGAAAACGAACTGGACGAAAATTCAGTTACCGAGGAATTCTCGGTAACTGAATCTGACGACAAATCTCGCTTAAATACTTTTACTCAAAAGGTTATCTTTCCAAGATAATTTTATAAAATAAAAGCAAGAAGAGAGCATAACTTTTCTGACAGCACATAAACTTTTCAACTTGGTCTTTTCTATATCTAAAAAATAATATAAACTATCCTCTATAAAAATCGGAATAAACCAACCATTAAATATCTGATAACTATAGAAGAACTATCTTTATCGGAATATTCAAATCTATTTCCGTGGTGTTTTATATACACAATCTTATACCAAAAAACAATTATGCCACGACATTTTTTTATCCTAATAGGTGTTTCATGGGGGTATGATAGGAGTATGATAGAAGTATCACCCTGCAAACAGCTTGGTATATAGCTGTTATGTTACCAACTTGCCTAGGTTTACCTATAATATACCACGAGAACACACCTCGTTCAAATTCTTGCTCTCTTCATCGAAATTATAGAATCGATTTTTTCACATGGTAATCTTGTCTATCCGATATTTTCTAAATAAAGTGTATACAAATTGATAGAATATGAAGATTCACAATAGAAGTGCAATCCCCGCACAAGCGTGATTTTTTGTTTGTAAAGTAATTATACTTATATTTGTTGGTAGAACTAATAAAGAATGCATATGGAAACAGGAAACCGATATATCCGTTTTGATTGGGCCATGAAGCGCTTGCTGCGTAATAAAGCTAATTTTGCCGTGTTGGAAGGATTGTTGACCGTGTTGTTGGGTGAGCGTATTACTATCCAGAAATTGTTGGAGAGCGAGAGTAATCAGGAAGACGAATATGATAAATATAATCGGGTGGATATGTTGGCTGAAGATTCCAAAGGCCAACTTATCTTGATAGAGGTACAAAATAATAATGAATACGCTTACTTCCAACGTATGTTGTTCGGGACGTCAAAGTTAGTTACCGAATATATCAACCGGGGAGAGGGATATGACAAGGTACGCAAAGTGTATAGCGTGAATATAGTCTATTTCTCCCTGGGACACGGGAAAGATATCGTTTATCATGGTAAAACGGAATTTCACGGTATTCACACCGGTGAAGTACTTGAATTAACACCTTTTCAGCGACAAACATTCAAGGTGGATACAGTTAGCCAACTTTACCCCGAGTATTACATCTTGAGAGTGAATGATTTCAATCAAATAGCGAAAAGTCCGTTGGAAGAATGGATTTATTATTTGAACACGGGTAACATTCCGGAATCTGCTACAGCACCCGGTTTGAACGAAGTTCGTGAACGTCTGAAGCTTGATAGAATGACTAAAGAAGAGTTAGACGCGTATTATCGGCATTTGGATAATGTGGTTATTTTGCGGGATAATATTTTTACCGAACGTGCGGAAGGACGCGCGGAAGGACGTATGGAAGGACGTGCGGAAGGTGAGTTACAAAAAGCTAAGGAAATAGCATCAAACTTGAAAAAAGCAGGTTTGAATATTGAAATAATCGCTCAAAGTACAGGGCTATCGATTTTGGAAGTAGAGAAACTTTAAACTACATAAATAGGGTATTTTGTAAACATGAAAACCAGAAGAGCCCAAACAATGAAACTCTTTTGGTTTTCGTGCCATGTCAATTTTTTTCCTCATCATCCGGCAAGCTTCCGATTTTTTGTTTTTTCGGCAAAAATTATAACTTTTTATTTGTGATCTGACGACTTCGGCAATACCACGTTCGTGATACGGCACACGGAAGCCAAGTTCCCGAATTCATCCGTCACGTTCACGGCAACCACGTGGGTTCGTTGTCCCTTATGGATAAATTCAGCCCGCCCGATAACATAACTCCCTTGGGCTTTACGGATATGATTGCCATTAATCTCGATTCCGAACACGTGATTTTCTTCCAGATTTTCCCCGATATAGGTTAATCCACTTCCCACGGTTTCCACCAATGCCATAATCGCTCCACCGTGCAACAATTGTCCCGGACGCATCGTGCGTTCATCAATCGGCATCTTTGCTTCCAACCAATTCTCTCCCACCCCGATAAACTCAATTCCCAAACTTTCCATCAATGTCCCCCGGCGTTCCCGGTTCATCTGTTCTATAAGCTCTAACATGTATTGATTTTAGATTTATGATTTTAGATTTCCACTCACAGCCCAAGGCTTTTTTATCGTAAATTAATTTCTCTTTTTATTGGGATTCGCGGGAAACCATCCTTTCTTTACCCTTTCTTCCTGCTCGAAAACTTCCTTAATCGTCCAGAAAGACGAGAAGGCAAATACACCCAGCAAAGATGACCACAACACGTTGGTAACCCACAGGGCAGCAAGCGTTCCGGCGATTCCCAATACAAGGAATATCCACCAACATTTTGTACCCCAGTAATACTCCGCTTTTACTACCACGGGATGAAATAACCCGATAATCAGGAAGGTACAAATCCCGATAATTAATCCAGTCAAGTTATATGATTCAATGAATTCCATAAATGTTTTTTTAGACTCCCGCAAATGTACAAATATTCCCAAAACACTACCTTATTTCTCCAAAATATTCCTACTTTTGTATGGAAGTACGAGAAAAAACTAAACAACTATGATAACACTGAAAGAAGGAGAAAAAGCCCCTTATTTCGAGGGCATAAATCAAGACGGCAAAAAAATTACCTTGGATGATTTCAAGGGGAAAAAATTAATACTTTATTTCTACCCGAAAGATAACACTTCAGGATGCACGGCAGAGGCTTGCAGCTTGAACGACGGGTATTCCTCCCTCACGGATAATGGCTTTGAGGTTGTAGGAGTTAGCCCCGATTCGGCAAGTTCTCATCAGAAATTTATAGCGAAATACAACTTGTCGTTCAACCTTATCGCCGACACGGACAAAAAGATACTAGAAGCTTACGGCGTATGGGCAGAAAAGAAAATGTACGGCAGAACTTACATGGGCGTATTACGCACCACGTTTATCATTGACGGAAACGGTATTATTCAAAAAATCATCACGAAAGTGAACACGAAGGAGCACGCGAAGCAAATCCAAGAGCAATTGAAAATTGAGAATTGAAAATTGAAAATGAAATGCGAGAACAACAACTTGTAACTCGCCGAAGGTGAACAAAAATCATAAATCTAAAATCATAAATAAATCAAGTATGGCAAATGCAGAAACCAACCAAGACAAGTTAAAAGCACTTCAACTCACGCTCGACAAGATCGAGAAGAATTTCGGGAAGGGAAGCGTCATGAAACTTGGGGATAATGTCGTAGAAGATGTTATGGCTATCCCCTCGGGTTCTATCGGACTGGACAGAGCTCTGGGCGTAGGCGGTTATCCCAAGGGACGCGTCGTAGAAATCTATGGCCCCGAATCTTCAGGTAAAACAACACTCGCTATTCACGCTATCGCTGAAGCACAGAAAATGGGTGGTATCGCCGCTATTATCGACGCAGAGCACGCTTTCGACCGGGTATACGCGGAGAAACTGGGCGTTGACGTGGATAATTTATTTATTTCACAACCCGACAACGGGGAACAAGCCCTTGAAATAGCGGAACAATTGATTCGTTCGGCTGCTATCGATATCATCGTGATTGACTCTGTTGCCGCCCTTACCCCGAAAGCTGAAATCGAGGGAGAGATGGGTGACAGCGTGATGGGATTACAAGCCCGTCTGATGTCCCAAGCCCTACGTAAATTAACGGGAACAATTAGCAAAACAAATACTTGTTGTATTTTTATCAACCAATTACGTGATAAAATCGGTGTTATGTTCGGTAATCCCGAAACGACAACCGGAGGTAACGCTCTGAAATTCTACGCTTCCGTGCGTCTGGATATCCGCCGTATCGGTCAGATCAAGGACGGGGAGGAAATTTACGGTAACCACACCCGCGTGAAAGTAGTGAAAAACAAGGTAGCTCCTCCATTCAAAAAAGCGGAATTCGATATCATGTACGGGGAAGGTATCTCCCGTTCCGGTGAAATCGTTGACATGGGTGTTGAATACAACGTGATCAAAAAAAGCGGAAGTTGGTTCTCTTACGGGGAAAGCAAACTGGGACAAGGACGGGAAACCGTGAAACAACTTGTCATGGACAACCCGGAATTGGCAGAAGAACTCACGCAAAAGATCGTGGAAGCAATAAAGAGTGGTGTGCAACCGGCAACGAAATAAGTTATAAAGTTCATAAGGTTCATAAAGTTTATAAAGTAATTGTTTTTCCCCACAGGATGCTTTTCCACGGTAGCTAAAGCTACCGTTAAATACTGTCCGAAGGACACCCGTCACTTTAAGAACTTTATAAACCTTATAAACTTTACAAACCCTATAAAACAGCTGAAATATACAATGAAAAATCGTTTATTTTCTGCACTTATCCTGCTATCTGTTGTGTCGTGCGATAGCCAGAAAGAGGCAGTAAAAACAAGTTATAAAACACCGGATATGAAATTAGCATCCGACGTGATGACTCCCGAAGTGTTATGGTCATTTGGCAGACTCGGCGGAATAAGTGTATCCCCCGACCAGAAATCACTCGTGTACGAGGTGACTTACTTCAACAAAGAAGAAGACCGCTCGTACAGTGATGTCTACCTGATGAATCTTGCTGACGGAACATCCAAACAATTAACCGACACGGATTACAAGGAATTCGGGACAACATGGACTCCCGACGGTAAAATTGCCTTCATGTGCAGTAAATCGGGTTCTGTCCAATTATGGGAAATGAACCCGGACGGCAGTAATCTCAAACAATTGACCAACGTGGAAGGTGGTATCGGGGGATATATTTTCTCCCCGGACAAATCCAAACTTCTTTTCTTGAAAGATGTGAAACTGGAAAAAGATGTACACGACTTGCACCCGGACCTCCCGAAAGCGAATGCCCGCTTGATCAACGACCAGTTCTATCGTCACTGGAATGATTGGGTGGAAGCGTACACCCACCCGTTTGTCGCCGACTATATCGCGGGACAAATGATTACCTCCGGTAAAGACATCATGGAAGGCGAGAAATGGGAATCTCCCGTTCGTCCTTGGGGTGGCACCGAGCAACTGACATGGACAAAAGACGGTCAAGGCGTTATCTACATGGCACGCAAAAAAGAGGGTATCGATTACGCTTTCTCTACAAACACGGACTTATACCTTTATAACGTGAAATCCGGGAAAACCGAGAATCTCACGAAAGGTATGATGGGGTACGACCAAAACCAAGTGATCTCTCCCAACGGGGAATTCATGGCATGGGAAAGTATGGAACGTGATGGATACGAGGCTGATAAAATCCGCCTTTTCGTGATGAATCTGAAAACAGGCGAGAAAAAGGAGTACACGAAAGACTTCGACCAAAACGTGGGTGGTCTTACTTGGGCTGACAATAACACGCTCTATTTTATTTCCGATCACCACGCCACCGACGAGATTTACAAGTTGACGTTAAACGACGGGGTTATCACCAAATTAACCGAGGGCGTACACAACTATACTTCCGTTATCCCGGTAAACGATTACCTGATCGCTACCAAAGTATCCATGAGCAAGCCAGCAGAAATCTACAAAGTAGACCCGAAAACCGGAAAGGACACGGAACTCTCGTTCGTGAACAAAAAGATACTGGATCAACTGACCATGGGTAAGGTGGAATCCCGTTGGATAAAAACTACCGACAACAAAGAGATGTTGACATGGATTATCTATCCTCCCCATTTCGACCCGAACAAGAAATACCCGGCAATCCTTTATTGCGAGGGCGGACCGCAAAGTACCGTCAGCCAGTTCTGGAGTTTTCGCTGGAACTTCCAGATGATGGCAGCCAACGGCTATATCATCGTTGCTCCTAACCGCCGCGGTTTACCGGGATTCGGTCAGGAATGGAACGAACAGATCAGCGGGGACTATTCCGGACAAAACATCAAGGATTATCTTTCTGCCATCGACGAGATGAAGCAAGAACCTTATATTGACGAGAATCGTTTGGGATGCGTGGGAGCCTCTTATGGAGGGTACTCCGTGTTCTACCTTGCTGGACATCACGACAAACGTTTCAAAGCGTTTATCGCCCATTGCGGTATCTTCAACATGGAAATGCAATATTTCAACACCGAAGAGATGTGGTTCGCACAATGGGACATGGGCGGTGCGCCTTGGGACAAGAAAAACAAGGTGGCTCAACGTACTTTCGAAAATTCCCCGCACAAATTTGTCGGAGAATGGGACACCCCGATTCTGGTGATCCACGGTCAAAAAGACTTCCGCATCGACGCATCGCAAGGTATGGGAGCTTTCAATGCCGCACGTATGCGTGGCATTCCGGCACAATATTTATATTTCCCGGAGGAATGTCACTGGGTACTCGGATGCCAGAACGGTATTTTATGGCAACGAACTTTCGCCGCTTGGTTGGACAAATGGTTGAAATAATATGGAGGTGTCAAAACACACCTCCAGTCTATAATGTCCATAAAGTCGAGCCGGAGGCTCCTAAAGTCTATAAAGTCCACGATTCAATAACACGATGATATACATCATTATAAATCAAATCTCACGATACATTTGACCTTACGACATTATGGACTTTAGACCTTATGGACGAGAGGGCGTGTCGAAACACGCCCTCATTTCTATTCCAGCTTAAATACGGCTGTCACGTGCGGTTCTAAATTGAGTTTCAATTGCTCAAATTCTCCCACGTTCTGATGTAACCAGACATCTCGCACGAACGCTTTCCCGAATCCCAATAAATCCAATGGTACCACGACCTCTTCCGGTTCATCCCCCCGATTCATCACGGCTAAAGCGACACGCCCGCCATCCAGCGGTTTCATCCATATCTCGCAATTTCCCTCTTTCTTCATCATTCTCCCTTGCAGTCCTAGCACATCTTGATTAATCGCGATAATCTCCGGATTTGTCAATATTCTTAAAACAGAGTCGGGCATATTCCGAACATCGTTCCCGCATAACAGGGGAGCGGCCATCATACACCACATACTCATGTGTGTACGATACTCTTTTAAATTACAACCATATTGCACGTCGCCGGAGTTAATACTCGAACTCTTCCCGCAAATTCCGACAACCAACATATCTGGGTCATTCCATGCCCCCGGGAAAGCGTAATCGGCCAATTTAGCGTTCTTGTCAATAATATCCAGTATGCCGTATAATCCTGTTCCCGAGTCTCTCAAATCCCAAGCGTCACGAATATCCTCCGTTGTACGCCAATAATGCCCGCCGACTTCTCTCGCCCACTCCCACGGTTCACGACGTCCCCACTCGCAAACACTGTAAATAATCGAACGATCGGTAGACCGCAGAGCCTCCCCCATCTTCCGGTAACGTGCAATCGCCGTATCCCGTGATGCCGGAGCACCACAATAATCATATTTCAACAAATCCACTCCCCACTCGGCGAAATCACGGGCATCTATTTCCTCGAAGCCGTAACTTCCGCACACGCCCGCACAAGTATATTTCGAGGCGTCCGAATAGATACCTAAACGGAATCCTCTCTCGTGCAGGTAATCGGCAACATATTTTATTCCTCTTGGAAACTTCGTCGAGTCAATGACAATATGCCCGTCCGCCCCTCTCTCTTTCAACTGCCACAAATCGTCAATATTAATGTAATTATATCCTAAATCACGCATTCCGTTCGCGATCATCGCCTCTGCCGTTTCGATAACCAAGGCTTCCGTCAAATCTTGTCCGAAAGTATTCCAACTATTCCACCCCATCACCGGCGTCAGCGCCAACTCCTTGCCAATCTGTATTTTCAACTCGCTCACCCTGCTTCCCAGCTTATTAGTAGCCGTAATCTTCACCTTATACTCCCCGGCATTCTCCACGATACCCCGTATAATTCCAGTCTCGCCATTCAAGGTCAATCCCCCCGGTAACCCTTCCGCCGTCCAAGTCATGGGACGCTCACCCGAAGTCGGAATAGCGAAAATAAACTCCGTACCGGGATAATTCCCCACCACGTAAGGCGGATTCACACGAGGCTCCCCCTCGAAGACGCCCTCGAACTTCCCTCTCTTCCCCGTACACCCGAACAGGGCAAATATCAAAACAAACCACAATACATTTTTCATATACTATATTTTAACAATCATGCACAAATATAACAAATAATAGATAAATAACCACACGACAAAGCCATCACACAGAGTAAACGCGTGAAAATGCGTTTGTTCTACCGCTTTATTCCTAATTCTTTCCAGAATATTTTTCTATTTTTGTGTAGACTAAAACCGGAAAGCCATGAAGATACTGATTGTCGAAGATGAAAAAGGATTACGGGAAGTGATGACACAATCGCTCGAAAAAGAACGTTTTATCGTGGAAACCGCCACGGACTACGCCACGGCATTGCAGAAAATCAATGATTACGACTATGATTGCATCCTGCTGGACATCATGCTTCCCGGTGGCAACGGACTGTCGATCCTCGAGGAACTGAAAAAACTACGCAAACGCGAAAGCGTTATCATTGTTTCCGCGAAAGACTCCATTGAAGATAAGGTGACAGGGCTAGACCTCGGCGCAGACGATTATCTGGCAAAACCTTTCCATCTGGCAGAACTCCACGCCAGAGTAAAGTCCGTCATCCGGAGAAAACAAAACGACGGGGATATCAAAATAGAGATCGGCAATCTAATTGTCTACCCCGACAATCACACCGTCTTTATTGATGGTAATGAACTGAAATTGAACCGTAAAGAATTTGACCTTTTGTATTATTTTGTCGCTAATCCCGACCGCCTGATCAATAAAACCACTCTCGCGGAATCCGTTTGGGGCGACAACATCGATCAGGCAGACAGTCTGGATTTTATTTACTCCCAAGTAAAAAATCTACGCAAGAAAATGAAACAAGCCGAAGCTATTCCGGAAATCAAAGCCGTTTACGGCTTCGGCTATAAACTGATAACCACCCCGGAAGCATGAAACTCATCCACTATACCATAAGCAAACTCTCTGTCGTGTTGATCATCATCCTCACGACATGGGCTTGTCTTTTCTATTTTAACATACTCGATGAGATTCTTGATGAAACGGACGATAGTCTTGAAAACTATAAAAACCTTATCATCCGTCAGGTACTCACGGATACATCCGCCATTGACAATCATAACGATCTGATGAGCCAATACATGCTCAAGGAAATACCCGAGGAAGAAGCCATCCATTACCGGGAACGCTATTTCGACTCCACCCGCTTCTACGAGACAGAACTGGAATTCGACCCCGTGCGGGTACTAAAAACCGCATTCCGGGGACAGGACAAGAGATTCTACGAGTTGACTGTCATGATCTCCACGCTGGAACAGGACGACATGATCGAGGCCATCCTGCAATGGATTATCATTCTCTATTTCACCCTTCTCGTGTGTATTATACTCGTATCCGAGCTCGTGTTTCGCCGGAGCCTGTCGCCTTTCTACAAGCTGCTTCGCTGGCTCAATACATTTACTCTCGGGGAAAAGAATCCCCCGTTGGACAATCCCACGAAAATCAAAGAATTCAAACAGTTAAACGACACGATACGCAAAATGACTCTACGGAGCGAAGAAATGTATTCCCAACAGAAGCAATTCATCGGGAACGCCTCCCACGAGTTGCAAACCCCGTTGGCAATATGCCGCAACAAACTCGAACTCTTCGCCGAAAGACCGGACTGTACCGAGGAACAATTGCAAGAAATTGCCGATATTCACCGCAACGTGGAACGCATCATTAAACTCAACAAATCCCTGTTGTTCCTTTCCCGCATTGAAAACGGGCAATTCCACAACGAGAAAGAGGTAGAACTCAACCCGATCATTCGGGAACTTATCGAGGATTTTCAAGAAATATACGAACACAAGAAACTCCGGGTACACCTCGAGGAAACGGGCATCTGCAAGATTCGCGCGAACGAATCTTTAGCCAATACCCTCGTGACAAACCTGCTCAAAAATGCCATGATACACACTCCGGTAAACGGCGAAATTATGGTCAGCATACTTCCTTATCAAATCACCATTTCCAACAGTGGCGAAGGAAAACCTTTGGATAATTCCCGCCTTTTCACCCGCTTCTATCAAGCCGACAACAAGAAACCGGACTCCACAGGGCTGGGACTTGCCATCGTGCAAAGCATCGCGAATCTTTATGGTATCCGTATCACCTACTCGTACGACGGGATGCATCATTTCACGGTAAAAATCTAAAATTTTTCAATTCCTCTCTTTTTTCCCAAATCTTTCCCAAATTGCCCCTTTACTTTGTTCTCAGAAATTGAATTAATACATGAACATTAAAAATAAAAAGCTATGAGAACAAAGAATTTTCTTTTTACCGCACTTTTATTATCAGGTTTCGCTTTCACGAGCTGTGATGATAACGACGACAACTACACCCCAGACGGGAAGATACAGGAAGCATTTATCACCAAGTACCCGAACGCCCAACGCGTGGAGTGGGAAAAGAAATATGACCATTACGTGGCAGACTTCTATCTCGAGGGTATCGAAAGAGAGGCTTGGATCAACGCGCAAGGAGAATGGGTAATGACCGAAAGCGACATCCGCTACACCGATCTCCCGGCAGAAGTACAGTCAGCATTTCAAGCAAGCGAGTACAAGGATTGGAAAATTGACGACGTGGATATGCTCGAACGAGTGGAGATGGAACCCGTGTACGTGATCGAGGTAGAACAAGGGAAACAGGAATTTGACCTGCACTACGCGGCAGACGGCACGCTCCTCAAGGCCGTGGAAGACACGGACAACAATAATGAACACCACCCGACAACTGTCCCCGAAGCGTTAAAGACAGCTATCGACAACCGCTATTCGGGAGCCGTGATATTGGATATAGACGTTGAGAAAGGTATCACTGAAATTGATATCCGCCACGAGGGTAAGTCCAAAGAAGTACACTTCAACGCCCAAAACGAATGGTTGTACACCTCATGGGACGTAAGACAGTCGGAAGTTCCAACAGAAGTGATGACCACTATTAATAACGCTATTAGTCAAAATCATAAAGGCTACAAAATCGACGACATCGAATACGAGGAAAGACCTAATGGCGATGTGTATGTATTCGAATTGGAGAAAGAAAATGACCGAGATATTTACGTAACCGTGGACATGGAAGGAAACATCGTGAAGTAATCACACGTAAAAGGAGTGAAAAGCTATATTGTAAAACAAAAACTAACATGAAATTATGAAAACAACATTTATCGCTGCAATAATCATGCTCTCCTCCATGTTCGCTTTCAGCAGTTGCAAAAGCGACGGCTACGTCCCCGCCAAGAACATCGTGAACGCATTTAAGGCCAAGTACCCGAAAGCCAAACAAGTGGAATGGGAAGTGAAGAACACGTATCAAGTCGCCGAATTCCGCATCGGATTCACGGAAGCAGAAGCTTGGTTCGACAACAACGGCAAATGGGTGATGACGGAAAGCGACGTATCCTTCCGCTCTCTGCCCGCCGTTATCCGTAACAGTTTTGAAACCGGGGAATATGCCAAATGGAAAGTGGAAGACGTGGATAAACTCGAGAGAGACGGTATGGAAACCCTTTACATCATCGAGGTGGAACTCGGCGAACAGGAAGTAGACCTACATTACCTTGAAAACGGTACTCTCGTGAAAACGGTAATGGACAAAGAAAACAAAGGCTATTTCCCGGAAACGATGCCCCAAACCGTCCTGCAATTCATCAAACAAAAATACCCGCAAGCAAACATCGTGGAAATTGATCAGGAAAAAGGACTGTTGAAAATAGAAATCATCGACAACCGTCTCAAAAAAGACGTGGTATTCAACCACAAGAACGAGTGGGTGGTCACGACATGGGAAGTTCGCCAAAGTGAAGTCCCCACCAACGTGATGAACGTTCTGAAAACCTCGGCATACGCCAATTATCGCATCGACGACATCGATTATGAAGAAAGAGCCGACGGAACGAATGTCTACATCTTCGAGGTAGAACAAGGCAACAAAGAAGTTTATGTCACGATAAACGCCAATAGTCTGGAAGTAATATCCACGACACCGAAAAATTAATAAAAGGGACTTTCGTCCCTTTTATTAGTCCATAAAACACGGGTGTCCTTTGGACAGAGTTTAACGGCAACCCGAGCAGCCGTGGACAAAGCACCGCAGGTCTATTGACCTTATAGACTTCATATACTTTACAAACTTCCTACATTCTCACCCACTTCACGGCATCCGCCATAATCACGATATCTTTTCGTCCCCGCTCGTCTTTATCCGAAAGAATCACGCTGACCTCCCCCGCCGGAAAATCGAATTCCCCGAGAACCATCCAGTCGTCAATCGTTCTGTTTTCTACCCCTTCACCCATGTTAAAGTCGATCTTTTCCTCTTGATCCCCGTGTTTTATCGTGTAAGCTAAAGTGAAATCGGAGTAATCCAAGCCCATTTCTCCATAACTTATTTTTTCCAAGTTGGTCTTAACCATCACCCGGTATTTCCCTTTTTCTTTCAAGCGGGCAGTCCACGTTGCAGAACAATCGCCCTTGCCGAAGCTCTTGAAATACGCCCGCCGAAGGGAATCCCCCTCGTAATTGTTCCTGATCACGGGAGTCCAATAGCGCAGTTCTTGCCGCCCGACAAGACCGAAAACTTCTTCCCGGCTAACCCCGAACCATTTTTGCAAGATCGTCTGGTTAGCCCGGTCGTCAAACGAGAACCCCTCGTCCGTGTCGTCCACCACGGTCACATTCGGGTCAGGCAGGAATGCCGCAATATCCGTATCTACCCATCTTCCCGGGGTTTCCGCCAACCCCGCGGGTTTACTTCTTTCCCCGTGCACGAAATCAAAGTCGACAGGTCGATTGATTGACATTCCCGAGTTGAAATTCCCATACAAATCATACGCCCTTTCCACCCGCCGTGCCATATAAAAAGCCTTCGCCTTTCCCGGCTCCACGTAACAACTATAATATTTTTTCTCCCCTCTCTCGCTCATATCCATGTACACGAAGCCTCCTTCTTTTCCGCAATTCATGACCTTCGCCTCAATCTCTATCCATCCCGGCCCATACACTTTATCATCCGGGTAAAAATAACTGTTCATATCGGCTACTTTAAAATATTGGTCATGCCGAACCCCGATCCATTTCTCGAACACCCGTTCCAGATCACCTCCAACCCGCTCGCCCAATACCCGCGATAATTCGTGAAAATGAATCACCCCGGAACGGGTATGATAAATGTCATCCAAAGCTCTGAAAAGGGAATCCACGGAAACCTCCAACCCGAGATAATTCACGAGATCCCGAACGTTCGACAGCATCATCCCAGCCAGCAATACCCGCGGAAATCCCCGCTCGAGGAAGGCTTCTTCCAGACTGTGCTCCCGTGCGTACGCATTGATTTTTCGGGCATCTTCCGGCGGAACGTACATCCCCACGTGCCCGAGTATAAATTTGCGCTCGGAATATAACTTGTCGATCAACACGCCAACATAAGGATATTTCTCGGAATAAACAGACAAACGAGGGGATGCGAACAACGTATGTATATTCCAAAGATTGAACCCGGTTCGTTCCCGATCAAAACCCAACTGCAGTATCGGATGGCTACATTCATGATTGTCAAATAGATTATCCGCACTACCGAATAACATACTCATGTGTCCAGCCGCCCAAGGCGTTCGCTCAGGAAGCGCCACACCTTCACCAAGAAATGCCAGATCCGGTTCCGGTTCCTCGATGGGCATATTCAACACCGTCATAAGTTTCATATCGAATTCCTTTTCCGGCAAAAATACCACACCCGGCTCCATTTGCCCGCTAATCAATCGCCCCTCGTTAAACTCGGTTCGAAAAGGAAGTGGGGTTTCTATCAAGCGATAACAAGGTTGCTCCTTCTCGTACCAACTCAAATCGACGAATTTCATCACGGGTTTAAAAAAGTACTCAAAGTACCCTTTGATTCCATTCAAGTCGAGAGCCTCGAAATGCTCCGACAAGGGAGCCGGAATCCCGAAAGACGACACGACAAATTTCATACTGTCAATATCCAATTCCACCGTTTCAAATTGTCCCCCGCAAAGCGAAATCCCGGACAGGACATGGGAAGGACGGAAATAAGAAGAATCCGCCCCGGTGGAAGCGATCCCCTGGGAAAACAACTCCCGCTGCCGGGGATGAGCCACGGTCAAGCGAAAACGGGTCATATCCTTGCCGCTGCATACCGGGTATACCGGGTTCACGGGAGGCAATGCCGTCGGATACCACCCGCAAGCGGAGGTCACCAGAAGATAATCATCCGACACGAAAGCGCTCCGCCGTCCCGTGGGAAAGAAATTGTCAAACCGGAAACTATCCTCGTAACTATCATCCGGTATATGCAAATCGGTAAATCGTTCATCGATCCTACCGGAATATGACACCCGCAAACGCAAGGTATCGCCACTTGCCAAGGAACGATCGATAACAAGTACCTGCCCGTCCCGAGTGAAAGGCAACGCCCGCCCGTTTTCCTCCAACGCAGTCACACGCAATCCCGGGTTCAGGAAGAGAAGCGGCTGTTTCACCTCCTTGCCATTCAGGTTGCATACCACCAGATCACTACGCACATCAAGATTCTCACCTTTCTGCCTCAGCGTAATATCGTGGCTGCTGACATGACAAGGCATGCCGATCCAATGTTTCCGGAAACTCTCCCGGTAACTTTCACGGGCACTCCGGGCAGGTATATAACTTACCGCCATCACCCCCCCGCAAAGAAGCCCCGACACGACAAGCGTCACGCCCCCGAGCGAGTAACGCCTCACTTGCTTCACGGTACTTGGCAGGCGTTCCATGCCCCGCACGCTATAAGCCAAAAGTCCCAGTCCCAGCAATAGGAAACCCAGCCGATGCAACAGGTAATACCACAATCCCACGTGTCCCGTCACGCCCGAGAACAAGTTAGGTACTCCCGTACCCAAGAAATCCAGTATCCCGTGCAACCGATAAGGCAACCAGATAACAGATACCACACACCACAAGAACAAAAGCACCATAGTCAGGTAACGCCACCTGAACACCCGTGACAACCACAAGCTCAACCCCATCACGAAGACCAGCGACGGGATGTTCAAGGTGACGAAATAGAATATATAATATTGGATACCGAGAGGCGCCATACTATTCAAGTTCACGAAAAAGACGCAGCACAACATCACGAGCAGGTTCACCGCACCGAAAAGTATCATATTACCCAACACCCTTCCCCACGTGTATTCCCCGTTCTCCATCGGGCGGGCATGAATAGGGTCAAGCGCCCCGCCCAACTTTTCCCGGCGAGGAAAATCGGTAACCATCAGAATCACGAACAGCGATTGCACAACACTATACAAGTAAGCATTCACCAGCGGTACGGAACAAGGCAAAGCCACCATCTTCCAGTTCGAGCAGTAGCCCTGCCCTTGCAAAAAGAACTGGTACAACGTTATACCAATCACCGCAATAAAAACAAATAAACGAAATTCCCATTGCCTACGCTGTTGCTTCGCCTCGTACAAGGCAACATGTAAAATGTCATGTAGATTCATAGCTTGAATTTTAATAAAACATCGACGCACAAAGCTTTACCACCTATCGCTCAAATATAGGGATATTTTATTAAAAAAGGCAATTATTGTAACACAAATAATAATTCAAGAAAAATCCCGGAAGTTTACGCTTCCGGGATTTTCTATTTAGAATATTTCATTCTTTACAGATGCAGTTTCACCTCTACCGGTTTTTCTTTCACTTTCACGTTCTCTCCGACCCACTTCCCGTCTTTATCGAAATAATACAAGGTGTATTCTTTATTCTTTTCCACGACAAACTCCAACACGTCATTCATATCCTGTCTGGGGCCGGCTGTACGTCCGCCACCGATCTGGTCTTTACCGCAGAAAATGTCCACGTTGGCTGCAACCCGGTCGTCCGACTTGCGCGCATTACGCTTGTCTTTGTACATCATCACTTTCACCTTCACGTAATTTCCGCCTTCCAGTTGCTCGTTATACACTTGCTTGTAAATATCAAGGTAGCGTTGAGTCACGTTTAACGCGGGTACATACTTGATGTTGAAATCCCACACGAGCGGGAAACTCTCCCCGGTCGGTTTGAAAGAGGAAGCCCAGATAGCGTGCATACGGTCATTCGGGTCCGCTTTCCCGGCATCGGCAAGGAACCATGAACGATCCAACTTGTTGGGATAATACTCCGTGAAGTACCATTTCCCGTCCAACCACACCTCACACCAGTTATGGTTTCCGCGATTGTCATGCCAGTTGGCAGTACCGGCAATGCGCGACGGAATCCCGACAGAACGGAAAGCATCCGTCAACAAAATAGACAACCCGCTACAAGAAGCCATATTCTGGCGCATGGACTCGAACGGACTCTGGTCCGGTTTTTCACGGCCGGTGTTGTAATCCACCTTTACCTCATCCCGGATATTCCTGTTCACGGCAGCAATCGCCTCGTCCAACGTTTTACAATTCTCCACGTACGGGGCGAATCGCCTGTAAAAATCGGCACGCCAATTCTCGCGAGTTTCGTTCAAGGAAGCGTACGGCAACACGTCATTCAAGAAAATTGAATCCGGCACGCTCTTCGCCCAAGCAAAACGATTTCGAGCCTCGTAAGCCAATTGAACGTTCGACAACAAATCGTCGCCTGTCATGGAAGTCAAATCACGCTCCGGCATATAAGCAATAAGGAAAGCAACCCCTTCTTTCATCTCGGGTGCGGCAGTCTTCAGAGCTTTCACGAGCTCGGTTTGATTAGCACCCGCTTTTTCCAAAGCTTTGTCCAGTAACGCATGGTATTTTTCCGGTACTCCCGGATATTTCGCGCATGCCACGCACACGCAACACAACAACAAGATAAATAGGTTTTTCATGAATTTAATTGGATTTATTACTAAAGTATTTCATAAACTGTGCTCGCTCGTATAAATCGGGATTATCGATGGAAGAGTAAGACAGCATGCCCCGGAAGTCATCAATACTCTCGAAAGCTTTGGACTCCATCCACGTCTTGATAAAAGTATTCATCTCACCGATCACGCTTATCCCCTTCTCGTAAAGCACGGAGCACAATTGGACGGTGGTAGCTCCCGCCAATAGCAGTTTCACGACCGCCTCACCGCTATGCACTCCCGTCGAAGCTGAAATCTCCAGATTCTTGTCCTTACCCGCCAGAATACCCGTCCACCGCAACGTCGTTCTCAACTCCGTCGCCGTACTGAACACGGAAGCCGCTCCCATTGTCAAGCTATTGATATTAATATCCGGTTCGTAAAAACGGTTGAATATTGTCGTGGCATTCGCCCCGTAAGCTTTCATCTTATCCACGAAAGCCGATAAATTCGTGAAATAATGACTTATCTTGATGGCAACGGGTATCTTTACCTGTTCTTTGATCGATTTCATGATCTCAAAGTATACATTCTCCACCTCCGCACTCTCTGTAAACTCGTTCACAGGCAAAATAAAAACATTCAATTCCAAAGCATCAGCCCCGGCATCCTGCAATTGACGGGCAAAACTAACCCATTCACCACCACTGAAACAATTCACGCTGGCAATAACGGGAATCGATAAACGACTTTTGGCGTTGCGCACCAATTCTACATATTTCTGTATCGTGTTGGAACGGATATAAGCCTTGATGTAATCCTCCGCTTCCGGGTAACCATCACTCATCCCGTACCCGGCATTAAACACACCGCTCGTTTCTTGGTTTATCTGTTCCTCGAAAATAGATTTCAACACGACTGCCCCAACGCCCGCTTCTTCCATTTCCACCATCTTCTCAACATCGGAAGTCAACCCGCAACTCGCCGCAATAATCGGACTCCGTAATTCCAGTCCCATGTACTTCGTCTTCAATTCTGCCATAATTAATTTTAGATTTATGATTTATGATTTTTGTTCGCCTTCGGCGAGTTACAAGTTGCAAGTTACATTTGCCTTCGGTAAGTTGCAAGTTGTTATTCTCTCATTTCATTTTCAATTCTGCATTTTCAATTTTCAATTGCTTTGTATTGCCTTGCCCCGAATATCGAACTTCCTACCCTCACCATCGTGCTTCCTTCTTCAACAGCAATCTTGTAATCCCCGGACATACCCATAGATAACTCTTTAAATTCCGATTTATCCGCAAAATACTGTTGCTTCAACTCATTGAATATCCTTTTTAAATGCCGAAATTCCTCCCGAACCTGCACCAGATCGTCCGTGAAAGTCGCCATTCCCATCACACCCTCAATCCGCACGTTCTTCATGTTCGCGTAACTCTCGCTTTCCAATAACTCCCGGGCTTCTTCCATGTTCAACCCGAACTTCGTTTCCTCCTTTGCCACATGGAATTGTAACAAACAAGGGATCACCCGGTTGTGTTTTTTTGCTTCCTTGTCTATCGTCTCCAGCAACTTCAAGCTTTCCACGCCGTGAATCATTGCCACGAATCCAGCCACGTATTTCACCTTGTTGGTTTGTAAATGTCCTATCAGATGCCATTCTATATCTTTCGGGAGCACCTCGTACTTCTCCGCCAACTCCTGTGCCCGGTTCTCCCCGAACACCCGTTGTCCGGCATTATACGCCTCTTCTATCGCCTCTACCGGCTTCGTTTTTGACACAGCCACCAGCTTTACCCCTTCCGGCAAACTATCGGCTATACGTTTCAAATTTTCAGCTATACTATTCATCTCATTTCAACGTTTATCGATGTCCGTGAAACTATGGACTTACAAATATAACGTAAAATCCATAATGTCGGGATAAACATCTTAAAATTTTAAGACTTTACACCGACGGTTGCAAGTCTCCCCGAATTGTGTTAATTTTGGACTTTCAAAAGGAAAAATATGCACAGGTATTTTATAGAACTAGCTTACAACGGAAGTGGTTATAACGGTTGGCAAATCCAGCCTAACGCTCCTTCCGTGCAGGAAGAGATAAACAAAGCCTTGTCCCTGTTGCTAAAGCAAGACATCAACGTAACCGGCGCCGGACGTACCGACACGGGTGTGCATGCATCCTTTTTTGTCGCCCATTTCGACAGCGACACCCCCGTAGCGGACACGAAATCCCTGACCGACAAGCTTAACCGTTTCCTAGGGAAACACATCTCCATAAAAGAGATCTATCCCGTTCTTCCGGACGCTCATGCCCGGTTCTCGGCGCTCTCGCGGACATACAAATATTACATCAATAAAACAAAGAACCCGTTCACCTACCCGTTTGCCTACACTCCACACCCGCTACCCGATATCCGGTTAATGAATCAAGCATGCGAGTTACTTACACGTTACGAGGACTTCACCAGTTTCTCGAAACTCCACACGGACGTGAAAACCAATATTTGCCGAATTATGCAAGCCGGATGGGAAGAAACCGACGAACAACTTGTCTTCACGATAAAAGCAGACCGTTTCCTGCGAAACATGGTACGGGCTATCGTGGGAACCCTGCTAGACATCGGTCAGAAACGGATCGACTTGAAACAATTCCAACAAATCATCGAAAGCAAAAACCGCTGCAACGCGGGCACTTCAGTCCCCGGGAACGCACTGTTCCTCTGCGATATCGAGTATCCGCCATGTAAAACACAACTAACACCCGAAGCATGAAAACAAAAATATTCATATTATTCATCCTTTTTCTATGTATGTTTGCCCGAAACACATCGGCAATCAAACTAACGAAAGATGCCACGATCAGCATCCTCACGTGCGCACCGGGAAATGAACTCTACTCTCTTTTCGGGCACACGGGCATCCGAGTCACTGACAAGGCAAATAATTTGGATATCGTATTCAACTATGGCACGTTTGATTTCAACACGCAAGGTTTCTATTTCAAGTTCGCCCGAGGATTACTTCCCTATCAATTGTCCTGTTCGGATTTCGACCGCTTCATGGCCTCTTATGTTTACGAGGAACGTAGCGTGTACTCGCAAATCTTGAATCTGGACTCCATTCAGAAACAACGACTCATGGATCTACTCGTGGAAAATTATCAGCCACAAAACCGGACTTATCTCTATAACTTCCTTTACGACAACTGTACAACCAGAGCGAGGGATATTGTCGAGAAAAGCACCGACAACAGTATCACGTGGATAGCAGAACCTTCCACCAAGAGTTTCTGGAACATGTTGGACGAATATCTCTGCCGCTCCCAGTGGACGCAATGGGGTATCCATACCATTCTAGGTTCCCCTGCAACCTCTATCGTGACCACCCGGGAACAGATGTTCCTGCCCGATTACCTCATGTATCGACTGGACTCTGCCTATTTCAACGGCAAGCCTCTGGTTGAACCGATTAAAGTGATTTACCAAGCCCCAGACCAGACTCCCAATAACCCGTGGTACATTTCCCCGTTTTTTGTCTTTGCCGTTTGCACGTTAGCACTTATCCTGCTCCTGCAAAAATACAGAAGCAGACGCTTGTTGAAAGCCATTGCCATCCCGTTTTTTATCATCACGGGTATCATCGGTTGCCTTATCGTCTTCCTTTGCTTTTTCACCAAACATCCCACGATGTACCCCAACTTCAACGCTCTTTGGGCTAATCCACTCAACCTCATCGCCGCCTTTTTTATCGGCAAAGAGAAATTACCGTGGATTATCAACAAATACATCTTCGTATATCTCTACGTCCTAATCATCGGCTTCCTGCTCTGGTTCCTTTTCATTCCGGCAGTACCTTACGCCTCCATGGTCATTTTCGTGTGGATGATATACCTCTGCATCCGTTTGCGACAAGTACAGAAATAATATTTTTCCACTTTTTGCATCCCACGCCTTGCAAGTTCAAATAAAACCTCTATATTTGCACTCGCAATTCCAAAATGGTGCCATAGCTCAGTTGGTAGAGCAAAGGACTGAAAATCCTTGTGTCCCCGGTTCGATTCCTGGTGGCACCACTGAATCAGAGAGAGTTACAAAAGTGACTCTCTTTTTCTTTTTGGTTATTTTTAGGTGTTTTTGACCGTTTTGTCAACCAATTTGTCAACCAGAAACTAGAATTCAGACATAAACATGGAGTAATCAAATACAAAAGATACTTAACCGCTATTCTTGTGAAAAATTGAAATTTAACATACTCCAAATACACTTCTTTACTCTACAAACTCCTATAGAGAACCCACTGTAAACCTACCCAAGACCTAGGGTAATAAGTACATAGTGCCGATGCTACTCTGCTTTAACTCCAGCATTTCTATATTGGAGATAACAGGAAGTTCAGAGGATAAACGGAGCATAACTGAAGATGAGGTAGGATTACGGTATTACTTGGGTAGGTTTACAGTGGGTTCTCTATAGATTCACCATAAAAAACAATGAAAATTCCATGTTTAGCCGTATATTCGCGAAAAACAGCACACGAGTCATGCAACAACCTGAACAATACTATCACGGCAAATTGGAAGAAGTAACCGCACTGTTGAAGAATCACAAACAGAAACGGAACAGGATCACGCTAGTAAAAATCATCCTATTCCTCTCGGCCGTCTTTTTTATATACACGTTCGCGAACACGAGTGCTGTCGTTTACCTTTACGCTTTCTTTGTAGCGATTGCCTTGTTTATAGTTATAAACATTTTTGAAACCAAATTATTGAAGAAGATCGCATTCCTGAGTGAATTGAAAAAATGTTCGGAAGTGGAGTTGGAATATCTGGCGGGAAACCTGCAACACCTCCCCGCGGGAAACGAATATAAAGATCAGACGCATCCTTACGCGCATGATCTCGATCTTTTCGGTGACAGCTCGCTTTTTCAAGCGGTCAATCGGACGGTGACTCCTCACGGAAGGGAAAAGATGCGCCAGTGGTTGCTCAATCCCTTGAAGTCAGAAAAAGAAATCACCGCACGGCAACAAGCGGCAAGCGAGTTAAGCGGCAACCCGGACTGGTGTCACGCTTTTCGTGCCACGGGAAACAGTCAACGGGTATCCCCTCTCGCCATACAACAAATCGAAAAATGGCAACAAGAGCGGGAATCATTGCCCCGTTGGATCACGCCGTTTCTGTATATTCTCCCGGTAATCACCATTTCCGCATGGATATTGAATATCTTTTCCGTGATAGCTTGGAATCTCCCGTTCACGCTTTCCTGCCTCTCGCTCATTCTTTGCTATGTCCCGGCGAGTCGCACGCTTCGGGCGCACCTGCGGTTGGATGAGTTTACACGTTCGTTCAGCAACTTGCACGAGTTAATCCATCATTTTGCCGACTTCCCGTGCCATAGCAGCCAACTGCTATCCGTTCGAGAGCAATTGTTCTCCACCTCCTCGAATGCGGACACGGCACTCCGTTCCCTGCGCAAGATTCAAGAAGGTTTTGACCAGCGTACTAACGTGTTGGTCGCCATATTACTGAACGGGCTACTATTAAGGGAATTGCATTTACTTAAACGGCTCGTGGCATGGAAACGGGAATACGCCGAAGCCATCCCGGCATGGGTAAACGCCACGGGAGAACTTGACGCTCTTGTCAGCCTCGCCAATTACAAGTACAACCACCCGGATTTTGTCACTCCCGCGCTGAACACGGACGTGATCCTGCGAGGTGCGGCTATCGGGCATCCCCTGCTATCCGCCGAAGGTTGCGTGACAAATGATTTCGGGATTGACCGTCTTCACGAGTTCTATATCATCACGGGGGCTAATATGGCAGGTAAAAGTACATTCCTGCGTGCTGTCGGGGTTAATCTAGTGCTGGCTTGCTGTGGTGCGGTGGTACGTGCCTCCTCGTTCGAGTTTCAACCGATGGCGATATTTACCAGCATGCGCACGGTTGATGATCTTGCCAAGGGCACCTCTTATTTTCATGCCGAACTGCTTCGCCTGCAAAAGCTGGTTACCATGGCAGAGCGGGAAGAAAAAACATTTATCATTCTCGACGAGATACTGAAAGGAACGAACTCCCGCGACAAACTCAACGGTTCCCGTCGTTTCCTGCAAAAACTACTGACACTTCCCATTGCCGGACTCGTTGCCACGCATGATCTGGAACTCGGTGCGCTCGCGGATACTCAACCGGAGCACTATTTCAATCGTTGTTTCGAGATCACTCATACCGATGATGACATCGTGTACGACTACAAGTTGAAACCCGGTATCAGTCAAAATATGAATGCTTCAATATTATTGGAAAAAATGAAATTGGTCTAAATACCCTATCTAAATTCTAAATACGTGAACCTTTCAAGCTTTTTCCCCGTTTTACTTCTAAAACAAAAAAGCAATGAAAACACACGCGTTATTATTCGTATCTATCATCATCGTCCTTTGCGGATGCAAAAATAAAGCAAAAACAAAAGAAGCACGGCAACCTGCAACATCCGTGGATACCGTGTTAAGTGCCATGCCGACCTCCGCTGCCGATTACTATTTTGCCGGAGAATACGTGCTTACAGGCAAAGAAGCAACACTAAAAGATTGTGCCACGGGGAAATCGCTTTCGATTACCTTCGGTGAGGTGGCCTACAAGGTTGAGAAAGAATACAAGGCATTACATCTACCCGAGGGGACTCCGGTATACGCTCAATTTTATGGTTATATTACCCCCAACGACGAGGTAGAACAAATTCCCGGACAGCAGCTCGTTATCACGCGTGCCATCAGTCTTAACCCGGAAACAAAATGTCAGGCATCACGTCTTTTAACCGGAAGTTATATCACCTATATTCCCAATAATATCAAACCGTCCGAGAGATTCACGTTCACGCTTTATCCCGACTATACTTATAGATTCAGCATTCTCGATATCACAGCCAATACCACGAGAGAAGCCAACGGGACATGGTATTTGTTAAAAGAAGATTACATCCAGTTTGCCAGCAACCCGCTCACGAATTTCCGTAGCGAGGCTTTCGTCAATTACGATAAAATGGAATTGATATTCAAAACCAGCAAACGGGTGTATTACCGGACAACGGCAGAATAATATCAGAATCTCACCGCACTCAACGGAAGTGATATGTTGTCTTCAAGTCCGATCATGGCATTAATCAAGTATAATCGGTCATAACGACAAAGTTCACTCACCGGAACAGCACGCTCCCGCACGACACCCTCGTCAAGTAATCGCTGACGCCGAGTACCATTGAGTAAAAACGTATCGGGCGTGTACAACCCCGTGGCATCTTCCAGCACTATATTAGAGAATGATGTGTCGGTTATCATCCCCTGCCGCACGACAAGTACATCGTCACACCCGTCCCGTCGCGCAAATACATGTTCAAGTGCGACACGATCGGTTGATTTGAAACGGTAGTCTATCGCGTTATCTTCAATCAACCGTAAAGAACCGATACGCCGAAAAGTATAGGGAGAGAAAGTCACGTCCCTTATTACCGTATCGTACACGACACGACACTTCACCACCCCTTGGCGTGCCTCATCAGGTACAGTCATTCCGGCAACATCCCATTCCAAGGGACAACCGAACACAGCAAGGGAAGTAGCCCTAGCCCTACACTCGTGATAAGCCAAATGGCAAAATTGCCCGTTATTCACCCTGATTGTTTCCACGAAACTACTTTCCATACCGTATATATTTAATTATCACAAAACGGCAGATACACCTTTTCCAACACTTCTTTATATTCCGCTTCCCGGTCACTATTGATCGTGATTCCCCCGCCACTACGGAAATAGAACTTTCCGTCCCGTTGCTCGATAAACCGGATCATTACCGCCGAATCGAATCCTTCGCCGTCAAAATAACCGAATACACCCGTGTAATAACCTCTGGATTCCTTTTCCGCGCGGGCGATAATATTCAGAGTCGAGGGTTTCGGCGCCCCGGAAATGGAACCGGCAGGCAATAGCCCGAACACGATATCTCCTAAACGGGAGAAATAATCTCCTGCCAGATCTCCCGCCACTTCGGAACTCACTTGAAGTATTTCCCCGTTACTTGTACCTAAACGATCGATATAACGGAAACGAGGAATCCGCACCCGCTCGGCAACCCGATTCAAATCATTACGGATTAAATCCACGATGGTATAATGCTCGGCATGCTCCTTGTAATCTTCAAGAATCACCCGCTCGGCATCCGGCACACGGGCATCAATGGTTCCTTTCATCGGGAAAGATGAAATCACCCCGTCCTTGATTCGCACGAAAATCTCGGGAGAGAAGCAGACAAATTCACCCGGCACCAACAAACGATACGGGGAACGTGCCCGATAAAATATCCCCTCCAAAGTCCAATCCGTTTCAAGAGCGGTCGCAACAGTCAAATTTAGTAAAAACGAATCCCCTCTCATCAATCCTTGCCTCACGACATTAAACTTCCTCTCGTATTCCTCACGGGAAACCGGATGTCGCTCGAATAATCCTCCTGTCGGAACATTCTTGCTTTCCGGTACATTGGTCACACCTCCTACTTCAAAAAGAATGTCCTGCTGTTGCAAAGGAGAAGGTATAAAAAAGCCTTTTGTCAACTCGAAATCCACCCCGAACAAGAATGGTTCCCGCCGACCTCCCGACAGATTCATTCGCTCTCTTATTTCATTCGCGGTCATCCTATTTTAGATTTATGATTTTAGATTTATGATTTCCGCCCCGCTTACCGACGAAAGAGTTCATTTTCAATTCTCCATTTTCAATTATAAAAGAGGTGCTTCAAATAAAGCGGCTTCTCCTCTCCTTCCGCGTTATAAAAACTCTCCAGATAGCGGTTAAAAGGCTGTCTTCCTTCTTCCGCGTAACGTACGGCGTCCCCCGTGATATCTTCAAAGGTTATTGTCACATCCCGACGAGGGACAAAAAAAATGAAATTCGCCAACACGTAAAAGACAGCTTTCATATAAGTCCACAAGAAATTAGGAGATTTTCCCGTCTTGGCCCTAGACCACATACTCCCCCACAATCCTTGAATCCGCATACCGACCACTCGCGTTCCGTCCGGCAACTGGCGGCACACTTGCCACGCACCCTGTTTGTTGCCGACATGCTCCAGCCCGCCGTTGGTCAACTGTCCCGCCGGATAAATCAACACGTTTCTGCCTGCTGCCAAAGCGTCCACCACGACCTTGTTCAATCCTGCCACGACTTCCACGCCCCGACGACTTTTTTCAAGATCTGGAACCCGCACGGCTCCCATCAAATGAAGTATCTGTGCCACAACGGGAATCTTAAAATACCCTTCTGTCACTAACGGGGATACATCCGTGTAACGCAATAATTGAGAACACACGATCTGCGGATCGACCGAAGCCTGATGATTCGGCAGAAACAATGTTGTCTTCGACTCCGTCAACAATTCCGCTCCTTTCAAATGTACCCGGTAACGGGAACTCAACACGCCCCGGTAAAAAGCCGCCAATACTCTTTTATACCTTGCTACCATAAAAAAACTTTACTATCCTCAACTTACGGAATCGTTCCCGGACTTCAGTCACTCTGACAAACAGGATGAAAGTTATCGCGAATGTCAGTACCGCAAGAAAAATAAACACAATTCTGGAATCAAAAAACATATTTATCGCCCCGAAACATCCCGAAGCAAAAAGCATAAACAGGAATGTGATCAAGTTAGAATAAGCCAACATATCCCCCAGCTCCCGTCCTTTCACGTTTGCCTGAATCCAAGCATCCAACGGAACCTTGAACATCCCGCTGAAAAACGCCGCGAAGAATACCAGTATGGCAAAAAACACTCCCCCCGCATCAAAAATAAAAATTGCCAACAACATCAGTCCCGTGGTAATCCCCCCGCACGGCACCAACCCTAATTCGACATCATGACGGGATAACACTCCCGCCAGATAACATCCCGCCCCGATACCGATAGCCGCCAACGACATCACGATACCCGTTTCCGAATCACTCATCCCTAAATCGGAACGGCAATACACGATAAGCACCATCTGTATCATGGAACCGATAAACCAAAATGTGGCAAGTCCTACCACGATAAGGTTCAATCCTTTAAAAGCTTTCGCACGCAAGAACATATCTTTCACGAACTTCAAGGGATTCAACGTCTCGTGACTCTCTTTCAACGGTTCGCTCTCGTTCGCACGAATCGTCAGACTCGACAACCAACCGAATAACGCCACCCCGAAAAGGATCGCACACAACACCGGAATACCCGCGCTTTCCGACAGGAAAGCAGCCATCAGCGTTCCGGTCAAAATCCCCACGAAAGCAAACATTTCCATTGCACCCGAACCGAAAGAAATACCCTCTTCACCCCCGATATCCCGTATTAACCCGTATTTAGAAGGCGAAAATAAAGCACTTTGCAATCCCATGAGAAGGATAGAGCCCAACACGAGCCATGTCGAGTGCGCCAGAAACCCTGCCGCGGCCACGAGCATGATCAACATCTCCGCGAACTTTGCCCATACCACGATTTTCCGTTTCTTGTATATCTTCGCCAAACGTCCCGCCAACGGGGAAAACAATAAATAGGGAATTACCAATGCAGCCGATGCCAACGTGACGACCATTGACTCGTTCTCTTTACCCACCCAAGCGATACAAATAAAGCACGCTAATGTCTTCAGGAAATTATCATTCAATACTCCTAAATAATTCGTGAAGAACAGGGAGAACCAATTTTTTCTTTTTGCCATAACATACACTTATAACCAACAGACTACAAGTTGCAAATTCATTGCAACCCCGGGAATCACGCGCTTCTCCCGAAAAACTGTCAGGTCAAAGGTAGTTTATTTAGCTCCGAATTCCTACTTTTGCAACCGAAAGAGTTTATAAAGTTTGCAAAGTAAAAAAACAAATTGCCTTCATGAAACGCGTTCTAGTCATTGACAATCACGATTCTTTTGTCTACAATCTCGTTCAGATTTTACGGGAATGTGAAAATTGCCAATTCGATATTGTCTACAATGATAACATAGACTTTTCCGCTCTTAACCGCTACGACAAACTTCTGCTCTCGCCCGGTCCCGGCATCCCGGCAGAAGCAGGCGACCTGCTCCCTCTCATAGACCGGTGCAAACATACACATTCCATACTTGGCGTATGTCTTGGACATCAGGCAATAGCCGAATGTTTCGGGGCACGCTTACAACAATTGGAGCATCCCAAACACGGGCACGCGAGTCCTCTTTTTATTACCGACTCCGCGGACACGCTTTATCATGAAATCGCCACCCCCGTGCAGGTAGGACGTTACCACTCTTGGATTGTTGACACGCGAACGCTTCCTCCATGCTTGAAAATAAGCGCCGTTGACGAAGAGGGCAATATCATGTCTTTTTATCACGAAAGCCTCCCGCTCCACGGAGTCCAATATCACCCGGAATCCATCATCACTTCTCATGGAAAGGAAATCATAAGCAACTGGATCACCTTGTAATTCAATCTATTCCCCGACAAGCGACAAAGAGAGGCTTCGATGCTGACTTTCCCCGGTCAAAACCGAACCAGTACTCCTTTACCCCATCCATGAAATAATATACCCTCATCACTTCCGTGTATTCACCCGTTACAACCGTGATGCCTCCCGGAATTTCACTATTCCAAGGTTTCAACCGTTTGCCCGGTTCTTTGGCAAAAGGAATACCCGCCACGATCCACGCCACGGAAATATCCGTTAAAAATGCCGGATAACGATCTTCACAAAATTCATATAACAGGACTCCCCGTTTTTCCAGACTCAACGGTTGTTCCAATAGTTCCAACCTCTCCAACCACGACAAGAAATCCGGCAAGAAATGTTCATCATGAACTATCAAGCGGCGCACCACTTCCTGCCATGCCGCGGCGTTATAAAATCCGTCTATCAAGCGGGACAATAACCGGGCTTGCCGTAAATCCTCCACGCTCATCTCCCGGGTACACAACACCTCGTAAGGTACATCCGGAGAATATATTATTCCCAAGCTCTCTGCCTCCTCCCGCATCACCGTGCCGGGTAACAATTTCAACAACTCCAATTGAATTTCACCTGTGCCGAATGAAGCCAGCACCCGAACGTCAGCAACCATCTGTTCCAAGGTATACAAAGGCAATCCCGCTATCAAGTCGGCATGCACGACAAGATTAGGCAATCCCGCCAAATAACGCAAACCATCCAAAGCCGCCTGCAAATTACCGATTCGACGGCAGGCTTGCAGTACTTCTTCCCGCAGACTTTGTATCCCCGCTTCCAAATGCAATAAACCCGTCGGTAACTCCCGCAACAACACCTTCACCTCATCGGAAAGCAAAGCGGGGTGTATCTCCAGATGAAAATGCATCGCGGGGGCAAACTCCCGGAACAGTTGCAATAAACGAATAGCCCGTTCCGAGCTCCCGTTAAACGTGCGGTCGAGCAAACGTATATCCCGGATGCCATGCTCCCGGATAACAGTTAATCTCTCCCGTATTCGCTCCACGGAAAGCACCCGCACAGGTTTCTCCGCACCACTCACGCAAAACGCGCAAGTATTAAAGCACCCCCGTGTCGTTTCCAACTGCACGAAAGGCTTTGACCAATCAAAGAACCGACTGGTTTCCGGTACTTGTAACTGCTCAAACTCCATCACCCTCGCTAATCCGCCGTCATGATACACTCCTTCGGCATCCAACCAGCAAAGTCCCGTCACCGAATACCAATCCTCCGGACGATCATATACCCTCAACCACTCGTGAAAACCGATCTCCCCTTCCCCGCGGAACACGCAACTCACGAAACGGTATCTTCGTAAATACTCCCCGTTATCACCCAACATCTCCGGTCCGCCGAATATAATCGTACATTCCGGCAGCAGAGCTTTCACCCGCGAAGTTATCTTCAATAACACCTCATGAGTAAACAACCATGCCGTGGCAGCCAATATATCCGGTTTCTTCTCCACGATCTCCGCGACCACACTCCCCACGTTTGAATTAATCGTCGCCGAAACCTTACTCCACGTGACATCCCCTTCATCTCCTTTCACTTGCGCGTGAATCACCGGAAGAGCCAAAGAAGAATGAGCGTATGACGAATTCAAATCCAACCAAACTAATGAGTTCATAAAGTGTATAATGTTATAAGGTTTATAAAGTTCCGGAAGACTTCCAAGATTTCGAGGGCGAAAGATAATAAAAAAGTTCATAAGGTAATCCTTCAAACAGAATCTTACCTTATGAACTTTACAAACCTTATTAAACCTATTGATGCAAATGTATATCCATTTGCGGGAAAGGAATATTCAGATTCTCCTGTGCAAATGTCTTGTACACTTTTTCGTTCATATCGAAATAAACACCCCAGTAGTCGGCGGAATTTACCCAAGCACGAACCACGATATTCACGGAACTCGCGCCTAATGAAGTCAAGGCTATAAAATAAGGCGGCTCTTTCAACACTCGGGAATCAGCATCTAATAAACGAGCTAATACTTCTCTCGCTTTCGTGTAATCATCCCCGTAAGCGATACCGAACTCCCAATCCACCCGACGAGTCGGTTCCTTGGAGTAATTCTTCATCAAGCCGGTTGACAAACCTCCATTCGGGATAATGATCACCTTATTATCAGCCGTGGTAAGTATCGTATTAAAAATCTGTATCTCTCTCACCGTACCGCTTTGTCCTTGTGCTTCAATAAAATCGCCCACCTTGAAAGGTTTAAACAACAAAATCATCACACCCCCGGCAAAGTTCTGAAGTGTACCGCTCAACGCCATACCGACAGCAACACCGGCAGAAGCGAAGAGGGCGATAAACGAACTGGTTTCAATTCCAAGTATTCCAATAATCACGATAACCAATAACAAGTTCAACGTGATACTCACCAAACTCCTTACAAAGGTAGTCAACGAAGCATCCACTTCCCGTTTGGTCAGAATCTTGTTCACCAACTTGTTCAATCGCCGCACGAGCCAACGCCCCACGATCAGAACAATAACAGCAAATAAAATTTTAGAGCCGACGGTAATCCCCAAATCTACCATCCTGCTCAAAAACGCATCCATAGAAACATTAGACGGATTTGTAAATAATTCTTCCATACTCTTTTTTTATTTATCTAGTTAATAATCATATTTTCATTCAACTTCACTCGACTCATTTTCTGTACATCGGGAAAAAATCGTTCGAATATACCCTGCAACTGTACCCGGTTCGCCGCGAGAAATCCAATGGCTTTATCTGGGTCTACTCCCAGATTTTTATACTCGACCATAATCTCCAGAGAACGCCGGATTCCCGCTAACGAAGCATACTTCACCAAACGGTTGGTGAGAATAAAATGCCACAGGAATCCTTTGAAACGCTCCGGTAAATAACGGTAATTCACAATCAACGAAGCGTAAAACCCGAAAGCAAACCGTCGCAAGGATTTTCCCGTATAGCGTCTGAAACCCGTTGCAAGGAAATAATCAAAAAAAATATCCGTCATCACCCCGGCGTACCTGCCAAATTCTCCTCTTGACAGTTCGATAGCTTCACGCACTAACGGGTGGTGATCCGTGTAATCATCTATCGCCCTGTGCAGTAATATTCCTTTCCGGAAATCGGGGGAAAACTTTTTATAGGCATGCCCTTTCACCGCATCCCCGACAAAATTTCCAATTTGTATCTTCCGGTTATCTCCTGAAAGAAATATATGTGCCAAATAATTCATCTTACTACTCGGATTCAACGTTAATTGCCTATAACAAGTTTCAAATGAATAGGACTATTTTTAACAACTCTACCCACGCGAAAATAACAAAAACCTCGGACTATTTAATTATCTTTGTCAAATAAGCAGGGCAAATAAGCATATAAACGTTGTAAATCAGATGAAAAAGATTCTATATTGGAGCATCCTTTTTTTGGCATTGGCACTATCCTCTTGTAGTTCATCGCGGCAACTCGCCGTCCAAAAAAGTAAAACAGAGCAATTATCACGTAAATTGGGCTTCACCGTGAGCAAACGGGACAACCTGCCCCTGTTTGAAGAAGTAAGTCTTTGGCTTGGCGCCCCCTACCGTTACGGGGGAACCACTCGCATGGGAGCTGATTGTTCGGGCTTCGTGGGAGCGGTGTACAAGAATGTCTATCATAAATCATTGCAACGTACGGTTGCAAACATGTATAGCAAAGATTGTCAACGCATCGGGAAACGAAGGGTAAAATCCGGTGACCTCGTGTTCTTCAACTTCTCCCAAAAGAAAAGGCGAGGATTAACACACGTCGGTATATTCCTCAAGAACGGCTATTTTGTCCATGCCAGCACCTCGAAAGGAGTCATCGTTAGTCACCTGAGTGAAAACTATTATAAAAAGGGGTGGAGAAAATCCGGGAAAGTCTGGTAGTTCCCGTTTCCTCCCAGCGACCGGAAATAAAAACATCATTATTCGGAACAAGACCGGAAACGGGTATTGTTTTTTCTTTAACCACCCCGGTTCCGGCAAAAAACTGAAACCTGATCTTTGCACCGGAGCCGGGAAATAACAGTAAACGAGAAATCACCGTATCGGCAGACGCGGGAATATCTCTCGAATATATCCCCGTGTAGGAAGTCGTGTCGCCGGCTGTTGCTTCTGTCAACAACACGCGGGAAGTTATTCCCTCTACCCGATAGCGTACCGAATCGACTTGGTCGGGAATACCTGTTATTACCACGGTCAAACGGCTTACCACCCGACTTAACACGACAAGCAGAGGAATACTCTCGTCAGCACCCGGCTTCATCTCCACTTCTCCCATGAAATAAGCCTGTTCCACCCCTACTGGGGAAAAAGGCAAATATCCCTGCTCCACGCTTCCACCCCGGGGTGGTTCCACGTACTCGTTCAACAGGTCATTAGCCAGATAATAAAATCGATACAATCCTGCCGGCAGAGTCATTTTCAACATTTTGTAATTCGCGACCGATGCCATTCCCGATTCCAAGTTATGGATATCCTCCGCCGTCAAATCCGCCACCTTTTTATAATAAACAAAAGAATCGCCCGTCTCTTGAAAAGCGAATACGGCAAGAGAATGAATATACTTTTCAAAAGACGCTCCCTCCTCTATCGCCATCTGTATACTCACTCTCTTCAATCCTTCCGTGTTACCGGTTCCTCCTTCCCAATCCGATTCACTCTCGCAACCTAATAACCCGAATATCATAACAATCCCGTATATCCCTGTTCTTTTCATTGCCATTCGTCACCCGACGATTCCTTTTTAACTTTATGAACTAAATCACAATTGACGGTTCCTGATCCACATTCCATTCCACGTTTACCATCAAATCAAAAGTCAGATCAAGCTTCCATTGCTCACCCGGCTTCTCCGTGTTCACCGTTGCCGTCAGCCGAAGAATAGTATTCTCTTGCAATGTATATTGCGGGAGAGGCGACGTTATCTCTTGCCCGTTATCTAAAGTGAACGTCACCGAAAACGTGGAACGTGCCGCCGCAGATGCCGTCGGAAGAGAGATGGAAGCCACGATCACGCTATCTTGAACACTCGAGAAATTGTAAGAAGAACTCTCGCTCACATCGATCACGGGAGTCGCTTGAAATTGTCCGCTCATATCAAAAGCCCCGTAAGTATTCTGTGTTTCCAAAGTTATTTTTGACACGACTTCAGGTACATCTTTCAAGGTAAGTACAAACATGGATACTTTTCTATTCAACGTCAATGTCGGCGTTGCCGTCATTTGCTCTCCCAAAGTTACGGGATCTGTTATTCCCCAGAAAAAACGGGGAGCCTCGGTTCCGTCAGACACGGAGGCAACCACTTCCTCCATCGTATTACCTATCGTCACACCGCTCAACGAGGCGTTCGGCAATGCTTCCCCGGTTTCACTCAAAACATTCGCCAATCCCACCACTTGATAAGTCCCCACGGGCAACTTACCTATCGTCACATTCTTCTTCGCCGTGAATCCGGGTGTGACTGTTCCGTCTCCGGCTTCAAGCACTTTCAGTTCTGCCTTCGTCAACACGGAACTCTGATATAACACGTATGTACCCTGACGATTTTTCCGAAAAGTCAACAAGTTCAACGATTCCACGTAATTGGTAAGATCATCGTTGATGACCGTCCCGACTCTACTCGTAACGGTTAAATCAATACTTTTATTCCCTGCCGGAATAATCGTTTCCTTGTCATCGTCATCACTACAGCAGCTAATTGCCATACCCATAATGACCGTCAAAATTAATAATGCAAATTGCTTCATGCCTTCATTCGTTAGTTTAGTTTCCTTTTATAGCGAATGAAGACATTCAATTGTTTCAATATCCCGGAGAGTCGTTTATTTTTTGTTTACAGGTCCCAAACACGGTACGCTAAAAAGATTAACCGGATTACCTTGTCCTGCCGTAACCGCAGCATAAGTACGGTATCCCCCGTTCAAGTTCAGCACGTTGTATCCCAATTGCATCAATACCCGCGCGGCAATGTATCCCCGTAAACCGATAGCACAAAAGACCACGATCGTTTTATCTTTCGGTAAATTCCGATACTCGGCACGCGATCCGTCCAAAGGAATATTCACGGCACCTTCTATACTACCTTCCGCAAATTCTCCCGGCATACGGACATCGACCAAGAGCGTGCTTTCGGTATCCATCGCTTGAAACTCGCGCCAGCTAATCATCTTCACTTTTCCGCTCAACATATTATCTGCCACGAACCCCGCCATGTTCACCGGATCTTTTGCCGAAGAATAAGGGGGCGCGTATGCCTGTTCCAACTCCATCAGATCGTACACGGAACCACCTTCCCGTATCACTGCCGACATCATTTCCAATCGCTTGTCCGCCCCGTCCGCAGCGACCACTTGCGCTCCCAGCAATTTCCCGTCTGTCGGGGAAAAATTGATCTTGATATCCATCATGATTGCCCCCGGGTAATACCCCGCATGCGAAGCCCCGTGAATAATAGCTTCCCTGTAAGGGATCTGCAACCGTTCGAGCATTTTTGCCGACAAACCCGCTGCCCCTACCGTCAGGTCGAATACCTTCGCGATAGCCGTGTTGATCGATCCTTTATATTTTCTCCGGTTACCGTAAACCGCGTTATCCGCGCAAATTCGCCCCTGTTTGTTAGCGGGACCCGCCAAAAATGCCAGAGCCGGACGACCGCTCACGGGATTGGGAAACTCTATGGCATCACCCACCGCGTAAATATCCGGATCGGAAGTCTGCAAATACTCGTTCACCTTGATTCCTCCCGTTTCCCCGATCTCCAACCCGGCAGCTTTTGCCAAACGGGCATCCGGACGAACCCCGATAGAGAGCAGTACCATGTCTGTTTGCAACATCAACCCGCTTCGCAGCACGACTTCCATGCCTTCCCCTGTCTGCCAAAAGGCTGTCACTGCCTCTTGCAGGTAAAGGCCCACGCCCTTTGCTTTAAGATGCTGGTGTACAATCGCCGCCATCTCGTAATCCACGGGTGTCATCACCTGATTGGCCATTTCCACGATCGACACATCAATTCCGTACTCGTGCAGATTCTCCGCCATCTCCAAACCGATAAAACCGGCACCGACAATCACTACCCGCTTCACGTCACGCTCTTCCACGTACTCTTTCACCCGATCCGTATCGCTTACATTACGCAAGGTGAATATCCCGTCGCCATCGATTCCCGGTAACGGGGGACGCACTGGCTCCGCACCCGGCGATAGGATCAACTTGTCATACGACTCCTCGTAACGTTTTCCCGAATTCAAGTCGCGCACCGTTACCACCTTTTTCCCCGGTTCTATTCCCTCCACTTCGGAACGTATCCGGGCTTCTATATTAAAACGAGCGGCAAAACTCTCCGGCGTCTGCACGAATAATTTTTGTCGCTCGTAAATCACATCCCCGATATAATAAGGTAACCCGCAATTCGCGTAAGAAATATACTCACCTCTCTCGAAAAGGATTATTTCAGCATTTTCATCCAGTCTACGCAAACGGGCTGCCGTAGAGGCTCCTCCCGCCACACCACCGACTATCACATACTTCATACAATTTATTTTAAATGTCACATATACTGTTCTATAATTTGCTGTAACTGTGCGGCCTGTACCACACCGCTATTATTCCACAACATACGTCCTCCTTTAAACAACATGAGTGTCGGTACCGACTGAACATGATATTGGTACACCGGCTGACGATTAGCCGGGACATCCACATCCACCTTCAGAATAACCACCTTATCCCCCAACCGTTTCTTTACCTCTTCAAGTATCGGGTGCATCATCTTGCAAGGTCCGCACCAAGTAGCGAAAAAGTCTACCAATACCAGTTTGTCACCATTAATCAATTCGTTGAACTTGTCCATAGCTTTATTGTTTTCGTTAATTCATACCCGATATACGTCAACCGGCGAAGACAAGTTATTCCAATTTCGTCACTTTTATATCTTTACGGTCGATGTAATTCGGGTAACGGAAAGCAGGCATCCCCAGCGCCATGATAGCATGGATATGTCCGTCTATCCCCAACGATTTCGCCAACTCTCTCTTGTTGTCCTGCTTGACGGCAGACATCACGAATCCCATGTACACTTGACTGACGCCAAGGCTCTCCGCCATCAACGAGGCATTCTGATAAGCCAGATTACAATCTTCACACCCGAAACGATTCGACTCGGGTGTATGAATGAAAAGCAATGCCGTGGCATGACGCAGTATCGGGTCATTCCCGGCTCGATCTTCCCGGAGCAAACGTTCAAAAACAGGCACATACCTGTAAACCCCTTTCAACAAAGGTTTCAACAGAGGTTTCAATACCGGATTCTTCAATTTCTTCAACACCCCGCTAAAAATGCCAAGCGTGTACTCGCTTACTTCACGCACCCGTTTCGGGTCTGTAACCAACGTGAACGACACGCTCTGCGCATTCGTCGCCGTGGGAGCCCGATGTGCCGCCTCCGCAATCATATCCAACATCTCCGCCGGAACAGGTTGCTTTGTCATCGTCCGGTTCGAACGTCGCACCTTGCACAAAAGCATCATCTGCTCAGGGGTCGGCAACAGCGTGTAATCAATCGGGTGCACTTTCTCCGCTGGGAAATCACTATGCTTCACCGCACCCGTCGGACACGCCGCAACACAATGCCCGCACCCGATACACATCTCCTCGTGCTCGATCCCCACGACTTCACCCACCTTTACCTGTGTAAAAATTGCCGCCGGACAAACCTTCACGCACTTTCCGCATTTTATGCAACTGCTTTGGTCTATACTTAACGTCATATCATATCATTTTAAAGTTTATTTGGCTTCAATGATTATTACCACAAAAGCATCTCTTTATCCATGTACTTCTTCAATGAAAAACAACTCCTGCATCACGTCTCTTCCACCGTGTAAGGGGGGGAGCCGGAGGGGTTGTCCTCAATCTAAAATCATAAATCTAAAATTAATAAATCCACTTCCCGATATTCCGTTCCGCGGCGCTAAACTCCACGCCGACTTTTACCAGCTCACGCCCGTCCGCTTGGTAAGGGAGCAAGTATTTCTTGTCGTCAATTTGCTGTAAAGCCTCCTCGGCTGTCCCGTTCAACTTGAACTCGAAAACGTAAATGTACTTCGGCGTCTTCACCACGGCATCCGCCCGTCCCACGGCACTCTTCACCTCCGCGTCCGTGAACTGCCCCATTAACTTGAACACGAGGTAGAACACTACTTGGTAGTGTCGCTCCGTCTTGGTATTGAGTTCATACGGGAAATCCGCGAAGAAGGCTTGCAAACGTGACATGAAATCATCCACCTTTCCCACACGAAGCTCCTGCACGAACTTACCGATATAGAATCCCTTATCCTCGTCGGGAACCGAGGTGTAAAAAGGAACGAGGAAATTCATAAACCCGTACCGCACCTCATCATTGGGAAACTCCAGCAGATAATTCCCGAATTCCGCGTCGTAACCCTTTATCGTCAAGTACCCGCTCTGGTAAATCAGCGGGATCGGGTTATTGGCATCCACCCGGTACTCGGCGAACGAGGAAGATGGTGCTTCAAGACCGTCGAGCAATACCCGCAGGTCGTAATCGCTTTTCTTAAGCAACTCGACGAGGAAGGTCGGCGTACCCGTCTGGAACCAGTAATTGCTGAACTTGTAACCGTCGAACACGTTCAATACGCTGAAAGGGTTGAACACCCCTTCCGAGAACTCGCAAAAATGATAACCGTCATACAACGCTTCCATCTTGTCCAAGGCATCCTCACGCGTCAACCTGTTCGCCTCCGCCAACCGCTCCAGCTCCGGCGCAAACGTCGCTTCCAGTTCCTGCCGCGTGATGCCGCAAATCGTGGCGTACTGCGGTTTCATACTGATGTCGTTCAATTGATTCAAGTCACTGAATACGCTCACTTGCGCGAACTTCGTCACGCCCGTCAGGAACACGAAACGCAAATAACGGTCTGAACTCTTCAGTACCCCGTAGAATGCCTTCAACGTCTGGCGGTAATCTTCCAGCAAAGCGTCGTTACCCAAGGTTTGCAGCAGGGGCTTGTCGTACTCGTCCACCAGTACCACCACGCCACGTCCCGCCCGTTCACTCGCCCGGCGAATCACGCCCGAGAAACGAAGCGAAAGAGTCGGTTCGTCCTCTCCCTTGCCGTATTCAGCCTCCCATCGCGTCAAGTTATTGCTCAATATATCATTCAATTTCCGGGGAGAATCATACTTCTCCGCGTTCAAATCCAGATGCAACACCGGGTACTCGTTCCATTCCTTCTCCAACCCGGCAATCGCAAGTCCCTCGAACAACTCCTTCTTCCCCTCGAAATAAGCCTCAAAAGTCGACAATAACAGGCTTTTGCCGAAACGGCGAGGACGACTTAGGAAATAAGGGGTTTCCGTGGAAGCGATCTTCCAAATAAAGGCCGTTTTATCCACGTAAACATGGTTGCCTTCTCGAAGTTTTTCAAAAGTCTGTATCCCGATGGGAAGTTTGCGTGACATATTATCCATAACTGCTTTTCCGTTGTTTATCATACAAAGATAAAAATAAATTTAGAATTTAGAGTTTAGAATTGAAGTTTCCCGAAGACAGTAGTAATTCAGCTGAGGGCATCTCATGTTTTTTTGAGACACCCTCTTAACTTCTCGCCACCACGATAACAGTAGTCTAAAGTACCGTGGCATCACGTCACAAACTTTTCTTCCTTCCCCACCGCTCTCTCAACCACGCGACCACCACGGCACTTAACACACCCCCGACAATACTCACCACATGTGAAAGCATTGCATCGGTTATCGAAACACACCCCATGCGGACAAACGAAACGTTAATACAGTACGTGGAGAACAATCCGACGACAAAATGACCGACTCCTTCCATACTTATTCATTTGAAGTCGGTTGAAGTACAATACTTCGGGATGCTTTCCGCTTGTCTTTCGACAACATGAAAGCATAAATCACCAGATTCTCTACCGCCCAATTCTTTCCTAATGCGATACTGGTTGAACCCGATTCCTTCCGGTTGCGGCAGCCCGTAACAACCATCTCCTGTTTCTCTTTTTCATACATCGCCACGTACAAAACATCGTTCGGGTTCGCCACTGCCGACCAATATGTTTGAGCTTCCTGTGTCACGTTTACTTTTTTAGCAGCCGTATCCACAGTTACCTCCACATTCGCCAGCGAGGTCAGGTAACCGGACGCACAAACCACTTGATCGTAATTCACCGTAGCCACGACCTCCCCACTCTCCGACTCCGTGGCAGTGATCGCCCCCATGTTCTCTTTCACAAACGCGTTATAACAGGAAGTTCCGGCTGTACGTCCCGGAAAACCAAGTTCCGCGGCGGGAGCAAAATAAAGAGAAAGACGCAACAGTTCCTTCATTTTTGCCCGTTGTTGCAACTGTCCCGGGGTTTTGGGATTACGTATCTTCATGCGCCGGGTTCTGCCCACGCTATACCCTTTTGCTCCCGAATAAGTCGTCACATTACCAATCGACTTCCTCACTTCTCCAAAAAACAATGACCTGAATAAAACCATAATTCTACTTTTTTAAATGAAACATTAAACCTCCCTATCGGACACTCTCTGCCGAATCGGGTATCTCTAAAAACTGATTATCCGAACACTTGTCCCAATTACCGGAAACAAAAGCACAATACAGATACTTTACCTCTTTCGTCCCCTCCGGCAAACACACCACGACTTTCTCATCCCAACGCATACTCCCCGGCACCTTCGGCAAAATCACGTCAAACAAATCGTTTTCCATCATTACTACTACCAACAACCGATCCCATTTCCGATCTTTATTCAGAACAACGATATTCTTCCATGTCAACAACACCTCTCGTTCCGACAAACGCCTTACTCTCATTTCCTCCGCCAACGGCAAGCTTCCTGCCGTGAAATGCAATCTGTCGTAGAAAATACCTTTCTCCCCGTTAAAAGCCCGGATATTCATTTTATTGAACAACACGTTTGCACCCGTGTTCACCTCTCGTGCCGCAGCCCTCCATATTTCAGCCAAAGGAGTCTGCCGCACTGCACTGTAAAACGTGTTCACCCTCCGTAAACGTGCCCTGTAAAACATTTGTAACTCCGTTCGAGGATTATTCACCCGAGTCGGACACATTCGCACGAATCCTTTCCCGAATCTCGTGTACAACACCACGTTTCCCAACTTTCCCGAGAAACAATCAAATAAAGACTTTCTACTTGCCATACTTCCTCCTTCAATATACAAAACCTGCTCTTTTCTTCACCTCTTCAAACGGAAACGCCGGTCCCGGATCCACTTTTCGGGAAGTAATATCCGAATGACGCACGAGATACTTGATCCCGTAATGTACCCGCAGTAATCGACATAGCCGAATAACCGCCTCCACTTGCTCCGCCGTGTAAGCATGCCAATACACTGCCCGTCCGTTCTCTATTCCCGTGTACACCTCGTTAGGCATATACTCCCGCCCGAACGACGAGAAGAAACGATTTCCTTTCCGTTCCAACTGTCCCCCGTTATCCATCTCCACCCCGATAGAAAAGTCATTTACATTCGCTCTTCCCTGATGCATGCTCACACCCGCATGCCATGCCTTAATCACGTAAGGTACCATCTGATAATAATCACCATCCCGTCCGACGACCGTATGTGCCGCCACCTTCGTCCCCGGATTACACAAATGTACCACAGACGACATCGCACTTGCTCCCCCGGTTCCGTGCAACACAATCGTGTCCACCGCTTTCATCCGGGTCTTACACTTACCGCACGAAAAATACTTTACTTCTTCTCCGCACAAAACATCCGATACAATTCTCAACATAAATAATCATTTAATTGTAAATCATACATCTAAAATGAATCAAATCATTTTATTTTTCTCCTGAATAAATTCCCTGTAATCTTCTCCCCGCTCCTTCCGATCACGTATCCTCCCAGCCCGATTTCGAGTAAGTCCCAAAAACGGGATGTTTCAGACAAAAGCGGAGAAGGATTAAAGACTCCTAATAAAATAACCAAGGTAAACACAAGCATCACGATCGGACGCCACGACCTTTGCAACCAATTTCCTTGCGCCTCCCGGTCGACGACTTCAAGCCTGCCTCGTGTCAATTCACTCTCGTGGCGATATAACAAGGCTATAATATCCGCCTGAATCTGTTGTTTTTCTTTTGCAGACACCGATAAACCGTTAATTACATCTCCGATTTCTTGAAATACATTTGAAAATACACCCATGATAATCAATATTTTGGTTTGATACAATATTACAACCATATCAACCCGAAAACATCATACTCCCCTACGGCAATTATTATTTTTTAATAGGAATAATTCAATAATTCCTTTTCTGATTATTTTTTTATCACGGACAAAGTAATAAATCCCTTACCAATTGCGGTTTCCAATAGGTACATCACGTTATTCTATAACAAGAATAAAAAGATTTTCAAACAACCTTTACACAAACACAAAAAATAAAAATGCTGACTTATTGGTCAGCATTCCGAATCATATTTAACACTTTTTCAAGTACAACACTTGTACTACTCTTCCTCACTTCCTCCCAAACGCTGTTGAATCCACTGAAGATACTTGTCTGAAGTCTCCGACCAAAACTTGTGGGGATTCTCCCGATTCTCCATTCGATACAACTCCCGGTTATAATTCGAGGGAAATGATACATCATAAAACAAACACAAATAATTCAGAAAGGCCTTTTTCGTGTTCACACCACCATTCGCCACCACAATTTTCGTTTCCCATAGAATATTCCCCATTTCCAACAAACAAGACGGACTCTCCGTCCAACGGTAATACCCCGGCACCAGATATCTCTCCCGTCCAAAATGCTCCCTCAACCTTCGTACTGAATTATATTGGACTATCACAAACCGCCAAACCCGTAATTGCTCCTCTACACTCAAATCCGTCCATTCCGTAAACTTGTCCCCTCGTAAGAAAACAATTCTCTCCCTCGGTTTACTTACATCCGCCACGAACAACTCCTCCAATAATTCCAAATGATTACGAATCTCCTCTTTCGCTTCCTCCGGGCAGTCACTTTCCTCAATCCGGGCTCCTATTTTATAAAACAGCAAACTTTCCCGTTCCAGCATACGCCTCATATACATTCTGCAACTCTTCTCTTGATTAAACCGTAACGATTCTTTCGAATTTACGGGTAATTGTACCACAACATCAAAAATGGCAAACTCGTAATCTGCCAGATAATTCAAATTAAAACTCATACTTTTCTACTTTAATTTAAAGGACGGACTGACAACAAAACACCAGCCCGTCCCCAAAAACTTTACACCATAAACTTAACACTCAACGTTACTTCACGATTATCGTGAAGCAATCATTTATATCTTTGGAATACCCTTCGTTTTTAAAGTTTAAGGAGATCACGTATCGCCCAACGGGAACATCGTGATGCAACGGTACCTCGAATGTTCCGTCTCCCCGCACAAAAAGTACTCCCCATAATTTGCCCGGATCGCCTTGTATTGAGGTGATATTTTTAATAGACACAATGACTTGGGAAGTTCCCTCAACACCTTCTATCGGCGCACTCACCCAAGGTTGTCCCCATTTTTGCTTGATATATTCTTCCCCTGCCCCCATCTCAACTATCATTGTCGGATATATTCCTTTATTGGCTAACTCTTCAGGAGTCATATGTTTTTCATTTATAAAATACTCGTATTCGGGATTCGGTACTTCCTGCAAGGTGGGAGCAGTTATATCCAAAGATTTTTCACTTTTGATTACCAATGTATCAGGATTATAATTAGCACTCTCTGTCAATAAATACCCAACAGTTATATCTTGGCATCCGTTTGTAAACCATGTTAGTGTACCAATAATTGTCAATATAATTAGTTTTTTCATAGTTTAAAATTTTAGATTTTTCCTAGTATATAATTGTAATTCAAAGCGTGAACAACTCCATTTAAAGGTTGGATATCAGGTGTTGCTAAAGGTACATGCTCATAAGCCGAAAAGGAGTATAAGTACATCACTTCCGGTCCGACATCAGGTACTCCACCGTAAGGGGATTTATCCACGTACGCTTTTAGACGATTCCCGCCCACACACATCAATTCCGTTCCTCCCTCTTGCTTGGAATCCGTGATATCATAATCCGGATCACGATAAGCGATAGCGGACTTCAACATTTTCCCTTTCACGATATGCTTTAGCAACATTTCCCGACAAAACTCAGGAGTGAGTTCACTCACGACCTCCATGTCATTATCCCACAAGTATCTCAACACAGAATAACTAGGTGGGGCAAAAAAGGTGATTTCTTTGTAATCCGGATCATTTCCTTCAAACAAATCCGTCAACCCAGCCCGCTCGATCATTGCCACAGTTAATTCCCAATTATATTTATCTCCCCGTAAATATTCCATTATACTACAATCATGGTAAGGCGAAGACATCCCCGTGTCTATCCAATCTTGTTTTGTGTCACAACCTATAAACAGAGGTAAAGCACAAACACATATCCATATATATCGTAATGTTTTCATTTTAATTTTATATTTAAATTCTTTTCATCCAATACGTATTCTGACGTGCTAATGGATTATTAATAAATTCAATTTGGTCAACACCTTGAAAAAATACACCGTCAATGATATCTTGTATCGATACGTTCCGGAATCCTCCATATAATTCTGTTTTATAATACTCGTTCCGAATTATATCATACCAACGCCATCCTTCCATTATTAGTTCCTTTTCTCGCTCCTTGTAAATAGCATAACGCAAATCACCTCCATACTCGGAAGAATTATAAAGTTCCGCGTTAGCACGTCCTCGGATAGAATTTAAATCAGCAATTGCCCCATTTTGATTTCCTAGCCGGACACGACACTCCGCTCGTAGTAGAATAATATCCGCCAAACGGAACCATATACGATTTTGGTCAAAGTTGGAAAACTCTCCCACACTCCAACCGGAAGTACTGACTTTAGCCAAACGCCATTTCCATGGGTACGCATATCCTCCAGTGATCTGTATGCTATCTGCTTCCATGTGTTCAAAATCATAAAAGTAGGCATCCCGTCGCAAATCGGTAATAATTGTATCCCCAACCGTTCTACTCAAATACATTGTGCGCACCGTAGTATTCAATATCCGGTATTTCATATTCTTGATATCACCTTTCCCTTTGTTAGTAACGACAGGCCAACTCTGGAAAAATCGTCCGAAACAAAAAACATTATTAGTTAGCGCTTCGTTTTCCATTTCTTCCCAAAATCCGCGTAACACGTTCTCGTAAATACACTCCCGATCATTTCCCACCAAGGTACTTGTACACACGTCTTCCGGCGTTTCAGCCAATTCATAAATAGGAGAATTAATTATTGCCGTACAAGCAGAATCGGCAGCAGCCCATAACGCTTGTTCATCATAAGTAGCCTCATCCGGTTGTGCCATATATTTACACCCTGCTTTCCATGCACATAAATGAGCCAGCAAAGCTTGAGCTGCCCCTCGGCAGGGTACGGATTTATAGGTTATCGCATTCCCTTTGTAATCTTTTAAATCTATAAATTCAGGCAATAACTTAATAGCCATCCGAGTCTGAGCAATCGCATAATCGATCACCTTAACCCATGAAGAAAACTCTACAGGTTTTAATTCAACCTCATCTAGTATAATCGGACAGCGTCCCCATCGACGTCCCAGTTCGAAATAAGCTAACGCTTTCGTGAAATAGATTTGACCTTTGTAAAAATCCCGGCGTTCTTGTGGCATTTTTACTTTATCAATATATGGTAACGGAACATTTGCCATCGCAATCACACTATACAAATGTCCCCATTGCCCCATATAGGACGCTGCATCATTTTCGAACAAAAGAGCTCTATCATTAGGAGAGTGATAATCCGTGTATACACCATATATTGCCGGGCATTCGATATTTGTCATTCCTAAATCTCTTCGAGCAAATCTTTCCACGGTTAGTAAACCGATTTCAATTTCCCGTTCATTCTCGAATGCGTTCTCAAACGTAACCGAGTTTTCCGGGATCATTCGTAAGGTATCCTCGCAAGCACCACATAGGGTACAAGCTAAAAGTGCTAACAGAATATAATAAATTTTCATTATTTAAAATTTTAAAGTTAAACCCAGCGTATATTTTCTAGCCAAAGGGTAATTCTCCTGCATGTCCTCCCCAGTTGTGATACTTACGGTTTCCGGATCCATTCCCGAGTAATTCGTCCATGTCAACAAATTTTCGCCACTCACGAATATTCTTAATTCTTCCATTCCGATTTTTTTACTCCATTTTTTTGAAAGACTATATCCCAGCGTCAACGTTCTCAATTTCATATAATTGACTTTTTCCACATCCCGATCAACCATAGTCCACAAACCGTTATTGTGATCATACTGAAACTTCGGGTAATCAGGATTATCCCCCGGCTTTTCCCAAAAACTTATTTTATTCAAATCAACGACTAACGCTTGAAAATATAAATCAGAAGAAAGACATCTCTTAACAAGGGGATTCATCATATGTCTGCCCAATGTATAGGTTAGTAACATATTTAAGTCGAAATTTTTCCAACGGAATTCATTTACAATACCTCCACTTATTTCGGGTAACGCACTTCCCACGTAAACATGGTCTTCAAAATTAGCCTGAGTATCTCCATTCAAATCAATAAATTTATAATCACCCGGTTTATAAAAACTAGATTTGGCATATTCATTCTCAGACAAATAGTAGCTCACCCCTTGTTGGTTGTAATAAACCTTCATTTCATCTTGAGAATTAATAAAACCATCCGTCTTTTGAGCATATACCCCGTTTAAGGGTTTTCCTATAATTCTGCCACCAAAATCTTTTCCGTCATATGATTTCTCAAAACGATTCCAGTTTCTTGCCCCGTTTACTGAAATTTTCCAATACAAATCCGGTTGACGTAATATTTCGTATTTGACCATAAATTCGATACCTTCATTTGAAATTGCAGCCGTATTTCGCCATTGCTGGTCATATCCATTGTGAAATCCGGGTAAAGCTATTCGAGCAAGTAATTTATCCGTATAACGGTAATAATAATCTAAAGAGAAAGTTAAACGATAATCAAAAAAATCCAAATCCAAACCGAAGTCATATTGATCGGTTTCCTCCCAAGAAAGTTTATGATTGTATAAACCGTCAATCCATACAGGTTCAATCGTGGGATTGCCCCGGTAAGAAGTAGTCCCCACATTCATAACTCCTAATGCTAAATAGTTCGAAGTAAAATGCATTCCCGAACGTCCCCAACTAGCTCGCAATTTTCCAAAAGAGAGCCATCCCAATTTTTCCTTGATAAAAGGTTCTTCTGAAAAAATCCAACCTGTAGCCATCGATGGAAAAGTTCCCCAACGATTATTTTCCCCAAAAGTGGAACTACCGTCCCGCCGGAAACTCAAGGATAGTAAATAGCGTTCTTTGTAATTATACTCCAAACGAGCAAAATAGGAGAGCAAAGTTTTTTCCTGCATATCCGACTGATAATGTTGGTATGCAATAATTCGTTCATAACTACCTTGAACTTCTTTTCCAATTTCGGGCATCCCGGAAGGAGCATAGTATATTTTATCACTCGGTGAATTTTCTGCAGAACCTCCATTATATTCAACTTGATCATATTGATACGAAAATCCTGCAACAAAACCGATATTATGATCTTCTTTTATCGTGCGGTTGAAGGAAAGCATATTTTCATTTAAAATCATTAGATTTATTCCCGTTTCCCCAATACTTTTAGAATAACCGGATTCGCTTAAATAGGATGGTTGAAAATAGTTCCGCCGATCGATGGAATAGTCTGCCGCAAGTGATGTCGATATATTTAACCCGTCTATTGGTTCGTACCCCAATTTAAAATTAGTACGTAAACGAACGGCTCGGTTTTTCTCTTTTGTTCCCGCGTAAGCATCTAACACAGAATTCCATGCTGTAGAGCCTTCACCCGGTATCAAAGAGGATAGTTTGTACGGATCTCCCGGAACGGTTTCTATCGGGGGAGCAAATCCCAACATCTCAGTTTTAGTCCCTCGTTTTCGGTTCGACAATGATGCATTCAAACGAAAATCCACATTCAAACGTTCTACCGGAATCACGTTCATCGAAGAATTCAAATCCACCCGGTTAAAACCCGTACCTCGAAAGATTCCATTTTCATTATAATACCCCAAACCGATACCGTAAGTCATTCTTTCCGAACCACCATAAGTCTGAATATTTGCATTCGTCACCTTTCCTTTCACGTAATAAATCGGAAAATAATTAGTCGAATTGTTGTAAAAAGCATTCAAACTATCTTGAAATATATTTCCATTACCTGTATCATAAGGCGTCGGATCAAAATTACCGTCAAGCATAGCTCTTTTCGACCAGTTATCATATTGCTCGCGGAGCGTTACTGGGTAGGTATACCGGTTTGTTTCTGGATTAATGTACGCAAGAAAACGATCTCTGAAAGAACGTAATCTTAACAAGCGTTCTTCTCGTCCCGTGGTTACAGTCGGCAATTCCGGCAAGATACTCCATGTTTGTGATACATTTACGGTAAAGGTTGCATCTTGATTTTTCCTCCCTTTCTTCGTGGTAATGATGATTACCCCATTTGCAGCTCGCGAGCCATAAATTGCTGCCGATGATGCATCTTTCAATATCTGAATGGACTCTATCATATCCGGATTCAAATCCGATAATAAATTGGTTCCCGTGATTGGTGAAGTAAATGTATTTAACGGTACCCCATCGACTACCCACAACGGATTCGAGAAACGACGTCCCTGCTCTACATCCAAAGAGTTGTAACCTCGAATCGTAACCGCAGTTCCACCACCCCCGGGAGCCCCAGACATTTGTGTGATATCCATTCCTGCCACACGTCCTTGTAGCAGAGTTTCGATACTAACGGAAGGAATACCACGAATCTCATCAGCCTTTACCACAGAAATAGCACCTGTCGATTTTCTACGGGTGGTTGTGCCATACGCCACTACAACCGTTTCGTCCAACGCTTGAACATCCTCTTCCATAACGATGCGAAGCGTGTCTTTAGCCGTCTTCTCCGAAAACTCTATTATTTTCTTTTTAAAACCGACAAAAGAAAATTCCAGTGTTCCTTTTACCAAAGACAATTCTATCGCAAATCGCCCTTTCTCGTTCGTTGCCGTACCCACGGGTAATCCAACAACTTTTACGGTTACCCCCGGCATCGGCAGTTTTTTCTCGTCAACTACTTTTCCCAAGATCCGCAAACTTTTTCGTACGGAATCTTGCCCCCATATCCGAGGTTGTTCCCTTATAATCACCAGATTATCGTCAAAAGTAAATCCCAATCCTAATTTGGTCAATAAATCGTCGAGAACAACTCCCAACTCTTTATCAACCACTTGAACACTCACCTTTCCTCGCACTTCTATTACCCGATGATTATAGAGAAAACTATAACCCGTTTGCCGTTCCAACTCCTGAAAAACTTTTTCCAGCGTCACATTTTTTAATTCCACAGAAACTTTTGATTGCTGTGAATACACCGCAGCCTGTACCTGTACCAAGCTACAAATCAGAAAAATAAATACAAACTTCATCATCATCATCCATTTTCGGGCAAAAATCCTTCCTCCGGATCTTGCACCGATTCGATTTTTTTTCATACCTTTATGCTTTGAAAATTCTACTTTGCATGTTGGCTAAATAACCACATTCTCGCCTCCATGCTTTAACTAAAAGCTGTTCCACGTCCATGCGAACAGCTTTTTTTTATTTTACTCTAATAACAACGTTGTTTCCTTTTATATCAAACACCACATTTTCCGTTTGCTCGAACTTATTCAGCAAGTTCCGGACATCCTCGTACCGTTTCACTTTTCCAGTGAACTCTATGTGCTTCGCATCCTCATTCTGATAAAACACGTTCAACCCGTACCACACCGAAAGTGTCGTCATAATCTCTTCCAAAGCCGCCTGCCGGAACTTATAATACCCATCTTTCCATGAAGTATATAATTCAGTATCCACTTCCCTCACGTCCGACTCCCTACTATCTTTATCATACACGAACTGCTCTCCCGGCACAATTCGAAAGTTTTTCCCTTCACATACAATCTCCACGCACCCTTCAACAAGAGTCGTTGCCACAGTTCCCAATTTCTCGTAGGCTTTCACGTTAAAAGAAGTTCCCAACACTTTTACATTCATTTCTCCCGCGTGTACCCAAAATCCCCGTGTACTGTCTTTCACCACTTCAAACCACGCTTCGCCTTTCAGAAAAACCTCCCGTCGCTTTCCTCTAAACATCGCCGGATAACGAATCTCTGAACCGGAATTCAAAAACACCTTTGTCCCGTCCGCCAAAACAAGACAATATTCCCCACTTACCGGAACCGTCAACGTGTTGTACACCACATCCTCCGCTTTCCCCTTGCTTTCAACCTTCGTGTACACCAGCGTATTCCGTTCATTCATAATCCGTAATGCCGTATCCGCCACGATCAGCTCATTCGTGTCCCGTTTCAACGGCACCACCTCACCCCGCCCTAATGTCAACATCACCTGCCCACTTCCCGGCACAATCCGCTCCTCCGTCACCTTTTCTCCATCTCCTCCTGACTTCATCCACATCATCATCCCGACTCCCAACATCAACAACACCCCAGCCACACTCGCCCCGTATCTCCACCACACCATCCTTCTCGCTTTCCCTCTTCCACTTTCTCTTTTCCCACTCCTTTCTACTATTCTCCTCCGCATCTCCTCTTCCAACCTCACATACGCCCCTTTCTCATCCAATCCTCCCTTCGCCTTCACCAACCTCACCACCTCTCCCAACTCTCCCACCACCATCCTATACACCCTCTCGTTCTCCTCCTTCTCTACCCGCCACCTCTCCACCTTTCCTCTCTCCTCTTCTGTCACCTTCTCTCCCGCCATCTCCGCCGCAATAATTTTAAAAATCTCATCTTCCATAATCACTATTTTCTACTATAACACCACCACCCCTCAAATCATGTGACAGGAATATTCATTTTTTCTTGGAAAAAAGTGCTTTTGTAAGAAATCTTTTAGAATATTCGTGGCACACAAGATACATAATTTTATAATATATTAATTCAATGTATTTTAAAATGGTAATTGAAGAAGGTTTCTATAATTTAGCACCATTTTAGTACCACTATTTAGCCATCGTAAATAAATCACGCAATGGTACAAATGGCATTAGATAATTAGCTTCTCCGGCTGCATAAACCACATTCGTTTACCACCTTCAAATCTGCCAACACTTTCTATAGATAATCAGACGGTTAATTTACAGGCCAAATAAACGACCGCTTGCCGATTTTGTGTTTACATTGCGTAACTTTTCTACAATAATCGCATTTATAATTTATCGTATGGGATTTTATTTGTACCTTTGCACCGTACAATAAATAAAATCAACGATTATGATAGCAGAGTTCAGCATTGAGAATTTTTTCTCCATTAAATCGGTTCAGAAAATCAGTTTTGAGCCATCGGCAGATACTTTTATGTCTGATGAGTATTCGTATGAAGTTAAGGATGGGGTAAGATTACTGAAAGTGGGCATCATCTATGGTGCCAACGCTTCCGGTAAAACGAATATATTAAATGCCATCGAATTTTTCAAGATGCTGGTTTTGAGAATGCCTAAAGACAGGACTGAGAAAACCGGGGTTGTCCCTTTCATGTTGGATGACACTTCAAGGAACGAAAAGACAAAAATGTCAATGGTATTCTATATCAATCAGTCGAGGTACATCCTCAGTTTTGAATTGGACGCAAAGCATATCTATTCCGAGACATTGATTGTTTATGATTCCATTCGCCCTACCAAGCTGTATAACCGAAGTTATGATGCCGCGACAGATTCCACGACCATTGACTTTGGTGTAAATCTAAAAATGACGAAAAAAAGCCAAGATGTGATTTCCGGTAACACGATCAATAATTGTAGTGTGCTTGCCGCATTTGGCAAAAGTAACGTGGAACGTACAAAGCTGAATGATGTGTACGATTATTTTGCCAAACAGGTAAAAGATGTACTGGCTCCCGGTATGCTACTTTCGGGATATGTCAAATCACGATTGGATAAAGACGAGGCAGGAGATTTGAAGAAATTCATTTTAAATTTCCTGAAAGCGTCCGATTTCAATATAGAAGATGTGGTATTACACGAAGAGGAAGAACTGATTACCCCTGAATTGGAACAACTGATTCAGAATGCCCCTATTGATAAAGAAGCAAAGGCAGAAATGCTTAGAAAGGGCAAAATTACAAATACGGAACTGACCTTCAAGCATAAGGCAGGCGATAAAGTGTATGATTTATCGGAAGAATACGAGTCCAATGGTACCATGAGGTTCTTAGGAATGGCAGTGATACTGAATTTCCTGTTAAAGACCAATCGGTTTGTGCCCATTGATGAAGTGGAGACAAGTATTCATTATGAACTGCTGGCTTATTTTATAAAAGTATTTTTAGCAAATAGCGACGGAACATCCCAGATGCTCCTGACAACCCATGACATCAATCTTCTCAATGAAGATTTCATTCGCCGTGATACGATATGGTTCACTGACAAAGACGAATTCGGCGAAACTAAAATAGTGCGCCTGTCTTCTTTGGGACTGCATAAGAATCTTTCCCCATACAATGCTTACAAGCAGGGAAAATTGGTAAAGTTGCCATTCTTGGGTAGTCAGTATATCAACCTAAATGACTAATGATATGGGGTGGACAGTAACAAAAAGTATTGCCATCATAGGCGAGGGAGAAACGGAATGGTTCTATTTCGATTCTCTGAGGATTGCGTGTCGCTATCCCTTTAAGGTCGCTCCAGATTTTCCGCAGCACAGCGACATCAATCATATTCTAAAACTGGTAGAATCTTATTTGAACAAGCAATATGACTTTATTGTATGCCTGTTTGATATGGACAGGCTATATCAATATCCTTCTGAAATGCAGCTGTATCAGCGGGCAAAGAAGAAATATGTTGCAAAGAAATATGCCGGAAAGGTGATGTTTGTAGAAACGAATCCGTGCACGGAGTTTTGGTTTCTACTACATTTCTTGCCTAATGTGGTTTGTCGGCGATACGAGAGTTACGACCAACTGCTTCCCGAATTGCAGAAATATATGCCGGGGTATGAAAAGACAAAACGCTATTTCATACGCACCAACCTCTATAAATACCTGACGGAGAATGGAGATTTGGAACGGGCGATGTCAAATTCCGAAAAGTTGTGCCAACTCTGTAAGGAATCACCGGAGGATTTGAAGGCATACTCGGAGATTCATAAGGTTATAGAGTTGTTAATTAATATATAAACTATACATTTAAAGCAAACATGAGTCTTGATAAAAACAAACATTTGAGAGAAGTGTTAGACACACACAAGATGTGCCACGTTCAGGATTTCGTGAATAAAGTTAAAAACCGTAGAGAGGAAATTAAGACCAAAATGCACAACCACTACGGTAGCGACAAGTATTCATCGTTTGGCTCTGGCAGTTTTGCTAAGCATACCGCTACCAATGTGAAATTCGACCTTGATTTGGTGGAACCGTTCAAGTATAATGCTTTCGGAACATTACAAGAGATGTTTGACAGCGTACACGATTTCCTTGCAGAGGAGTATAAGAATACAGGCGTGGCTATTCGCAAGCAAAAGGTTTCCATTGGCGTAAGTTTCCCTATTGAAGAGGGGGATGAGAAACCTGTTGAGCTTGATGTGGTACCTGGTAGGGAACTAAGCAAGGATGGCTATCTTGATTCGCACGACCTGAACCTATGTTTTAATGAAGACTATTGGGGATTCAAGAAAGGAACGAGCCAGAAAACGAACATCCAAAAGCAGATTTCACATATCGAAGGCAAGTCAAGTGAACGCCAAATTATCCGTCTGCTTAAAATATGGAAAAAGCAGAAAGATAAGAAATACAAGTCGTTCGTTATTGAACTGACCGTAATAAGAGCCTTAGACGGCTATAATGGTGATATGGGTCTTTGGCCAAGACTAAAATACACGATGGAGTATCTACGTGACCACATCGCAGAAAGCAGTTTCCACCTTTGTGACCCTGGTAACACGAATAACAATGTCATGGAAGCAATGCTGGACTACGATAGACAATCGTTTAAATCAGATATGGAGATTATGCTCAACAACATAGACTGTAATCCTGATTTATACTTGCCCTACTACTTCAAGGTAAACGAAAAGTATAGCGGATATAAAGAGAAAGATGCAGGTGCTGCTTACCCAACAAGTACAAAACGATTCGGATAGTGAAGAATATGATGACGGCAGATAAAATAAAGGAATTGATACATGCCCTTTATGGTATTAGCCTTATTGATGATTTTACCATTGATGAGGCAGGATCGTTGAAAGGCCGTATCGCCGTGGTTACAGGCCAAGACAAAGCTGATTTGGTATGGGATGTAGAGATCAGCCCTACCTATCCGTTTAAAGCTATGGGCAGGGAACCTATCCATTTTCAAAATAATAATCTGCTGGACTATCCACACATTATGCAGGGCGGTAATCTTTGCATGCACCCTGCGGAATATGAGAATGCAGAGAGTCAATTTGTGAACGACTTGAAACAACTGAAGGAATGGGTGGAGAAATACTATGTAAGGGGAGAAAAAGATGCACACTATGAGCATTTGGTGGTAAACCATAATCTGATTCGCGAACAGTATTATACTTTTTGCTTCGCAGAGACTCAAGAGGATTTTACTGAAGGAGATTATGGAGAGGTACACTATGCAGCATTACCAATAGGTCGAAAAAATGACAAGCCAGTCATCAACCATGTGGCACAAAAGTTTGTGTCGTGCGTGCAGGTAAAGAAGAAGGAACTGTTCTGTAGGATTAGTAAGTCCTACCAAGAATTAAGGTCGTTTAAGGGAGTATATTGTCTACTGAACAACATCCCATCGGTATACAACAAGTTTATTGTTGAGAATTACGATTCTATCAAGGGACTTTTCTCGCAGAGTCAGAAAAAACATATCCATAGTTTTGTGGTATCGCATAGAGGCAAGTGTGATTTCTTCCCATTGTTTTGTGGATATAGAATTCCTGAAGGCGGCGTTCACTGGCAGGTAATGATTCTCTTCATGGATGATCTGCCGATAGAACCTGTACGGGTGGGCACTGGAAAGAACAGGCTTTGGTTCACAGATTTTAGGCAGGGGCAAATCCAATGGGCAGAAACCGTGGATATTTCCTATAAGTATTTCTTTGGGCGTGGAGCCATGCCCAAAGAACTGGCTAATAAGAAAATGCTGATTATGGGCATCGGGGCTATAGGAAGTATTGTGGCTGAGACTCTAACAAGATGTGGTGCGAAGAAACTGACTCTATATGACATAGACAATAAGGAACCTGGTAATGTTTGCCGATCTGCATATCCTTTTTATACAGGTATAACTGAGAAATCCTTGGATATGAATAGTTTACTGACGCAGATTTCGCCTCATGTTGAATGTACCAGTTTGAAGTTTATTGTTGACTTAGTGATAAAAACATATGCGGCAGAACATGAGGATAAAAGTGCTCTTGCAGAGTTCTTTGACGAGTTTGATGTGATATTTGATTGTACTACGGATAATCAACTGATGCGGGTAATGGATTCTACTGGGACGAAAGCCCAATTGGTTAATCTCTCAATAACCAATCACGCACAAGATTTGATATGTGCCTTTTCACCTAATATGACAGAGACCGTTTTGCTGGTATATGGCTTACTTAAGCACGATATGGAAACCGACATGTATAACCCTACGGGTTGCTGGACTCCTACCTTTAAGGCTTCATATAACGACATTGAATGCAAGGTGCAGGTCGCTGTGAAGCATATTATCAAGATGTTGAGCAGGCTGGAACCCTTAAGTAATTTTTATATAACAGAAGACGACTTGAGTTTAAAAATAAACAAGTTATGAAGTATTATTTGGCGAGTAATGATTTATATATAGAGATACAGGCCTCCGTGTTCAACCAAATAAAATTGCAGGCAGAGAGCGAATACCCCAATGAGAACGGAGGAATGCTCGCAGGACGATATTCCGCAGATATGCATACGGTGTATATAGAAAAGATTGTGGTTCCTGTTGAGAAATTGACTGGTAGGACAATGTTTATGCGCAACACAAAGGGACTGGAAAAAGTTTGGGAACAATTGGCCAAGGATGGATTGCGATATGTGGGTGAATGGCATAGCCATCCCAATGGTTCCACGCAATATAGCGGTACGGACTTGGCAGCCATGATAGATGTTGAGAAGGAAGTGACCATTGAGAATCCGTTATTACTGATTGTCGGAGTGAGAGGCGGTGGACTTAGTGCCCATACATTTTATTGCTATAAGAATAATAAGCTATTGGAATATAAGAAGATGGTAGATTTAAAAGAATTATTTCATGGTTTGCAGGAACAGATGCAGACCAGCCTGAATGTAAACAGGATGTTTATTGGACACCCTGGTAGTAAGGGTGACGCTACGGAGCAACATTGGATAGAGTTTCTACGCACATACCTTCCTGACAGGTATAAGGTAGATAAGGCTATTGTGATAGATTCGACGGGCAATGTTAGCGAACAGATGGACGTAGTCATTTATGACGCGATTTACACACCCTTCATATTCAAGCAGGATGGTTTTATGTATATACCGGCAGAAAGCGTGTATGCCGTGTTTGAGGTAAAACAGGATGTGGAAGGGTATATAGAATATGCAGCCAAGAAAGTTGAGAGCGTGCGTAAACTGAAAAGAACAAGTATTAGTATGGTCGCCTCAGGAAAAACTACGCCTGCCAGACCATTGACTAAGATAATAGGTGGTATTTTAACTACAACGAGTTCGTACCGTGGGAACGATACGGTAATAAAGCAGTTAAAGAAACTGAAGGGCTTACAGACTTTGGATTTGGGATGCCTCTGTGATGCTGGTAGTTTTTATATTGATTATAAAGAGACTGTACCTGAAGATATAGACCCAATCAAGGATAATCGTAAGTATATAGAAAATGTGTATGAGAGTCGCGAAGTAAACGAGATTGAGTTTAGCAAGAAGAATGTGTCTCTCTTCACATTTTTCCTTCAGCTTGTGAGCTATTTGAAGTCCATTGGTACTGTCCCCGCGATAGATATCAATGCGTATCTGGAGGCTATTAATGCAAAAATTGACGAAGACATTTAAAAAACGATAGATTTCGTAAATTTCAACAATAATTACACCTCATTTCAGACAATAGATAGAAAGGGTAGAAAATTTGTAGTATTCTACCCTTAATTTATCACATTGCTTTTATCATTGACTCAATAAATACTCCCTCAATCAACGCCTCCTATTATTATTTTGAGGTAAGTAACTTTTTTACATACAGTTGGCTCTTATCGTTAATGCCGAACACTTTATAAAGTTGGGCATTCACATCACCGTTACACATTATCTAACAGAATTAGTTAGGGGTACAGCAGATAGTAGCCTAAATGTAAATGATCGAATAAAACTTCAAAAACAAGTTGAATCAATCATGGTCAAAAACGACATCAGTGAAGATATACGCGATGCCATGTTAAAAACGATTTCCGCACAATTCAAATATTCCAGTTTTGTTAATGTCGTGGAAGAAATGGAACAAAATTTATATCCTAACTCTCAAAATAAAATACTATATTACTTAATTTCACAATGTAACCAGTTAGATTCAAATAAATTATTTTTAACAACACATAGTCCTTACCTTATTAACTATTTAACATTGGCTATTAAAGCAAATCAAATATTTGAACTTTCTCAAGGTAATGAAAATATCAAGAAGCAACTATCTAAAATCATTCCCGAAACTTCCTATGTCAAATCTTCAGATTTAAATATATATGAGATTAAAGATAATGGTATTGCTTCTAAACTAGAATTTGTAAGAGGACTTCCTTCTGATAATAATTTTTTAAATAATCTATTAGCAGAAACAAACAACGTGTTTAATGATTTATTAGATATAGAAGAACAATGTCAAACATAAATTTCTTTCACGTCAAATATCGCAAAGAAGCCCCTCGTTCTGAAAACAGATAACTTTCCCTATTCAACAAGCCAACGCTCGATATTGCGAGTTTGGTCACTGAAATTAACCCCTACCCGGAAAAGTTTTCGCCGATCAGCGAGAAAAGGATCTGCATAATGTTTATCACGAATCTGCTGAAGAGCCTCTTCTGCCGTACCGTCAAGTTTAAATTCCATTATATAGATAAAACGGTCTGTTTGAAGCACTAGATCCACTCGCCCTTCACTTGTATGATACTCTGCTTTGACATAAAAACCTACAAGCTTAAAAACGATAAACAACACGTTCTGGTAATGGCGTTCAATCTCTCGTTTTTGAGTCAATTCATAAGGAATATCCGCGAAAAAACTTTGCAAACGCCGGAAAAAGGCATCAATATCACCATGTTCCACTTCACGCACGAATCGTTGAATTTCAAAAGGCGATTCAACCTTATCTACATCAGTATAGAAAGGCATTAAATAACTTACAAAACCCTCTTCCACTTCTCGATTAGGAAAACCTAAACGGTAAACACCAAAACGACGGTCATATCCTTTAATTGTCAAATATCCACTCTGGTATATAACCGGAATCGGGTTCGTAGAAGTTGAATCTACACTATTCAACACATCAGCATTCGTTTCCTCGTGGGCCATACGATAAAGGTCATAGTGATGCTTACGAAGCAATTCCACAAGATAAGAAGGAGTACCCGTTTCAAACCAATAACTACCGAATTTCCGTTTATCTAGCGTATTAAGCAAACTAAAAGGATTATAGATACCGGGAGTATTTTCTTCAAAATGATACCCGTCATAACATTCCTTTAACTCGGCACACGCCTCATCATAGGTCATATTTTGTGCAGCGGCTAAAAGACGAATATCTTCTTCAAAATAGCTATACAATTCCTGTTCGTTAATACCACAAATATCAATGTAACGCCCGTCCATAGAAATATCTTTCAAGTTATTCAGATCACTGAATACACTGACTTTCCCAAACTTAGTCACACCAGTCAACATGGCAAACTTAATACTGCCATCCATTGTCTTGAGCGCTCCATAGAAAGGTTTTAACGTCGAACGAAATTCTTTTTGCAATTCTTCATCACCAATAGCCTGTAGCATAGGCTTGTCATACTCATCGACAAGAATAACAACACGTTGCCCAGTCTGCTCGTGAGCCCGACGAATAACACCGGCAAAACGTAAAGAAAAAGAGGTTTCAGAGGGACGGCTACCATAAATACTTTCCCATTGTTTCAACGTATCATTCAATATATTATCCAAACTCCCGGGTGTATCATACCTCTCTATATTAAGATCTAAATATAGAATAGGATACCGGTTCCACTCCTTCTCCAACCACTCGACAGCCAACCCTGCAAAAAGTTCCTTCTTTCCTTCGAAATAAGCCTTTAAAGTAGATAATAATAAACTCTTACCAAAACGACGCGGACGACTGAGAAAATAATAACTGCCGGTTTTCACCATTTGGTACATTTGTGACGTTTTGTCCACGTAGACATAACCGTCACCCCGAAGTTTTTCGAAATTTTGAATACCGATAGGATAAATCCTCGCTGTCATATCATAGTCTCCTTTCTCATTTATTATCTCATTATGAAACAAAGATACGGAAAGTATCTTACAAATATATCCATACAGACATATTTTAAAAGACTCTACTAAAACCTAATCTTCACTTTCTTCCAACAAAACAATAATATTGAAAACATTTGCTCTTTCAATTTTTCACGTAGAAATTTTAAAGAACGCATCAATTGAGTGCGGACGGTATTAATGCTGATTTGTAGTTGGTCGGCAACTTCCTGATATTTTTTTCCTTCGGCACACACCATCATAAAAATACGACGGCGTTCCGGGGGAAGTTGATTAATCGTGGTGTATAAAATATCTATTTCAGTCTGCTCGTCTTCTTTCATCATTTCCACCACAGGCATTTCTGCCATCATTTTTTCATGACGAACTTCTCTGCGTTTGCTGCCCCGCAGCTCGTTCAAGGCGGCATTCTTAACCAAATGGAACATGTATTTATCCAAACCGTCAGAAAGGTTGTTATAAAGAGAGTTTTCCCAAACATTCATGAAACAATCCTGCACGACATCCTCCGCCGCATCGACATCTTTAAGGATATTCGTGGCATATAAAACCAACACATCATGATACTCCGAGAAAAAAATCTTGAAAGCTTTTTCTTCGCCGTTTTTCAACGCTGCTAATATTTCTTCTGCCCTTTTCATACATGCCCGTTAATTCTACAAATTAAATAAATATATTACAATAATGCATTATATCTAGTCTACTTTTTTTCAAATTGACGAGTCAAAAGACATTCCCCACCTTAAAGAACTACTGTCTTCGAAGCAGAATCGTAGGTATAGCACTCGACAAGCGCAAAAGAGCAAAAGAAGGGCTATAGTAAGCTTCGCTTAGTTCATAAGGTCTGTAAAGTCTATAAGGTACGTAGGATGTTTAATCATGATAGCATAAGCTATCAATAAACTTTGTCCGCAGGACACCCGTGACCTTATGGACTTTATGGGCCTTATGGACTTTACAGACCTATATCAATCTTCTCTCATAACACTGTAATAGTAGAAATCGATCACCTTGCCGTTTTTAACAGCGGCTTTGTGCAGGACGGCTTCCAGTTTGTAGCCTGCTTTTTCCAATACCCGCATAGAACCGGGGTTGTAATCGAACACGAGGGCGTATAGTTTCTGATAACCAAAGGTTTCAAAGGCGTATCGGGTAACGGCAGCCACAACCTTGTGCATGATACCTCTTCCCCAGTAAGGCTCGCCCAGCCAATAACCGATCTCGGCGGTCACACGTTCAATATCGCCCTCGGAGCCGAACCCGATACTTCCTACCGCCTTTCCGTCTACCTCAATGGCAAACCGTGTCGGTGGGGCGGGTAAAACATGAACCATACTGATATAATCAAAAGCATCTTGTTTCGTGTACGGATGCGGAAAGTGATCCATCACGTTATTCCAGATCTTTTCATTGTCGGCATTCTCGGCTAATGAATCGCAATCCGAGAACCGCCATTCGCGCACGACAAATCCGTCCCCTTCTATCCTCACTTCACGCGCTTTCTTCCGTAACATTAAGAACTCATTTCCCTGACTCTCCGATCGGGGTAAATCGCTTATACTTGTTTTCATAATTGCCAGATTCACTCAGAATCTCTCCTTTATCATGGTTTGTTTTTGTATTTAAAACAATACAAACATACATAGTTTAACGATATTGTGTACCGCAACCGTGAAATATTTTTTCATGCAATCATTCAGCATATTAACATCTGAATAGACAAAAAAATAATCCGGATTACGGTACCAATATCAACAAAACATTCCCAACAAACACTTCCTCCGGCAATTCGAGATTAAAAGATTTCCTATTAGCACAAACTCTGTGCAACCTTTATCACTTCTTCTGCCAATTGATTGGCGGCAGCTTCGTCTTTTGACTCGGAATAAATACGGATAATCGGTTCCGTATTAGACTTCCGCAGGTGTACCCACCCGTCTTTGAAATCAATTTTCACGCCATCAATATCGGTAATCTCTTCCGAAGCGTATTTTTGCTTCAACCCTTCCAGAATCTTATCGACATTCATGTCGGGAGAAAGAGTCAATTTATTCTTGGAGATAAAATATTGGGGGTAGGTAGCCTTCAATGCTGTCATTGTCTTTCCCTCCGCCACGAAATGAGAAAGGAACAGCCCAACACCCACCAAGGCATCACGTCCGTAATGACTTTCCGGGTAAATGACTCCTCCGTTACCCTCACCACCGATCACGGTATGTGTTTCTTTCATTTTGGCGACCACGTTCACTTCCCCAACGGCAGCGGCACTGTAACTCTGCCCGTGAGCCAGCGTCACGTCACGCAACGCACGGGAGGAAGAGAGATTGGATACCGTGTTTCCGGGGGTATGCTTCAATACGTAATCAGCAACAGCAACCAGCGTGTACTCCTCCACGAACATCTCCCCGTTCTCGCAAACCAACGCGAGACGATCCACATCCGGGTCTACCACAATTCCAAGGTCTGCACCACATTCTTTGATCTTTTCCGATATCTGGGTCAGATTCTCCGGTATCGGTTCCGGGTTATGACTGAAATGCCCGGTAGGTTCACAATTCAATTCCACCACTTCTTTCACGCCCAAGGCACGTAACAAAGCGGGAATCACCGTTCCCCCGACCGAATTCACGGCATCTACCACCACTTTCAAGTTAGCTTTGGCAATAGCTTCCGGATTTACTAATTTCAGATCCAGCACGTGCCGGATATGGTAGTCCGTGTAATCTTTACAAGTAACCGTTCCCAAATCATCCACCTCGGCATACTCGAACGACTCTTTTTCTGCCATCTGAAGAATTTGTGCCCCATCCTCGGCAGACAAAAATTCACCCCGGTTATTCAACAATTTCAAAGCATTCCATTGTTTCGGGTTATGGCTCGCGGTCAAGATAATTCCCCCGTCAGCCCCTTCAGCCGTCACGGCAATTTCCGTTGTCGGCGTGGTCGCCAACCCGATATTCACCACGTCATGCCCCAAGCCGCACAAAGTGGCTTCCACGAGTTTAGCGTACATATCACCGGAAATACGGGCATCGCGTCCTAACACTATCTTCGCCTTCTCTTTCCTGGCACCGATTTTTAGCCAAGTGGCATACGCGGAAACAAATTTCACGATATCCAACGGAGTGAGATTATCTCCCGGTTGTCCCCCAACCGTGCCGCGAATACCGGATATAGATTTTATTAAAGTCATAACAAGCAATTGAAAATTGAAAATTGAAAATTGAAAATGTCACACATTACCAACTCAACCTTCAACCGTTAAAATCATAAATCATCAAATCACGAAATAAAAAAAGACTGTATCCATTACCCCGAAAGAGATAACGCATACAGTCCTTGTCTTATCAAAAAAATTAGATAGATGCCTTATAAGCGTCAGCGCTCAACAAACCGTCTAATTGTGCTTCGTCATCAACCTTTACTTTGATAATCCAACCTTTTCCATAAGGATCTTTGTTCACGAGGTCAGGTTGATCTTCCAACTCAGAGTTAAATTCCAAAACCTCTCCGGAAATCGGCATATACAGGTCGGAAACTGTCTTTACAGCCTCGATACTTCCAAAAGTATCACCAGCTTCCAGCTCATCACCTTCTGTTTCAACCTCAACAAACACGATATCGCCTAATTGACTTTGTGCATAGTCAGTAATACCAACATATGCTTCTTCACCTTCAACACGAATCCATTCGTGTTCTTTAGTGTACTTTAATTCTGCAGGTACGTTCATTATCTTATAAGTTAATTTAAATTTGACAATTATTATAAGGCACAAATATAAGGAAAAAATTAAACTTCAATCACTGAAACTGAAATTTTAGAGATGATTTATCACTTTTGCATTTAACCATTTCATTCTCAATAAGAATATCCTGTATTCCTTTATCCATAAGCGTTCCGAAACACTCAAACTTTAGTGAAATCGTATTTTTTTTCTATTTTTCGGTATCAAAATGTTGCAGAATAAGAAAAACTACCTATCTTTGCACCGCAATTGAGAACAACAGCGGTTGTTTGATGCAAAAAAAGGTTCGGTAGTTCAGCTGGTTAGAATACATGCCTGTCACGCATGGGGTCGCGGGTTCGAGTCCCGTCCGGACCGCCTTTTATTATTGAAGAAAAAACTATTTGGTCTGGTAGTTCAGCTGGTTAGAATACATGCCTGTCACGCATGGGGTCGCGGGTTCGAGTCCCGTCCAGACCGCATATCAAGAGAAAAAAATAACGTAAACCTCCGTATTTTAGAAGAAATGCTGAGGTTTTTCTTTTTCCAGATGCAGAATTAATGCATTTCAAAGTAAAAGAAAGTGCGCTAATTCGAGGATGAAAAAATGAAGAGAAAAAGTGCACACGGATTGACAAATCTCAACTTTTCAAACAGATTTCGCTCCTTACAAGAATCCGTGGTTAACGTGAATAACTTGATACAGTAATCATAATCCACCTTTACATCTTTAAAGGTTACCTTTTATAAAAACAAAAAAAATAGTTCTCATCGCGCCACCACACAACACATGCATTTACAGCCATATAGCTACATAATAGCAAAACAATACACACTTTTCGGGTACCATACATACCTCCTTTTTCCGTTTCAAGTGTCATCATCACGTAACCAAGACTACATTTTTATTTTAATTTTAAAAATAATCAATCTATGAAAAAGTTATTATTATTATTTCTGATCGCTACAAACGCCCAGATTGGGTTTACCCAAGAAGAGAAGGTCAAATTAAGCAGACCCACACGTATTCTATGCACGATTGAAGGGGAAAAATTAACAACAGATGAACTAAAAACTCGATTAGAGTATAGTCGAATATTGCGTCCCGTGTATCAAGAAGATACATTAATACTAAATCCTCAGAATGCAGAAGCTATAAAATCCTTACCGGTAGAATACGTTGAATTCACGGAATTTTACATTAGAATAATGAATAGTTTTCTTAAAAACATGAATATCAAACAGAAAAACATCATGAAAGATTTATGGACGAACTATAAAATTTACACTTGCGTGGCCATGTATTATATCCATGTTAAAGATAAACAGTTCGTTATAGGAACAACTAAAGAAAATCTTATGGAAATAGGAATGACAGAAGATGAGTATGGTGAAATAGTAAATAACTTTCAAGCTGTAAACGCGATTAACGCTCAAGCCGAAAATTTAATAATAGATGAAAGAATATACAAGGATGGAATGTCCACAATTTTTTTTCAGGATTGTTATTTCAAGTTACTGGATGGGGACAACAGGTTATACAATCGTTTAAAAAGAGCATTTTATGAATCACTCGAAAGATTTGAAACAAAACATCAATCAAAATCTTAGCGTTATGAAAACACTATTATTACTTATTATTGCAGCTTTATTATTTTCATGCAATTCTGATGAAAAGTGTGGAATAATTGAAGAAACAGAGATAAATTCTTCAATCCTCAAAACGAACCCGTTATTTAACTCGGATAAAGATGTTTTACCGGAAAGCTTGAAAACGATAGCCAAATCAGTTAAAATTGATGGAGAGCGTTATTCTTTTATTTATCTTTAGACGAAGCACAACGCTTGGGTGCGACAAAAAAAGAATACAATGACGTTGTTGAAGCTGTTAAATACTTGAACCAAGAATTAGACAAAACAAAAGAAGAAGGAGGAATTATTCAAATGCCAAGCGACAAAGAGGAAACAACAAGTTCTCTATCACGTGGAAATGGTAAATACACGACATTCAATGTACTTTATAGCACGTACAACATCGGTACATTGCAATCCCTTAATGCCAGTTTACCGGTCCAAAAACAATTGTTGCAGAAGCAGGTGCAGCCTCTCTCTCGTGGAGTGCTCGCTTTAATGAAGCGAGTAAAGGAATTAGTTTCGCTCTTTCTGGTTTTCTAATATCTTCTTACGAGGAAAGAGAGGTTACTGCTCCATTATCAACTCCCGGACAGAAGACATCATGGGGATGGACCATAAATTGTGGCATGGGTGACGGAGCATACGGGTACGTTCTTTTTAAAACGCAAGATTACGATCCTGTAAACACAATTGGCTCAGATGATGCCTTGTTTAACCTTCCTATTGGCTTTGAGCTACTTTGTGATGATTATTACAATTATGACTATAACATTCGATTCCAGAATTATAGTGGCTATTCTTGTTCTTATGAAATTACAGAATACATGGGGGGAGGATTTCCAAGAAAGGGTACGCTCCGTTCAGGAGAACAAATTTCAATGTTATTTAGCAAAGATCGCACTTATGTACTAAAACTGAAGGATTCGCATGATTTTCAATATGAATACTCATGGAATATTAGCAGTCGTGTACAAATATAAAAACGAATAAATAACCTGTTGTCCAATTCTAAATAGCAAGGCTGCTTGAATGTATATAAATATATCAAGCAGCCAGTTACATGACGATTATCAACGAGAAAAAGCTAAAATGATAATTTCATTTTTTGAGAATTCTACCCAAATAGCTGACATCCAGCAAATTCACTGTCTCAAAATTTCCTTTATAAAACACTCCCCAGTTATTGAAAACGCAAGGTAATTCCTTTGCTTTTTGCAACGTATCCACTTGAATTAAAGACACGGGAACGTTGTTCGTTTCACAATACTGTTTTATGAGCTCGATTTTTTGATAGATATAGGGACATTGCATATCGTAATAAATTGTCAGCACGTTGCTTTCAATCTTCTGCTTTTTGGCATTTGGCGCGAACGCCGGTATTGTTCCGTCAAAAGAAAGTGCAAGCAATTCATATCCATCATCGGTAACATCAACAACCTCGAAGCCGAATTTCTTCGCGAATGATTGGTCGGAAAGCCAAGATTTTTGCTTCTTTGCCCCGAGCATACAAATGCCGGATTTACCTTTCTCTTTGGCATCAGCCAAACAATACTCCATCAGTAATTTTCCATACCCTTTTCCCTTATCACTACCAAGAACCCACAAGCAATAGACGTAATAATAATTGTTTCCAATCACGGGAACCCAAGCCGTTTCAAGAGGAGCGTATTCAATAAAAACCGTAGCCTTCGCGTTCAATTTTCTAAAGACATGACCTTCACTCAGCCTGTCCGAGAGCCATTGTCGTTTGGCGTCAATACCCTGATGGGGCTTTTTACTGCGGATGATGCAGCATAAATGCTCGTTGGTCAGGTTCTCTGTTGTTAAGTTTACAAAATCAGTATTCATGTGCATCTCGCTTCAAATTAGATATTATCAATCAACCGGTTGCAATTGTATCGATCTACTATCCATGTTATAAAGTCCAAATGTAGTGAATTTATACCGTTTTTCCGTGTACCCTCATCAACTTATTTAGCCTAAAGCTAGTATATTTCATAAATTTATTATTACCTTTACACCGTGAACAGTGTAAGTTTATTCTGATCGTTATCGTATGTATTTTTGTCGGACTGGTGACATCCGCTCTTTTTTCATCGTTGAATCAGACCAGTAGAACTTTCCTTGTTTTGTTAGTAATAGCCCAAAAAAACTGTCGTGCGGACTGAAAAGGGCACATGTTAAATATCAACGATGTTGTAAAAATGAAATCATTTTTTATTGGTAAATACGAGATCAAGCTGCCTATTATACAGGGCGGTATGGGTGTCGGTGTATCATTGAACAAACTGGCTTCCGCCGTGGCTAACGAGGGCGGAGTCGGAGTTATCTCGGCAGCGGGATTAGGACTCCTTTACCCTCAATTCAAAGGGAATTATCTGGAAAAATGCATTTACGGGCTTAGCGAGGAACTTCGGAAAGCCCGTGAAAAAACATACGGTGTTATCGGCGTGAATATCATGGTAGCCCTTTCCAACTTTTCGGATATGGTGCGGACGGCTATCGCGGAGAAAGCCGACGTTATCTTTGCCGGGGCGGGGCTTCCGTTGAATCTCCCGTCATTCTTGACAAAGGACAGCAAAACCATGCTGGTACCCATCGTATCCTCGGCACGGGCAGCAAAGCTGATTTGCGAAAAATGGTTGACGAATTACAACTATCTTCCCGATGCACTCGTGGTGGAAGGTCCGAAAGCCGGCGGACACTTGGGTTTCAAAAAGGAACAAATCGAGGATGAAAATTACTCTCTCGAACATTTGATCCCGGAAGTAGTGGAAATAGCGAAAAGTTACGCCGAACAGAAAAACATTCCGGTTATTGCCGCCGGGGGTATATCCACCGGAAAAGACATTGCCCGGTTCTTGAAACTCGGCGCCTCGGCAGCACAAATGGGTTCCATCTTCGTACCCACGGAAGAGTGCGATGCCTCCACGGAATTTAAAGAAGTGTACATTCACTCGGATAAAAAAGACGTTCGCATCATTCAAAGTCCGGTAGGAATGCCCGGTCGTGCTTTCGACGGGGAGTTTATCCGGGACGTTGCCGAGGGTAAAAAGAAACCTAAATCCTGTCCTTTCCATTGCATCAAAACTTGCGACTACACCAAAAGCCCTTACTGCATTATCAAGGCGCTTTACAATGCTGCAATCGGAAACCTAAAGGAAGGATACGCTTTCGCCGGTCAGAACGCCTACTTGGCGAATAAGATCAGCAGCGTGAAAGAAGTTATCGCCAAACTAAAGGCGGACTTTTCATTGAGTTTATAAAGTTCATAAGGTTTATAAGGTTTATAAAGTAACGGATGTCCTTCGGACAATGCTAATCGGCAGTTTGAGTTGCCGCAAACAAAGCACCCCGCAGGGGTCTACGAACTTTATAAACCTTATGAACTTTATGAACTTTATAAACTTTATGAACTAAATATATTTTCCCCGCTTTTTTACCATAAAGGTAACTTTTCCCAAAGATCATAGCCGTACCTTTGCAGCCGGAAATAAAAAACGAAAAGATTATGATGCAGGACAGTATTGATTTCGGGACGATGAATATTCCCAAGTTATTTCGCAAGATGTTTATTCCCACCTTGTTGGGGATGGTTCTTTCGGCCACGATCACGATTATCGACGGGATATTTGTGGGACGCGGCGTGGGGAGCGACGCGCTCGCGGCGGTAAACATCGTTGCCCCGTTCTTCATGTTGTCGGCGGGTATCGGTCTTATGTTCGGCGTCGGGGCTTCTATCGTCGCATCCATCCACTTGGCACACAACAAGGTGAAAGTTGCCAGTATAAATATCACGCAGGCAATTACCGTATCGTTAAGTATCACGGTTCTGCTGTGCGCCTTGGTCATGCTATTCAGAACAGACATGGCTTACCTGCTCGGCAGTTCCGACCTCTTGCTGCCTCTCGTGTTGGAATACATGAATTGGATCGTGCCTTTCCTTGCCTGTAATATGCTATTGAGCGTGGGATTGTTTGTCATTCGTCTGGACGGTTCCCCGACGTTCGCCATGATGTGTAGTGCCGTTCCCGCGGCAATAAATCTAGTGCTGGACTATGTCCTCGTGTTCCCGTTGCAGCTCGGTTTGGCGGGAGCCGCCATCGCTTCGGTAATCTCGGTCGTGGTCGGGAGTATCATGATACTGGTTTACCTGCTTAAATATAACAAGGTATTGTATCTTTACCGCCCGAAATTTTCCCTCAAAAGCATACGCTTGACGATAAGAAATATCGGGTACATGATAAAACTGGGCTTCTCGGCATTCCTCAACGAGGCCGCCATTGCCTGCATGATGCTCGTCGGTAACTACGTTTTCATCCATTATCTCGGAGAGGACGGCGTGGCGGCGTATAGCGTTGCCTGCTACTGGTTCCCGATTGTTTTCATGGTAAACAACGCCATCGCGCAATCCACCCAACCGATCATCAGTTACAACTACGGCGCGGGACAATGGATACGGGTGAAGCAGGCATTCCGGCTCTCGTTGAAATTCGCTATCATTTGCGGGGCTCTGGCTTGTCTTGTGACCATTGTGCTATGCCCCGCGGTGGTGTCCCTCTTCCTCGGCAGCACGGGTAACGCGCGGGAAATTGCCATACAGGGCATCCCCTACTTCGCACTCGGCTTCCTGTTCTTCGCGCTTAACATCGTGTGTATCGGGTATTTCCAGAGCATCGAGAAATTCAAGCAAGCGACGTTCTTTACCGTTCTCCGGGGTATTGTTATCATCACCGTGTGCTTTGTCAGCCTCCCGCTCCTCTGGGGAATAAAAGGGATATGGCTGGCGGTACCGTTCACGGAATTGATTACCTTTGCCATTATCGTATCGTACTATTTACGCCAGCACTTTAAAAGATGAAAGATACCACTTTGCAGATAATAACGAGTCGTTTGTCCGCCACCGAGCATGAAATACGGACACTCTTGGAGAACGCGGAGGAACAAACGTTCTCCCACAAGGATATCATTGTCCACGAGGGGGAATCGAACAGTAACCTTTATATCATCACCCGCGGCGTGTGGCGTGCTTACACGTTCAAGGACGGTTCGGAAGCCACTCTGTGGTTCGCCGGCGAAGGCGAAATCGCTTTCTCCACGTGGGGATACGTGGCAAACATCCCTTCCCGTCTGACCTTGGAAGCCGTGACGGACAGCGAGGCTTATTGCCTGACCAAAGAGAAACTGGAACAATTGTACCGTTCCTCCGTGCAGTTGGCAAATCTCGGGCGAAGGATTCTTGAAAACTTCATGCTGGAAATCGAAATCTCTTGGCTGGACTCGTATAACCGCACCGCTTTCGAGCGCTACGTGATGCTCCTGCAAAAACAACCGGAAATCATACAGTCCGTTCCCTTGAAGCATATAGCGTCGTACCTTGGTGTCACGGCTCAATCCCTAAGTCGCATCAGGGCTCAGTTAGTCCGGCTCACGGAATCCACTCCACCACTCCCGTGACGGGATGCCGTTTACGCCAGTTCATGAAATCGGTGTACGTGCGGACGCCGTCCCGAAGGACTGCCTGATAATACTCCACGCCCATGATTTTTTCGTCATCGGGAGTTTCGTGTTTCAGCCTCAATATAGTTCCCCGCGTTTCCGGTGTCAGTACTTGAGTGATTCGCTCCGCCATCCGCTCGAAAAAACCGTCATAACGGGAACCACCCAGTATATGAATCATGTCAATCTGCCACTCGTCACCCTCCCGGTCGAGGTAATAAGCGTGCCACTCGATACAGTGCTCGTCGGTATCCAATGAATTGATACATTCCACCCGCCGGATAGCCGGATGCTCTGCCAGCTTCGCCATGGCGGCAAAACTGTCGGCAATCACGACGGGATTGGAATAGACGTGAAAGTCGATATCCAGATGCTTCACCAGTAAACCCGTTTTTACCGATCCTACCAACCGGGGTTCCACTCCCACTGACCGCCAAATAGCCTCGATGCCGGTATCCGCGATAATTTCCTTGGCTCGCCGCAGGTTACGGAGAGCTAAATTTTCGATCGTTTGCCTCGGGCAAGTCGCGGGTTGCAGGTTCTTACTGTCCATAGATATATCTCATTTTTTCAAGGCACAATCTTCACACAAGCCTTTCAGCACGTAATTGATGCTTTCGAGGGTGAAGTTCATCGGTAAATCGACTGTCGGCACGTGTATTTTTCGCAGGCAATAGGTCTTGTGACAATTCCGGCAATAGAAATGGGCGTGCAGGTCGTCGATAGAACAAGTACATTCATTGCTGCACACGGAATACTTCAATGAACCGGAACCGTCGTCAATACAATGAATCAAGTGATGATCCAGAAAAAGATTGATCGTCCGGAATATCGTGGACTTATCTACCGTGTCCAAATCGTTCTCCAGATCAAGCAGGCTGAACGCCCGCGTAAACCGTAACATACCTTTTAATATCAGTAGCCGCATGGCGGTGGGTTTAATTCCCCGCCTTTCCAGTTTATCCAAATATACCGTTTCTTCCATATCCTTTATTTTACCTGTATCCTTATCGCATTGAGAATCGCCAACAGGGCAACCCCGACATCGGCAAAGACTGCCTCCCACATGGTAGCGACCCCGAATGCCCCAAGCACCAGTACTACCAGTTTCACGCCGAATGCCAACGCAATATTCTGCCACACCACGCGGCGGGTAACTTTTCCGATCTTGACGGCGGTTGCAATCTTGCTCGGCTGATCGGTCTGTATCACCACGTCGGCAATCTCTATCGCGGCATCGCTCCCGAGTCCGCCCATGGCAATCCCCACGTCAGCGAGGGCAAGTACCGGGGCATCATTGATCCCGTCACCCGCGAAAGCCACTTTCCTGCTCGGCTCGGCTTTCAACTCTTCCAACCGAGCCACTTTATCTGCCGGGAGTAAATCACCGTAAGCTTTGTCGATACCCAAACTTTTCGCTAATTTAGTAACAATTGCCTGTTTATCTCCCGATAATACCTCAATATTATTAATATTTAAACTTTTTAATGCCGCAACCGCGTCTGCCGCATCTTCCTTCGGCGCATCCGCCAACAAGAGATAGCCCGCGTACACGCCGTCCACCGCGCAAACGACTACCGTTTCCGGCACGCTCGCCAAACCCGCAGGATACGTCACCCCGTTCGTGTCCAGCAACCGCGTGTTCCCGACCAACACTTCCCGCCCGTCGACACGGACACTCAACCCGTGACCGGGTAATTCTTTCGCATCCGTCACCGCCAGCGGCTCGATTCCCCGCAACCGGACGTACCGTACGACCGCTTTCGCCACGGGGTGCGTGCTATTTCCCTCTGCCGCCGCCACGATTGCCAGCATCGTGTCCGCCTCGAAACCGTTCCCGGCGTGTGCCTCCCGTACCTCGAACTCACCCCGCGTGAGTGTACCCGTTTTGTCAAACACGACCGTGTTTACCCGCGTGATCGCATCGAGATAGTTTCCCCCTTTGAACAGGATCCCGTGACGGGATGCCGCCCCGATTCCCCCGAAATACCCCAGCGGGATACTCACCACGAGGGCACACGGGCAAGAGATCACCAGAAACACGAGGGCACGATACAGCCAATCGTCAAAGACATAAGCAAATCCCGGTTGCGCCAGCGAATAGATAAAGGGCAACAACACGATCAATACTGCCAACCCCGTCACCACGGGCGTGTACACCCGGGCGAAACGACGGATAAACAACTCCGTCGGTGCTTTCCGTTCCGTGGCATTCTGCACCATTTCCAGCACGCGCGCCAGCTCGCTCCGGTCATAAGGTCGCGTCACCCGTACCCGTACCACCCGATCCATGGCGATCATCCCCGCCAACACGGATTCACCTTGCCGGATATCCCGGGGCAAACTCTCGCCTGTCAACGCCGACGTGTTGAATGCCGCCGTTTCGCCCAGCATCACGCCATCGAGCGGCACCCGTTCCCCCGCCTTCACCTCCACCGTCTCGCCAACCTGCACGTTTGCCGGGACTTCCGCCACGACACTGCCCCCGCGAATCACCGCCGCCACTTCCGGGCGCACGTCAAGCAACGCCTTCACGCGGGAACGGGCACGTTCCACCGCTGCGTCTTGAAACTTCTCCCCGACGGAATAGAACAGCATCACCGCCACTCCCTCCGGGTATTCCCCGATATAAAAAGCCCCGAGTGCCGCCACACTCATCAACATAAACTCGTTAAAATACTCCCGTTCCCACAGGCAGCCAACAGCTTCCCGCAACACGGGCAAACCTACCGGAAGAAACGCCACCGCGTACCACATCGCCCTCACGTGTCCCTCCCCGAACCACACCGCGTTTCCCCATGTCATCCCGATCCCGCTAACCAACAGGATAAATGACACGATCTCTTTCACGTATTGTTTCATAACCTTTCGTTTTATTTCCGGTAAAGGTACAGAGATAATCTTGCAACCAAATTGCAAAAAAAAACAGAACACACGCGTTCCCGGCATTACCGTTCACACGCGTGTTCTCCGAGTTGACACTCTGTATCCGCTTGAAGACGCTAACGCGTCAGTGTCCTTCCCTGCTTTCCACGATCTCCGGCATGTGCTGCATCGCCCAATCGACGAGCGTCCGGATATGGGGCATCAAGCTTTCGCCCGTTCCCGTCAGTTGATACTCTACCCGCGGGGGTACTTCAGCGTACACCTTGCGCGACACTAACCCGTCCGCCTCGAGGGTACGCAGGGTCACCGTCAGCATTCGCTGCGAGATATCCGCGATAGCGTTGTGAATATCCCGAAAACGCATTGTTCCGTTCGCTTCCAGCGTCACCAGCACCAGCATCGACCATTTGTCCCCCAGACGACTCAACACGTCACGTATGGGACATTTCCCGTTAGCGTGAAAATTTTTCATTTTTTTTATCAATATATCCCGTTTAGTATCAACATTACTAACATCCGTGTAACTATCTTATCTCCAAGTACGTTCTTGTTTTTACGAATTAGATAGCATACTTTTGCTATACAAAAGTAATAAACTTACTTAATAGAACTATTGTTTCACGCTAAAAAAAATACATTATGGCAAAGAAAGTTGCAGTTTTGGCAGTAAACCCGGTCAACGGGTTCGGTTTATTCCAGTACTTGGAAGCGTTTTTCGAGAACGGGATACCTTATAAAGTATTCGCGGTTGCCGACACGAAAGAGATCAAAACAAACTCCGGTATCACCCTGTTTGCCGACGACGTGATCGCTCACCTCAAGGGACACGAGGATGAATACGACGCACTCGTGTTCGGTTGTGGCGACGCCATGCCCAAGTTCGGCGAGAATGCCGGGAAACCTTACAATCAGGATATGCTCGCCGTCATCAAGGCTTTCGGCGACAAGGGGAAAATTATTATCGGTCACTGTGCCGCAGCCATGATGTTTGATGCCACGGGTATCAGCACCGGCAAGAAAGTGGCAGTCCATCCGCTGGCAAAAGCCGCCATACAAAAAGGCATCGCTACCGACGAGAAATTCGAGATCGATGGTAATTTCTACACTGCCCAGACTGAAAACACAATCTGGACGATGATGCCGCAATTGATCGAGAGATTGAAAACGAATTGACCCGGTGATTGCCGAATCCCTCATTCTTGAAGTCCCCACACTTGGGGACTTCAAGAATAAAGGTGTTAAAAGTCAATTTCAATTGCCCGGCATCGTCATGAACAACCCCATGATCCAGTACACGAGTCCGGACATCACGATGGTCGCGGGGATAGTCAATACCCATGCTGCCACGATATTCGTCGCCGTTGCCCAACGGACGGATGCCACACCTTTCGTGATGCCGACGCCGATGATGGCACCGGTGATGGTATGTGTGGTACTCACGGGAATACCCAGAACTGCCGTTCCCATCAACGTCAACGCACCGGATGTTTCGGCACAGAATCCTTGGACGGGTTTCAACCGTGCCAACCCGTCGCCCAAGGTCTTGATCACTTTCTTTCCCCCGACGATGGTACCCAAGGCGATCACCGAGTAGCAAGTGACGATCAACCACACGGGCACGTGGAACGATCCCGTGTTCTCGTACAGGTATTCACTCACGAAAGTGTTGCTACCTGCCACGCTATAAAGCAAAATAGCGATGATACCCATCGTTTTCTGGGCATCGTTCGCGCCATGTCCCAAACTGAATATAGCGGAAGAGAATAATTGCAATCCTTTGAACAAGCCCTCGACTTTCAACGGGTGTTTGCGTCTGAATATCAACATCGTCAGGCACATCGTGAAAAAACCGAGTATCATACCGATAAGCGGGGAAAGCACGATGAACACTGCAATCTTGATAATCCCGGAAGCCACGAGAGCATCGCTCCCGAAGGTGAACCACACGGGACCGATCAACCCGCCGATCAAGGCATGGGACACGCTGATAGGCATCCCGAAATGAGTACACAACCATACCCAGATGACCGAGCCGATCAAAGCGGCGAAAATCAGGTATTCATTAATCCGGGAGGCTTCCACAATCCCCTCTCCCATCGTGTGCGCCACGCTCACGCCGAAGATAAAAATAGCGGCGAAATTCCAGAACGCCGCCCAAAGCACTGCCATAGTGGGAGAGAATACACGAGTGGCGACGATCGTCGCTATCGAATTTGCCGCATCGTTCATCCCGTTCAGGAAGTCGAACAAGAGAGCGATCACGATGGCTAAAAGAACTATTGTCAGCATAACGATCAGGCAAATTTGATGATAATACCCCTCACGATGTCACTCACGTCCTTTGCCCGGTCGGTAGCATCTTCCAGTACCTGTCCTATATTTTTCAATTTAACCAACTCTATCGCGTCTTTCTCGTTGGCAAACACGTCGCTCATGAATTCTTCATACAGGTTATCCACGTCATGCTCTATCTGCTTGATCCGGACACATTTCTCGTTAATCTCCTGCGGTCTTTTCTGGAGTTGATCCAACTCGTCCATGATCTGCCCCAGAATCCGGGCATCCTCGACGATACATTGCGCCATGGCAACCATCAACTGGTTGACGTTTTTCGGCCGATACATCAATACCCTTTTTGCCGCGTCATGGATAAAATCCAACAAAGTATCCATGCTGCTTCCCAGACGGTTGATATCCTCCCGGTCGAAAGGGGTCACGAATGTCTTGTTCAATTCCTCGTAGAGCCGTGCCGTGATCTGATCACCACTATGCTCGTAATCTTTGACCTTCTTGTACAAAGTCTTTTGATTTTCAGGTTTCCGCTCTTGCAAAAGTTCAACCAGAAGTTTCGCGGCAGCCTCGATATTAACGGCTTGCTCGATATATAAAGGATAAAACTTTTTTTCCTTTACGACAAATAATTGAAGAAATCGGTCTATTTTCATTTCATTATTGATTAGTACGCAAATGTACAATCCTCCCGCGTATTACAGTGTTAAATTATTACAAAAATATTACATTTTCCGCGAACGTTTACACCCGGGCGATCGAAAGAAAACAAGTGAAAAAGACCAGCGTCGTACCTAGCCATAAACGTTCCGCGGCAAGAGGCGAAAGTCCCCAAAAACGATATTCCAAAGCACCGTGGCGGCACACGGCGAGACAATCGCCGCACAACGTGCAATTCACCGCCGGACGCCCCTTGAGGATGCTCTCCCGGGGTAAAGCATCATAGCGGCATACCCGCGCACAAGCCATGCAACGCGTGCAACGGTCGTTTACCCGGAAACGCCACGGGGATATATACTTCAAATAAGACACCAAGGTACCCGCCGGACAATAGGTTGAACAATGCGCAGCTATTTTCCGTCCCCGGGATACAAGCACGATTATCCCGACGCCTGCCACTCCCGCAAAGGCAGCTATTAGCGAGGCATAAATCACGGGAACATGAAATAATCTCAATCCCAAAGCCACAAGGATAAACACCGCAAGTACCGTCCAACGGATGCCGGCTCTTGTGCCCGGCTTTATCCCCTGCCGCTTGCCGTTCTTCCCCGCCGCCAGACTGTCCCACGCCCCGAAGTAACACAGCTGACTACACCACGCCCCCCCGGAAAGCAATATCGTGATCAAGAACAAGAAGGGCATAAAGGACATTTCTCCCCGGTAGAATACCCCGACCGGAATCAATCCCGGTATCGGGAAGTGTAACTTGCCGGACATGAGGAAAACGGTATCCGCAAAAATACCCAGTGCCAGTTGAAAGAAAAATACCACGGAAAACAACAACCATATCCGCCGCCGCCAAACGGCACGCTTCGCCCTGTCGAACATCTTTAAATAAAGCCACCCGCCGAACAGTGCCGCCAACACGACCTGCAACCAACCACCGCCGGGCAACAGGCGTTCCGCCAGCAATAGCGGCGGTCGCACCATTACCTGCACGAGCGAGAGCAACGCTCCCGTTACCAGCATCGTCACGACGGCACCCGTAACACCTTCTTTTTTTACATGGTTATTTTTACTCATAACAAGGGCAAAGATAGTAATTCTTTTAAAAACTCCTCCGTCTGCTTCGCAGCCACCTCCTCTATAAACAGAGGAGGAGCTGGTGAATCTTACCGAAGACAGTGAGTAACTTAGCTCTCCCTCTGTTTATAGAGGGAAATCGGCGAGTAAGCGAGAATAGAAAGAGAGCTTGCTCGTTGTCTGTCGAGCGAGAGCCGATTCGAGACCGCTTCGGGCTCAATACCCCGAAGGGGGAGGGAGTTTTTTAAGAAAATGACTTTTGCCCCGGTTACTCTATCTTCTTCTTCATCGTCAGTTTATTCTCTTCTCCTATCCGCTCGTAAGTCACCTCGTTCATGATCTGGCGAATAAGAAATATCCCCAGACCGCCGACAGGACGTTCTTCGAGAGGCAAGGTGATATCGGCGTCGGGAACTTGTGTCGGGTCAAAAGACATACCGCGATCCGTGAGTAAAAAGATCAAGTGTTCGCCGGAAGACGTGACCTTCAAGGTTATCTCGTGTAACTGATCTTGAGGATAAGCATACAGGATGATATTAATCACGGCTTCCTCCAACGCCAGATCAATATTCATCGTGACCGCCGGGGATAACCCTAATTCGACACCCAGTTCCTCGACAAAATCGGCTAACCGGGCTATTTCCGCCGTATTGTTGGCAATTTTAATCTCTTTCTCCATTTGTATCCGATTTGAATTCATAATGAATGACTAACATCGTTAAATCGTCACTCGGCTCCGCGTCCTTCACGTGAGCGACAACAGAAGCCAGAACGGCATCCACGATCCCCCGCACGTTTGACGAGGTATTCGCGGCGAGCGTTTCAAGCAAGCGTCTGTCCGAATACAGTTCGCAGTTCTCGTTTTCCGCCTCGGTCACCCCGTCCGTGTACAGAAATAACTTCGTCCCTTTTTCAAGTGTTATCTCTTCCTCCGCGTACTCGTATTTATCCATAACCCCTACAAAGAGGTTTGTCTTGACTTCCATAAAACCGGTTTTCCCGTCCGGATGAATCAACACGGGCGGGTTGTGTCCCGCGTTACAGTATTTCAATACTCCGGTTGATAAATCCAGTATGCCTATAAATAAAGTAACGAACATGGCCGATTCGTTGTTCTCGGACACCGAATTATTCATCTTGACCATAATTTCCGCAGGCGAACTCATCCCCGAAGAGAGAGTCCGGAACAGACTGCGGGTGATCGCCATAAACAAGGACGCGGGTACGCCTTTCCCCGACACGTCGCCGATAGCGAAGTAAAGCCTGTCTTTCTCTATGAAGAAATCGTACAGGTCACCGCCGACTTCCTTGGCAGGTTTCAGCACAGCGTCCAAATCCACGTCGCCCCGCTCCGGGAAGGGAGGGAATATCTTGGGAGTCATGCCCATCTGGATATCGCGGGCTATGCTTAACTCGCTCTCGATACGCTCCTTGCTTGCCGTCGTCAGCCGGAGTTCCGCCACGTACTCGGAAAGGGAATGTTGCATATAAGCAAAGGAGTCGTGCAGTTCTTTCATCTCGTCGCGGGAGTTGACGGCGGGCAACTCCTCGTTGAAGTACCCGGAAGCAATCACTTGCGCAACACGGGAAAAGTCTTCCAGCGGGCGTACCAGTTTCTTGATAATGTAATAGGTGAACACGAACAAGAGTAATACCCCGGTAAAGAACAGGTAAAGGATATTCCGGGAAGTGGAATAGAGTTCATGCAGGATAACGTCCCTCCGACAGATATTGCATACCGACCACCCGCTGCCGGGAATCGGCGTGTAGAAAGCGAAAGAAGGTTGTCCCCCGTCCCGGAAAGCGTAAGTACCCGCGTGTCCCGCGAGCATTTCCCGCCCGATATGTTCCAGTTCTCCGCTCCCGCTCTCGAAAGCGTTCGAGAAGATCGTTTCATTCATGATCTTTTCGCGGTGGCGATGCGTCAGGTAACTCCCGTTACGACTGAGTAAAAACGAATAGCTGGACTCGTAAGGACTCAACCGGTCGACCATATCCGTGAATCGGGATAAAGAAATATTGGCAGTGAACACGGCGTACATCTCCCCCCGCGCATCATATAAAGGAAGCGAGAATGTCGACATTATCATGTTGCTCCCTCCCCCGTCGTAGTATGGCTCACTCCAATAACTCGTCTTCAATAATTTGGGAAGCAAATACCAATCCATACAGGGATAGTCGTAACTCTTTCCCCCCAAACGCACGGAAACAATTCGTTCTCCGTCACGGTAGGTCTGAAGCATGAAATATTCCCCGTTTTCCTTAAAATAAAAAGGTTCGAACGCGATGGCACTCCCCACGATCAAATCATTATTCTCCACGACTGCACGTATCACTTTATATAGAGAATCCGGTTCGGACAAATGTTCCCCGACCATCCATCCCGCCTGCCGCAAAGCAGTTTCGACCCCGGACAGACTACCGGAAACCCGCGTAGCCATGCTAGCCAACAACCCGTGCGTGCGTTCGATAGCACGCCACGTGACTTCTTCCCGGTTGTAAGAATAAAAGACAGCCATCACTGCCGTGAAAATAACAATCACGAAAGTAAGCGTGTAAATACTCAAACGAGTGGCGAAGGACTTGAATTGTATTTTCATACCGCAAATGTCTTATTTGACAAAATCCTGATACCGGACAGGGGGGGTATCTCGCGTGATTAGATATTGCACCCCCAGATTAAATCCCTTTTCAGTTAATTTAAAACTCTTCTCGCCCGTTTCCATGTCGTGCTGCAACCGCAGGGTTTCATCTAACATTCGACTCTGGTGATAACGATTGGTGGCAATATTGTTTTCGCGCACGATCGCCATCACGATATCGAGAGCCTTTTCCCGGTTTCGCTCCACCCAGTTCCAGCCGCGGATACTTGCTTTTACAAATTTACGGATCATGTCCTCGTGGGTATTGTAATACTCTTCCGTCACGTAAAGACCGCCTTCCGGAAGGTTGTACCCATACTCGGCAAGGCGGAACACGTGGCAAGAATCCGGACGCATCCCGTACTCTTCCAGTTGCGGGTACTCGTTGAAACTATAGGTAATGAAAATATCGGCAGCCCCGGATAAAAATATATTTACCCCTCCGTTGAAACGTATCCACTCGACGTCCAAACCGGAAACCCGGGTGATGCGTTCGAGCAAGTCCAACGGCAAACGGTTCCACACGGCTATTTTCTGATGATTCAACGAGGCGATATCCGGTAGCGGGAAACGACTGACGAGCATAAGACCGTTGGTCTGGGAGGTCTGCATCACGTTCACGATACGCCTCCCCGCGTTGACCATGGTCAATGCGTTAGAAAGATTCGAAACGATAATCTGCACCTCCCCCCTCTCTAAAAAAGAGAACGAAGTTTCGGATACCGTGGGATGCCGGACACGTACATCCAGCCCCTCCTCCCTGTAATAACCTAAGCTATCCGCGACGTAATAACCGGCAAACTCCGATTGAGCTGTCCAACTGGGCATAAACACGATTTGTTGTGCATCTGTCGAAACATATAGTAAAACAAGAACGCACACGACCAAAAAGGGTTTCATGACTATCGGTTTATCGAATGGTGAATATAGACGTGCAACCTGTCATCTCGAATATTTTATAAATATCCGGTGTCATGGCTTCCAGTATCAATTGACCTTTATTTTTCATCACGCTCTTTTGCAACAGGATAAAACTGCGAAGCCCGGCACTGCAAATGTACGACAGACTCTCGCAGTTGACTATGATACGCGGCGTCATCTCTACCAGCAAAGGTTGGATAGCCGCGTCGAATTCACGGGTATTCGCGGTGTCCAACCGCCCCCCGATAGCGACAATCGTCATTCCTTCTATCCGGCAGGTATTGACTTCCACTGTTTTCTCCTTCTCGATCGTCATGTTTACCTTTTTCTTCATCACCAAACGATTCTCCTTGCCCGTGCATTCATAGAAAATCTCATCCATGATCTTACGGATCAAGAAAATCCCCAAACCATCCAGAATCCGGTGTTCTAACGGTAGCGTGACATCCGTTTCCTCTATTAATGTAGGGTCGAAAGAAATGCCGTCGTCAATCAACGAAAAGGTAAGTTCATCCCCGGTCGCCTCGATGCGCAAAGTCACTTCATGCGACTCCCCCGGCGGATAAGCATTCTTTATAATACTAGCGATAGCCTCTTCCAAGGCAAGGCTCAATCTCATAACGATAGAAGACGGGAGATGTAATAATCCTCCCACACCTTCAAAAAACTTGATCACACGAGTGATTTCTTCCGGCTTATTCACAAAGAAAATCTCTTTTTCCATGATAACACAATTATAGTAGTAACAACTATTCCTCACGCACGAAGCAATAAAACTACACCTAAGTTTCACCCCAAAGGTAGAGAAAATATTTATTCCATAGAACAAAGTTCTTGAATAAATTCACAAGAAACTATCTAAATAGATTGATTTACAACAAGAATAAACTACAAATCCATCTTAAACGAAAAACATGCCGTCATCCCGTATATCCAATCCATAAAAGCATTAACTTTGTCGCCGATAATAATAAACAGCTATATGTCGGGCATTCCTGTTTTAATTTCGGATCTGGCGGTCATTCTTTTTTCTGCAGGACTGATAACCATTATTTTTAAATGGCTAAAACAGCCGGTCGTGTTAGGATATATTATGGCAGGCATCATCGCGGGACCTTACACGTTCGGCGGCCCCATGGTCACAGACTCGGCAAATATCCAAATATGGGCCGATATCGGGGTTATTTTCCTCCTGTTCGCCTTGGGACTCGATTTCAGTTTCAAAAAGCTGATGAATGTCGGCGGTACCGCCATGATTAGCGCCCTCACGATCGTGGGAGCTATGATGATGTTGGGATACTCTGCCGGACTGGCACTCGGCTGGGGGCACATGAACAGCCTCTTCCTCGGGGGTATGCTGTCCATGTCGTCCACGACGATTATTTTCAAGGCTTTCGAGGACATGGGATTACGAGGGCAACGTTTCGCGGGGGTAGTCTTCGGTATCCTCGTCGTGGAAGACCTTTTCGCCGTTGTCTTGATGGTATTGTTGTCCACCTTGGCGGTAAGCAAGCATTTCGAGGGAATGGAAATGGCAAACAGCATACTGAAACTTGTCGCTTTCCTTGTTTTTTGGTCGATCACGGGTATTTTCCTGATACCCACTTTTCTCAAAAAAGCGAAACAGTGGTTGAATGCCGAAACACTGCTCGTCGTGTCGCTAGGTTTATGCCTCGGCATGGTTTTATTGGCAGTTAAGGCGGGTTTCTCTGCGGCATTGGGGGCATTCGTCATGGGTTCGATTCTGGCTGAAACCGTAGAGGCGGAGAATATCGAACACTTAATCAAGCCGGTAAAAGACCTTTTCGGGGCAATATTCTTTGTTTCCGTCGGCATGATGATCGATCCCGCCATGCTGATCGAGTACTGGTTCCCGATCTTGTTGATCACCGTCGTGGTCATGGTGGGACAAATTACCTTTTCCGCTTTCGGAATACTACTTTCCGGTCAGAACTTGAAAATAGCCATCCAGTCCGGTTTTTCGCTCGCACAAATCGGCGAATTCGCGTTTATCATCGCGTCACTGGGAATGTCGCTGCACGTGACGGACGAATTTCTCTATCCTATCGTTGTTACCGTATCGGTCATTACCACGTTCTTTACCCCCTACATGATCCGGCTATCGGAACCGGCTTACCGGTTCGTGAATAATCATCTGCCCCAAGCATGGATTCGCTTCCTTGACAGGTACAGCACGGGAACAAACACGATACACCATAAAGGGATGTGGACCCGGCTACTGAAGGCCTTATTACGTATCGTGATTACCTACACTATACTCTCTATCTTCACGATCGTCCTTTTCCTGCAATACCTCACGCCGATTATCCGACAGGAATTACCGGGGATACAAGGCGGAATAGTCAGCGCTATTGCCATATTGTTGCTGATTTCCCCGTTTCTCCGTGCCATGATGATGAAGAAAAATCACTCGGAAGAGTTTCAACACCTCTGGAACGACAGTAAATACAACCGGGGACCGCTCGTGTCGCTCATCGTGCTGCGTATAGCCTTGTGTATCGGAATTGTCATGTTCGTGATTTCCAGCCTCGTGAACGTGGCGGCAGGACTTTTATTGCTGATCGCGAGTGCCATTATCCTGTTTTTCATTTATTCCAAACGACTGAAGAAGTATTCTATCCTGCTGGAAAGGCGTTTCCTACGTAATTTCACGGCACGCCAACAGGAGCAAGAACGCAAATCACCTATCAAACAACGTTTCGTGCAACATTTGCTCAACCGGGATCTTCATTTGGCAGATTTCGAGGTGTCACAATCCTCTCCCAGCGTGGGGAAAACATTAAAAGAATTGAATTTCCGCCAATCCTGCGGGGTAAGCGTGGTAACTATCATCCGCGGCGAGGAACGCATCAATATCCCCGGCGGCGAGGAACGTTTGTACCCGTTTGACCATATCATCGTGGCAGCGACAGATAAAGAGATCGAAGTGTTCCGTAAGTTCGTGGAAGACCGGGTGGAAAAAAGAAAACAGGAACTGGAACAGCAACGCCCGCCCGAAGTCAGTCTGGAACAATTCATAATCGAGGAAAACACCCCGCTGGTAGGGCATTCCATCCGGGAATCCGGCATCCGGGATAAAGCCGCCTGTCTGGTCATCGGTATCGAACGCAACGGCACGTCCACCATGAATCCCACCCCGGACACCATTTTCGAGGCAGGGGATGTCGTGTGGATCGTGGGCGAAAGGGATAAATTAATCCATTTGGCAGACGGGGAAACGATCTAAATTCCTCCACACAAGCTGACGCTTATTCTGTGATTTAATGCTTTCAGTTCCTGTCATTCTCTAATCACAGAATCACTCTATTTCCAACCCGAAAAGGGCTTTCAATTCACCGACAGCGGGATTAATAGTCACGAAATGTTCAAACTTATCTTTAGAGGTAAACAGACGCTTCTTTTCCTCCCCGTTATTTTTTTCCACGTAGATTTGCACGTTCAGCGTGATATACCCGTTATTCAGTTTCTTCATCAAGAAAGAAAGTAATGCCGGATGTAAATCCATGACTCTGGTCAACAGGAAATCATTATCCACTTCAATCGTAATGACAAATCCCTCCACTTTAGGCGCGTGGGACAAAAGGGCGATCTTCGCCGCCTTATCCTCCTCACCCAAGGTAGCGAGGAATGTTTCCAACGCACCCGACACGTCGGCAAGGGAGAATTCACTTTGAGCCTTCACCCGGTTATCATCAGTTTTTACACTCTGTCTCTCCCGCGGCTCGTTGTGTTTCTCCTTCGTTTCCTCCAATGCCTTTTTCAAATTGAAAGAATGTATATTCTCGGGCTTTCCGCCTGTCTTCGGAGTTACAACGCTGACACGCTTCTCCTCCGCAGGTGGCGTCACACTTACACTGTCCCCGTTCGCTTGCTGGAATTTACCGCTAAATCCTTCGATCTTTAATAACCCGGCAAACTCCTCTATACTAAGGCTTTTTTTTTTAGCTCATTAATCTGGCACAATTTAATCAGAGTGAGTTCCACACACAAGCGTTTCTCCATGCGAATTTTATACTGCATCTCGCATTGCTCGATGACTTTCAAGGCGTCGAAGATGAAATCAGGAGTTACCGTCTGTGCCTGTTGCAGGTAACGCTCTTTGATGGAAGCACTCACTTCCAATAATTGTACTGTTATCGACTCTTTCGCCACTAACAGATCGCGAAAATGTCGACCGAGCCCCGATATCAAGTTTCCGGCATCGAATCCCTTTTCCATGATCTCGTTGAAAAGCAAGAACGTTTCGGCCACCTTCCCGGCATAGAACAAATCGGTTAACCTGAAATAGTAATCGTAATCCAACACGTTCAGATTCTCGATCACTTTATCGTAGGTCAAATTCTTACCACAGAAACTGACTACCTGGTCGAAGATAGAAAGAGCGTCACGCATCGCCCCGTCAGCCTTTTGGGCGACCACGTTCAAAGCCTCCTCCTCCGCCTGTATTCCCTCCTTTGCCGCTATGCGCTTCAAATGCTCGATTGTGTCAGGCACCTTAATCCGGTTGAAGTCATATATCTGACAACGCGACAATATAGTCGGCAGAATCTTGTGCTTTTCCGTCGTCGCCAGAATAAATATGGCATGGGCGGGCGGTTCTTCCAATGTCTTCAGAAACGCATTGAAAGCCGAGGCACTCAACATATGCACCTCGTCGATAATATACACGCTGTAACGCCCCACCTGCGGCAATATCCGTACTTGGTCTACCAATCCACGGATATCATCCACGCTATTGTTCGAGGCGGCATCCAGTTCATGTATGTTCAACGAACGCCCACTGTTAAACGCCCGGCAGGACTCGCATTCGTTGCAGGGTTCCGCGTTGGGTTGCAAATTCATGCAATTAATCGTCTTGGCAAAAATACGGGCACACGTCGTTTTCCCGACACCGCGCGGTCCGCAAAACAAATAAGCCTGTGCCAATTGTTTATTAAGGATAGCGTTTCTCAACGTGGATGTAATCGAGTGTTGCCCTATCACTGTATCGAAACTTGCAGGTCTGTATTTACGCGCCGAAACAATATAATTCTCCATGAATAATAACTTTCTATTTACTTGTGACTTTCTTTGAACATCGGTCTACAAAATTACAAAGTAAAATGAATTATCACTCTACAAAATCAATTTATTTTTCCTACCGACATCAAACAACTGACATTCCACGATTTATGCCCCCTTCCCCCCGACATGTCAAAATATTTTCAGGTTTCCTCCCGTTTTCGAGAAAAAATTCTAAAACGCTCCATAATATTATTCTTAATATAAATGATAATAACATGTATTTCTGAATTATTAAATTTTATTCAAATACAATTTAAATTCTATTATTTTTCTATTATAATAGGCTTTAAATAGGAGTTGAATGGGAATTGAATAGGAGATGCTACAAATCAACTATAAGTATAATACATTATATATAAACACAAATTAACTTATCTTACATAAAACTCTAGAGAAAACAGAGTCATATTTTCTCACGACTCCGTTTTAGTGGAATTGATTTATTTTCGTCATTAGTTTACATTTTTTCGCTTTAAAGCAACAAGTGTATTAATCAGAGTATTACCCGGATATCTTTGCCGTGTAAACTCAAAAACAAAGACGTGATGCTACGAAAACTCAGATTGACACTTGCTATGATTTGCCTCGTGCTCATCACCCTCCTCTTCCTCGATTTCACGGGAACGTTGCACGGGTGGTTCGGCTGGCTGGCAAAAATCCAATTCCTCCCCGCCGTTCTGGCACTAAACGCGGGAGTTGTCGTATTCCTCGTCCTCCTCACCCTGTTGCTCGGACGAGTGTATTGCTCCGTGCTCTGCCCCTTGGGTGTATTTCAAGACGTGGTGGCATGGTTCGGGAAACGGCGAAAGAAACTACCCTACTCCTACTCCCCCGCTCTGTCGTGGTTGCGGTACGGCATGCTTGGAGTCTTCATTATCGCGCTCGTCGCCGGGATAAGTTCCGTAGTCGCCCTGCTCGCGCCTTACAGCTCTTACGGGCGTATCGCCGCCAACCTCTTCGCCCCGGTATGGCAATGGGGTAACAACCTACTCGCTTACATGGCACAACGGGCGGACAGCTACGCTTTCTACGAGACGGACGTGTGGCTGAAGAGTCTGCCGACCTTCATCATCGCCGTCGTGACTTTCGCGGTAATCACCATACTGGCATGGCGCAACGGGCGCACGTACTGCAACACCGTCTGTCCCGTGGGCACCGTGCTGGGATTCCTCTCCCGTTATTCGCTCTTCCGGGTAACGATTGATGCCGACAAGTGCAACGGGTGCAGCCTATGCGCCCGCCAATGCAAGGCAGCCTGTATCAACCACAAGGAACACCGCGTGGATTATAGCCGTTGCGTGGCATGCATGGACTGCGTCGCTACCTGCAAACATGGTGCTATCCGTTACGAACGCCGCCACGCGCAACCGTCGCAAGCAGGTGAAACATCCGCGGTAAACAAAACACGCCGCGACTTCCTGTCCGTCGCCACGCTACTGGCAAGCACCACCGTGCTAAAAGCACAGGAGAAGAAAGTGGACGGCGGACTTGCCGTTATCGAGGACAAGAAAATCCCTCATCGCAACACGCCACTCACGCCTCCCGGCTCTCTCGGGGCTCGTAACATGAGCCGGCATTGCACTGCCTGCCAACTATGCGTGACGGCTTGTCCCAATGGAGTATTGCGCCCGTCGGGCAACCTGCTCACGCTGATGCAACCGGAAATGTCCTACGAACGGGGGTATTGCCGACCGGAATGTAACCGTTGTTCCGAAGTATGCCCGGCAGGAGCCATCCTCCCCATCACGGCAGCAGACAAATCCTCCATCCAAATCGGTCATGCCGTGTGGGTAAAAGAAAATTGCGTGCCGCTGACCGACGGCGTGGAGTGCGGCAACTGTGCCCGCCACTGCCCCGCGGGAGCTATCGAAATGGTGGCATCGAACCCGGACATGATGGACTCACCCCGGATACCCGTGGTAAACACCGAACGCTGTATCGGCTGCGGTGCCTGCGAAAACCTGTGCCCGGCACGTCCCTTCAGCGCCATTTACGTGGAAGGACACGAGATGCATAAAACCGTTTAACGTTTAAAAGAGGAAAAGATATGGACAACAAGAATAAAAAAGAGATAAACCGACGGGAATTTTTGAAAGTACTAGGCGCGGGAACGGTGGTCACGGCAGCCGCATTACACGGTTGCCGTCCGCGGAATAACTCCGCCAACGGCAACATGGCAAACCAACAAACGGGTGAAATGACCTATCGCGTCAACCCGACAACGGGCGACAAAGTTTCGCTGCTCGGGTACGGTTGCATGCGTCTGCCGACCATCGCCAACTCCAGCGCGAGAGATAGCCAAGACGAAATCGACCAAGAAATGGTAAACCGACAAGTGGACTACGCCCTCGCCCACGGGGTGAACTACTTCGACACGTCGCCCGCCTATTGCCGGGGACTCTCGGAACACGCCATGGGCATAGCCCTCAGCCGACACCCGCGGGACAAGTATTTTATTGCCACTAAATTATCTAACTTCTCGCCCGACACGTGGAACCGGGAATCATCCCTCGCCATATACCGCAATTCGCTTAAAGAATTGCAAACGGATTACCTCGATTACATGCTGCTCCACGGCATCGGCATGGGGGGAATGGAAGCCCTGAAAGGACGTTACCTTGACAACGGCATGCTCGACTTTCTGGTCGCGGAACGTGAAGCGGGACGTATCCGCAATCTCGGTTTCTCCTATCACGGTGATATCGAAGTTTTCGACTACCTGTTATCACGACACGACGAAATCAAATGGGACTTCGTGCAAATCCAACTCAATTACGTGGACTGGAAACACGCCAAGGAGGTAAACACCCGCAACACCGATGCCGAATACCTGTACGGGGAACTCTCCAAACGAGGTATTCCCACCATCATCATGGAACCCCTGCTGGGCGGACGTCTGGCAAACGTGCCCAATCACATCGTCAGCCGCCTGAAACAACGTCGCCCGACGGATAGCGTGGCATCGTGGGCGTTCCGCTTCGCGGGCTCGCCGGAAGGAGTATTAACCGTATTAAGCGGCATGACTTACATGGAACACTTGCAAGAGAACCTTGCTACTTATTCCCCGCTGGAACCCTTGACCGATGACGAAAAAGTATTTTTGGAAGAAACGGCTCAACTGATGCTGAAATACCCCACGATTCCCTGCAACGACTGCAAATATTGTATGCCCTGCCCGTACGGCATCGACATCCCTTCCATCCTCATTCATTACAACAAATGCGTGAATCAAGGGAATATACCCGCCGGAAAACAGGATGAAAATTATCGTAAAGCACGACGTGCATTCCTCGTCGGTTACGACCGTAGCGTCCCGAAACTACGTCAGGCAAACCATTGTATCGGTTGCAACCAATGCGTGCACCACTGCCCGCAGAACATCGACATTCCCGGTGAACTGCACCGCATCGACAGGTTCGTGGAACAATTGAAAATTGAAAGTTGAAAATTGAAAATTGAAAAATCAATTAACCTGTAAAAATGGTAACAACAACTGTAATTCATGTCACAACAAAGTAAACCGGATAACCTAACTTCGCGTCAAAACAAAAGAACCACATCATGACAGAAAGCACAACAGAACCACAACATGCTGACGCACACAACCTGCAACTCGCCGAAGGCGAATGTAACCTGCAACCTGCAACTTGCCAAAGGCAATCCCTCATCGACTTATTGCACGACGGCGGGTACTCCTGCGTTATCGCGAAAGGAACGGAAACCCGTACTTTCAGCCAACGCGGTGTTGCAGACCTGTACGACCTGCTGGAACAAGAGCCCTCGTTCATGAAAGGAGCGCAGGTAGCGGACAAAGTGATTGGCAAAGCGGCAGCGGCACTCATGGTGTTGGGCGGCGTGGAAAGCGTCTACACGGACACGATTAGCGAACCCGCCCTAGCGCTGTTGCGTGAAGCCAACATAGAGGTATGCTTCACCAGACGCGTCCCTCTCATAAAGAATCGCACCAAAACAGGCTGGTGCCCGTTGGAATCCGCCTGCCTCGATATTAAATCGGCACGGGACATCTTCCCCGTGATACAAAACTTCATATCAAAAATAAGAATGACTAAAAAATTGGCATGTGCCTTGTTTACATGTATGCTCCTTGGCACGGGTTTACAGGCACAATCACGAAAGGACACGACCGAAGTCGCCCGTAACTACACCATTAACGAGGTGGTGGTCACCGGGACACGCAACGAAACGGATGCACGTCAACTTCCCATGACCGTCTCCGTCGTGAACCGGGAAACAATTGAAAAACGACTTGACCCCTCGTTGCTTCCTATCCTGACGGAACAAATCCCGGGACTGTTCATCACCAGCAGGGGTATCTTGGGATACGGCGTATCGACAGGGGCTGCCGGGGGCATGAACTTGCGGGGTGTCGGGGGAAACTCCACCACCGGATTGCTCGTGCTCATTGACGGTCACCCGCAATACATGGGACTCATGGGACACCCCATCGCCGATGCCTACCAATCCATGCTGGCAGAACGCGTGGAAGTTGTAAGAGGTCCGGCATCCGTGCTCTACGGGTCGAACGCCATGGGCGGTGTAATCAACATCATCACCCGCCAACAACGGGATGACGCCGTGAAGACAAGCGCCCGCCTGAGTTACGGCTCGTACAATACCCTCATGACCGAAGCCGCAAACAGCGTGAAACGAGGCAGATTCAACAGCATCGTGACAGGTTCATACAACCGTACCGACGGCCACCGCGAGGACATGGGATTCGAACAATACGGCGGATACGCCAAAGTGGGATACGAATTGAATAACACGTGGAGTATGTACGGCGACGTGAACGTCACACACTTCAACGCCTCGAACCCCGGTACGGTCAACGCCCCCCTCTTGGACAACGATTCCCGCATCACTAGAGGCATGACCTCGTTCGCCCTAACCAACCGTCACGAGAAAACATCCGGCGCGTTGAGTTTCTTTTACAACTGGGGACGCCACGAGATTAACGACGGCTATTCCAAGGGAAAAGAACCGCTGGCGTACCGCTTCCACTCGAAAGACATCATGCTGGGCGTATCCCTGTACCAAAGCGCAACCCTGTTCAAGGGCAACCGGATAACCCTAGGCGCTGACTTCCAACACTTCGGCGGTGAAGCTTGGAATCGTTTCGTCACGGACGGGCACGAGGAGGAGATATCCGACAAATCGGAAAACGAAATCGCAGGATACGTGGATTTCCGACAAGCATTGACAGAATGGCTCACCGTGGATGTAGGAATACGCGTAGACCACCACTCGGTAACGGGTACGGAATGGATACCACAAGCCGGATTGTCGGCATACCTGCCCAACAACAGTAGCCTGAAAGCGATGGTAAGCAAAGGCTTCCGCAACCCGACGATAAAAGAGTTGTACATGTTCCGTGTCGCCAACCCGGATTTATTGCCGGAACGGCTGTGGAACCACGAGCTATCTTACACGCAACGCCTGCTGAACAACAAGCTTCATTACGGGATAAATCTTTTCTATATCAACGGGGAAAATATCATCAGCCCGCAAATGGTAGACGGACGCCGAATGAACATCAATACCGGGAAAATAGAAAACTGGGGAGCGGAAGCCAACGCAGCTTACCGTATCCACCCGGAATGGAATATCACCGCCAATTACAGTTGGCTACGCATGGTACACCCGATAGTGGCGGCACCGGAGCATAAGCTATTCATCGGGGCTGACTTCACGAGGGGACGGTGGAGTGCATCGACAGGCGTACAATACGTGGCAGGACTTTACACCTCGGTTGACCCGGTGGAGAAGAAAGAGAGTTTCGTGCAGTGGAACGCGAGAGCCAGTTATCGCCTGAGTCCCTTCGCCCATGTCTTCGTACGGGGAGAAAACCTTCTGGCACAACGGTATGAAATAAACGATGGCTTCCCCATGCCCAAGGCTACATTCATGGGGGGAATAAATTTACACTTCTAAAACGAACAAATATGAAAACAACAGCAATTCAATTGTACACCTTAGACTACAAAGAAGCGAAAACCTATCTCGCGGCATCGCTCTTCATCGTCGGCAACATGGTGCTGCCACAATTATGCCATCTCGTGCCGCAAGGCGGGACCACGTGGCTGCCGATATATTTCTTTACCCTCATCGGTGCTTATAAATACGGTTGGAAAGTAGGACTGCTCACGGCGGTATTCTCGCCCGTGCTCAACTCCCTGCTGTTCGGTATGCCGCCCGCGGCTGCCTTACCGGCGATTCTGCTGAAATCCGTGCTACTGGCTGTAGCCGCAGGATACGCCGCCCAACGATTCAAACGTGTTTCCATCCCGCTCCTCCTCGCAGTTGTATTATCTTACCAAATCGCAGGCATACTCGGGGAATGGGCTATGATTGGCGACTTCACCCGTGCCGTGCAGGACTTCCGTATCGGATTGCCGGGAATAGCCCTGCAAATCTTCGGGGGATACTCGTTTATTAAATACATTATTAACAAATAAAAATTCCAGCTTATGACATCCATGATTTTATTCCTTATCGGGACACCAGAAATATTGTTTATAGCGCTTATAGTACTGTTACTTTTCGGCGGAAAGAAAATACCCGAATTAATGAAGGGCATCGGTAAAGGTGTTCGCAGCTTCAAGGACGGAATGAACGGTATTGAAACCAAAATAGAAAAAGACACAACCGAAGAGAAATGAATGCGACGGACAACATAAAGGAACAGACCTTTTGGGAGCATCTCGACGAACTGCGCAGCTGCTTGATACGAATAGGCGCGGTCGTCGTGATATTCGGGATAGCGGCGTTTCTGTTCAAGGACGAAACGTTCGCTATCATTCTGGCTCCCAAAAGCGACAGCTTCATCATTTACAAAGCATTCGCCTTTGTAAGTGAACGGCTGTCACTGCCGGATGTCGCCCCGGAAGCCTTTTCCGTCAAATTAATCAACACCGGACTGGCGGAGCAATTCGTGATACATATGCGGGCAGCCATATACACGGGCATCCTCATCGCTTCACCCTATATCATCTACACCTTGTTCCGGTTCATCTCTCCAGCCCTGTACAGCCAAGAGAAAAAATACGCCGCACGGGTAGTCGGGAGTAGCTACGTGATGTTCATGCTGGGTGTCGCACTAAGCTATTTCCTGATATTTCCACTGACATTCCGCTTTCTCGGTACATATCAAGTGAGTGGCGAGGTGGAAAACATGATTTCCCTGCAATCGTACATGGATACCCTCATGATGATGAACCTGATGATGGGCATCGTCTTCGAGATACCTATCTTATGCTGGCTGCTAGCTAAATTCGGGTTGCTCTCTGCCGCTTTCATGCGCCGTTATCACCGTCACGCGATAGTCGTAATCCTCGTGCTCGCCGCTATCATCACCCCCACGTCGGACGTCTTCACCCTGTTAATGGTATCGCTTCCCATGTGGCTACTGTATGAAATCAGCATTTTAATTGTTAAACATACACGTTAAAAAGTTTATATATGAAAACGAATCTGTTACCTATTTTAATTATGACACTCGTGTCACCACTTACAGCATTCAGCTATAATTCACCCTCGAAAGAGGAAAGCAAAAAAAGCCTTCCCAAAGTTTACATGGTCAAAGAAATCAGCCCGGAAAGCCTTCTCCGCATATACGAAGCACTTGGGCGGGAAGCCACGGGAAAAGTAGCCGTTAAGATTTCTACCGGAGAACCGGGCGGCAACAATTACTTGAAACCCGCGCTTATCGGCGATCTCGTGAAAAAAGTAAACGGTACCATTGTCGAGTGTAACACCGCTTACGGCGGCGGACGGGCAAACACGACCGCCCACCTGCAAGCGGCCAAAGACCACGGTTTCACAGCCATCGCCGAAATCGATATCATGGACGCGGAGGGAGAAACAGCACTCCCGGTCAAGGATGGCAAGCACCTGAAAGAAGACTTCGTGGGTTCGCACTTTCTGAATTACGACTTCACGATTATCCTTTCGCACTTCAAGGGACACGCGATGGGTGGCTTCGGTGGCGCGATCAAAAATATGTCGATCGGCATCGCTTCCTCGGCAGGAAAAGCATGGATTCATAGCGCCGGAAAGACAAAAGACGACCCGTGGAGCAACCTGCCCGAACAAGACAATTTCTTGGAATCCATGGCTGAAGCCGCCAAAGCCATCGCCGACCATTGTGGCGAAAAGATTCTCTATATCAGCGTAGCCAATAACCTATCGGTCGACTGTGACTGCGCCTCTGCCCCCGAAGATCCAAAAATGGGCGACATCGGCATCCTCGCCTCCCTAGACCCCGTGGCTTTGGACAAAGCGTGTGTCGATCAAGTGTACTCTTCACCTGATCACGGACGTATCCACTTGATCGAACGGATGGAATCCCGCCACGGCATACACACGCTCGTCCACGCCGAGAAATTAGGCATGGGCAGCCAAAAGTATGAATTAATCCTACTGGACAAGGAATAACAAAGGAAGTATTAACCCTCCACCCTGTTTATAAAGGAAATTAAAAACCGCTTACCGGACTCTACCCAAATTAAGAGGCTGCCGAACAGCCTCTTATTTCTCCCGAATCTTCTTCAAAAACGTCATAAAACCATAAACCGTATCAAATATACATCTTTTCCTTCCCGCTACTTTTAACTCCGCTTCCAAAACCTTTTCCAACGCAGACAGCACGTTATCACAATCCGAAATACCAAATCCCGACACTTGGGATACTTTTTCCATCAATTCTATTCTGTTCATACTTCCATTATTTAATTATAAAACAAAAATATCCCCTATCTTAATACCATTTCAAATAATAAGACAAAACCACTGATTTACGAGACAAACCACCCCAATTACCAGACAATATCTATATCCTTCTGAAATTTCTGCAAATAATATAATAAAAAGTATCCCTCAAAGTTTGCATTTATAACGGAAAGCACTATATTTGCACCGTCAAAAAAATGACACCCGGTTCGGTAGCTCAGTTGGATAGAGCAACGGCCTTCTAAGCCGTAGGTCTTGGGTTCGAATCCCAACCGGATCACCACATTTAAAACAACTTACTTATTTACAGTAAGTTGCTTTTTTATTAAGAACATATTTAAAAACGTAACTCTTTACTCTATTTTTAGGTCAAGTTCCTATAGAGAAATATATTTTCATTCTTCATCTCTTTTCGCAAACTTTTTTAAGGAATAACCCGTAGAACAAATTGTAAAATTTCTTTTTGCGAAACAAGAATTAAAATTATACATTTGAAGATACATATTAAGTCAAACATTTAAATTTTAAACACTATGGCAAAAGTAACACTTGCTGGTAACAGTATAAACACGAAAGGTAACTTACCTTCAGTAGGTTCCGCGGCTCCGGATTTCTCGTTAGTAAAAACGGATTTGTCCGAATTGACATTAGCCGACCAAAAAGGAACACGTGTTGTCCTGAATATTTTCCCGAGTCTTGATACAAGCGTATGCGCTACATCCGTACGCACTTTCAATAAATTAGCCGCAGAGATGAAAAATACGGTGGTACTTGCTATATCAAAAGACCTCCCTTTCGCTCACGCACGTTTCTGCACGACGGAAGGAATTGATAAAGTAATCCCTCTATCTGCATTCAGGGATCATAAATTCGGGGAGAAATACGGGGTGGAAATGATTGACGGCCCATTAGCAGGTCTATTGGCTCGCTCGGTTGTCGTTATTGACGAAAACGGGAAAATCGTTTATGAAGAACTCGTACCGGAAATCACACACGAACCTAACTATGACGCCGCATTGGCATGTTTGAAATAATAAAAAGGGGCTTTCGCCCCTTTTTATTATTTAGCACGCTCTAATTGAACGGTAAAGTGACGCATTAACGGTGCTTCCCAAGTAATTTGGAAACCACGAGTAATCTGCTCACGACGATCAAATACATTTTTCAAGGCAACGGCTATCACGTCCATATGATTGTTCGTGTACACTCTTCTCGGGATAGCCAGACGCAAAAGATCCAAACCACCGAAACGGTTTTCACGAGTTACCGGATCACGGTCAGCCAAGATATAACCGATTTCGCAACCGCGAATACCGGCCTCCAAGTACAATTCTACCGTCAACGTCTGAGCCGGGAATTCTTCTTTCGGTACATGAGTCAATACTTTCGGGGCATCGATAAACAAAGCGTGACCTCCGGCGGGACGTTGATAAGGAATACCAAATTCATCCAGACGTTTTGCCAAGTATTCCACTTGTTTGATACGGGTTTCAAGATTATCGAACTCTGTATTTTCATCCAAACCGATAGCCAGAGCGTTCATATCGCGACCGTTCATACCACCATAAGTCAAGTACCCCTCGAACTGCACGCAGAAGCCCTTAGCTCCCTCGAACCAGTCTTGGTGGCGGGTAGCGATGAAACCTCCCATGTTCACGATAGCATCTTTCTTCGCGCTCATGGTCATACCGTCAGCGTTATCGAACATCTCTTTCACGATCTCTTTGATCGTCTTATTTTGATAACCCTCTTCACGAGTCTTGATAAAATAAGCGTTCTCAGCGAAACGAGCCGAATCGAACAACACGCGTTTGCCATATTTATCGGCGATAGCACGCACTTCCTTGATATTTTTCATGGAAACAGGCTGTCCTCCTGCCGTGTTGTTCGTAACCGTCACGATAATAAACGGAATCTTGTCAGCATGTTCTGCCAACACTTTCTCCAATTTCACCGGATCCAAGTTTCCTTTAAACGGAATCTCCAATTGGGTATCTTTTGCCTCGTCGATAGTCACGTCCCAAGCGATAGCCTTACGTCCCTCGATGTGCCCCTTCGTGGTATCGAAGTGAGAGTTACCGGGAACGATATCGCCTTCTTTTACTAAATAAGAGAAAAGCACGTTCTCGGCAGCGCGTCCTTGGTGAGTCGGGATAATATAATCGAATCCGGTCAAACGGGTAATCATATCCTTCAACTTGAAGAAAGAAGATGCCCCGGCATAACTTTCATCACCCAACATCATTCCTGCCCATTGGCGGTCACTCATGGAACCGGTTCCGGAGTCCGTAATCAAGTCTATATACACTTGCTCCGAACGTAATTGAAACACGTTGTAGTGAGCCTCTTTAATCCATTGTTCTCTCTCTTCACGAGTACTTTTACGGATGGGTTCAACCATCTTAATCTTCCAAGATTCTGCAAAAGGTAATTCCATAATCTTTAAACTTTAAATAGTTAATGATATAAATAATTATAATATGATTTTCCAATCAAACAACCTTAAAAGGTCATCATGTTAAATAAGGAAATAATAAATGTGAGGACACGAGAGACCCCACCTTCAACAAACAAAGGTGTCGCGCTTCTTAATATTTAAGAAAAGTTTACTTACTAATATGACGCTCTTATCTTTCATCGAAGCAAATTTGGGAAAAATAATAAAAAAGACCAAGGAAATCTTGGTCTTTTTTATTATTTCTTTTTTTTCTTCGCGTTTCGCTTCCGCATCACGTTTCGTCGATTATCTTCCGCCGTGTAACTATTTTTGGCTTTCTTCTGGTGGAAAGCACCTCCCCCTTGTTGTCGTCCCTGCTGGTAAACGATATTACTTGTTTGCACCTGTTCCTCTTCCAGCAACAACTGGGATATTTCCAACTTCTCCGGCAAATCCAACACCTCCACGCTTTGATTAATCAACCGCTCGATATCCGTGAAGCGGTCTTCCTCTATCTCGGACACGAAACTGATTGCCACTCCCTCTTTTCCCGCACGAGCCGTACGCCCGATACGATGCACGTATTCCTCCGCCAAAGAAGGAATATCAAAGTTTATTACATGAGTCACATCCTGCACGTCAATACCGCGTGCCGCCACGTCTGAAGCCACGAGGATACGAGTTTCCCCTTCTTTAAAAGCACGTAAAGCGTTCAACCGGGTATTCTGTGCCTTGTTCGAGTGTATCACGCTCAACTCTCCTTTCCAATGATCCGCCAAGCGTTCCACGATCCGGTCGGCATTCTTCTTTGTCTCGGTAAATATCATCACTTTCTTGTATCTCTCCTTATCCGCAAGCAACACTTTCAACAAATTGATTTTCGTCGTGATATTCGGCACGTCATAACGGAATTGCTCCACGTGTTCCACCGGAGTTGCTTGACGTGCAACTTCCACCCGCACCGGTTCTTTCAAGAAATCACGGGATAGACTTTCTACCGCTTCCGAGAATGTAGCCGAAAACAACATCGTTTGATGCTTCTCCGGTAATACTTCGAATATACCCTTTAATTGCGGCAAGAACCCCAAATCCATTAACCGGTCGGCCTCATCCACCACGACCGTTTTAATCATTTTCGTCCGGATGATACCATTATAATATATATCCATAAAACGACCGGGTGTGGCGACCAATAAATCTACCCCCTCGAACACCTTATCTTGTTGAGTCCTTATATTCGTACCGCCATACACGCCCACGCAACGGATATCCATATATTCCGTCAGCAATTCAACACTCTCGCACACCTGCACGACCAACTCCCGCGTAGGCACAACCACCAATGCTCTCGGCACCACCCCTTGCGCGTAATGCAACTTCATCAACATCGGGATCAGATAAGCCAGCGTCTTTCCCGTACCCGTCTGTGCTATACCGATAAGGTCTTTCCCGGAACGACTGACAGAAAAAACCTCTTCCTGAATAGGGGTCGGGTTCTCGAAACCAGCCTCTTCCAACGCCATTAAAATCTGCTTATTTATATTCAAATCCTGAAATCCCATAGGTATCATGTTTTAAGTCTATTTATCCGCGAAGGTACAAAAAAGTAGGCACTCGGCAGAAATAAATTTATTTATAAAATAAATTGCATCTAAATATCAAAAATATCACACTCATATTCAAAACGATACAACAAGACATACCCGTTACAAAAAACGCCATAATCAATCCTATATTTGTTTTTTTCAAAATAATGTTCTAAATTTATTGCAGGTAAAACCTCTAAAATTACTACGCTATGACTTATACTATTACTTTTAACGAGTTAAGGAAGATCAAAGACATGTTACCCCACGGAAGTATGCAAACTATTGCAGACGATTTGGGCATCAGTACTGACACAGTGCGTAACTACTTCGGAGCCGATAATTATGACAACGGAGGTTCTAGTGCCGGAATTCACGTGGAGCAAGGACCGGACGGGGGAATTGTAGTCTTAGATGACACTACCATTCTGGACAAGGCCAAGGAACTCCTGAACGTGTAGAAAAAAATTAGAGCCGGGAACTGTCGAAAAAACGTTCCCGGTATTTTTTTACCGCTTTTTTATCTACTTTTGCAACGGCAAGTTCATGGTATAAACTTGTAACCTGCCAACTTGTAACCTGTAACGTCGCACGGCGACATAATATATTATGAGCAAAATAGTACTAAAAGCCGGTAAAGAGAGATCCTTGTACAGACTTCACCCGTGGGTATTCTCGGGTGCCATCGCCAAAAAAGACAATGACATCCAAGAGGGAGATGTCGTGAAAGTATATGACCACGACAATGAATTTCTTGCCGTCGGGCACTACCAGATCGGGAGTATTGCCGTGCGTGTACTCAGTTTCAAAGAAGAAACGATTGATTATCCTTTTTGGGTAGAACGCATCCGTCAAGCATACCACACCCGCGTTGCCATCGGTCTGGCAACGGCATCGAATAATAACGTTTTTCGTTTGGTACATGGTGAAGGAGATGATCTTTCCGGGCTTATCGTGGACTATTATGCCGGGGTAGCCGTGGTACAATTCCACACCGTGGGCATGTACAAGGCAAGAGAAGAGATCACGAAAGCCCTTCTCGAAGTCATGGGCGACAAAATCACCGCCATATACGACAAATCGGAAGGAACTCTCCCCTACAAGGCAGGACTGAACCCGGCAAACGGCTACTTGTACGGGCACACCGATAACTTTATCGCCACCGAAAACGGACTGAAATTCAACGTGGACTGGCTCGAAGGCCAAAAAACGGGTTTCTTTATTGACCAACGGGAAAACCGAAGCCTTTTGGAACAATACTCTCAAGGAAAAAACGTACTCAACATGTTCTGTTACACGGGTGGCTTCTCTTTCTACGCCATGCGAGGCGGAGCAAAACTCGTGCATTCGGTTGACGCCTCGGCAAGAGCTATTGAACTGACCAACCAAAACGTGGAACTGAACTTTCCCGGTGATTCCCGCCACGAGGCATTCGTGGAAGACGCTTTCAAATTCTTGAATCAATCCCACGACAAATACGACCTCATTATCCTCGATCCCCCGGCATTCGCCAAACACCAAAACGTACTTGACAATGCCATACAGGGTTACAAAAAACTCAACCGCAAAGGTATCGAAGTCGTGAAACCGGGTGGTATCATCTTCACCTTCTCGTGTTCTCAAGTGATGACGAAAGACTTGTTCCGCCAAACCGTGTTCACCGCGGCGGCAAACACCGGACGCAAAGTCAAAATATTACATCAATTGACACAACCAGCCGATCACCCGATCAGCATTTATCACCCGGAAGGGGAGTATTTGAAAGGATTGGTGTTATACGTGGAATAGCATTTAATGAAAAGAGTATCCGAAAAGTTATTTTTGGATACTCTTTATCAATCTAAAACAGTTCACTAGAAAACAAATATCTTAATCTAATCGAATACTACCATCGGGATAAATCTCCACGGATATATCCATTGAATGTTCTTTTTTTAGCAGGAAATGATACACGTTATCACCGGAAGCATACTGGATAAAGTGTATATTGTCTATCGAAAAAGTATTATACGCTTCACCTTTCAGCACATCCAATACCACTTGCGGCACATTTGCCTCCAGTACAGGCCATGAAGTTTTGATCCAGCTATTATCGCGAGCGAACAGAACTTCTTTTACTTGATTTTCATCAAGGATATCCACTTCCAAGATTCCGTCTTGCCAACGTTCATCATGGACAACCAATGCTTTCGGATAATTTTGCGTGATAAAACTGCTAACTGTTGCCGGTAAATCTACCGCGTTTTCCTCCGCTTGTTTTATCAATTCACCCTCTTCATCAAAATAAAGATACATCTCTTGATTAGCATTTTCTATCTCCAGACGATACACGGGAGATGTATTCACCCGATCCACGTACTCCACATCCTCAACTTTCCAAGAGCCGTATATACTTCCGGTAAATCCGGTTTTTACCTTTTCCGGCAGATTAGCGTACAGCATATCTTTCTCCGTCATCACCCATTCGCCGTCTTTACCGAACCAAGCCTCACATTCCTGCCCCGCCTCACGGAATTCAGCTTTCTCATACACACCGTTTTTCTCCCATGTCACGGCTGTCGCGTTCGGGAACTTCGCCGTAAAAGCTTCCACGACACTCTTTCCCGGCTTGTAATTCTTATCATCATCATCATCGTCATCATGACAAGCGGCAAAAACAAATAACGAGGCAATCCATAGGGTTACCATCAAAATCTTTCCTCTCATAATCTTTCCTATTTATCTGTTTAACATTATGTTCCTACTATCCCTTCTAACGAAAAACAGGAGCAGAAGGTTTCTATCGAAAAAAAACAAAATAACAGGACAATCTGTTCGCGGATTGCTTACTTTTGCACCGGAATTTAAGGACTATGAAATGGATAATTGTCAAGAAATAAGCACATCCGGGAAAAGCACGAAAGACAATATCATCTCGATATGTGTCTTCTTGTCGGGATTCTCTTGTTTTGCACAGTTGTATTATTTTCAACCGTTATTGCCCGATCTTGCACACGAGTTCAACCTATCGGCAAGTTATAGCAGTCTGGCTATTTCGTTTTCAACCTTAGGTATGGTCATCGGACTATTTACCGCCATGTTCGTGGCGGACAGTATCCCAAGAAAAAATTTAATCAGTGCGGCACTATTGTCCTCTTCTGTCGCCTCGGTAATCTGTTCATATTCAAATTCCTTTTTCTTGCTCGTGGCGCTCAGTGCCTTAAAAGGCTTTTTGCTATCGGGAGCGACATCCGTATCGCTGGCATACATATCGGAAGAAGTATTACCCAAGAACAAAGGTAAAATTACCGGGTTATACATCGCCGGAAACGCACTCGGGGGAATGGGCGGACGCGTGATTTCCTCATATCTCAGCACGGAATTCTCGTGGCGGACAGCATCCGCTTCTATCGGAGTGTTATGTGCCGTCTTCGCGATCTTATTCTTGATTTTCAGTCCTCGTTCCATTAATTTCAAGCCGAAGAAAGAGAACTTCAAATCACTCATCATTTCCAATTTGCATTTGCTCACTTCAGCCAAATTACTCCCGTTCTATCTGATTGGCTCACTTATGCTGGGAATATTCGTGAGCCTGTACAATTATCTAGGTTTCTACCTCGTGAAAGAGCCTTTCAATTTTCCGGATTACTTGATTCACTACATTTACTTCATGTACATTTTCGGGGTATTCGGTTCTATCGCTACCGCAAAACTCACCGCACGATACAACCATTTCAAGATACAGAAAACCATCGTATTATCGTCCGTGGCGGCACTCCTGTTGTTGTACGTGAACAATTTCTGGATCGTCACTCTGGGGCTAGCCATTTTCACGTTCAATTTCTTCGTGGTGCATGTCATCTGTAACCGTGTCGTGAGCGACTACAATCTACAAAAACGCTCTGTCACCATATCCATATACCTTCTCTTCTATTACATGGGTTCCAGCGTATGGGGATCAGCCACCGGCGTCGTCCTCGACAACTTCGGCTGGCAATGGTTTATCGCCACGCTCATCGCCCTAACGTTCATCCTATACGCCATCGCTTACAGGGGCGCACGGTTGATGCGGGAAAATTAAAAAGCTCCCGTCTGTACGACGAGAGCTTTTTGGCAAAATTTTTTCAATGGCTTACGTTGAAAAGAAAAATCATATTATTAACATTACAAAGATCTCGATTTTACTCTTTCCCCACAATCCCCTACATTAGGTATATTTTCGACAAAAAATCATTCCACCTCATTAATATCGATGAGATTATTCAAAATAGCATACACCGTAAGTCCCGATACGGACTTAATCCCGGTTTTCCGGATGATATTTTTCCGGTGCGTGATGACCGTGTGCACGGATATATGATGCTGGTCGGCAATCTCCTTATTGATTTTCCCTTTTGCCAATGACACCAATATTTCTTTCTCCCGCTCGGAAAGTTCATTTTTATCTGCCGCGTCAGACGGAGCATTCAGCGCATCCAGCGATTGCAACAACTTTTGTGCTATCTTCTCCGAATCATCCGAGATGTCGATCACCGTGTGATATTGTTTCAACACTTCCGGTTCTATATATTGATATACCAAAGCTACTAAAGCCGCATTTCTCATTCCCTCGAACAACTCTTCCAAGTGTTGTCGCCTTTTCGGCTCCACGGTCGAAGGATTAATAATAATAATATCCGGTTCGAGATGATTTATCTTCTCCACGCAATGATAGCAATCGGCAAGTGAGGCAACAACCTCAAAATCATGCCTAATCTCTATTAACTTCCGCAAACCGGTCGATATGATCATTGACGGCTCAATAATAACAATCCGATAACATTTATTATTGCTTGCCATACTGTTGTTCTAATTTCTTGACTAACGGGATTAGAATTTTATCCTCGATTAAAGAATGTTTGCTTAAATCCTCTTCTAATGAAAATATACCGAACAGCACCCGGATACGCATTTCCGACAGCGCATCTCCTTGTAAATACTTCATTATAATATTTTTCAAGTCATTCAGTTTATCATCTATATTACTGTGATTCTCCTTGAATTCCTCGATCTCGTAATTTCCCGAACGACTCCCGTGCACGATACCGGAAATATAGGGGAAAACCGTGTCCTCCTCGTAGGCGAAATGTCGGATAACCTCATTCTTATACTCGTTGAAAAAAAGATGAAGTATCTTTTTATGATGTTCCTCGCAATTCTCGGAAATCTCCTTCAACTGTTCCTCTATCACGAACATCCGGCTATTGAGATAATAATCATGAGAATTTTTCAAGTAAGCAATCAACTGGTCTACATCCGGCCCGATACGCTCGATTTCCTTATCCGTGGGCAAATACGCTTCATTGCTGTACACGTTACAGATCATCAGAAACAGAGGGCAAGATACATGATTCGCCTCACAACACTCCTTTACGGTCTTGTCCCCGAATCCCAGATTCAACCCGAAACGATGCAAAAGCAACAAGAGCGAATAATCGGCATGAATAACATCTGCCAGTTTCATATCAGCAGAAAATAAACGTGAATTCATAGTAGTATTTTTATCACAAATATTGGAAATATTCGACTCTCCACCAAGTTTATTCATCAGTTTATAGAATTATTTATAATATTTCACGACATCAAAAGTACAAAAGTATCCGAAGCAATAACATCCTCAAAATCGGGTAAAAGCACGGGCACCCATCCCCATAAATGGGGATTATATCCCTGTAAATCGAATTATCCTTCGTATTTCACACAAGATCGCCAATATATAGTAAATGAAATTTATTGTTCATTAAAGAAGAAATTATAATTTTGTCAGGAATATATCACATAAAAAACAAATGGAAAAGGATCAAGTCATATTACTGGAACAACTTTTCAATCGTTATTTTAGTCATCTGGTTCTTTATTCCAGAAAGCTGATCGGAGCACAAGAACCGGCGGAAGACATTGTTCAAGATGTATTCCTGCACTTGTTCGAAAGTAAACGCCTGAAGTTTGCGACTCCTTCATTTTTATTTACTTGTGTGAAAAACGCTTCTTTAAATTACATAAACTTCTCGAAAAAGAGAATGGTTCCCCTCTCTCCCGCTCAAGAATTTATCCCGGATAAAGATGTACAGGAAGAAATCGCCCACATGCAACAACTGGAACGACTGGATACTGCCATTGAATCTTTACCTGCCAAATGCAAAGAGATATTCAAGCGGGTATATTTACAAGGTCAACGCTATGAAGATGTCGCCACACAGTTGGAAATCTCTTATCACACCGTGAAGGCGCACATGACAACCGCCTTTAAACATTTACGAAAACACCTTTTAGTATTACTTTTCCTTCTTCGAAATGTTAAATTCAAGAGAAAGTGAAAAAAAAGTTGGAAAAATGACTAGGTAGATTCTGCGTCATATTTGTTATTATTATAAACAATATCACAGAACCATGCCAAACGAGCAAGAAAATATAGACGAACAAATCATCCGGGATTGGGTTGAAATGAAAAAACTACAACATCCCGGATATTGGACGCAGATGAAGGATAAACTTCAAATTGCCATCCGCCGAAAGTATAAAATACGAATAGTAAAATATGCTGCCATATTCATGTTACCTGTTTTAGCATGCGGACTTTATCTCTTGCTGGATAATCCTCATCACACTCCCCCGCGGACAGAACAAACTTTGGCAAAAATATTACCGGGTGATAAAAAAGCTATTCTATATACATCAGATGGTAGTTCACTCGTCCTTTCCGAGGATACACTCTCGTTGACAGAGATCAACGGAACCCGGATACTATCCGCAAAAGACGAAGGAATTGTCTATACCCCGCAAACAACGAGTAACACGATAGAAATCTATAACACGCTTGTAGTTCCTCTTAAAGGAGAATATAACATCACTCTCTGCGACGGAACCCAAGTATGGCTAAACTCCTCTTCCTCATTGAAGTATCCCGTTATCTTTTCAGATTCCGTTCGGGAAGTACACTTGGAAGGCGAGGCTTTCTTTATCGTGACCGAGAATAAAGAAAAACCGTTTATCGTGACAACAAAAGATTACTCCGTCAAAGTACTGGGAACAGCTTTTAACGTGATGGACTACAATGATGACAATTATTCTCACACGACACTGGCAAAAGGAAAAATCGAAATATTACACGGGGACAAACGCCAAATATTAATCCCGGGCGAGCAGGCAGTTCTGAAAGACGGGAAAATATCCATAAAGAAAGTAGACCCGCACTATTACACCACGTGGATGAACGACCGTTTCTACTTTGACAGCGAATGTCTGGAAAACATCATGAAAAAATTATCCAGATGGTACGATGTACAAGTAACATTCAAGGATGAAGCGGCAAAACAATATCATTTCGAGGGAAGCGTACCTAAATACAGCAGCATCAAAGAAATTTGTAATATTATAGAATTAACGACACACGTGAGGTTTGAACTGGAAAAGAATAATATAATTGTTAAACTAAAGGAATAGAGGATGTAAATGTCATTTCTGTATCTTGATATCAATCTGAAATGACACGATAAACGAATCATTAAAAAACTTAATACTGAACTGAAAAGTATCGGTAAACGGGAGAATTATACAATGAAGTATCACTATCTAAAACGAGAATTTATGTCATTAATCCAACGTTTATTACTTGTTTAAGCGCACGTTTCAAAACGCCGCACAAATAACAAACTATCATCTATATATCAAGTAATTAGCATTTTACTGCAATCCCTATAAAAAAGTTTTTTTCTCTCCTTTTTTACGATTAATAAACGTTCGTTTATTGAGCATGACTTTTATGGTAATTAATACTTAAGATAATTAACATAAACCATAACACAACTTATGAAAAAAAATATCAATAACCTACTAAAACGGTATCTGTTAATTACATTTACCCTATGTTTTGTCTCCCTCTCGTTTGCAGGGAACGGAACTCAAATTCAGGACAAAATCATCAGTGTCGATTTCAAAAATGAAACTTTGGCAAATGTCCTCAAAGAACTAAAAAACAAAACAGGTTACGAATTCCTGTATAACTTGGAAATAGTTAATAAAGCTCCGCTCGTCACCGTGAAAGCAGAAAAGAAACCTTTCACGCAAGTTTTAACCCTCTGCCTTGAAAATACAGATTTCACGTATCAGATTATCGACGATACGGTCGTTATAAAATTAAAGGAAGAAAATGATAATACACCACAGAATAAAGAAATCAACGGTGTCGTACTTGACGAGAACAACTCCCCTTTACCCGGAACAACGATCATGATAAAGGGAACACAAGTAGGTTCCGCCACGGATAAAGACGGCAAATTCAAACTGACACTTCCGAATATCAAGAACATCACACTGGTGGTTAGTTTTCTTGGTTTTGAAACACAAGAAATCGAGCTATCAAACCAGAAAGAGATCAAGATCATTCTCCGGGAGAAAAAAGAAAGTCTGGAAGATGTCGTGATTACCGGTTACGCTAACGTAAAAAAATCCAGCTTCACGGGATCAGCCATCCGGGTAGAGAAAAAAGAATTGTTAAAGGTTGCTTCACGAAATGTCATATCGGCATTACAAGTCTTCGATCCCTCTTTGCGCATCATGAAAAATAACGACATGGGGTCCGACCCGAATACTGTTCCCGAATTTTACATCCGCGGACGTTCCGGCGTGGGCGTTATGGAACTCGACAAAAATTCCGTATCCAAAACGGCCTTACAGAACAACCCCAACTCCCCCCTGTTTATCATGGACGGGTATGAGGTAAAAATAGATAAAGTGTACGATTTCGACCCGAACCGGATAGCGAACATCACGATTCTGAAAGATGCTGCCGCAACGGCCTTGTATGGTTCCCGTGCCGCCAACGGTGTGATTGTGATTGAAACCGTGGCTCCACAACCCGGCAAACTCCGTGTTTCCTACGACTTCATGGGAGAATTAACTGTACCGGATATCTCTGACTACAACTTGATGAACGCAAGTGAGAAGTTGGAGGCTGAACGCTTGGCAGGCTTCTTTGACTCTGAAGCTCCCGTAGAATACCAAAGCCTGCAACAAGAATATATCGAGAAAAGAAACAACATCATGGCAGGCGTGAACACCGATTGGATTTCCTTGCCCTTGAGAAATCCCTTTAATCACAAACACAGCCTGTTTGTCGAGGGTGGTTCCAACGATTTTCGATTCGGCATCACCATGCGTTATGACGTACAAAACGGAGTAATGAAAGAGTCCGGGAGAACTCGTATCGGCTCTTCTTTTATGCTGGATTACCGGGTAAAGAACTTACAATTGCGCAACGAAGTCAGTTATGATGTTACCAAAGGTACAAACTCACCTTACGGGGATTTCAGCGAATATACCCGCCGCCTACCTTACGTGTCTTACAAAGATATTGACGGAAACTACGTGAACGACTTGAAATGGCATATTAACGATACCCGTTTAAATCCTTATTACGAGGCAAAACTAATGAAGAATTTCAGTCACAATAATTACAGTTCACTGACGGATAATCTGGGTGTGAACTGGTATATCATGGACGGATTCCAAATGAAAGCCCAATTCTCAATCACGAAAACAAACGAGTGGTCTTCCGTTTTCGTCGATCCGGAATCTGCCACGTTCAAGAATAGTACCGAGGACTTAAGCGTACAAAAAGGGACATTGGACAAGAGCGATTCCGAAACAATAAACTGGAACTTCAAAGCATTCGCCAATTACGTGAAGACGTTAGGCAATCACAACATCAACTTCTCGGTCGGAGTCGAATTAAACGAGAACAAATACAGCTACGAGAGCACCACTTTCCGCGGGTTCCCTTCCGGAGAGCTAAGTTCCCCCATGTATGCTGAAAAATCGGATGCTCCCACATTCTCCGATAATCACACCCGTCTATCCAGCGTGTACGCCGCTTTAAATTATTCTTTTCAAGATATTTATCTACTAGATGCCTCCTACCGCATGGACGGTTCTTCCGAATTCGGGGTAGATAACAAAACAGCTTCATTCTACGCTATCGGTGCGGGAGTCAATTTCCATAAATACGATTTTATGCAGAAATTGGATAAAATCAGCCAGCTAAGATTAACTGGTACTTACGGACAAACCGGTAAAGTAAACTTCCCCGCTTACGCCGCAAAACACACATATAAAATCTCTGACAAGTATTACGGCACGGGCAACGGACTGACGCTATTCTACATGGGTAATGATAAATTAACATGGGAAAAGACAAACGAATTAAACCTCCGTCTGGTTCTGGGATTATTTAACGACAACATCACATTGGAAGCCGATTGGTATAACAAATTGACTAAAGATTTGATCACGGACGTGACTATTCCGGTATCCACGGGATTCGAGTCTTACAAGGATAATCTTGGAGAAGTACGAAACCGGGGATATGAAATAATCCTGCGTGCCAACGTGTACAAAACGCAAAACTGGGATGTTATCCTGTACGGGAACATGGCACATAACAAGAACCGGATCATGAAAATCTCCGAGTCGTTAAAGGCATACAACACCCGTGTTGACGAGGAATTCGCCAAATTTGAAAATGATAAAAAGAACTTAACCTATGCCAAACCGCTTATAAAATACGAGGAAGGCGGTTCATTAACAGCTATTTGGGGTATGAAATCCTTGGGTATCAACCCCAGCGACGGAAAGGAGATATTTGTAAACCGGGACGGAACAATTTCTTACGATTATGTTTCCTCCCAACAACAGATTCTCGGAGACAAGGAACCGGATGCACAAGGTAGTTTCGGGGTAAACCTGCGTTACAGGAATTTCTCGTTGTTCGCTTCCTTTATGTATGAATTCGGCGCACAAGTATACAACACGACTCTCGTGGAAAAAGTGGAGTGCGTTGACCTGCGTTACCAGAATGCGGACAAACGCGTACTGACACAACGCTGGGAATCAGCCGGACAACGTACCACACTAAAAGACATCAAGGATAGAAGCGAAACTACACGCCCAACGTCCAGATTCGTACAAGACTACAACGCGATAGATTTCACCTCATTGAGTTTAAGTTATGATTTTAATCGTGAATTAATCCATCGTTTCGGTTTGAGTATGCTCCGCCTGCAATTCCAAATGGGTGATGTCGCTCACATTTCGAATGTGAAACAAGAAAGAGGACTATCCTACCCTTTCAGCCGTACATTTAATTTCTCTTTAAATGCAACTTTCTAAATCATGATGCTATGAACAAAATAAAATACTATATCATTCTGGCAACCATCACTTTGTTTACCTTGAACGGTTGTGGAAACTGGTTAGACGTTTCTCCTGAAAATCAGGTAACGGACGAGAAATTATTTGATGATTATTCAGGCTTTCGTAATGCATTGAACGGAATATATCAGGAACTTTCTCAACAAGGTCTATACGGGCGGGAACTATCGTGGGGATTGATAAGCGTACTCGCACAGGATTACAATGCCGACAGGTTGAATAAAGCTTACCCGGAAGTCGCAACTTACAACTACGATCTGGCAGATACCAAAAAAATGATTGACAATCTATGGATACAGATGTATAATGCCATCGCGAACTGTAACAAATTAATTGAAGAGATTCAAAAAAAGGACGGAACATTCTTCCCGTTGGGAAAAGCAGAAAAAGACTTAATCGAGGGAGAAGCCCTTGCCTTGCGCGCATTCATTCACTTCGATTTATTACGTTTATTCGCCCCGTCCCCAAAAGTGAACGCAACCGGTACGTATTTACCTTATTTCACGACTTACCCGTCAAAATATGAACCGAAACAAAAAACATCCGATTTCTTGCAACTCGTGATCGGTGATCTGTCGAAAGCCAAAGATCTGGTAGCCCACTTTGATTCTACCCATGTAACAGAAACCGGTTTGTATTCCGCAACATGGAGATACACCCCGCAAAGTATAAATTTAGGTCGTTTCTTCAATTCCCGCGGTATCCGACTAAATTACATAGCCATTCACGGTTTGCTCGCCCGGGTATACATGTATGCCGGAGATGAAACGAATGCCGAAAAAGAAGCTCGTTTCGTTCTGGAACATTTTGTAGCATCAGAAGGTGGTGAAGATGCGTTACGTTTTGCCTCAACAAGTGAATTAACTTCCGGTAAAGGATTGCATACCAAGTATAAATCGGAAATTATGTTTGCCTTGTATGATGACAAATTAACGGACTTATACGACGAATTTAAAACCACGAACAACACACGTTTCGCACTAAAAGCATGGACGGACTTCTTCACGGAAGACGGGGACGATTCGAGAAAGAATCTGGGTGAATATAATTATGAAACAGGATTGTATAACTTATTAAAGTGGCAATCTTTCGACACGGAAGTTCCCGATGTCACACCGAATTTTAACCTGATTCCGGTATTGCGTCTGTCTGAAATGTATTATATCATCAGCGAATGTCGCTATAATACCAGCGATGCGACGAACGCCCAAGTATACTTGCAAAAAGTCAGAGATGCGTACCAAGCTGACAACCGGACAGTTGACATGAATCGTTACCAGAAGGAATTAACGCTGGAAATGAAAAAGGAATATTTGACGGAAGGTCAACTGTTTTTCTTTTACAAACGCTTGAACATAGCCATCGAGAATGGCGGAGAAACCGTAAACGTGGGAAACAAATTTGTACTTCCCATCCCGGAAAAAGAAGATGTATTCTAAACGATAAAGGAGAACAACTATGAAAAAAATATTACTATTCGGTTTATTAGCAGGGTTATTGAACGCTTGCAGCAAAGAAAATATCCCTTTATATGACTCACAACATTACGTGCAATTCGTGAATGATTACACGGACTCAATGGAGATATCGTTCTTCTTCTACGGTTCGGCACAACAAATAGAAATACCGTTACCCGTAAAACTCGTGGGTATGCCCTTAACCGAGGCAAAAGAAATAGTATTAAAAGCAAACAGCCAATACACGACGGCTTCATCCTCTCAATTCACACTGCCTGACAAAGCTTTGTTTAAAGCCGGACAAACAATGGACACGCTTTACATCACGTTAAAACGGGAAGGCTTGAATCAAAAAGTTCGACTGGTTGTCGATATCGCTGACGGTACGGAAATACTTAGCGGGCAGAGCCTTTATTCCCGACAAATTATATGGTTCAGCACGGAGATATCCCGTCCGGGATGGTGGGACAGTGACGTGGAAGATGTTTTCTTGGGAAAATATTCCATACCTAAATTCCAGAAATTAATTGACGTCACGGGAACCGGTGACTGGGAAAACAAAAACTATGACGAGCGTAGAGCCCTTGCCTTGCAATTCAAACGGGAATTATTACGGTTACGTTATGCCGGAACGCCTTATCCGGACGAAGAATTGGGATTAGACGATATGTCCACGGATATCCCCGTGTTAGGTTATTAATCATCACATGAAAAGAAAGAATATTATGAGAAAATTAATGATATTATTTTTGGCATGGTTCATCTGCGGATTAAGCGCATGCGTGGACGACGACGGGAATTACAATTATTTGCCTCAAGATTTAGTGACAATAGAATTACCGGGAAGCTCAAACTCCGGCTCCTCCTGTATCGAGGGAACGGAATTTGTTCTCGAACCCAAAATTACTTGGAAGAATCCGGAAGATGAAGCCCACTTCACTTACACGTGGCTCGTTGACAAGGACACCATTTCACATGACAAGGTGTTGAAATATGTTTTCCCGGAGATCAAAGACTTTTACGTGTCATTATACCTGACAGACGAGAGGACAAATATTTCCTATAAAAACAGCGGAATGTTTATCCTCCGCGTGGAAACTCGTTATAAAACCGGATTCATGGTACTTTATAAAGAAAGTAGCGGAACGTCCCGTCTTGGATTCATAAAAGTACCCGGTAACGGTGAAACACCGGATGGATTTGAATACTGGAACGAAAAAGAATTGTACAAACAATTCCACGAGGGAGAAGACCTGGGAAGCAACCCGGTGAGATTAATTCAACATTTCTCTTCAAGTTACAGTGCGGATGATCAGGTTCTCGTTATTCAACGCGGTGGACAAGGTCCTTTAGAACTGGATGGAGTAACCCTAAAGAAAGTTATACTGACAGAACATGAATTTGTAAATGAAAAAGTTCCCGAGATATTCGAACCCGTGGATGTTTGCTACAACGAGAGAATAAACCTGTTGTTAAACAGCGACGGGAGCCTGTACAATCGCATGATTACCGTTTCGAATGCTTTTCAATCCAATGCTTATAGCAATATACCTATGAATATAGACGTGGATAACGGTGTCAGCGGTGGTAATATCACACTATTGGCACAACCGGCAAATTCCTCGATGACAAACACGATTTTAGCGTATGACGCCACACCGGAACACAAACGTTTCATTCTGGTTTCCATGGCAGGAAACAACCGTGCGGGAATGGCTGTCGTATCCTCAAGTACGGGGGAATGGCCGGAAAACTATGTACCACTGGACAATCTGGGTGATTACAATCTGATATACGCCTGTCCTTGTAAAGACGACTTGATGACCAGTTGGAACGACTCCTATTTTTACTTCATCTTAAAAGATGTAAACGGGAAACACTGGATACAATCTTGCTACATGCCGTCTTCATCTATCGGGAAATTACAAATTAACCCCGTTAGTGACATATTGAAAGAATTACCTAAAGGAGATCAGATCACCGCTAAAACAAAATTCTTATGCCACCGCTCCGGTGATTATCTGTTCTTCACAGGGGGCATAAATAACGATATACTCTATTGTTATCAAGTGAACACGAACAAAACAACCGTATTCTTCAACGCGGGAGCCACGATCACGGCTTTAAGTTTCAATGAGGGATACACGATGTTCGGTTATACCGGAATTGCTATCGGAACCGCAAACGGGAAAGTTCATTTTGTCGATGCTTCCAGAAATTCCATTATATCAGAAGGCAACCCGACTATATACAAGGAATTTGAAGGATATGGCGAAGTTGTCGATATTATCTACAAACACACGTCGGCCATGATGCAATACAATTAATTCACCTAAACATAAACACAACGAAGGGGTGACTATCATTTAGAAAGTCACCCCATCTCTATTTATCTTGTAAATAGCACTAAACAAGATACCTGTTATCCGTTTCTCCCGCCTGAATGGGGTACACCAGCACAAAGCCGTTCATCTGGAAATACTTGCTCAAGTAATTCGGGATACGATTCATACTCGCGTGGTAAGAAATCCGATCTCTCCGGCTCATGATCACCCACAACATATCATTCTCTTTCGTTTCACGGAAAATAATCAAGAAATCGTCCCAATCGTCGAAAACGGTAAATTCCGCTTCAATCGGACGCTTTTTATAGATATCCTTCAAATATCCCAAAGTCGTTTCCGTCCCGTAAAATATAGCCTTACCTCCCGTGTTCTGGATAATATTCCAGACCTTGTTTACCCACATGGAAAAACCGACCTCTTTCTCCGCCTGTTCCGGGACAACAATCAAATGCCGTTTCACCGTGGCAATAGGCTGCATCGGACGATACACCAAAGTATTCACGTTACTCTGCCCTAATATTCCCTCGGTCATATTACCCAAAAATGAAGAAGTCGCTCTTTTTCCTTGGTGCAATCCCAACACGAGATCCGTGATCCCTTGTTCCTTTATCACGCTGATAATAGCGTTTACCACGTTCAAATCGTAGCGTAACAAATCATTTAACCTGTTGTCCGTCGCGGATGCCGTCGTCACTGCCATATTCAGCACTTTCTTTGCCTGTTTGAAAGCAGCCTCATCCGACACTTTATTATTAATGACGTTCAAAGCAAATAACCCGTCCTTATTCTTTTTCGATTTAATCGCCGTACTCAAATTTACCAGTTCCGTCACATTTCTTTCGTATGACACGGGTATCAAAATACGCTCTTTATGTTCCTCCATCTCCCCGTTGTCCTCCGGTTCCTCTGCCATCGCTATATTGTGCGCCCCCTTTTGTGCGGCAAAAGAAGCCATCGTACAAGTAACCAAAATCATCAGAATCGTACCGTTCAACACGCTTTCGTTCAACAGCCGAATCGGCTCTCCCGCGGGTGTTTCTCCCAAGATCACGTTATATCCCACCATAACGGCAGCCAAAGTTGCCGCTGCCTGCGCATTACTCAACCCGAAAATCACCCGGCGTTGATCCAGTGACAAGCGAAAAGTCTTTTGTGTCAACCATGCAGCCGCATATTTAGCAACCGTGGCAACCACAATCATAACGACTCCAACCTTTATTGTTTCTATATTCGTGAAGAAAGCCCGGTAATCAATCAACATCCCCACCCCCAACAGGAAAAAAGGAATAAAAATAGCATTCCCGACGAACTCCACCCGGTTCATCAAAGGAGAAGTCGAGGGTATCAACCGATTGAGAGCCATTCCGGCAAGGAACGCCCCGATAATGGATTCCAGTCCTGCCAGCTCCGCCAGATAAGCACCGAGGAATACCATAACCAACACAAATATATACTGTGAAATATTATCGTCACATCGTTTGAAAAACCAACGTCCGACCAAAGGAAACACGATCATCACGAAAGCGAAGAAAATAATAATTGCCGCCCCCAGCCGATACCAGAACCAATCATCCATATCCCCCACCGCCATCTCGACAATAACCGTCAACACCAACAACGACAAGGTATCCGTGATCATGGTTCCCCCCACGGTAATCCCCACGGACTTATCTTTCGTGATACCTAATTTGCTGATAATCGGGTAAGCGATCAACGTGTGCGACGCGAACATACTCGCCAGCAAAACGGATGTCAACATCGAAAAATTCAACACGTAAAGTCCCACCAATGTCCCCAATGCCATGGGAATTAAAAAGGTGTACATACCGAAAGTCAGACTCTTCCATTTGTTCTTCTTGAAATCGCCCAAATCAATCTCCAGTCCCGCCAGAAACATAATATACAGCAATCCGGCAGTCCCGGAAAGAATGATACTACTATCTCTCAATACCAGATTGAACCCGTTAGGACCAATCACGGCTCCCGCGATAATCAATCCCAACAAATGGGGAATCCTCAATTTATTCAGCAACAACGGGGCTGCCAATATAATAATCAGAATCAACAAAAACTTCAATACCGGATCGGTCAACGGTAAAGTAATATTAGCAAGTATTATTGGTATCATATACATTCTTTATAATCACATATTCCCGTATTCCAGCATCTGTGCCAAGAAATCCGTCGGATATGTTATTTCCACATCCGTGATGTTTCCTTCTTTTTCTACTAATTTATATTCAGGATTCACGAAACCGGCATACGGGGCAACATTCAACTTCCGGTAACGTTCCAAAACTTCTTGATGCAAAACGGGATCAATCTGCACACCATACCCCTCGATCAAATTCCGGGCTCCCTCGAAATCCCCTTCCGACTTCACCCGCTGAATCTCTGCCAGTAACTTACCGAATAGTTGACGTAACGCATCATAATCCCGAATGGTGAAATAAGTCTTACCGTCACGTACCACCCGTTCGATCACGTTTGACGCTTTCCCTTTTTCATACACCCAAGACGCTATCAATTGACGGTTGCGCATGTGCGACTCTTCCAGATTATTTCCTAACTTCACTCGTGTAAGTTGCACCATCAAACCATTGCGTATATAATTGCAATACTCGCTTTTAGCCACATCCAAAGACGGGATAACCCCCAGTTCAACCAACTTCGGATCCATGACATAATAGAGCGCGAACAAATCAGCCCTCGTTTCTTCTATCGTGGAATAATAATTCTTCAAAGCCTCTTGTCCCACCCCGGGCAACATTTTGCCGGAACCATGTCCTAGACATTCATGCAAATCCGTGTGCACGTTTCCACCCAGATAACCGTATTTCCGCACCAACTCCTTCTCCTCTTCCGAATAGGCGAACTCGTCCAGCACGCCGGAAGTCAACGAGGTTTGATTGTACGCGTACGTGATATTATCCAAAGTCACGGATTTACTCCCGTAGCGCTCCCGTATCCACTCGGCATTCGGGAGATTGATCCCGATAGGAGTTGCCGGATGACAATCCCCGCCCAACATGGCAGCCTGTACCACACGGGCAATAATCCCCACGACCTCGCTCTTTTTAAAACGTTCGTCTATCGGGGCATTCCGTTCGAACCACAAGGCATTATCCGCCAACTTACGAGTGCGTTTGCAAGCCTCTTCATCCATAATCTGTACCACAGACTCCCAACTTGCCTTGTACGCCAGAGGATCACCGTACACCTCGATAAAACCGTTTATAAAATCAACGGGGGCAGCACTTTCTTTCACCCACTCGATCGAATACCGGTCAAAAAGTGCAAGGTCGCCCGTCCGATAATATTGTACCAACAAATCTATAATTTCCTTCTGATGCTCGTTACAAGCGTATTCAGCCGCTTTCTCCAAGTTTTCCACAACACGGGTAAGTTCTTTACTATACTTTCCCCCGACATACCACACCTCTTCCCGTAACCGCCCCTGTTCGTCACGCACAAGCATGGAATTTAATCCCCAAGAAATCAATTCATTCTGTTTCTTTTTCTCCCGATAAAATTCCTCTACCTCCTTTTGCGTCACTCCCTCGTAATAATTATTCGCGGAAGCCTGCACGAGATCTTTTCCATCGTCAAGCACCACCCGTTTAGCCATATAGTCCGGATCAAAAATCACTCTCTCCAATTCCCCGTACATTTCCTCTTCTCCAACCGCCAACAGAAGCGATTTAAAGTATTCCGGGGTAAACTCCGGGATAAATTTCTCCATCGAATAATGATGATGAATCCCGTTAGCAAAAAACACTTTCTTGGCATACACCAGAAAATGCTGAAATTCCTGTGCTTCCAGATCTCCTTTATAATCCCGCAGGATTTTTTCCAACACCTTCCGCAAGCGAAGATTATACCTGTTATTCTGGTCCCAGAGGATGTCCCTTCCCGCCAATGCCGCACGACTCAAGTAATAAACAAACAATTTCTCCTTCAACGTCAAACTGTCGAACACGGGAACATCATAACGCAATATCTTTATATCATCAAATTGCTCCAAAAAATACTTCTTCTCATCCATTTCTACTCTGTTTTAGATTCTTCATGCCCGGCAACTTTAAACGAATCATATATTCGCCGGACAACACCCCGGGCAATATCGTCACCTTTTTTATTACTTGAAACCAACTGGTAAAGTTTCAGTCCGTCGGCATAAATCGTGATATTAAATTCATATTCCGTACCCCCTTTCACGAATGTTCCCTGCATGACAATACCAATCATGTCCCCCATCTGTGCATACGCCTTATCATTCTTAAAATCAAATACTCCGCGCTGATTCTTTGCATCATTCAAAGCCCCCTCGGCCGCTCCTTCCAAATCAGCTTTTCCGACTTCCGGGACATATTCCGAAAACATGAACGTTAAATCCACCCCGTAACCCGAATACGAATACACATCCATCTCTTTGATTAAGGCTTGTATTTCCTCCGGCAACCGGTTACGGAGCATTGCACCGGCTGATTTCATTGCTTTCGGGGTTGTCAGTGAAACCCCACCGGCATAACTTCCCGTGTACCATTGTTGTTCCAACACCGGAACATCCGAACCCCCGAATTGTGCCTTATATGTTTTGGTAAACTCACCTACCAGCAAACCGATAAACAACACCATCAGCAAAGCCCCTATTGCCCCGGCTATAATCCCCTTCTTGTTTTTCTTTCCCGCGGGTTTTGACAAATCGCCTTTCTTCACCTGCTCTTCCGTCAAACATACCTCCCGTTGAAAATCCTCAAACGTTTTTTCCGGGTGACGGACTTTCCAATCTTTAAAGTTATCCTCCAGTTTCCGGTTACACAAGCCGCAAACCACCATGTATTCCGATTTCACCTCGTTAAGATGATTGCAATGTTTACATTTCAAATAGTACATAACTTACTGATTCTGATTAAACCGTTCTAATATCTGTTTTGATGCTTTAACGGAGCGTTTATACCAAGTGAACAACACCCGTTCCCGCTCCTCTTCCGACAGATGCCAGTCGATATCCGTCTGTCGCAACCGTTGCACGACACTATACATCAATAAAGCCGCACATACGCTTACATTATAACTTTCCGTGAAACCGTACATGGGCACTTTCACAAATTCATCCGCTCTCGCCAATACCTCGTCCGACAATCCGGTCAACTCCGTTCCCATGAAAAAAGCCATTTTCCCCGCTTGCAAATCCAACTGATCTATGTATGTATCCCGCTCGTGCGGAGTCGTTGCAATAATCCGATACCCTTGCGCACGCAGCGTTTCGATTGCCTCTATCGTGTTATTCTCTTTCTGCCTGTGCCGATGTATCGTCAACCAATCGGAAGCTCCCATAGAGATTTCCGAATTATCGTGAAAACTGTTCTCCCCCTCGATAATATGCACGTTCTGAATCCCGAAACAATCACAAGAACGCAAGACTGCACTGCAATTGTGTTCTTGGTATAAATCCTCCAGCACCATCGTGACATAACTCGTCCGCTCGTTCACCAATCTTGTAAATAAATCATTTTTATAGTCCGTCACGAACTCGCTCAAATACTCTACTTGTTCTCTAATCGAATGCATATAAACAGTTTATAAAGTTACAAAGTTCATAAAGTTTATAAGGTAAAAGTACAAAATTTCATGAATAATACGAACTTTATGAACCTTAAGAACTTCATAAACTTTACAAACACAAAAAAAGGGTGTCTTTCAACACCCTCTTTTTATCTTCAAAATGGTAATTATAGTTGGCCTTCCAATTCAGCACCAGGTCTAAATTTCACCACTTTCTTTGCCGGTATCTGGATAGTCTTTCCCGTTTGTGGGTTTCTTCCGCTTCTTGCACTTCTCTCAGAGATAGAGAAAGAACCGAAACCTACTAATGCTACTTTATCCCCACTTTTCAAAGATTCACCAACAGTAGCAACAAAAGCCTCTAATGCTTTTTTAGAATCTGCTTTAGTCAAACCAGCTTTTTCAGCAATTGCGTCAATTAATTGAGCCTTATTCATAATCAATAGTTTTAGGATTAGAACTAATAAATTTTCTTATATGTCGACAAATGTAGGTATTTTCTCGATTAAAGCAAATTTTTTACGAAAAAAACAAATCAAATTAATACTCGTACAGCCGCTAAGTCGCAAAATCACCCTTTTCTTTTAACAAATGACCTCGGCACACCCTTCCCCGTCCATCGCGGCGGAAACAATCCCTCCGGCATATCCCGCTCCCTCACCACACGGATACAATCCCTTTATTTGGGGATGCTCCATACCTTCCGCCTCCCGCGGAATCCTTAAAGGTGAAGACGTCCGACTCTCCACGCCTAACAGAACAGCCTCTTCCGTGATAAAACCTCTCGCCTTCTTCCCGAATTGCTCCAATCCCGTACAAAGTCGACGGTACACCACTTCCGGCAACCACTCCCCGAACAACGTGGCACGTACTCCCGGTTTATAAGATGTCCTAGGCAAATTCTCGCTCAAATGCCCCCGCAGAAAATGAGTTAATCGTTGTGCCGGAGCGTATAAATTTCGTCCGCCTTCTTCCCATGCCATTCGTTCCAAATCCTCTTGGAACTCCATTCCGGCAAACAAACCGTTATAATTCATCCCGACCAATTCCGCCTCCCCGATAGAGGTCACCATGGCGGAATTTGCCCATGCCGTGTTCCGTCCCGAAGCCGACATACCATTTACCACCTGTTGACCGGGTCCCGTGCAAGCGGGTACAACCACACCTCCCGGACACATGCAAAAGGAATAAACACCCCGACCGTCCACGTTTGTCACGAAACTATACTCCGCGGCAGGCAAGAAATCCCCTCTCCCTCGCGGATTATGATATTGAATCCGGTCAATCAAAGCCTGCGGGTGTTCCAGCCGTAATCCTACTGCAAACTCTTTCGGCTGCATCAACACGTCACGGGCATGCAGCATCCGATACACGTCACGGGCAGAATGTCCCGTCGCCAAAATCACATGCTCCGCCCGAATCTCTTGATTACCAACGACAACACCCCTCACCCGATTTTCCTCTATAATAATATCCGTCACCCGGCTGTTAAACCGTACTTCTCCCCCGTATTGCTCTATCGTTTTACGGATATTGACAATCACCTGCGGCAACTTGTCCGTACCGATGTGCGGGTGCGCGTCTATCAATATACTCTCGGAAGCCCCATGATATACCAGAATTTCCAGAATACGATTTACATTTCCCCGCTTTTTGGAACGTGTAAACAATTTCCCGTCCGAAAAAGTCCCGGCTCCGCCTTCGCCGAAACCGTAATTCGAATCCTCATCGGCAATCCCGGTTTTATACAGACTGTTCAAATCCAACTTCCGCTCTTCCACACGTTTACCTCTCTCCAACACAATCGGTCGTTTCCCCCGCTCGATCAGCCTCAACGCCGCGAACAATCCCGCCGGACCTGCCCCCACGACTACCACCGTTTCCGCTTGTGATACATCTTTGTACAACGGAACAAATTCCCTCTCTTTCTGTTCTATCCGGTCTATATGCACTCCCACTTTCAACTGTATCACAACTTGACGTTGCCGTGCATCAATAGACTTACGAAGAATCTCTATATGTTTGATTCTCTCGCTATCCACGTGCAATCTTTTCGCTAACAAATCATCGACGATTTCTTTATCATGCGCCTCTTCCGGTGTTATTCTTAATTCTATCTCTTTATACATAGTCTTATGTGGCTTCGCCACGTTGCAGGTTACAGGTTACAAGTTACAGGTTACAAGTTGTAAGTTACAAAATCCAAAAGTAAGAAAAATTTCAAGCCCTACCCATTTTTCACATTTCCAAATTTCCAAATTCATCAATTAACACCTACCTTCGCACAACAGATTTTTAAATAAATGTACTTATGAGCAAGATAGCATTAATCACAGGAGCAACTTCCGGTATCGGAAAAGCAACAGCCATTAAATTAGCTGAAATCGGGTATGACATCATCATCACCGGACGTCGGGGTGACCGTTTAACCGCTTTTGAAAACGAATTAAAAGCTAAAGGAACCCGTGTACTGGCACTTCAATTTGACGTCCGCAATCAACAAGAAGTTCACGATGCCATTTCCGGTCTGCCGGATACGTGGAAAAATATAGATGTACTCTTGAACAATGCCGGACTTGCCGTGGGTACTTCTCCTATTCAAGACGGTATTCTGGATGATTGGGAACGCATGATCGACACGAACGTGAAAGGCTTACTCTACATCACACGCGAAGTCGCTCCCTTGATGATTAAAAATAATAAAGGACACATCGTAAATATAGCCTCTGTCGCCGGTAAAGAAGTATATCCCGGCGGAAACGTTTATTGCGCCACCAAACACGCCGTAGACGCCCTTTCCAAAGCCATGCGGATTGACATGCTGAAACACAACATCAAAGTAACCAACATCGCCCCCGGCATGGTAGAAACCGAATTCTCCGTTGTTCGTTACAAGGGTGACCAACAAGCTGCCGATAATGTTTACAAAGGGATCATCCCGCTCACGGGAGAAGACATCGCCGACACCATCGTCTTTGCCGTCACCCGTCCCGCGCATATTTGCCTGAACGACATCCAAATCATGCCTACCGCCCAAGCAAGTTCCAGAGATGTGAATAGACAATAATGGGGTCGAAAGTCCATAAGGTCTGTAAAGTCCATAAAGTCACGCACGTCCTTCGGACAGTATTTATCGACAGCTACGCTGTCATAAACAAAGCGCCCCACAGGGGTCCATGGACCTTACGGACCTTATAGACTTTACAGACCTTACGGACTTTACAAACCTTACTTTTCTCCATCCACCACCACAAAACTCTGTCGTAGCGTATTCCCCTTGGCATCCACTAAATGCAGAACATGCCATCCCGGCGCAACATTCACCTCTAATTGGTGATGATAACGGGTTGTTCCCAAAAATTGATTGTCAATATGCCAATAAACCACTGTCGACGGCTCCCGGTGAGCCATTTCAAATACAACCCCTCTCACGATACCCCCTAAATCTTTAGGAATAAACACTCTTAATCCCCGTTGAGGATAAATCATTTCCATCACGTCATCCTGTCCCCGTTGGCAATCCGCACGATAAGGCGGCAATTTCTTGTAATCCGCATGCGTGCGGGCATAATACCACTCCTGCACGGGCGATAACACGAACCAAGGCTCTATCTTCATCCGATTGACGGACTCGCATTCCGAATCGACGCGATACTTCCCCGCCAAATCCAAATTTACCAAACGATGATAAGGACAAACGGCAGTCTTCTCTCCCGCGCGGGCTATCCACACGGTATCCGTTTCCGGGCAGATATCGGAAGCCCGATAGCCACTCTTCCGGCACACGGTCATTTCCACCATTTCTTCCCTCGGCATATAAAAACGTTCATCCGTTCGCAACAGGGATGCCACTTCAAACAATATCGGTGCGGCAGCTCTCACCCCGATCAGTCCGGGACGCCCTTCGCCGTCCGCGTTACCAACCCACACCCCAACCACGTACTCCGGGTTCACCCCGACCGCCCAAGCATCCCGAAAACCGAAACTCGTTCCCGTCTTCCAAGACAAATTCATTGAAGATGCAAAATTCTTCCACCCCGACTCTAAATCCGGTCGTTCCACGTCCTGTAACGCCTTGAGAGTAAGCCAAACCGCCGAAGCCGTTACCACATTTTGCCTAATAACCGTACTATCTGTCACCTCGTCCCCCCATACCCGCAGACGCCTAAATTCGTGGTCAAAACCAGCCCCGTCACATTCCGAATAATGCCTCAGAATAGAAGCCATCCCCCCGTACATATTACACAAATCCCACAACTTACATTCCGCCCCGCCCAAAATAAGGCTCAACCCGTAATTCTCGGCCTTACGATCCAAGGTGGTTATTCCCATCTTTTTCAAATCATCATAAAAATGCTCCACCCCGTACTCCCGCAGCAAACGAACGAACGGAATATTCAAAGACATGGACAATGCTTTCCCCGCGGGTACAATCCCTTGAAAATCTTTATTAAAATTAGAGGGGGTATAACTCCCGAAACGGGAAGGCACATCCGACACGATTGTCCCCGGCAGGATGTAACCGGATTGCTGCATCAAAGCATACAACGCCGGTTTCAAAATACTACCGGAACTTCGGTTAGAAGTAATAATATCCACTTGATTGCCCCCGTTTTCCCTCACTTTCGGACTATTCCCCACGTATGCCCGCACTTCCCCGGTCGGGATATGTGCCACCAACACGGCAGCGTTATAAATATGATTATGCCTCAATACCTCTATATGCCTCGCCACGATCTCGTTCACCCTAGCCTGCAATCGCGAGTCTATAAAAGTAGAACTGATCTGTCCTCTCCTTTGCCCGTAAGCCTTCGCCAACAAATGCGGGGTTATACACTCCGGGCTGTACACCTGTTCGGGCAAAGGTTCCGCTATGGCAACCGTCAGATCATCTTCACCGAAATACCCCGTTTCGTGAAGCTCCCGCAATAACTTATCCCTTTTCGCCTTCAGTTCCGGCATATTCTTCCCCGGATACATTAACGCGGGAGCATTCGGCAATACCGCCAAAAGAGCCGCTTCCGCCCAACTCAATTCATCCGGTTGACGATTGAAATACTTGAGTGCCGCCGTCTGTATCCCCACGATATTCCCCCCGAAAGGAGCATGATCGGCGTACATATTCAAAATCTCCCATTTATTGTAACTTTGTTCCAACCGAAGCGCAAGGAACATTTCCAGAATCTTCTCCGGAATCGTCCGGGGCGGGTTCTCTCTGGAAAGGCGTACCACCTGCATCGTCAAAGTACTCCCCCCGCTTACCACCGAACCGCTTCGCACGTTCAGCCATAAGGCACGTGCCACAGCCAAAGGGTCAACCCCCTCGTGCGTGAAAAATCGTTTATCCTCAAAACAAAGTAAGGCTGCCACGTACTTTCCCGACAGACGCCCCCGACCGGATACCCGAAACTGCCCGTCCCCGGCAACAGTCATTCCCATGATCTCACCCTCACGGTCAAGAATCACGGTTGAATAAGGAACCCGAAATAAAGGGGCGGGCAAGAAATACCACCATCCCAAGACAAAAGCGAGTAACACGCACCCCCCTATGCACCTTCGGAGCATCGGTCTTCGCATCTTATCCCGCCCGATATGCATACGCGATTATATTACAAGGTATACTCTCCGATATGGAAGCCTCGCAAAAACTCTTCCGTTCCCATCCGCTTCTTACCGGATAACTGCAATTCTTTCACCCGGATAATTCCCCCGTTCACGAGGATATCCAAACTCTTTTTCCCGTCAGACACCAATACAACTTCCTTACCATGCTTTTCCGGAATCCGTTCGGCTACAAATATCTTCAACGAGATACATTCTCCCGTAGTCTTGTGCTTCAATTCCGTCCACGCGGTCGGGAACGGCGACAACCCGCGGATATGGTTATATATCGTATCCAGCTCCCGCTGCCAATCTATCTTCATATCCTCCTTGAAAATCTTGGGAGCATGTTTCGGCTCACGTCCCGACAACAACCCAATCTGATCCTGCAAAGGATACTCCCCCTCTGCCATAGCCTCCACGGTCTTTACCAACAAATCCGCCCCGACAGTCATCAATTGATCATGCAACTCTCCGGCAGTCATGGTATCGCTGATATCCACCCGCTGTTGAAAAATCAGATTTCCCGTATCTATCTCGTGTTTTAAAAGAAAAGTAGTCACTCCGCTATATTTCTCCCCGTTTATCACCGCCCAATTGATCGGTGCGGCCCCACGGTAATCGGGTAACAAAGAAGCATGTAAATTAACCGTACCCAAGGGCGGCATATTCCAAACCACTTCCGGCAACATCTTGAACGCCACCACCAACTGCAAATCCGCCTCAAATGCTTTTAACTTCGCCAGAAATCGCTCGTCACGGAAACGTTCCGGTTGCAACACGGGCAATCCCCGCTCCACGGCAAATTTTTTCACCGCGGACTCCTGCAACTTTTGCCCTCTCCCCGCGGGCTTATCCGGATTCGTCACGACAGCCACGATATTTTGTCCTGCCTCCAATAACTTCTGCAAAGGATACACCGCGAAATCCGGCGTTCCCATGTACACGATTCTCAATTTACGCATCCTTTTTCTTCTTTTTAAAGAATCCGACAATCTTCTTGATAAAATTCATGTAAGACTCACTGCTCATTATAGCCGAATCGGTCATCGCCGTGTAGGTCAATATAGCCCCCAACGGCAAAAGAATCACGGAAGAAATCCACATTCCCTGCCACGGCTCCAATGCTCCCTCGCGTGCCGCACGCTCTCCCATCATCCATATAATGTAATACATGATAAACAAGAATATCGACACAACCACGGGTGCCCCCAGACCTCCTTTTCGGATAATACCTCCCAAAGGCGCACCGATAAAGAAGAAAATAAAACAAGCAAACGAAAGCGTGAACTTCCGGTGCCACTCGATATTATACCTGCGGATACTCGCCTCGTCCCTAGAATTTACCTGCAAATCCCATCTATGTTTTTCCTGCGCACTCTTGGCAAACTTCAAAGCTGCATCCACGGCACTCTTCTGCTCCTGTATGTCAAAATTCTGATACAAACTATCCAAATCCCTCGCTTCCCCTCTCGTTTCCTCCACGAACACACTATCCCGTTGTGGATTCCGTTCTTTCTTTATCAGATAATTATCACTCAACATACCTTTGATTGTTCCTTTTTTCTGTCCGCTCAATCGTTTCTGCAAAGAATCAACGGCATTCTCCAACTGAACGATATTCAACATCCCGTAACTATCCTTGAACAGATCATCATCCGAACGTTGCAATTGATTATCAGCCAACGGGATCACGAAAAACTGTTTATCGAATTTCACCCTCCGGAAAGGATACGTATCCTTATTCCCCGACTTTCCGCCCTCGTCCGTGTAAGTAAAACCGTTATACAACTGCACTTCCATAAACAGTCCGGACTTATCGGCTTCCATTATCCCGGAATCGGCTATCGTCGTTTCAAAGTTTCCCCTTCTGGTGTTTTTCGGGTGACTGTAAATCAGCATGTCATACATCATCCCCGTCTTCTTGTCTATCTTATCCACCTTAATACTATACCCCTCGATATCATTAATAAACACCCCTTCCTTCAACGACAATTCCGGTTTCTGTTTCTTGATATCATAAAGCAAGGTACTGGCTTTCAGATTCGCGTAAGGAAGTACGTTATTGGAAAAGAAGAAAGCCGCAATCGTGAACAGGATAATTAAAAAAATCAACGGTTGCATGATCCGGTATAAAGAAATACCCGCCGCCTTCAATGCCGTCAACTCGTAATTCTCTCCCAGACTCCCGAAAGTCATGATAGAGGCCAAAAGCACCGCCAGAGGCAATCCCATCGGAACCAAGGTCAAAGCCACGTAAGACAACAAATGTATAATCACGTCACCATCCAATCCTTTCCCCACGAGATCGTCAATGTATCGCCACAAAAATTGCATAATCAAGACGAACATACTAATAAAAAACGTCGCCACGAAAGGACCTACAAAGCTTTTCAGCATATACAGGTGTAGTTTCTTCATCTTTAGCACCTTATATTATTTTTTCTATTTTTCTATCTAACTCTTCACGAATGAATTTACAAAGATAGGAAAAAAATCTACTGAAACAGCCTCTGGAGTTCATAAAGTCAATAAAGTCTGTAAGGTCATAAAGTCCGTAAGGTCTATAAGGTCATAAACAAAGCGCCCGCAGGGTCTATGAACTTTATGGACCTTACGGACCTTATGGACTTTACTGACCTTTCGCCCCGACGTGCTTCGCACGTCATCCCCCCACCGTCCGATGAAGCATCTCGACTTGTTTATTCCACAACTCGATTTCGTCCGCTTCCTCGTCATCATCCACAAAGTCCGTGATAATCAGAGCGACCTCTTCCGTTAAAGGTTCCACGTGCAGAGAAAATTCGAAAAACTCCTCTTCATCGTCCACGTCCAGCCACTTGAAACGCACGAATGAATTTTTCTTCATATCCACAAGCTCGGCTTGCTCATCAACACCATCCCACACGAATGTGAAGATATTTCCGGCATGTTTCACATCATCGGAAAACCACTCCGCTAACCCCGGCGCGGTACTTAGACGAGAGAACAATATACTTACCGATGATGAGAAAATGTACTCTAAATCGATTCTTTTCCTCATACTTCATTCTATTTGTTCGACAATATATGAAAGTTTTACGGAATATGCAAAAAAATGCTACGTTCCAACCCGTCTTTTTTATCAAGAATCATAGATTGTCCCTACAACTCTGCATGTTACAACTATTTTATTTTCACACCAGAGAATCCCCGGCAAATCCCTTTTGAATAGCTTCCGAAAATTGTTTTTTCCATGCTTCGTTCCTACTCTCGTGGACACGCGAAAAACGAATAATAATATCCCCGACAGACATCGAGTGCAGGTCAAAAGCCGGGTAATAAAAATAATCTTCCTCTTCTTTCGCTTCCACCAACAAATGCAAATCCACCAATTCTTGAAGCACCAGACGCAACTTTCCCGTGTTAATTTTCAATTCCTTGTTAATCATCCCCAGACTGGGACCGCCGTCACCGTTAATATACACCCGTGCCACGTACTTCATGATTTTCAAAGCACATTCCAGCGTTTCCATCCACGCCTCGTCCCCCAGCAACTCATTCCTGTACATGAAATGACGATTGCGAAAAATATAACACAACTCCGTCCCCCACAACACGACACTCCAACTTAACTGCAACCACACCAACAACAACGGCAACGCCGCCAAACTACCATAAATCGCGTTATAAGAACTCACCCCTATCTGGAAACGGATATAAAACCATTGTATCACTTGATACACTGTCCCCGCGATCATCGCCGCCACAAAAGCATGCTTGAACTTGACCGGGGTAGCCGGCATAAACATATACAGGAAAATAAACAACATCCACACCAACAGATAAGGCAACAACTTGATAAACATCGTCAACACGGAACTGATCAAAGGAAAATTATCCTGCCAATAAGAAGAGGTCAGAAAAACATTCACACTACTGATCAAGATCATCAGAATAGGGGCAATAAAAATAATCGAGAAATAATCCGTGAACATCCGCCTTAAATTGCGTCCCTTGCGTACTCCCCAGATCCGGTTCATTGTCAACTCCGTACTATTCAGCACCCGGATAACCGCCCAAAGCAAAATGACAATTCCCACACCGGTCACCACTCCGCCTTTCGCGTTCTGTATAGCCCCGTTCACGTATCCCAACAACTGTTGCGCGAACTCCTGATTATCCCCCAGACGTTTCAAAAACTCATCTTCAAGCGATTTATTCGCCCCGAAACCGGTTGCGATAGCGAACGCCAACGCCATCAAAGGTATAAATGCCAACACGGAATAAAACGTGAGAGCCGAAGCCGAAATCGTACACGCGTCCTTTACAAAACGATTAAGCGAAACGACAAGGATAGACAAGGATTTTTGTAAAAACTCCGTGATAATAAAACGGTTCCCGTAATCCCGGCGCAATACCATATAATGATAATCCAAATCCAATAAACAATCCGTACGGCGGGCAAACTCTTGCCGATACCGCCGGAATAAGTCCATAACCTTATGTTCCTTGAATACATTCATAATCTCACGTTCAAACCCCAAAGATACAAAAAAGGCTTGTTCAACACAAGCCTTTTAGTTTATAAGGTTCTAACCCCTACCGTCCGATCAACTCCCGGACTTGTTTCTTTACCATTTCCGGGTCGGGATTCACGGGGAATACCAAATGAGGCTTCTGTTGCACGGGCTTGAATTCCTTCTTGTAACGCCCGACACCCCCACCCGTGATATTCAGCATAATCACGGCATCTTCTTCTACCCGCTGTTCCTTTACCGCCTGCATCAAAGTAGCCGTAGCTACCCCGGCGGCAGGTTCTATATCAATACCTTCCAGTTTCTCGAACAACTCCTGCGCCTTCATGGCTTCCTCGTTCGTTGCCAACATCACGTCACCCCCCGTCGCTTTCAACGCGTCGTAAAGTCCTCCGGTCAAAGAATAAGGCGGTTTACGGTTTGACAACACCTTGGCACACATCTCCTTCACTTCCTCGCGCGCCGTATTCTCGTCCAGCTCCACCAATGCTCTGGAATTTGCTTTCCACGAATCATATATCAACGTGAAAGGAATATTCTGCGAAACAATCAATTTCATCAAATTCGAGCCGTAGCGTCCGTCCGCGATAAAACGCTTGTTAGCTTCCCACGCGGCAATAGCACCCGTTCCGCTTCCCACAGCTTGGAAATAATAATCCGGGATACGACCAATCTCCTGCACAGCCGACAACACCGTCGTTCCCATCCCGTCACGACGGGCCACGTTCTTGGCTCCTCCCTCCGGGAAAAAATACTCCATCTCACAAATAATATTGGAAAGATGTATCGCGTCAAAATAATCACACCCGGCTCCCGCACAAACCAACTTCACACAATCATTCCAAGGCTCATCAGCCCAGATTGCATTTAAATTATCTTCCGGTATACACAATAACAACGGAATCCCATTCTCAGAGCATACCCTACCGAAAGCCCTCGCCGTGTTTCCGGCAGAAGCAACCACCATGATCTTATCGCTGTTCCTGTTAATACGGGCACACACGGCATACGCCTCGCATTCCTTAAACGAACCCGTCTTCATCAAAGCACCCCGCTCCGGCCAATAACCGTTGAACGTGATGTACAAATTCGACAATCCCAAATATTCCGCCAGCCCCTCGCTCTTGTAAGTCACGGGCGCACCCGAACCTTCCAGCGTCCGGCAAATCGGTAACCAATTAGCATACTTGTATATACCGGGCAAATCATTTCTCACTTCAAATTGACGATTCGCGTAATTAGCGAAAATCAAAGCCGCACCATCTTTATGGGGGCAGTCCAACTCCCATTGCCCGTCCTCGAAAGATGTTCCACAGCACGATGATTCTAAATGATAACGTGTCATATCTTCACTCCTTGAATTGTACATTTCTTCAGTACAAAAGTAAAGCATTCCGAACACCCGCAATAGGGTATAAATACCACTTTTTATTTTAGATTTAAGATTTTAAATTCTCCACGTATTCCGGCACCGTCAACCGGAATATATCCCGCTCCGTCACGCGACTGCCGAAAAAATTCTTGTACCGTTCGGCTTCCGCCTCCACGCTGGAACTATGGGGATAAAGCACCACTTGAATTTCAGCATCCGGGCGAATCATCCGGGCTAACAACTGCCGGATCTCGAAATCAGCAGAAGGCAACGAGTAGCCGATAAACACGATACGCTTCGCCTCCGACAGTTCTATCGCCGCGTTCTGCCATACCAGCTTGATTTGTATATTACTCAAATTCTTCAAATAGGTCGGCAACAAAAGATTACTCTGCAATTTAATCGAACTGATATCCGGCATCCCGTAATTCTTCCGGCAATGCCGGCAATACGCCGCCTTCATAATAGCAATCTCCTCCCCGAAACGCACGTACATACGCTGGCACAAAGGACATTGGAACCAATTCATAGAACCATGCAACTTCAATAACTTGATATTATACCCGCCGTATCCCACGGCAAGCAATCCCGGTTTAATCGTGTCGTCGTTCGCGTCCCACGAACTCACGTAACAACAGTAATCCACCACGCTCAACTTCTCCGGGCGCGTATTCTCGATCGCCCGCTTCAAAGCATGATCGAACAACACGTCCCAATTCGTGGTAATCACCGACACCCGGTCTTCCCCGTCCTCCATGCGACGTCGGGCAATCCCGTTGATATACTCCGCGAACTCGTCGACATAATCACTGCACGCTTCGTTTTTCTTGAAACTATAATTTACCGCGGCACCCATCAGCGCGTTAAACTCCTCCCGCAACTCCACAAGCGCCCGGGAACTGTAACGCCCGATAGAAAGTCCGTCCCAGATACAGCGGTCGATAGGCGTGAACACGTCCTCCAGTTGCACCTTACAATAATGATCCTTGTAAATATGTAACTCCTCCTTCAAAAAACCGATAAAACTATCTCTCGCCCGAATCAACCGTTCATCATCCCGCGTAAAATTCTCGTCGAGAATAGTATCAATGATCTCACTCTGAACCAGACCACCTGCCTCTTTCGAAAACCCCGAACCCAAAAAATAAACCGTTTTATTCATATGATCGCATTCTAGTTAGCCTACACAAAAATAACATTTATTCCGTGTATCTTTATGACATTCCGGTTAAATTCACAACTCAAAACTCTATTCCCACCTTCAAGGATATCCCGTCATGATAAAGCCTCTCTTTAAATTCAGCCGTGACATACCAACAACTCCCTCACGTTCTTGCGCGGAGAATAAGGCACGGGCTTCGCGTACCCTATCCTGAGAATCAGCGTCGGATACTCCCTGTTTATCGGAAGCAAATCCCGCATTTCCGCGGCTAAAGCATACACTTCACACGGCTGGTTCAGATACGCGCAAGCGACACCCGCTTCCGTCGTTTTCAGCAAAAAACGCTGTAACGTTCGTCCCAAACCTATCCACTCCATGAACGTGTTGCTCCGGGTTGTAAACAGAATCAAATGAGAGGACGATTTTATTTTCTCCCCGTCTGTCTTATTCTGCACCGCCGCCTTCAAAAAACAACGGACTATCGGCTTCGCCATTATCCTTGGCAGAGGCGGATTACCGAAGACCTTGTAACTCAACCCGTCGTTAGTCCCGTTAATCTGTTTCGCGTTAAAACGCATCCAAGAAAGCAACTCTCTTTTAAACGCCCTGTCATTCATCTGTACCTCATTACCTTTAATAATATACCCTGTCAAGCTATCGGCAAATGCAGAACCGACAGGCGCCGAATACAACCGGATATTATCCTCCGCGGGAAGTGATTCAAACAATCCAAGCACTTCTCCCGACAACTTTCTGCCGTCATAAATACTCCGATTCGTTTGCCGTTTCTCTATCTGATAGAATAAATGCTCCTTGGCGACATTTTCATCCCTCACGCACCGGATTTCTATTCCTTCCGGGTTACATCCGACGACACGAGCCTTGTAACCGAAATGACGGGCAGAGATTAGCAGATTTTCCAACGCGCATCCCAAGCTGATAAACAATTCCCTGTTATCAGCATCGACCACAGGCAGGGCAACTTCAAACTTCGGCAAAATAACCATTCCGTCACCCGTGAGCGCGAACCTCCAAGGCTGTGTATTATGTCCCGACGGAGCCTTGGAAGCATATTCAATCATGCTCAGAAAATCAGCGTTCATCACCACCATTTTTAAAATACTTATCCACGAGCGCATCTATTCCTTGACCGATTTGCTCCCAACCGGAATCCTGATTAATGGCAATCCCGTTAAACACCGGGCAGAACTCCTCCAACATCACCAAGTAAGTAATGGAAGCCGTCAGCATCGACGCCATCACCTCTATTTCCTTACGCGGGTAATCGGTCAGTTCACACACCTTCTCTATCAAGTTCACCCCGATCTTTTCCCGCTGTTCCCTCAACTTCACGATCATATCATTACCCGAAGAGAGTTCCCAACGGTAAAGCCTCTTCAACGTGGGATTACTCCGCAATTGTTCGATTTGTCCCCGGAACATTTTTTTCAAGAATCCCGGCAATTGCTCCCGGTCAAGAACCTCGACAGGAAAATTTATCCAAAAATCATGCTGCCGTATATAGGCAGCCATAAGTCCGTCCACCGAACCGAAATAACGATATATCAATATCTTGGAAACACCGGATTGAGCGGCAACGGCATTAACGCCTATCTTCTCGAACCCGTTCTCGATAACCATCTTTTCAATCGTGTCAAGCAAACGTCGTTCCGTCGCCTCCCGATCCCTCTCTCCAAAACTATTTTTTTCTTTCATACATCAATATGTTACCATTCGGAAACAAAAGTATGTTACTTATCGGAAACATACAAGCATATCGACAAATATTTTATTCGATCCCCCTAGATTCCCAAGGTAATCCCACCATACTCCTGCCTCTACGGGGTTACAAGCTCCTTCTAAAACCCTTACAGCACTATTAACAAAAGGCGAAATAACGGAGTTCAATCCGGTTTGGAAGTAAGTTGAGGTAGGATTACCATAGGATTACCTTGGAATCACGCTAGGATATACCATTATAGATAGTCACCTAACTCGATCACCTGAACCTAAAAACATCTATTCGTTTGAAAATTCGGATATTGGAATATCCTTCAAGAAATCGCTCACTGAAATTTCAAAATAATCACAAATCGCTTTTAAGGTAGACACGGTAATATTAAATTTTGCAAGTTCTATCCGCCCGATATTAATATCTGTCGCGATTAAAAAGTCTGCCTGAGAGATACCATGCATCTCCCTCAGTTTCTTAACCCTTCGGGCTATCTCCTTCAACAATATATCATCCCTACGCTGTTTCATGCCCTAAAGAAAAGAACGTTTAAATAAAATTTCCCTTACGAATATGTCTTCGTTTACGAAATAAAATATATCTTTGTAGCGCAGTTTTCGTTAAATACCACACATCGAAAATAAATTTTCTTCTAAAAGCATTTAACGGGACTGTTTAAAACCGTGATTTAAAGGGAAAGCCGCAGTGATGTACCTTTCAACCAACCTTTATCTCGCAATAACGGGAACCTTGGGGGTGTTTCTTCTGACAAGTTGGCACCCTCATTTTTTTTATATACAATATCAAAGAATCCCCTTCCCGACCCTTAGTCCCCCCTTTCTCCCGACTAAGAACACAGCAACATCGTAGCAAGATGCCTACTGGTACATACTTTTACGACCATGCTGTGACTCTACTGTAATCATGAAGCCAATAAGGTGGAGAGAAGAGATAGACAAACAATAAAGAAAGGATTGGATTATCGATAAGCATCCCTAAAAACAATAAGTTTAAATAAAAAGATACACATGATTAATATTCTCAATCTCAACTGTTTTTCGATCTAGCCAAAGTATTCTCGTGTTACCATTGTGATACCAAATATAAAAAAAAGGCTCTCTAAACGATTGTTTTAGAAAGCCTTCCGTGATCCAACTGGGAACACCAATTCTATAAAATATCCACTGATTTACAGCGTTTTAAACTATCAAAGATCGTTTAGGTCACAAATTAGGTCACAATTTTTGTGTCGCAAATTGTCATTCAATTATCTGTAACAAAGATAACAATATAATCTAAAATAACAAATACAATTGCGTCCTAAAAAACGATACTGCCTATTTTCAACACAATTAATACTCTAATTCAAGAAAATAATTACTTGCTATGTATAATTGTTATTCTATATTTAAAAGTACTCTCTTTTTATTAGATGGCACAAATGGTACCGATATAAAATCAGCTCTTTTCTTTCGTCCGTAATTTATAAAATATCCATAAGGTGAAAACAATGGTAATGGGATAATATCACTGTTATCAATCTCAATCCAAACACATGTTTTAATATCTTTAGCAGGAAATTTATAAACGATCCCTTTTTTCTTAAATGGAATCATATTTTGTCGTATCTCTATCGTATCATTAGGTTCATATCCATAGTTTGTCAGTTTTTTTATTTCGCTCGTCCATGAATAACTTCGAATAGATGCTGACAAGTAAATAGTATCTGTACATTTATAAAATACTTTATCCGAAACAATATGTATTTCATTATTTATATTATTCATTGAAAAAATGAAAAACAAAAAAGTTAGAAGAATCCAAAAAGCAAAACGCATATTTTTTTCAAAAATATCATGTAATTTGGCATACTTCTTCCAAAAAGCAGAAACTATTCGACTACAAAATATTAAGATGAAACCTAAGATTGTTAGGTCAAAAAATGCATAATAAGATCCTCTATAAAAATAGATTATACCTAAAACATATAGTGTAACTAAATAAAATCTCTTTATCCCTTGAAAATACATGAGAAAGAATCCCAATATAAAAAATAATAACGAGGCAATTGGAGGTACTTCTACAAAATCATTCTTAGGGATTATGCATAATAGGAATGCAAAGATAACAAGAGGGTAAATCCATGTTTTGAAAATGAATATTAAAACAAAATCAAAATGTAATCTTTTTTTTAATAACTTTCTATTAATCAATGTAGTCCCTTTTATATAACAAAGATAAACGAAGGCTAATATGTATATAGTTAGTATATAATGGATAGAAATTAGTACATATTTTGACAACGTAAAATAAATAAATGAATCAAATGTCATTATATATGTATTAAGATAATACCAACAAGAAATGAAAGTTATACAAATTGAAATTAGGATTGTAAAATCCATTCTATTTATAATCCTATCCTTGAACTTACTCATAGTACTGATATTTTAATATAAAGGTGCAATATTATAAATAATACCTTAAGAAACAGTATTTACAAAACACAAATTGGAAAATGGAGAGCCAAGCATTGATTTATTCCCTGTAAGATTAAGATCGTAGTAATAATTTGATATCTTATTGATTTTTACTCCCCCACTCATTAAAGTAACTTATGTTTGTGGGCGAGGTGCGACCTCATTTGTAATTTCTTTAAGTATTTTCTTGAAATCTTCTGATGCAGTTTATTTGTAATCAATCAATTAACTAAGTGAGAAGTGTTCAAACGTAGTCATTTTATATTGCAGGACATGAAGCAAACGACCATGAGTAAACTGGATACTGCAAGAGAGATAGCGGGAATACCTTTCGTTCTCACTTCTGCTTTCCGGAGTCCGGAACACGACAAGAACAAGGGGCGATCCGGAATTGGGGCGCACACTCTTGGAAGAGCGGTTGATATTCGGTGTAATGCATCCGGGAATCGGTTCTTGGTTGTAAACGCTTTGTTGAAAGCAGGATTCAAACGGATAGGTATCGCGAAGAATTTTGTTCATGCCGATGATTTAGAGATGCACGATCAAGAAGTTATTTGGCTGTATTAGAAGAAAGCACGGGAGAATATTAGAAGGTGTGTATGTGAGTAGGATTCCCCCGTGCGAGGATCGGCGTTTGTTGAACCAAGTAATTTGGTTTATTTGAGATGCAAATTTATTAAATTGACAGAAAAGTAGAAATGAAAAGAATCTTAATTATATGCTGTATTGCCTGTTTGATGATAGGATTCTTCCTCGGGCGTTCCGTTATTGAAGAAAAAGTAATTACTAAAAACGTGGAAGGTAAAACGATCCGGGACACGATAACGAATCTTGTTCCGGATACCGTTTATTTGGCGGGTGAATTGCGATACAAATACAAGTATAAGACAGATACGATATACAAAGATGTCCCCGTGATCGATCGGGAGGCAACGATTGCGGCGACTGTGGAAGATTGGAACCGGACTAGAGAATACAACAAACTACTTTTCGATAACGAATCCGGTAGGTTGGATGTTGCTTTATCCGTGCAGTATAACGAATTACAAAAACTATCCTATGCCTTTACTCCTATGCACAAGGAAACCACGATAGTAAAGAAAAGAGTGTTTGTACCTTTTGTTTCGGCTTCTGTTTTAGATTTTAATTCGGTTAGCGTCGGGGGTGGGTTCTTTTACCACGATATAGGTTTCTGGACAGAATAGGCGGCTAATGGCTTAAATTTCGGAATAATGTATAAGTTCTAGCTTTTGTCAGTTTTACTCGTGATCAAAGTGTTAATTCATTAAATTTAATTTGTTTATTTGGAAAAATATTTTATATTTGTAATGTGATGGTTTTGTAAGTTTTTATTAACTAATAAATTATAGTGTTATGAAAAAACTTGTATGTAGTCATTTCTTTATTGGATTGCTAGTTTCATTTATGCTAGTATCTTGTGGGCAAAATGAAGATCTCGTATCAGAAGATTTGGTTGAGTTTGAGTTAGCCAAGGAGGTCGATTTATCATTGCCAGAACTTTATATACCTAAAATTCATAAAATCGAGAATGGAATTGCTAGAGTTGCGCTAGAAGGTATCGCTTCGCTTTTTACAATTCATCTCACGGATGAGAATAGTAAGCAATGTGTAGAGTGGATAAAATCTCGAGAAAAAGATTTAGAACCTGTTGAGATAAGAACTATCAAGGGAAGTGATGAGATTGTTTTTGTTCGGCAGGCATCAAAGAAAGAAATCGATAATTATTCACAACAACCTTTTCTTAGTCGTACTGATGATTTTGATTTTAGAGTTTATCCACGTATGTCAATGCCTGAGGTTACAGATGAGGGAATTTGGATGATACTTTTAACTTCTGGTGTCGAATTGAACAAATATTATAGAGATGGTTGTTATGCTAATGCTCATATTATTATGCGGAATATTTTAGATTCCGAAGAGGTAAATATTTGTGGCAAGGCGGCGGTAAAGGGTACAATGTATATTTATGCTCCCCCAGGTTGTAACGTAATATGGGGGTACCATATAGTACCTTGGTTTAGAGTTCAAAATAGACCAGGAGGAGCTATAATAAATAAAGTACATGATCCAACTCTTTTTACGGAACTAGGACAGACAATGGATATTATTGATTGGCTAGCGTGTATCGAGTCACATGATGTTTGGTATCAAGGAACTCGTTTTGATGGTAGTGTTGAACTTAAGCCAGGAGCTTATTACAATTATTCTACATCAGGTGCTTGGTTGTTTGATGATTTTTATCAGCACACATACCAAACTTTGGAAAAATATAAAAATAAACGAGGATGTGATCCAGTGAATTGAATATGAATTATGGTGAAACAAGTATTAGTTAGTTTAGTTTTTCTTTCTTGCATTTTCATTTCACCAAACTTGTTGGCACAAGATTGGTGGAGTCAATATTCAAAACATGATAGGGAAGAGATTTTGTTTGAAAAAGCAAAACAAGCTGTTTTGAAAAGAGGAGACGAAAGATATTTCACAAATCGTAGTGGTTACAAAATAGATTCTTCTTTCTTTAAAGGTTTGATGCCGAAGTTATATAGGAAGGAGGTATACGAGATTTATTTTTTGTATGATACTACTCGAATGCGGCATATTGAAAAATATCTTGCTAAAGTATGCGTGCTGAAGGAAACTGGAGAAGTTGCAATCCTTGGCTTTGGGAATAGTCAAGCAGCCCACCCGAATGGTGTAAATAAAGTTGAATATAAAGAATTGGAAAAGTGGGAAATAGAAACAATGAGTTTTTTGTCCGTGTTTATTAATGGTGGCATCGATATTTTTAGGATGGCTCCCGACAATATTATGTTGTTGCCTCCTTTAAAGGTCGAGATAAAGGACCTTATTGTTTTATATGGGGAAGCCAATTTAAAAAGTTCAGATGATAATATCTATAAATTTCCTGTTATTGACACAAAAGGAGAAGAATGTGTACAATGGTTGACAAAAGCAAAAGATGAAGGAATACCCGTGTTGTTATTGCTTGTAGACGGTCGAGAGAACGAAATAGGACAAGTAAAACCACTTACAAGAGAAGCTCGAATACATTTCGAAGCACGATCAAAGCAGAAGTGAAATAATAATAAAAGAACTCCCTAGGTTTCTTTTTTTATGTTTAGAGCCACATTATGCCAATTAGAACATTCAATTAGGGGCGAATTTGAAACTACATATAAAAACATCATAAAAAATTTGATGACACATGGTATAATAGATCAAATTAAGAAAATTTCCCCGGGTCTGAACAAACAAAATAATCACGAAACTCTAAAAGAATACAACCAGTAAAATAGGTAAGGAGTACCCTACCCCCTACCTATTTTACTGACAAATTACCACCTCATCCTTTAAATCCAGTAAATCCATTTCGTAACAACCACAATTTAATAGTCAACAATCCTTCTATCTGAATACATTCAAGGAAAATCTAATCCATAGCTTTCATTATTCAATTTCTAAAACTTACATACTATTCTTTCGACATTACTCAACCCACAATCAAATCCATTAACAGTAAGTTGTAACTTACCATATCCTTTGGATACATCTAATTGCAGAACTTTCGCATAGACTTGTGTTGTCCGAATATCTTTATGTCCCAGCATTTTACTCAATGTTTCAATACTTATCCCATTTGACAAGGCCCACGTGGCAAAAGTATGGCGGGCAATATGAGATGTTAGTTTTCGATCTATTCCCGCATAACTCGCAAGTACTTTTAATCGCATATTAAATTGTTGATTTGTCATTGTAGGCAAGACGAGTTATGCTTTTGCAAAATTGCTATTGCAGGAGAAAGCAATGTCAATCTATACGGAGTTCCGGTTTTAACACGTGCATCAATAACTACATACCTACCATTTTCTTCTATTACTTTCTTAAAATCAAACTTCAAAAGGTCTGCATGAGCCAATCCCGTGTAGCGACAGAACATAAAGCAATCACGAACATTCTCAATTGAGGTATCAAGGATTTTACACTCTACAATTTTTTGTTCATCTTCTGCTGTTAAAGGTTGTCTTACCTTATGTTCTCCACGAGAAACTCTAAACTTTTCGTATGGATTACGCTCAATAAGATCATAATCATAAGCTTCTTTTACATAGACCTTAACACGTTTGTGGAAAGCATAAACCGTAGTTTGCATCGTCGCAAATTTTTTCTCATAGTCGTCCAACAGTTTGATGTTTTTTAGAATCAGATCGTCAAAAGTTTTTATTATTCCAAACTCTCGCAATCGTGCTAACATAACTCGATGCTGCCGTTTGGTACTTTCTTTAATTTTGCGTTCCTCAATTCGTTTTTCAACAAAATCTAAAAAAGAGTCACTAGGCTTACATTTAGTATCAATGTAATTTTGTAATTTATCGAAGGAAAAAATTTGTTTTTCTTTCATCAATGAATTTATAAACTCCCGAACATCACTCAATATGAGATTAATTCGTTCATTTAATTCAAAGGCATCAGTTCTGCCTGTCACCATTGTAGTTTTTTTCCATTGCCCTGCATACACCTTCACATCCGTGGAAATAGTTTTCTTTTTTCTTTCGTGCAAAACCTCAATTTGCACTAAACCTGTCCTTTTTTTCGTCGCCTTGTGCTTTCTGTCAAAAACGACCTTCGCTGTTGGGTAACTCATGGTTTAAAATTTTAATTACACAGTGGTAACACAAGTGGTAACACTATGGTAACAAAAGTAGAGTTACAGTGACCTAAATTTGGCAATTTAAGACATAGTTTTAACATACTTTTTACCTATAAAGGAATAAACCCTGATTGTCAGAACAACATTCTGATTTTCAACGAAAAAGGCGACTACTCTCGTAATCGCCTTCGGTGATCCAACTGGGACTCGAACCCAGGACCCCAACATTAAAAGTGTTGTGCTCTACCAGCTGAGCTATTGAATCCTTCAATTGTATTTCTCAATTGCGGATGCAAAGGTATACCTTTTTAGTTTTCTCACAAATTTATTTTCCATTATTTTCTCAGTTTTTTATCTAAACAGAAGTAAAGGATTCATTTTAATTTATTTAGAGCGGAAATAATTTTATTTTATAATTTATCCTTGGAAGTCTCGTTAATTTTCACGAAATTTAAAAACTCATAACTTAAAACTATACCTATATGAACGGCGTAAGAAAAATCACGTATTTATTCGTGTTATTATCAGTATTTATCGCTTGTCAAGACGATGATGATAATGACAAACTCACGAAAGAAGAAGAACTAACTCTACGGGCTAATCAATTCATTCACGACAACATGTCGATGTTTTACCTTTGGAACAAAGAAATGCCTGCCATTGATCCTCAAAAAGAAAAAGATCCGATTGAATATTTCGAGAAATTACTGTCATCGAAAGACTCTGCCTCCATTATCACGGACGACGCACAAGGGCTCATGGAATCCCTTACCAACACGGGGGAAACATTCGGTTATGACTTAGCTTACTATGGTGTTGGCAAAGACAATTATGTAGCCATTGTCAAATACGTGTATCCCAATTCACCTGCCGACGGAAAATTAAAAAGAGGCGATATCATACTCAAAATCAATTACACGTATATCACCAAAGATAATATTGACAAACTAACTCAAAACGGAACAATTCAACTCACCAAGGGTAAAATCATAAACGGCAATGAACTAACTGATGAAGGTACCCCACCCGTTACGCTAACTTCAAAAAAAATGGAAACAGATCCTGTACTCATTCGCAAGGTTATCGAAAAAGGAAACCACAAGATCGGCTACCTCATGTACACGGACTTCGCCTCTTCTTTTAACAATAGTCTGGAAGACGCTTTTAATTACTTCAAAACAGAAGGAATTACGGATCTCGTTCTTGACCTCCGGTATAACCACGGGGGTGACGATGCAGCATCTGCCCTGATGTGCAGTGCTATCGCTCCGCCGGATAAAGCGATTGAAGGAGAGCTTTTATCATATGAAAAATGGAACTCCGAATGTCAAAAAGCCTTTGAAAGTGATTCCCGATTCGATACACAACTCCACCGTTATTTCAAAAAAGTAGATTGTAATTTGAATTTACCCAACAAACGGGTTTATATACTCACTACCAGAGAAACCATCTCGGCATCCGAATACACGGCGATCTGCCTGAAACCCTTTATGGAAGTCATCCGAATCGGACAAAAAACATATGGCAAGTTTACCACAATGGCATTAATGCAACCCACGAAAGAAGACACTAACGGCAAAATTGTGGCAGATGAAGAACTCTCGAATTGGCTAATGGCACCAATCGTTTCAAGATACACGAATGTCGACGGGTATCCCTCGGACGCAGTGAAAGGATTAGAACCCAACTATGAAGTGGAAGACCAACTCTTACCCCCGGCCTCTACACTAGGTGCAGAAAATGAACCCTTGTTGGCAAAAGCGATAGCCATAATCACGGGAGAAAACAAGTTAAGCCCGAGAAGTGCCTTGCAATCGACACCGAATTTCAAACAAATACACAGAACGTTTAATGACATCAGAAGCAATCGTATCATTATAACGAACACGAAATAACACTTTTCGAACGTGGTGAAAGATCTCCGGGAAACTATTCCGACAAGAGATCTCTCACCTCGCTCGAGAGAATAGAAACCCTTACAAACTATGCCCTTAAGGAAATCGGAAAAAAGAGGAATTATATTCTTGGGTATCATGATACTTGCCCTTTTCGTCTTGCCCCAAGCAAGCCGGAAACCGGAGTGCGGGTTATTCCTGCTCGCGAGTCCGGAAACACCCGACACGACAACAGCCTCCATCCCGTCCGTCAAAAAACATCTCCCCTCCCCGATTGAATTAAACACGGCGGACAGTTCCATGCTGGTAAAAATAAAGGGAATCGGTCCCTACTATGCCGCAAAAATCATTCGCTACCGGGAGCAACTCGGGGGCTTCCGTTCCGTCACACAACTCAAAGAAATCAAATTCCAATACCTCGATATAGATACCCTCCTCTCCCACTTTACGGCAAACCCAGACCTGATCAAGCAAAGAAACCTTGACACAATGGACTTCAAAACCGTACTGAAACATCCCTACCTCGCCTACGAAGACGTGCAACTCATTTTCAATGCCAAACGGAAATTCGGTAAAATCAACTTCTCGATTTTAAACTCGGAAAAAATTTTACCGTTATATAAACTGCAAAAAATAAAACCTTACTTCAAATAATTTGTATAACTTTGTAACAATGGCTTGAATTTGCCTTTGCAATAACACACACGTAATATATAAGACATGAAAAAAGTATTTATCACATTAGCAATTATCATCGTGCTGATTATTGTCGCTCTTATGGTTATCCCCGTCTTTTTCAAAAGCGACATACTTCGATTGATCGAGGAAAAATCCTCTAAATATATTCAAGCGGAACTGGCCATCGGCGACGTTGGCTTGAGTATGTTCAAGAATTTCCCGAATCTTAGCGTTACTTTAGACGACGTGATGATTTCCAAGGAAGAAAATAACACCCGCGATACGTTGATCAACATCCCGTATTTCGAGGCATCGGTGAACTTAAAGTCCCTTATTTCAGGGAATGAAATTATTATTAATAACGTTTTGCTCAAAGACTGCTTCTTCAGTCCAAAAGTTAATGCCGAAGGAAAAGCCAATTGGGATATCATGGTACCTTCCGACACAACAGACGTGGAAACGCGAGAACCGGAAGCGACAAAAGAAGAACCGGCTTCCGACTCTGAAACCGCTATCGCTTTCAACAATATCGAGGTCAGAAATCTGGTATTGGATTATAAAGATTATCAAGCCTCAACGTTCGCTCACGTGGACGCGGTGAATTTGAACCTGAAAGGGAACTTCTCGGAAACGAACACCATTCTCAACGTGCTGCTTTCCCTAAAAAACATTTCTTTACGCCAAGGCAACAGCGTGTGGGTAAACAACACGGATTTCAACTGGCAGGCGGACATCGCCGCGAATCTAAAAGAGATGCAATTCAACATTCAGAAGAATGACATGGCGCTCAACGATTTAAAACTTGACCTGATCGGCAGCTTCGGTATCATGGAAAACGAAAAATACTCCATGGACTTGAAACTGAACGCTCCCGACACGAAATTCGAAAGTTTACTCGCTTTAATACCCAAAGATTTTCAAAAAGAACTCGAGGGAGTAAAAACTTCCGGTGAATTCCAACTGAGCATGGAAGCCAAAGGAGAATATTACGAGAATCATCTTCCGGCTATCAACCTGCATTTCAATATCTTGAACGCGAGCCTAAAATACCCGGAATTACCGGAATCGGTAGAAAAAATAAACCTGAAACTGAACGTGACCAACCCGGGCGGGACGGTAGCACAGACCGTGGCAAACTTAAGTACGCTCACGTTCACCGTTGCCAACAACCCGTTTAACATGAATGTATTGGTTTCCAACTTGGACGATCCGACATTCAAAGGGGGCATGAAAGGAGTTATCAACTTCGAGAGCTTGAAAAAAGCACTTCCTCTTAAAGACATCACTCTTAGCGGAATATTGACGACCGACCTTTCTTTCGACGGGAAATACCAGTATATAGAAAAAGAACAATACGAGAAATTTACCGCTAACGGTAAAATAGCGTTGAAAAACGTACTGTTCAAGAGCGCGGATTTCCCGGAAGGCATCTCTGTCCCGTCGGGAGAAATAACGATCACACCCGCGCGTCTTAACTTGCAGAATCTACTGGTCAAAATCAAATCTTCGGATTTCGGGTTACAAGGATACGTGGCAAACTATCTGCCCTACGTGTTTAAAGACCAGACATTAAAAGGTAACTTCACGCTGACATCCAACACGATCAACGTGAATGAATTTATGACAAGCACGACATCCGGTTCGACATCTGATGCCGAAGCCGCCCCGGTAAAAGACACGACGGCAGTTCAATCTTCTGATGCCGAAGCCCCGGAAGGTATCGCCATTCCCAAGAATATCCAATTGGCTTTCAACACGAACATCAAACAAGTCCTGTACGACAGTCTGGTTATCAAAACCATCAAGGGAAGCATCGAAACAAACGGCGGTATCGCCACGCTAAAGAACTTGAGCATGGATATGCTGGAAGGCAATCTGCTCATGAACGGTTCGTACAACACCGCGAATCCGGCGAAACCATCCGTTGATCTCAACCTGCGGATATCGGATATTGATATTAATTCCGCTTACCACGCTTTCTCGTTTGTCAAAGAAAGTATCCCGATCGCCATGAATTGTAGCGGTAAAATCTCGGCAGCCATGAAATTCAGTTCGGAACTGGACAAAGAAATGAGCCCGATCATGACCACGGCAAACGGTGGCGGCAGTTTGTCCACAACCGGATTCTTGATCAAGGATAACCCGGCCATGCTGCAACTCGCCAGCTTGCTGAAAAACGACGAATTAAGCCGCCTCAGTATAGCGAACTTGAAAGTTGATTTCAAGATCAACAACGGAAACATCACGGTTGAACCTTTCACGACAAATATAGCGGGTAACCCGACCACGTTCCAAGGAACACAAACGGTTGACGGCAAAATGGATTACGTGATGTCAATGAACATCGCCCGCAAATATTTCGGGAAAGACATTGACAACGTACTCAAAGCCATTCCCGGCGCCGACAATATCAAATCTCTCGACGTGGACGTGAAGATAGGCGGAACCTTATCCAAACCCACGGTGACACCAGACTTGAGCAAGGCGTTGAAATCCATTCAAAAAGAAGCCGGCAAAGAACTCAAAAACAATATCCTGAAAGGATTAGACAAACTATTCAAATAAATAATGCAATTTCCGATTAGGTAGGTTGATACTCACCTAATCGGAAATCATAAACCATCAAAGGCTTCCCACCAACCTCCGTTGTTCCTCGAAAAACATCACCCGTTGTTTCTCTCCGCTAACGGTTATCAGCGTGGAAGAACGTTTCAACGACTGCAACCAACAACGCAATCGCTCGTAAGTATACGAATCCCGTGAAGTGACCATATTCAAGGTAAAAGCCTTCAACATGCTCAGATGAAAATCACGAGAACCGAAATAACAATAATTCGTGTCGAGATTAATATTGGACAGATAAATAAGCATCTCGTTCCCCGTATCCGTAAAACGTCCCTTCGCCGCGAAATGCTCCATATCATCCAACAAATGCATTAAATCCTCCTTCAAAGCAACAACATCTTCCGGGGTAATCAAATTGATACTGGCGAAAAACTTGATATCCGTCACGAGGTAATGGAACACAAGATGATCAAAAATAAAATAACTTGATTTAAGCTGTCGGGTAACCCGCAAGTACTCCTGTTGCATACTTGCCAACTGTGGCGTGATTTTCACTTCACTGTAATGCTTTAATGAATCGACATGGCTATACTGGTACAACCACTTGAAAAGATAAAAGCGTGTAATGTTGGAATAGTAATAACAAAAAGACCTCGGCAGAATATTGGTCGACTGTCCGGCTTCCCAATCCTCCCCGTCCTTTACCATGGCAAGCAAATTGATAAACTCTCTCATCATCTTATAATCCGACTCTAACGGATTCGCGTACTCCACCAATTTCAATTGAAAAGGTCTGCTCTTCCCGGTATCCGCTTGTGCCAGATTATCGAGCGAGATACCCAGTTCTTTCGAAACAGTCATTACCTCGATAAAAGTAAAAGGAACTTCGCCCCGCAACCTTCGATATACAGCCTCGCGTTCGATATACAGCATATCTACCAAGGTGTTTGTCAGCTCGGCTCCTCTCGGAATTCTCTTTCGCAATTCCGAGAGGAAACCATCATACAGTGTAACTTCTTTCATGTTCATGTGCGATAATTTATTTAACAACCCTCTACAAAAGTAGAGGATTTTCAAGCGAAACCTCTGAAACAAAATAACGATATTATGACTAATTTCGACACAGTACCCTGTTTTTTCCTCTTGAAATAAACATCCAACATTAGCCCCATTCACCCGCTTCTTAAAAATGAAAATCTGACAGGGATGTCCTTTCCTTCTGTCAATCATTCAAGCGAGAAAAAGAACTTCTACAGTTCACGTAAAAACGCTCCCGCGAGTACTTGATTTACGTCTACAAAAACAAAACAATCTTTCATAACTTTACATCAGTTCAAAAAAGATAAATATTAAATAAAAACCTTTGCCATGAAAGCTAACCCTCGAAACACGAATGACCATCACGAATTTAAATATATTATTACTGTATTCGGTTCATTCTTTTTTTCAAATTTGTTTAACACGGGGACAATAAGTCCCCGTGCTTTACACCCTTGGAGTACTTTTACCAACGTAAACGATACAAACTATTCAGATTGTTCACCTCAATGTGTACACGAAGATCTCCAATCGTAGGCAAGAGGACACCTCGTTCCGAACGCGGACTAACGGAACGGGTTTCAAAAGAGCCTCTCGGGGTCCACGCTTCCTTTCGATGATGACCCAAATACTCCATTAACCACGCGTGGACCCCAACCTTACGAATAATTACCCTAAACTCTCCCACCAACGAAAGATTTCCCGGTACACGTTTTCCCGTACCTCTTTCCCGGAAAGCACCAAATCGTGCAAACCGCCGGGAATAGCGACAATATCGACATCGCCCCGGATATTTCGGGCAATCCGTTTGATATCCTCCACGTTCAGAATAGAATCGCGGGTCTGAATCTGTTCCTTGTCTTTAATATCCGTAACCGACTTTTCAGAATGTAGTATTAAAAAGGGAGCATTTACTGAAAACGGCTTCATCAACTCCCGTTGCGCTTTATATATCGCCCGCACCCATCCCAAATTAACACGGGGTGCAACATGCGGTTTCCATGTCAAATCATAATCCCACTCCCCCAGACACGCCTGATGAAGATACTTCCCGTACTCCTCCGTGAATCCGCCCGCGACCTTTATTTCCGGCATATATTTACCCACCCAAGCGACCAACGGCAATAACTTTCGCACCACCCGACTCTGGTTAAATTCGAAAAACGGGCTATTCAGCACGAGAGCGTCAAAAAGCGGATTGTCCCGCTTTTCCTTGGCAAAGAGCATGATGATCAACCCACCCGTGGAATGTCCCATTAACACGGTTTTCCGGATCCCCTCCTCACGAATAATCCTCAACGCCTCCTCTATCTCTTCAAAATAGGTTCTCAAATCCCGGATATCATTGAATTTCTGGTGAGGCAGCCACGAACGACCGTATTTTCTCAAATCCAAAGCATAGAAATGAATCCCCCGTTCATTAAACCGGAATGCCATCTCTTTTTGGAAAAAGTAATCATTAAAACCATGGATGTAGAGTACCGCCAACCCCTTGTCCGTTATTGCCAAACGACGTACCAAAACGCTCACAGCCTTTCCCTCGTAATCATCCCGCAACGAAATACTCCGTTGTTCAAACCCGTCTTTCAAAATATCTTCCGTGTAAGAAGTCGTCATGGCATTCATCGTATTATGGATTACATCTTCCAAATGTATAATTATTTACCGTGATTCATCCTTCTTTTAGAGATTAAATTATAATTTCGCTCCGGACGAAAATCATACAAATAACATAAAATGAAAGAAGCCTTTATCAAACTACACGTATCTATCATTCTTGCCGGGGCAACGGGAATATTCGGGAAACTGATAACGCTGAACGAAGGATTGCTGGTTTGGTATCGCATGATGTTCGCCACTCTTTTATTCTCGATCATATTGTATTTCAAGAAAGAATTACACAAGATCGCTCTCGGGGATACGCTCAAAATAGGTGGTGTCGGGTTACTCCTTGGATTTCATTGGGTTTTCTTCTACGGAAGTATCAAGGCATCCAATGTATCGATCGGGGTGGTATGCTTCTCGCTGACAGGATTCTTCACGGCATTTTTGGAACCCCTAATTTATCGGCGCAGAATATCTATCAGAGAAATACTGTTCAGCTTGTTGACGTTGTTCGGCATTATTCTAATCTTCCATTTCGACACCCGTTATCGTCTCGGGATCTGTCTGGGTGCCATATCTTCCGCCCTCGCCGCCCTTTTCACGATCACGAATAAAAAAATCGGCAGCAAGCACGTGACAAGCACGTTGCTATTATATGAAATGGCAGGCGGATTTATCGGACTCTCCTGTTTATTACCTCTTTACTTGAGCTACTTTCCCGTACCAACGATATTCCCCGATTTATCGGATTTCATCAACCTGCTGTTATTGGCGTCAATCTGTACGATCGGGTTGTATATTCTCCAGATTCAAGTACTAAAAACAATCTCGGCATTCACCGTCAACCTAAGCTACAATTTGGAACCCGTGTACAGCATCTTACTGGCCATGTTACTCTTCAACGAGGCGAAAGAACTGAACATCTCTTTTTATATCGGACTCAGCATCATCATACTCTCGGTTATCCTGCAAACGGGAAGTGTCTTTATCAAAGATTCTACTACGAAAAGAAAAACCGTCTGAATTACCTGTACAATTAAATACACTCTTTATGTTTGGGATTTTTCTTTTCGATTTACCATCAGGCGGTTGTAGGGGTATGTGATATATAAGAATTCGGACAAAATTCGAAGAGAACCCGTGGAAGTCCTGTGTCAAACACGAATCACTTTCGAATCACTCCCGTTTCAAAGGCGCTTGGGAGCGTTTTTGAAACGGGAGTAATTCTATAATGATATAGTTGCCTGTACTGATTACGTCGGATTCAGCACGGGATATCGGTTGCTTAAAAGCGTGTTCATGTCTTAAAAGAGGGTGTTCGTGAAAACACGTGAGCTCTTTATGAAATATGGTTGGAAAAGGGTAAAGCGGGAAGTATCTTTATATTAGAAAAGTTCTTTGACATGTTGATAAATATTATTTGACGAGACTGACAGAATCACAGAATTCAAAGTAAAAAGCGTTTTCATGCATCTACATGCAATAATTCCCAGAAAATAACGCACTATTAAAAATTAGTTGTATATTTGTATTGATCGACATAACGCAAGGGCGGGGAAACCTGCCAATTAATGACAGGCATTTTTTATGCCTGTTATCTCCATACGGCGGTTTCCGTACCCCCGTGAGGAGTGTTAATGCACCCTCGGCCCTTGCGGTGTCGATCAACGGGACAGGCGGAACCGTCTTTTTTTCTGCCTTCACTAATACAGCATATCATGGATGATTTGACTCGTATGAATTCCGTTGTAGAAGGGGATAATTCCAAGAAAAGTTATTGTATCGTTACAAGCAATCAGTTAATGTATGGCATCTCTAGGCAACAACTTGAAACCCTGCAACACAGGATTAAATTATTTCGGGAGCGGGAAAAGACAGCACGCAAAAGAATGAAAGAAGATCGCAAAGATTTTTGGTTTTCTATAGAAATGGATATGAATCTTGGTGAAACGTGCGATGATCCAAGAACTTATTATTACATTTTTTCTTCTGTCGGAAATATTCAGTGTATCACTTATTCACAGGTAAAGGCTCTTTCTGACGCGCTTCAAACTTTTTTAAAGGATAACACGAGGCTATTACGTCTTCAACACATTGATGATTGACATGGGTTCACGAGGATCGAGAGAATTTTCTGATAGAGATACGAGAAGACGAATTAGCGAACGAGCGCGAAAACCTAATTGATGATAACATGGATGTTTCAAAGGGTATCAATCATGGTTGCTGGGATGCTAAACCTACATTTTACTACACGCTATATATTAACGGACAAAATTCGGACAAATTATCTCCCCCCGAGTTTGAAAAACTTGAAAAAACACTGGCTGATTTTTTACGGGAAAACAAGTGATTTTATAATAACAAAAAACGAATTACCATGAAAAATGACAACATTCCCACTTGTGCCACGAGTCAAGATGAGCCCGGGCAGAGTTATTATTTAAAACCCGGAAAAGAAGCCATTCACGGGTTATCTCTCGAGGATTTGGAATCTCTTTATGAAGCGATAAATGATTTTTTGGATAGAGAAGATGAGATTCTCATGGCTAGCGAGGATTTAACCCCTAATTTTGAAAAGAGTACCGAAATTTATAAGATAACCACTTTTAATGACGGAATTTTTGATGCGAATTATAGCGCTTATGCCTTTAATGTAGAAATAGAAAGTACTCCTTCTTCAGTAATACTGGACTTATTCTTGTCCCTTCCCTCGTTCTTGAATCAAGTCGAGAAAATGGATATACAATGTTCTATACCGGGGCTGAAACTTCAAAAAATCAAATCAACACAATCGAGAAAAAACAATCTTGACGTCCTGTTACTGGAAGAAAATGACGCTCAAAAGAAAATAGAGGTGATAAAAGATACACCAATGATTGTAAAAAGCGAAACACTAACAAAAATAAGCATGGCTCCCAAGATTAAATATAACGTGCAAATTAACGATCAGGATTTCGATGGTTTATCTCGCGATCAAGTCATAAAAATTCAAACCGCAATCGGTCGTTTTTTAGAAAACGTGGTGTAACAAAACACGGATAATTTGAATTTCCGCAAGCGAGTATAGCAATTGTTCAAACTATACAAATTTCCCGATTTTTTATCTTGTCATGTTTCAGACATTCCAGTGAACTCGGCGGGAGTCGAACCCACAACCTCTTGGGCCGTAACCAAGTGCTCTATCCATTAAGCTACGAGTCCTTTTTCTTGAACGATGCAAAGGTAATATAATTTCTTTTACACGAATCATACGGGGGAAAATATTTTTCAAATAATCTGCAACTATTGCCTTATCTACGGGAAATATATATTTTTGCCCACCAAAATAGAGATACGTAACAAAACATACATAATAACATAAACAATTAAAAATGAAGAATTTATTTATACTTATCTTTTTAGTCGCCGGAGTGACGACATTGCAGGCGCAAATCAAAATCGGTAAAATGAAGATTGACACGAAAAAAGCCATTCAAGCCGGAAAGGACGCGGCAGGAGCAATCACTCTTTCCGATGAGGATATAGCAAGCATGAGCAAAGAGTACATGCAATGGATGGATACTCACAATAAACTAGCCGCACCGGATAGTGAATTAGGTAAACGATTAGCCAAGATCACGGCAAACTTTCCGGAAATAGAAGGTTTAAAGTTGAACTTCGGCGTATATGAAGTCGTGGATGTCAATGCGTTCGCTTGCGGGGACGGTAGCATCCGGGTATGCGCCGGATTAATGGAACTCATGACGGATGACGAAGTACTTGCCGTTATCGGACACGAGATCGGGCACGTGGTTCACCACGACTCCAAAAACGCCATGAAAAACGCTTATCTTCGTTCTGCCGCTAAAAACGCCGCGGGAGCCTTGAACGAGAATGTATCCAAATTAACAGACTCCCAACTAGGCGATTTGGCCGAAGCATTCATGGGTGCCCAATTCTCCCAAAAACAAGAAAATGCCGCGGATGATTACGCTTTTGATTTCTGTATCCGGCAAAATGTCGACCCGTATGCCATGTCAAAAGCTTTAAATAAGCTGGTTGAACTTTCAGCAGCCGGCGGAGAGAAGGCGAATCTCATTCAAAAGATGTTTTCTTCTCACCCCGGAAGTGCCGAAAGAGCTGCCCGTTTAAAAGAAAAAGCCGATAACCTGCAAAAGAAATAATCAAACGTTTTCTATACGGTAAGATGTAGCGGCAGAATAGGTAATTCCCAATCTGCCGCTACATCAATAAATGAAACTCACCTCTATTAGCTATTAATCGCTACGCCAATTCATTACAACACTCGTACAATTATCTTACAACAAGTCTGTTACAAGCCATAAAGACACACCACCACAAATAGGGATGCCGTTTTTTAAATATCCTCATTTATGGTGATGGATTCGTATTTTGTGATGCCGTAATTTTGTGACGTAAAAATATTCACAGGGAATCAACCGTGGCAACCAATAATACGCGAGTAACAAATTGTAATAAAGATATGATTATTATTAAATGTACATGGATAAAAAATAACAGATTATGTAGGCTATTTATTCTATTTTCATTTATCCTTTTCACCCTACCCGGTTTCGGGCAAAAAAACACGTGTCATTTACAAGGTACCGTACAAGACAAAGAATCAAAAGAAGTATTGGAATTTACCACCGTATCTCTAAAAAACGACACGATACAATTAAACACGGTCAGCGACAAAAACGGACGTTTCAGTTTCAGAAACATCAAACCGGGAACATACACCTTGAGCCTGTCGTTTATCGGGTATCTTCCCCTTCACCGGACAATCTCAATTCATCGGGACACAACTTTGTCTTTTCACATGCAAATCGACACGATCACGTTACAAGACATCATTGTCACGGCATCCGAATCACGAGGTTTAACCTCCTCTTCCAAAATAAACCGGGAAGCCATGAATCTGCTGCAACCGTCAAGTTTCACGGATATTCTCTCTCTGTTGCCGGGAGGGATGACCAAAGATCCGTCCCTCGGGAGTGTAAACAAAATACGATTGCGTGAAGTAGGGGTATCCAGTTCCGATTACGATGTAACTTCACTCGGGGTTTCTTTTCTAATTGACGGTATTCCGTTAAGCACGGACGCAAATATGCAGCAAATACCGGGAAGCTATCAAGGCGAGTACGACTACAACCGCAACAGTATCGGGAAAGGTGTCGATACGAGAACTCTGTCAACCGATTTCATACAGTCGGTAGAAGTCATCCGCGGTATCCCTTCCGTGGAATACGGGGAACTCACGAGCGGACTGGTAAAAATCACCCGTAAAGCGGGAGTCCACCCGTGGGAAATACGCCTAAAAACTGATGCCGGGAGCAAACTCGTCTACGCCGGAAAAGGACTGGCAACCCGAAACGGCTGGACTATCAATTTCGGAATCGACTATATGGACTCTAAAATAGATCCCCGCAATAATCTCGAAACATTCAAGCGCCTCACGGGCTCCGTACGCATCGGGCGTACTTGGAATATATTGACGTGGAACCTGAACGCGGACTACGGAAGTTCGTTCGATAATGCCAAGAACGATCCGGAACTCTCGCACAAAAAAATAGATAAATACAAATCGACTTACAACCGCATGGCTCTAGCCAATTCTCTATACTGGAATTTCACGAATAACCAATTGCTAAAAAGCCTCTCGCTATCCGCGGCAATAGATTACTCGAAAGACCAAATCAAACGTACGAAATACATTTCCCTTGACAAGGACACCCCTATTCCCGACAACACGGAAGAAGGGGAACACGATGGAATATTTCTTCCCTACCGCTACACGGCACACCTGAAAGTAGACGGTCAACCGTTGAACGCTTATAGCAAAGCGATGGGAGAACTGGGATTCAACATATCGGGAGTAGAAAACGCAATGAAAATAGGTGCCGAATGGAGGATGAATAAAAACTTGGGGAAAGGACAGGTATATAACTTGACCCGTCCTCTCTACCCCTCGATGAAAGCACGTCCCCGCCCGTATGACGACATCCCGGCAGAACACACGCTGGCATTCTTCATCGAAGACAGGATAACCGTACCCGTGGGTACACACAATTTCCAAGCGGCAGGAGGTGTCCGTACCCTTACCCCATTGAACATTGACAAAGAATACAAGATTAACGGTAAAACTTATTTCGACCCGCGGGTAAATTTATTATGGAAATTCCCGACCACCTACTTGTTCAACAGAATCCTGAATATCCAACTTGCCGGGGGTATCGGCTGGAACACGAAAATGCCCGTCATGACACAACTCTACCCGGATACTCGATACGTGGATCTCACACAATTGAATTACTACCACACGAATGAAGAGTACCGCCGATTGAACATGATGACTTATAAAGTAGACGTCACCAATTTTAAACTAGAACCTGCGCGCAATCGCAAATGGGAAGTTCGATTTGACTTCGATTACAGTCAAAACAACTTCTCCATGACCTACTTCAGAGAAAAAATGACATCCGGTTTCCGTACTTCTTCCTTCTGGCGTACTTTCGATTACAAAAAATACGATGCTTCCGCACTTGATCCCGGTTCCATACAAACACCCCCGGATATCAACACGCTCCCTTACAGCACAGACACCGTGATTTACACCTTCGGTCAAACCACCAACGGCAGCATGATCATCAAGGAAGGAATTGAGTACCAGTACACATCCAAACGCATCGAAAGCATTCGCACCAAGATCACGATAAACGGGGCATGGTTCAAATCGACCTATCACAACAGTCATCCCGTCTACCGGAATGAAAGTACGCTCATAAACGGGGCACAAATCAAATACGTCGCCCTGTACCCGGATGATGACGGGTACATCAAACAGCAATTCAACACGAACTTCGCGTTCGACACGTATATCCGTCCCTTGGGACTTAGCTTTGCAACATTCGTGCAGTGCTTGTGGATTTCCAGCCAGCAAAGCAAATGGAAAAGCGGAACGCCATTAAAATACGTGAGTATAGACGGGATAGAACACGATTTCACGGCAGATAATCTCTCTGATCCCGTGCTCCAGTACCTCGTGAAACAGTATAATAAAGAACTATTCATAAAAAGGACAGACCCCATTTCCATTAGCGTACATTTTAAAGCAACCAAAAAATTTATGCGGGATAAAATAAACTTGTCATTGTTCGTGAATAACATACTTGATTATAACCCGGATTACAAGGAAAACAATTTATCCGTCAGACATTACGTGACGCCCTATTTCGGCATGGAACTGAACTTGAATCTATAACCATTAAATAACACCATAAAATGAAACAGTATTTTATTATTTTCAGCTTAATTGTAACAAGCATCTTCAGCTTATCATCCTGTAACGATGATAACAATTCGATCCGGACAACGGTCTTTACCCTTACGACAGAAAACCCGAAAGACCTAACCGATCCGTCGGTTAGCAACCTGACGGCCAGCTTCAAGAACATCAACACGGGAAGAACGACCACGAGTAACGCTTTCTCCGGTAATCAGCTTGAAGTCGAATTAACCGAAGGAATATATCATATCACGATTGAAGGTAACGTGAAATACTCTTTCGAAGAACAAGAAATGAATACCAAAATCAAAGGTTACAAAGAATCCGTGAACATCACCGGAGAAACTGCCTCATCCTCGTTGACCTTGTTCTTATCTCAAGAATTATCGGATTTCGTGATTGCCGAAATATTTTTTACCGGAACAACCACTCCTGAAGGCAAACAATATGACGGGGATAAGTTTATCAAAATCTACAACAACTCCGACACGGTCCTTTACGCTGACGGACTTTCCGTATTGGTGTCAGAATTCCTGACGGTTACCAAACAAGACTACACCCCGGACATCATGAGCAAAGCCATGGCGGTAAGTGCTATTATCACCATCCCCGGCGACGGCACGGTGTATCCCGTGCAACCCGGCGAATCGATCATCATCGCCGACAACGGCATCGACCATCGCGAAGCGAACTCGCAGTCGTTCGACTTGAGTAAGGCGGACTTCGAGATATTCTATGACGAAACAAACGATATTGACAACCCCGCTGTAACGAATATCAAGACACCCTACGATAGATTCCTTTTCCACAACCGGGGATCTAAAAGTATGGCCCTCGCCCGTATCCCGAATATAGAGGAGTACGTACTTGATTCTGTCAATATGTATCATTACGAGTACACCTTCGTCTTTGGCGAACACGTGATACCCATGGATGGAGATTGCCTCCAAGTGCCGAACGAGTACATCATCGATGCCGTGAACATGACCATCCCTGCCGAATTCCAATGGATCGTAACCTCTCCTTCCTTGGACATGGGCTGGACTCACTGCGGTGAAATTGACAAAGATCTGAACCGTTACAACAAAAGCGTACGCCGGAAAGTGCTGCCGACCACCGTCAACGGGATAGAGAAATTACAAGACACGAACAATTCGACCTTAGACTTCGAGGCGGATGCCGTTCCTTCATTAGCTAAATAACTATTATTAAACAAGTAAATCATGAGGTCTTTATTCATTCTGATTTTCAGTTTAACCGTTTTATTCTCAAGTAGTCGGGCACAGGATACCCTTTCGGTAAACACCCGCACGCGGGTATTTTTCTCCCCGGGAGAAAACTTCGTGTCACAAGCGTACCGCAACCCGGCATTACAATATTACGCTCATTCTTTTTCATTGACCGAATTACAAATTGGCTGGGAGCAAACGAGTGCCGACAAGGCACTCCTGCCCCAGTTAGGTTCAAAGACTCAGAATTTTAATTTTAACGTATCGTCATATATTTCATTACGGGCAAATAGCAAAACTTGGGGCAATGCATATTACAAAAACGGGAAACGGAACAACGTGCAATGGAACGAGACCTCTGATTTTTTAACCGTCTATCCTTACGTCATGGCGGACACGCTGGGCGGTAACCTGAAAACCGAAGAATACTACTTCGCCGGAGGGTACGCGCAAGCGGGCAAACGCTTCACGTGGGGTATATTCGCCAATTACAGGGCACTCATCGAGTATCGTAATCGGGATCCCCGTCCTAAAAACGTGGTTTCCGACCTCAAAGGCTCCGTGGGCATCTCCGCGAGAATAACACGGCGTTATGACGTCGGTCTTGCCATCCACGCGGGCAAATACAAGCAGACAAACGACGTTAAATACTACAATGAACTCGGTACACTTACCGAATACCATCTCTTTGGACTGGGAACGGACTCCCGCCGATTCTACGGTAAAAACTCCAGTGTTTACTATAACGGGCACCAGTACGGGGCAAGCGTCGAACTCTTTCCCTGCGCTAAAAAAGGACTTTCCGCGGCTGTCGAATACGAGCGATTCACTTTCGAGAAAATCATCTCCACCCTCAACAACCTGCCTCTGAACGAACTGAACCAAGACGAAATAAAAGCCGAGGTAGCGTACATGACACGTACCCCTCGCGAACAATGGGGACTAAAACTCAACGGCAGCTACCGGAACCGCAAGGGCACGGAGAACCTTTTCGGCGACCCCACCACGGGTGTTTACCCGCAAATCGGCAGCACGGAACAATTATCCGTCAAGAGAAACAACCTCTCACTCTCTTTCCTGTACGGCAGAGAATACAGGGAAAAGCAATTCTCGTGGAACATTCTGCCGCAAGCAGAGATGAACACGTTCAAGATGACTTACCTCGACCCTGCCCGACTCATGAAACTGAACGACTTGACCGGACGAATGAATGTATCACTCGCTAAAAGCATAAAGAAATCCACTTTCCGCCTCGATGCGGAAGGTGAATACCGCTACAACACGGACGCGGAATTACAATTAACAGATATAGACGAAACCACGCGACGCCTGCTGGAACCGGTAAACACGGTATACGCGAACCTCTCAACCGACAGCTGGGCTTCCGATATTTCACTTCGCTGGGATTACACGCTTTCCCGCGGGGACAAAGGCATTTTTATCAAAATCAACTGGCGGCATGATGCCTTCAAGGGCGACCTTCAACGGGAAACCTTACAGGCACATTGCGGCTTCACGTTTTAAACAACAACAACTACATGGAAAAAGTCATTGAATGTAAAAACATCACCCACTACTACGGCGAGAAACTCATTTACGAGAACTTGAGTTTCGACGTCGAGAAAGGAAAGGTGTTGGGATTACTCGGGAAAAACGGTACCGGGAAAACCACGATCATCAACATCCTCAACGGTTACCTACAACCCCGGTCGGGAGAGTGTTTTCTCCTCGGGGAAAACATGAACCACCTCACTCCCGCCACTAAAGCTAAAATCGGGTTATTGCTGGAAGGACACGTCCAACATTCTTATTTCACGATAGAACAGATTGAAAAATATTACAGCGCCTTCTTTCCCAACTGGAAAAAAGAGGCATTCTACGAACTCATGGAGAAACTGAACGTGGTTCCTCACCAGAAGATCAACCACATGTCATGCGGTCAGCGTTCGCAAGTGGCACTGGGACTTCTTTTCGCCCAAGACCCGGAACTGCTCATCCTCGATGACTTCTCCATGGGACTCGATCCCGGTTATCGCCGCCTCTTTGTCGAATACCTCAAAGACTTCGCCGCAAAAGGCGACAAGACCATCTTCCTCACGTCGCATATCATTCAAGACATGGAACTCCTGATCGACGACTGTATCATCCTCGACTACGGGCGCTTGTTGATACACAAACCGACACGCGAAATCATGGATAACTTCCACCGTTTCCGTTTCTCGCTTCCTGACGGGCAATCCCCCGCGAAACACGACGCCCTGTGGAACACGGAGAAAGTCAACGGCTTGTGGACAACTTATTCTTTCGAACCCGCCGACAAAGTCCGGGAAATACTCGTCCCGCGAGGAACGGAACTCCCCGGCTTGCAGATGGAAGAACTAACCCTAGAAGACGCGTTCATCGGGTTGACCGGGAAATATTAATCACTAAAACGACATCAAGATCATGAATAAAGCACTACTTTTTAAAGAGTGGATCAAAACCCGCTGGATACTCCTGCTCATCTTCGCGGTATTCGCGTTGGGCATGGCATACATCGCCCTGCGTATATCCAGCGCCTCCCGCAACGTGGGTATACCCCACCTCTGGGAAGTATTTATCCAGAAGAACGTTGTACTTCTCGATCAATTGAAAATGTTTCCCCTGCTGGCGGGCATCATCCTCGGCATAGCGCAATTCATACCGGAAATGGTAAAGAAACGCTTCAAACTGACCTTGCATCTCCCCTTGGGCGAAAACCGTATCATCTTCTTGATGCTGGCGTACGGGTTTACAGCGTTACTCCTCGCCTTCGCCGTCTGCTACGGTTGTTTTCTCTGGGGACTATCCCTCAACTTCCCCCGTGAAGTCATCGGGGCATGGTTCTCTACCACACTCCCGCACATGCTGGCAGGTCTGGCAGCCTACCTGCTCACCGCTTGGATTATACTCGAACCCACGTGGTTACAGCGCATCTGCAACGCGATTATCGCCCTGCTCCTCCTCTCGCTCTTCATCACGGAAGGCGTACCGGGAGCGTTTACCCCCATGCTTCCCTACCTGTGCGGGGCAATCATAATCCTGTTCCTGTTTCCGAAGATATCCATCCGCCGATTCAAACAGGGCATGCAATAACGATCAAACATCAAGAAAACATGAAAATAAAGATACTATATATCGGGCTTTCCATATTCCTTTTATCATGGATCATCCCGTCACTCGTGCAACTCACCACGGACTCCTCTGTCCGTTACCCGTTCACGTATTACAGTTCCGTGATTAACCAATTCTGTTACATCGATCCCGCTGACGAACGCCTCATGGGCAAGGACCTCGACGGCAACTCGTACACGGACGCCGAATTCAACCGGGTACTCCCCATGTTCTACTACCGGCAATTGGCAATGGAAAACGCCTTGCCCGACTCCATTCAAGGGGTTTCCGTGGATTTACAGGCGATCGCGCGCAATAACTTTTTCTTCTGGTACAAGCCCAAGGACAAAAACACACCCGTGATCGAACTATACCCCATGTTCGAGTCATGTTCCGGGAAAGTAGACCTCGAAAACCCCGACGACATGTTCCGTCTGAAAGAGCGTATCGAATTTATCGACATGGAAACGAACCGGGTGAACGAAGAGAAATCCGCCCGCTTCCAGCAAGCCCTCGATGCAGCCGGATTCTCTGCACCCGCACAATGGGTGGCGGGCATCCCCTCCAGTATGAAATCATACGACGAAGGTTATTTCGTGCTCGACAACCGAGATAACCTCTTCCACGTGAAGATGACAAACGGCAAACCTTTCGTCAAGGACACGAAAGTCGGCACAAGCATCAAAACGCTCGCCATGTTCCCCAAGGAAATGGAAAACCGGAGCCTCTACGGCTTCCTTTACGACACGGACGGCACCCTCTATTATCTCTCCACCGACGGTTACCGCCTCGTGAAGGTACTGGAAGGCATCAACCCGGACATCGACCGCGTATCCGTCATGGCAAATATGTTCTATTGGACAGTTGTCAAGGAATCACCCTCGGGCGAATACACCTATGCCTTGGAAAACGGCACGATGAAGCAAGTGGCAGACCTCTATCGCCCCGCCACTCCCTCGACGTGGGACAAGGTATCTCCTTACCTCTTTCCCTTTACCGTGGGGTTCGGCGACAGCTCCAACAGCTACATCTATCCCCGCGTATCGGCTTACCATTTCACAGCCCTAGGACTCGGCGCTTTGCTGGCGATCATAACACTCGCCCTCTACCGCCGTCAAAAACCTTACGCGAAATACACGGCAGCCGCCATCTCCCTGTTCACGGGCGTAGCGGGTTTTATCACCGTTTGCCTTATAGCAAGAATTAAAAACTAAATTATATCATCATGAAGAAATCAACACTTATAATCATCGCTACCGGCATCGCCGCTTGTTCTATCGTTTCATGCAAAAGCAAACCCAAGAACACCCAAGCCGATGCACAAAAGCAAACCACGAGCATCACCGAGAAAGCATTAAAAGTCAATGATCTCCTCGCCGTGGCTGACCAACGTGTCAATGACACCATTGTCTTCCAAGGCCCCGTGAAGCACACCTGCTCCCACTCCGGACGCCGTTGCTTCATCTCCGACCCCACGGACGAAACCACGATCCGCGTAGAAGTCGGTGGTAACATCAAATCCTTCAACCGGGAATTAGTCAATTCCGAGATCGCAGTAACCGGTGTTCTTAAAGAACAACGCTTCTCGAAAGAATACATCGACAAATGGGAAAAAGAACTGAAAGAAGAAGAAGCCAAAGGTGAAAAAGATGAGGCTCACTGCGATTCCGAGAAAAACAGCATCCTCAAAATGCGCAAATGGATGAAGAAAAACAACAAAGACGCCTACGTCATTTACTACGTCGAAGGCATCGACTACGATATTGTAAAGTAGTTTAAAATCGCATAAAAAGAGAGGATGTCAAAAGTCTGTTGTACTTTTGACATCCTCTCTTTTTATCCTACCTTTGTCCCCTATAAATAGTTATTCAAAACTCAGCGTATAACACCATGATACAGGACATCGCACCACATACATTCTCGAACGCCTATTCCAATCGCAAACCGGAAACAACAGACTTCGCCCTCTGTTTCAATAACCGTAAAGTTCTCCTGCACGAGCAAAACGGTGCCATACGTTTCCCCCGCTTCAGCGAGTTGAGAGGTGACACGGACACACTTTTCCAATCCGCCACCTACCTGTTCTCCATAGATGATGACCGATTCTATTGGATAGACCGACCTGCCGAGGAACAAGGCGAGTTCCGTTTAGTCGATATCTCCGTGTTCAGAAAAGCCTTTCCCCGTCATTCCGCTTTCGCCGGAATCACCGCTTACAGCTTGCACAAGTGGTACGACAACCATCGTTTTTGCAGTCATTGCGGGGCAAAAATGTCTGCCCACGACAAAGAACGCATGATGCATTGTGAAAAATGCGGGAACATGGAATACCCCAAGATCATGCCCGCCGTGATCGTTGCCGTCACGAACGGCGACAAAATACTGTTATCCAAATACGCCAACCGCGAATACACGAGATACGCCCTCCTCGCCGGATTCACCGAAATAGGCGAATCCGTGGAAGAAACCGTACGCCGGGAAGTCATGGAAGAAGTCGGCCTGCACGTCAAAAACCTCAAATACTACAAAAGTCAACCTTGGGCATTCTCCGACACCCTACTCATGGGCTTCTTCGCAGAAGTCGAGGGAAATGACCACATCACCCTAGACAAAGACGAACTCGCCGTCGCTGAATGGTTCCCCCGCCGGGAAATCCCCGCCAACGAATCGGACATCAGCCTCACGAGCGAAATGATCGAATATTTCAGAAACAACAATTAGTTCGCCTGCGGCGAGTTGCAAGTTGCAGGCGAACCTTTTTCGCTTTCCCTCCCTCTTTTTTCGTTTTACTTCTCCCGAAAGAGCAAGGTTCAATTATTTTCTTTTTCTTTGTAACGACAAAAAATATGACTATGGATGCTTTTGACCTCTACATATCCCGAAAACTGCCGCTAATCAGTCTGATCAGTGCGATTTTCATCATATATCCCAACCTCTCCTGCCTTCCGTGGGAAATCAACATGATGCCGGCAGAGAGTTACCCGCTGTATTTCACCTACTTCATTTACCGTTTATTATTCTTCTGGGGGTTGATAGCTTGGTTGATACGCTACAACCTACGAACGTTACCCACGGCAGCATTCCGTCAGCGTTTGGGACGTACCTTTCTCGTCACGCTGGCTGTTTACCTCGTCTTTTTGGGAATTTCGTACACGGTATCCCGTTTCGGCATCCGCACGGACTTCCGGGGTAGCACGCTGATCTCCCAGTTCTCCGTGACCTGTGTCCTGTGTACCGTGGTCGGATATATCTCCATGCTCTACTCTAAACAGCGTGAAAAAGAGAACGAAATAGAGCGCTTGCGCTTCGAGAACCTGCAAAGCCGCTGTGACGCCCTCGCAAACCAGATCAACCCGCACTTCTTCTTCAACTCGTTGAACGGCATATCCTCCCTCATCCGCAAAAAAGATGATGAAAAAACATTGACCTACGTCAATCAATTGTCGGACATCTTCCGCTATATCCTGCAAAGCGATCACAAGGGACTCGTTTCCCTGCGCGAGGAACTCGAATTCATACAATCCTTCCGGTATGTCATGGAGGTACGTTTCGCCAACAAACTGGTATTCTCCATCGACGTGGATGAACGACAGAAAGACACGCTGGTACTACCGGTACTCTCCCTGCTCCCGATAGTGGAAAACGTTATCGTGCACAACCGCATCGACAGCGAGTACAAAATGACGATCTCCATCCATCTTACCGAAAACGGGGAACTGGTTATCACCAATCCCGTGTACCCGAAATTAACCCCGCCCGACACAAACGGAACGGGACTCAATAATCTTAGAAAACGCTTTGAATTATTAATGAATCAACATATCCGGGTAGAACAAGATAACGAGACATTCCGTGTCTGCCTCCCATTAAAATGACATTGCCATGAGAGTATTGATTGTAGAAGACGAAACCGCCGCTTACGAGAACCTCGCCGACATCATCACGAGTGTAAACTCCGGTATCCGGATCGCCGGTAATACGGAAAGTGTCACGCAAACCGTCCACTGGCTGCAATCCAACCTGTCACCCGACCTGATCTTCATGGACATCCACCTCTCCGACGGCTCTGCATTCGCCATCTTCGACAAAATCACCGTGGAAACCCCGATTGTTTTCACCACTGCCTACGACCAGTACGCCATCGAGGCTTTCCGCGTAAACAGCATCGACTACCTGTTGAAACCGGTAAAAGTCGAAGACATCCGCCATGCTCTCGACAAATACAGTAAACTCACCCGCCAAGACATCGTGCAATACCTCGCACAACTAACCCAACTCACTGTATCCCCGAAATACCAAGATCGATTATTAATTCCACACAAGGACAAGCTACTCCCCGTCAACCTGCGTGACGTCGCCTGCTTCTACACGACAGACAAAAACACCTGCATCTACTTGAAAGACGGAAACAAATACCCTTATTCCAAAACACTGGAACAGATCATCACCACTCTCGACCCGGCACGTTTCACCCGGGCAAATAAACAATTCATCGTGGCAAAAGACAGCGTCACGAACATCACCATCTGGTTCGACAACCGTCTACTCGTTACCCTCGACACGGAAGTCCCCGAACGCATATATATCAGCAAAAACAAAGCTTCCGAATTCAAATCTTGGCTCGTCAGCTAAAAAACAAACGTTCCAATAAATCAACCAATACAAGAGAAAAAATCAATCTCTTAATAATTTATCTAGTCTTTCCGTATCCAACCCCTCGGATTTCAATCTAACGATACCTTCCCTATCGATGAGAAAACAAGTCGGCATAGCTTGTGTACCATAAATAATTTTGATAGGACTATGGTCTTTCAGAAAATCCGAAACAAAAATATAGTCAAAAGGATAGCGTACCTTCATTTCCACAAGTTCCTCTAAATTAAACACACTTCCATACACGACAATCTCTAAATCATCACGAGAAGTACTTTGAAACAGATTATTCAAATAATCTCTTCCTCCTTGCCCCATGCATCCCAATCCATCATAAATAAATAAAACCCTCTTCCCTCGCAAAGAAGCAAGTGAAAATTCTTTACCGTCCACCGTTGTAGCCTTGAAATCATAACAATGATCCAATTCCTGTATTTGGTTTGTATTAATATGCATTAAAAGACTTTTCCCATAAGGTGAATTTTGCATCTCAAGCGGTAATCCTTTTAGTATTGACAATAAAGTATCTTTCGATACATCCCCCCGTACCCACAACAAACGTTGCAATCCACTCGGTGTCGCAGCGAACCGAATGGCATTATCTACATTTTTACGTGCAGCAATAGTATAAACCCGTTTACTTTGCTCTCCCAATTGATCTTCTATTCCCGGACATACTTTGCGACACGAATCGATAAAGTCCATTGCACGCTCATACTCTAACCAAATCAAACTATCCGCCTTCCGAAAATTCTCTTCTGTAATTTCTTGCGAAAAGGTATTCAAAGAAAAAGAAACTAATAAAAGAAAAAGAAATGATTTCATAATAAATATTTAACGCCGTACATATCGACCAAAGGTAATCCTTTTTTTGGGTTAAAAAAAGGATTGTTCAGAATAAATGAACAATCCTTTTGCTGAAAGCAGTTATCTCTATATCTTTTCCAAATCGGCTTTAGTAACCCATCCCTCGTTTCCGTCGGCCAGACGCACGTTGTACCATTCGCCCAAAGAACCGAGAACCTGTACTTTCAATCCCTCGTGGACGACAAACAATTCCGTTCCGCTACTGTCGGGAGCACCGCGTACCACCACGCTAGGAGTCATGATTATACCGCTATCCCTGTTGGTCATACGATGATATTGTTTCGAGGCAAAAAATATCGTCATGATCGACATGAGCAGCAGGATCACTCCCACAGTAAACCAACTCTTCTTTAAAGAAACGGATGTCGCGTAGAAAAACAATGCCGCCATGATCAGAAAACCGATAAAAAGAGCCACGGAAATATAAGCCCACAGATCAGCCGTGAAAGCGGTCACGAACGCATTATACCAACGTACAAGAAACAATTCCGGCAGAACCTTGATATTATCCACCGTGGCCTGTTGTGCCAGTTTTAGATTATACTTGGCGTCTTTATCCCCGGGGTTGAGCAATAAAGCCCGTTCGTAATTCAAAATGGACAGAGCGATCTCTCCCAACTTGTAATAACAGTTTCCCAAGTTATAATACACGGAAGCCGACTCCATGTCATCAGCCAGAATCTCGTTATACAAATCTATCGCTTTCTGGTAATTCCCTTCTTGATACATCTTTGTCGCCTCGTCTTCCAAAGCCTTGGTATCAGTGGCAAACGCAACAATACCGGATAACAGCAAAACCAAAATTATATATACCTTCTTCATCATTTTCAATTTTCAATTGTACATTTTCAATTGCCTAAATCGCTTTATCCAACTTCGTGATAATGGATATACTATCCTTGTATACCTTATCCATTTCCTCCCCTTGGTTCGCCCCGGGAGCGTAACGGGCATATTCACAATGATCAAGTACATCTATAAATCCCTGTATCAAAGCCGCATCTGCCCCTCGACGAGTCAAATGATCGTTAATATTATCCCGGTTCAATTCGGAAGCCGCTATATTCAATTTATAGCTGACGTATCCCCACATTGCGTTCAAAACTTCTTGATAGAATAGTTCGGAATTACCCGCTCTCATGGCAACCGCGGCAGCTCTCAAACGCTTCTGAGCCATTTTGTTTGCCGTCTTACTCTTCACGCGTACCAAATCGGCATTCGCTTTAATCCGGCGACGGTTCAGTATCATTCCGATCACAAACAACACGAAAGGTATGATAAAACTCAACCAATAGGACATCGTCGCGAAATACTGTATCCCTTTCGGACGCAAGTCACTCTTACCGGACTTGATATAACGGATATCCTGTCCCAACACGCGTACATCTTCTTTTTTGAACGACTGTAATGCCGCTTCTCCCGCGTTGGAACTTGCCTCATTCCCTTTCGCCACACGAATCGTGTATTCATCCCCTTTCAGCATCTTGTAGGTACTCGACTTCGGATCGAAATAAGAATATTGCACGGCAGGAATCTTGTATTCACCCGCGTAACGGGGTATCACGATGTACTCGTAAGTAACCGTCCCGGAAGTCCCGGTAACATCTTTCGTGATCTTCGGATCATACACGTCAAAGTCGTGCGGGAAATTAATCTTGGGCGCGTTCAATAATTTCATATTCCCGTTCCCCCGCAAAACCACTTTATAAGTCAACGCGTCATTTGCCCGCAATGTATCGGTAGATATCGACGTGTTCATGGAAAGAGTCCCGACCATACCGCTAAAGCCCAGAGGCTTCCCGGTTTCCGGCAAACTCTTCACGGTAATATTTACCGGATCACTCTCGCAGAGTACCCGCACATCCCGGTATCCTCCGAAGAAATCGTCAAATATACTACCGGAGCGCCCCGTGGTACGCTGCCGAATCAAACAAACAATCTCATACGGGTCGATCGTCAAAGTTCCGGCGTGTTGCGGGAACAGAATCAATTGCTGTAATACTCCCGCCTGATCGTAAATCTTACCATTATACTCTTCCCGGTTCAACCTGATCTGTTGTATCTTTTTCTCCTCGGTCATGAATCCGTCAAAAGCGGGAATCTTCTTCCATTGCAAATCCGCCAGATTCACACGGGAATACACTTTCAATGTCAATTCCAAGCTCTCGCCCACGTACAAAGACTTACGGGATACTTCTACCTTCAAAAACAAATCATCTTTCTTTATTGAAGCACTCCCCCGCTCTTCCCGCTGTTGAGTGGTTCCCCGGTTTCCGCCATTCGTGTTTCCTTGAGTGTTCCCGGAGCCTTTGATTACCTTAATTTTTATAGCCTCTGATTTATGTTCCTTTCCGTCAATGGTGATTGTCGCAGGCTCTATCGTGTATTCACCCTCCTCCCGTGCCTCCAACACGTACGTGTAAGTAAACTGTGAGCTTTGCTCCATTTTACCGTTTATATTGGAGAAACTCATCGAAGTACTTAACGAGGGACCTGCCAGCAGATCGAATCCTTTTAACGTCGGAACCTGCAAATTCTCACCTTGCTTGTTCAACGTGTAGGAAAGTCTGAATTGCTCCCCGACTTCCACCACGGAAGGTGCCGAAACCTCGAATGTCGTCTTTTGGGCAAATACCTTTGTCCCCCCTATAACACATAACAATAATGCTATAATTAATGACCTCATCTTTGTTTATTCTTTTTATTCTGTTATACCCTTTGACACGTACCGCAAAGTTACCAATTCTTTTCAATCTTCATCTTTTTCGCTTTCTGTGCCTGAGCTTTATCTTTTTGTACTTTTTCCTGCGTCTTCTTCTCGTCTTCCCCTAAAGCCTCCAGCAAACGCTCGGCATCCTCTTTGGATATTTTAGGTTGCTGCTGCTGTTGTTGCTGCTCCTTCTTATCCTGCTGATCTTTGTTTTGCTGGTCTTTATTTTGTTGCTCCTTATTCTGGTCTTGCTGATCTTTGTTTTGATCTTTATCCTGTTGATCTTTATTTTGATCCTGTTGATCCTTGTTTTGTTGATCTTGATTCTGATCCTTATTTTGGTCTTGGTTCTGGTCTTTATTCTGATCCTTGTTTTGATCCTTGTTCTGGTCTTGGTTTTCTTGTTCCTGCTTCATCTTGCGGGCAAATTCCAGATTATATTTGGTTTCTTGAGAATTAGGACGATTCCTCAGCGATTGCTTGTAAGCCTCGATACTCTCGTCCAACTTATTCATGGACAAAAGGGTATTTCCGATATTGTGGTACAACTCGCCCAGTTTTTCCTTGTTCTTTTCGTTTTGAGCCAAAGATTGGAATTGCTGCAAGGCTTCGTCATATTTCTTTTGCTTGTACAAAGCATCTCCCAGATTAAAGGCTCCCTCGTAAGACTTCACCTCCATGTCCAACGCCTTACGATATTCCACCTCCGCTTTCTCGAAATCCTGATCTTTAAACAAATCATTTCCTCCGCGAATAAATTTCCGTTCCTGTTGCGCCCATACCGGCAAACTTACCAGCACCGCGAATATCATTGTCATTAAAACTTTCATCATAACACGCTCATTTTAATGTTTACTTTCAACACGCTTTTCTTCCGTACCGAAGATATTAATTTTCAAGAAGTTTTTGTTCTTGCGTCCCAATATCATGAAATCCAATAACACGAAAATCAAAGCCATAATCAAAAAATACTGGTACTTATCGGCGTAATCTGCAAAAACCCGTTCTTCCAGCAAAGTCTTATCCATCCGGTTTATCTCGTCCAGCAACGTGTTCAATCCCACGTTAGAATTACTTGCACGGACGAAAATACCTTCCCCCGCTTTGGCAATCGCTTTCAACATATCTTCATCCAACTTGGAGATCACCGGATTGCCGCTCCCGTCTCTCATGTACTGACCGGGGTTACCCTTTTCGGGAACCGGAGCACCTTGCGCCAATCCCATCCCGATCGTGTGGACGTAAATCCCTTTCTCCCGGGCCGCCTTTGCCGCCGCGACAGCATCATCCTCGTGATTCTCCCCGTCCGTGATCACGATAATGGCTTTCGACGCTTCCGTGTCCGGGGTAAATGACTTGGCTGCCAGATCTATCGCTGTCCCGATCGCCGTTCCTTGAATCGGAACGATGTCCGTATTGATACCCGACAAGAATAATTTAGCAGAAGAATAATCCGTCGTGATCGGCAGTTGCACGTATGCATCCCCGGCGAACACGATCAACCCGACCTTATCGTCGCTCAATTTCTCCACCATACGGGAAATAGCCTGTTTAGCCGCATCCAACCGGCTGGGCTTTATATCCTGTGCCAGCATGGAATTGGACACATCCAACGCGATAATCAATTCGACACCTTCTTTCTTTACTTGTTGTAACTTGGAACCGAATTGGGGTGCGGCAACTCCAAGAATAACAAAGAACAACGCGAACAATACCATCACGAATTTCCACGTCGCCCGCTTGGGCGATTGCAGAGGCATCAACGTTGCCAACAATTCCGGATTCCCAAATTCCGCTATCGCCTTTTTCTTGCGTATCCTAGCCACCACGTAAAACACGATCAGCAAAGGAATTACTAACAGTAAGTATAATAAATCAGGATGTGCAAACCTAAACATAACCCTTTCAATTTTAGATTTAATAATTTTAGATTTTAGATTGATGACTTTCCATGTCCCTCTCCAATCTCTATATTTTCATTTTCACTTTCAGACCTTAGATTAAACCTGCATTTCCAAATTTAAAATCTAAAATCTAAAATTTAAAATCAAGGAATTTTCCTCAATAACGTGTATCTGCCTAACGCTTCCAGTATCAGCAATAAAGCTCCAATCAAGGCAAAATAGAAGAAGTGTTCGTTCTTGCGGCTGAAATGCTTCACCTCCACTTTGCTTTTCTCCAATTGATCTATTTCCTTATATATCTGCTCCAGTTTCTTGTTATCCGTGGCACGGAAATACTTACCTCCGGTCATATCGGCTATCTGAGTCAAAATATCTTCGTCAATCTCCACCGGCATCCGTTGTAACTGCACGCCGAAAGGAGTTTGCACGGGATAAGGAGCCTCTCCCAGCGAACCGACACCTATCGTGTACACCCGGATACCGAAGGTCTTCGCCAATTCCGCCGCCGTCATCGGTGCAATAGCCCCCCGGTTATTGATACCGTCGGTCAAAAGAATAACCACCTTGGATTTCGCTTTGCTGTCTTTCAAACGATTCACGGCATTTGCCAATCCCAGACCGATAGCCGTTCCGTCCTCGATCATCCCGCTTTCAATATCTTTCATCACGTTGACCAACACCGCATGATCCGTCGTCAAGGGACTCTGCGTGAAACTCTCTCCACTGAATACCACCAACCCGATCCGGTCTTGGGGACGTTCCAGTATGAACTTCGTGGCAACTTCTTTCGCGGCTTCCAATCGGTCGGGAGTAAAGTCCCGAGCCAACATACTACCGGAAATATCCAATGCCAACATGATATCTATACCTTCACTATTATACGTTTGCCAACTCGAACTGGACTGTGGTCTGGCTAAAGCAAATACCAGAAAAACGATAGCGAACACCCGAGCCACAAACAACAGGTGACGCAACCAAATCCGGTTTCCCCGTTTCATCAGCTTGAACACCCGAATAGAAGAAAATTTCATATCGGCATGCGACTGCTTCTCCTTAAAAATATACCAGATAATCATTGGCACCAGTACCAACAATAACCAAAAGTATTCGGGGTTTGCAAATTCATATCCAAACATATTCTCTATTTTAAATTTTAGATTTCTTGATTTTAGATTCTGAGAATCATAAATCAAAAATCATAAATTGTAAATTAATTCTTTTTCTCCTCTTCACTCTTTGCCGCTTCCGCCGCTGCTTTTTCCGCCGCCTCTCTCTCCTGTTGCTCTTTCAACTCTCGTTCCAGACGTTCTTTTTCTTTCTCTTCCCGGATCGTGTCATTCGTTTCCTGCACGAAATCATAAGCGATATCCAAGTTACGCACGTTCTCGTCCTGTAACGGTTCCGCCTTGGCGAACTTCACGTAATCGGCAGTTTCGAACATATCCGCCAACTTATCCCGCTGTTTGGCATTCACCTTTTCGCACTTCTCCAAAGACTGTAAAGTCTCGAAAGAAGTTTGCTCCATCGCCGAAATACCCAACTCACCGTCCAAATAGTTCCGAATCGTATCGGTCAACTGCGTGTAATATTCTTTTGTCTTACCACTTTGCCATAACTTCTCCTTCTTGATCTCCTCCAAAGCCTTCATGGCAAGCACGTAAGGCGGTATAGCCGGTTTCTCGTGCCCGAAGAGTGACTTGCGTGATTTCCGCACCTTGATAATCCAAATTATCAACAGGATTACCACGACACCCAATAGAGTCCATAATAAATAAGGCAGTATCTCCGCGAACGTCCACGGGGCAGCCAAAGGCATCACGATGTCGAAATTCCCTTTCTGCGGATCGACCACGAAAGTATTCACTATCAACTCCAACGGGTCGGTTCGTAGCGTGTTGTTATAACTTTCCTGCTGTATCTCGATAGGCATAGGCGGAATCATGAACACTCCCGAATCGAAAGACGTGATCACGTAACTTTCCTGCACGAGTATCCGTCCGTCTTTCTCTTTGATAGAATCCCGAACAGGTCCGGAAATAATTTCCACACCTTTTGCCAGAGTGTCTTTCAATTGAGGAAACACGATCTTCAATCCCGGTTCAGCCTTTACCTTCATTCTGAAATTGATCTGGTCACCGATCATGATATAATTGGTATCAAGCTCCGCCGCATATTCCCGGCTTTGAGCTTTCAATCCCCCGATACCGTACAGTAGCAATATTACGAATAGAACAACCCTATTTTTCATTTTCAATTCTCCATTTTCAGTTTCAATTAATACCCAGCCCCTCTTCTCTTGAACAATGCTATCAATGATCTCACGTAATCTTCATCCGCGCTGATAGATGCCATATCCACCCCGGAATGTTTGAATATCCTGTCCAGTTCTTTATCCCGTTCCAAAGCGTACGCCTCGAATTGATCACGAACCTTCTTGTCGGAAGTATCCACCCACACGCTCTCTCCCGTTTCGGCATCCGTCAAGTACATTAACCCCACCGGCGGCAACACCTTTTCCCGACGATCATACAATTGCAAAGCCACGACATCATGCTTTTTGTTCGCGATAATCAAAGGATGTTCAAAATCATGTTCATCCATAAAATCGGAAATCAGAAAACAAGTACAACGCTTTTTGATTGCGTTCGTCAAGTATTGCAAAGCCATCGCGATATTGGTCTGCTTGCGTTCCGGGTAGAAATCCACCAGTTCGCGGATAATATGCAGGATATGCGTACGTCCTTTTTTGGGCGGGATAAACTTCTCTATCTGATCCGAGAAAAAGATTACCCCGATCTTATCGTTATTCTGGATAGCCGAGAATGCTAACACGGCAGCGATCTCCGTGATCTGATTCTTCTTCAATTTCGAAACCGTTCCGAAATTACGCGAGGCACTCACGTCAATCAGCAACATCACCGTCAATTCGCGCTCCTCCTCGAATATCTTCACGTAAGGATGATTGTAACGGGCGGTCACGTTCCAGTCTATACTGCGGATATCATCCCCGTACTGGTACGCCCGCACCTCGCTGAAGGTCATACCCCGTCCCTTGAAAGCCGTGTGGTACTCGCCGGCAAAGATATTGCTTGACAACCCCCGCGTCTTTATCTCGATCTGCCTAACACGTTTTAATAAATCTGAAGTCTCCACCTTAATAATTTTAGATTTATAGATTTTAGATTTTAGATTCCAACCGCACAAGACTAACGCTTTTTCACTCTAAATTCTAACTCAATTCTAAACTCTCTCGCCATCAAATTGAAAATCTCAGATTGAAAACATGTCATTTTCAATTTTCAATTTTCAATTTTCAATTTCTAAGGTACTTCAACCGTGTTCAAAATCTCGCTGATAATGTCCTCGCTGGTCAGGCTATTGGCTTCTGCCTCGTAACTCAACCCGATACGGTGGCGTAACACGTCGTGACAAACGGCACGAACATCCTCCGGAATCACGTACCCGCGGCGTTTGATAAACGCGTAAGCTTGAGCCGCTTTCGCCAAACTGATACTTGCACGAGGTGAAGCACCGTAAGCGATCATGGAAACAAATTTCTCCAAACCGTGTTCTTGCGGGTAACGGGTAGCGAACACGATATCCACGATATATTTCTCGATCTTCTCGTCCAGATAAACTTCTTTCACGACCTCACGGGCACGCAAAATATCCTCCGGTTGCAAAATGGTATTGGCTACCGGGAACGTCTTTTCCAGATTCTGCCGAACGATTAGTTTCTCTTCGTCTTTCTTCGGGTAATCAATCACCACTTTCAACATGAAACGGTCAACTTGAGCTTCCGGCAGCGGATAAGTACCCTCTTGCTCTATCGGGTTCTGTGTTGCCATTACCAAGAAAGGCTCATCCAGTTTATAAGTCATATCGCCTATCGTTACCTGACGCTCCTGCATCGCTTCCAACAAAGCGGATTGCACTTTTGCCGGGGCACGGTTAATCTCATCCGCCAGAATAAAGTTAGCGAAAATCGGACCTTTCTTCACCACGAACTCCTCTTTCTTCTGGGAGTAAATCATCGTACCCACCACGTCGGCAGGCAACAAGTCCGGGGTAAACTGGATTCGACTGAATTTAGCGTTAATAATATTGGCAAGGGTATTAATCGCCAAGGTTTTCGCCAACCCCGGAACACCTTCCAACAAAATATGCCCGTTAGAAAGCATACCGATCATAAGTCCCTCCACAAGATGTTTCTGTCCTACAATCACCTTGTTCATCTCCATCGTAATCATATCGACAAAAGAACTCTCTTGTTGTATGCGCTCGTTCAATGCTTTGATATCAACCGTATTCATATCATTGATTTTTATATTTGATTTATTAATACTACATTTTAACGTCAAAATTATCACCTCGGTTTCAAACTTCACGGAAAAGAGTTTTTTTTACTTCTCTTCCCTCGTTTCTGTTTTTCCAAAAATAGGTATTATTCCGGCAAATGTTAAAATCAAGGATACTAAATAATGTTAATGCAAATTTTAAGGTTTTCCCAAATAATTTCTAATCTCGTCTTAAATTACGGATTATTACCGATATACGATTATATTTTTAACATTTGACTTGTTCTACTAGCACATTAATTAACAATCAAACTTCAAAAATCAGCTCAATTCTCCCTTCCGTTCACTTAACAATAAGTAGAAATCTGCCTATTTGCCTTCAGATTATAATGGATCCACGTCAAAATAAACTTTCAATCCCTTGCCGGACTCCCCTTTCAATAACTCGTCACACTTCTGCCGAATAAAAGTCTTCAATTTCGACAACGAAAGTCCCTGCTCCGCCTTGATCAGCACTTGTATACGGTACATTTTCCGCACCCTTGCCACTTCCGGCTCCGCCGGACCGCATACCCGACGTTCCAATCGTTCCCGTAACTTTCGGGCTAATTCATTCGCGGCATTACGCAAAGAATACTCGTTCACGTGCCTTAATTCTATCTGGATTAACCGGGAAAAGGGCGGATAATGAAACATCTCCCGTTCCCGTGACAAGAAAGAATAGAACCCGTGGAAACTCCCTTTTTCCACCAACCGGTACACCCGGTTCTCCCGGTCGGCAACTTGAATAACCACTTTTCCTTGTTCCCCTTTCCGACCGCTACGACCACTTACCTGCATCAACATATCGTAAGCCCGTTCCTCGGCTCGGAAATCGGGAAAACTGACCAAACTGTCGGCATCCATAACTCCCACCAATTTCACCCGCTCGAAATCCAACCCCTTCGAAACCATTTGCGTCCCGATCAATATATCCAGATTCCCCGCCTCGAACTCTTCAATCAAAGCACGAAATTTCACCTTGTTGCTCATCACCTCCAAATCCATGCGTGCCACGCGTGCCTCCGGGAAATACTGTTTCACCTCCTCCTCGATTCGCTCCGTCCCCGGCGTGCGATTCACGTAATGTCCCTGACCGCACTCCTCGCAAACAGTCGGCACCGGACGCAGGCTCCCGCAATAATGGCAATTCAGCGTATTCCGGAAACGATAATAAGTCATGCTTACATCACAATGCTTGCATTTTAAAATAGCCCCGCAATGGTTACACTGCAAAAAAGTGGAATACCCCCGCCTATTCTGGAACAGAATTACCTGCATACCCCTCTCCAGCACCCGCTTCATCTCCTCGTACAACACGGGAGTAAAACTCCCTTTCATCATTTTCTTCCGGCGATATTCTTTCACGTCCACGAACATCAATTCGGGCATCATGACCTCCCCGAAACGGGTGGTCAGCTCCACGAAACCGTATTTACCGCTCATGGCATTCTGGTAACTCTCGAACGAAGGCGTGGCAGAACCCAGCAATATCTTCGCCCCGTTCATCTTGCCGAGCATGATAGCCGCATCCCTGCCATGATAACGGGGAGCGGGTTCTTTCTGCTTGTAAGAAGCCTCGTGCTCCTCGTCGATAATAACCAATCCCAAATCCCGGTAAGGCAGGAAAATAGAAGAACGTACCCCGAGTACCACGGGATAAGGATTCTCCCCGTTCTGCCTGCGCCACATCTCGGCACGGGCACTGTCCGTCATTCCCGAATGGTATACCCCCACCCGGTCGCCGAACACCCGCCTCAACCGTTTCACGATCTGTACCGTCAAAGCAATCTCCGGCAAAAGATACAACACTTGCTTCCCCTGCCGAATCGTTTCCTCTATTAAATGTATATACACCTCCGTCTTTCCCGAGGAAGTCACCCCTTGCAACAACACGCAGTCCCTCTCCTTGAAATGCCCCCGCGCTTGTTCCAACGCCCGTTCCTGCTCTCCCGACAAGGCATGCATCTCCTGCACCTCCTCCCCCGTGCTATCCAAACGGCTTACCTCTATTGTCGCGACTTCCAGCACCCCCCTCTCGCACAATCCCTTCAACGCCGCCGTCGAATTACCGATCACGCCGGTAAACTCCGCCTTAGGCAACGAATCCGTGTGATGCTCGTCGCAATACATAATCCAGTCACACAACATTTTCTGTTGCGCCTTCGCCCGTTTCAACGAATCCATAATCTCCCCCAACTCTTCCCCCGAAAACGCTCTCGCCCAACGCACCAACCGTTCCAATTTAGGTTTGAACAAATCATCCACGGACTCTTTCACTTGAATAATCCCTTGCTCCAACAACGAACGCACCGCCACGTACACGTCTTTCCGTCGCAATAACTTTTCCACCTCCGCCATGCAAATTTCCCCGTTCTGCCGGAATACCCCGATCACCTCCCGTTCCATCGGACTCAATTCTACCCCCCCCGTTCCATCTTCCTGCCAATCCGCGGCAAGACAAAGACTCGTGTAACTCTCCAAACGCATGGCGACAGGCAACGCCGCCCGTGTCACCTCTCCCGGCGGAGCCATATAATATTCGCTCAACCACAACAAAAACTTCAAATGAGAAGCGGAAAGAGCGAATCCCTCCTCTATCACCCGCTCTATCGGACGTGCCTCGAATCCCACGGGCGGGTTGGAATGCAACGCGTAAACAACCCCCGTGTAACGCTTATTCTTCACGAACGAAACGACAACAAGCCCCCCTACCGCTACCGTTCCCTCGTATTCCGTCGGTACCGAATAAGTAAAAAAATTCTCCACTCCCAAAGGGATGATGACGTCAGCGAACTGCAAAATAATTTATGATTTACGATTTATGATTTACGATTTATGATTTAAATCACCAACTCATCCTCTGTTTATAGAGGAAACCAGCAAGTAAGCGAGGGCAGAAAGAGAGCTTGCTCTCGGTTTGCCGAGCGGGAGCTGGTTCGAGACCGGCTCTCGGGCTCACTTGGCAGCGTAGCTGACGGAGGAGTTTAATCTTAAATCTAAAATCATAAATCACTAAATTGATAAGATTTCCGTCAACCCCAACAAATTATGATTCAACGGTTTGGAATTTTTAATCGCCTTATTGAACGGCACATGCACGGTGTCCTTGTTCATGATACCCACCATGATACTGGTCTGGTCGTCCAGCAAAGCATCTACCGCCGCCACGCCCAACGTGCTTGCCATCACGCGGTCGAATGCCGAAGGAGAACCACCTCGTTGAATATGCCCCAACACGGTCACCCGCACGTCATACTCCGGGTGCTTCTTGGATATCTTATCCGCGATCGTGTAAGCTCCTCCCGACTTGTCACCCTCTGCCACGATCACGATACCACTCGACTTATGAGGTTTATAATCATGTTCCAAAAACTTGTCCAAATCATTCACGTCCGTTTCAATCTCCGGCACCAACACCGCTTCCGCACCCGTGGCAACAGCCGAACGCAAGGCAATAAACCCGGCATCTCGTCCCATCACCTCGATAAAGAACAAGCGGTTGTGGGAACTCGCCGTGTCGCGTATTTTATCAACAGCATCCACCACGGTATTCACCGCCGTATCGTAGCCGATCGTGTAATCCGTACCGTACAGGTCGTTGTCTATCGTACCGGGAACCCCCACGACAGGCACGTTATGCTCTTGACACAACAAGCGGGCGCCGGAGAACGTACCATCTCCACCAATCACCACCAACGCGTCCAACCCGTTCTGTTTCATCTGCTCGTAAGCCTTTGCACGTCCTTCCACCGTGCGGAATTCAGCACTCCGGGCTGTCTTCAAGATCGTTCCCCCGCGTTGTATGATATTACTCACGTCATGAGATTCCAGTCTTTTCATGTTTCCCTCGATCAACCCCTCGTAACCGTCATAAATCCCGTATGCCTCACAGCCATTAAAAATCGCCGCTCTCACCACCGCCCGAATAGCGGCATTCATCCCCGGAGCATCCCCCCCGGAGGTCAAAACACCTATTCTTTTAATCTTTCCCATAATCATTCAATTGAAAATTGAAAGTTGAAAATTGAAAATGCCAATTACAATCAATCAATTTATATTCTTACTTGCTCTATTTCAATCCAAAATTTACAATCACAAATCGTAAATCATAAATCTTAAATCATAAATCTTAAATCACTGCATTCTTTATCTCTTCCATCACCCATCTCGGTGTCGATGTAGCTCCACTGATTCCCACGCTTTCCGCCCCCTCGAACATCTCATCGCTCAAATCAGCTACACCTTGCACGAAATAGGTTCTCGGATTCGCTTCCCGACACACGGCAAACAACTGTTTGCCGTTAGAACTCTTCTCCCCGCTCACGAACAGCACCACGTCGTGTCGCACCGCAAACTCCCTCAACTGCGGGATTCGGTTTGCCACCTTGCGGCAAATCGTGTCGTTCACCTCCACGCCGCCGCGGGCACTCGCTCTCACCAACTCCTCGATCCGCTTGAACCCGTCAAGGCTTTTCGTCGTCTGCGAGAACAGGATAACCAATCGTGAAAAATCTATCTCTTTCAAATCTTCCTCCCGCTCCACGACCAACGCTTCCCCGTTCGTCTGCGCTACCAACCCGTTCACCTCGGCATGCCCCCGCTTCCCGTATATCACGATCTGTCCGCCGTTCGCTTTCACCCGTTCGTATGCCGCTCTGATTTTCTGCTGCAAATTTAATACCACGGGGCACGAAGCGTCTATCACTTCAATATTATTTTTTTCCGCCAAAGCGTAGGAACTAGGCGGCTCGCCATGCGCCCGAAACAATACCCGGCAATCCCGCAAGTCGGCAAACGCCTCGTGGTCTATTGTCCGCAACCCCAATCCCTTCAAGCGATCCACCTCCAGATTGTTGTGAACGATATCCCCGATGCAATAAAGTTCCCCCTGCTGCAACTCCTCCTCGGCCTTGGCGATAGCGTTCACCACGCCGAAACAGAAACCGGAATTCTCGTCAATCTCTACTTTCATATCGTGAACGAATGAGCTTTATCATTTCTTCTACTTCCTCCTCCACCGTCATATCGCTATTATCAATCAACACGGCATCCGGCACCCGTACCAACGGGGCTGTTTCCCGGTGCTCGTCGATATAATCCCGCTTGCGCACGTTCGCTTCCACTTCCTCGTACGTCACCTGCTCCCCTTTTCCCTTCAACTCCTCGTACCTACGTCGCGCCCGTACCTCCGGACTCGCTGTCATAAAGAATTTCACTTCCGCGTTCGGAAACACCACGCTACCGATGTCCCGACCGTCCATGATCACGCCACCGGCACTCGCCATTTCCCGCTGTTTCTCCACCAGCAACTCCCGCACGTAAGGCAACGAAGCAACCAGACTCACGTTATCCGACACATCCAGTCCCCGGATAGCCTTCTCCACGTACTCCCCGTTCATGTAGGACTCGTAACGTTTCTTCTCGTCATTATACTTGAAACCGAAAACAATCGACGGAAGTACTCGTTTCAACCCCTCGTCGTCCACCTTGCCATCACGAATCAACCCGTCCCGCATCGCTCTCAAGGTCACAATCCTGTACATCGCACCCGTATCTATATAAGTATATCCTAAACGTGCCGCCAAAATCTTGGAAACAGTACTTTTTCCCGTCGAAGAATGCCCGTCCACGGCAACTATCAAACCTTTCTTTTCCATTTTCATTCAAATCTATTCAACGTGCGAAGATACAAAGAACTCGCGAAAAAAAATCATTTTTTTCTTTCAACCTCTTTATCTCTCTATCAAAATCACTTTCAAGCAATTCCATTTCTCGTTTACGATATATCTCGAACTCTTTTTCTGCCTTTTCTATAGCCTGTTTATGTGATATGTTACCTTTGCCGATAAGTATTTTTCTTTTATGGGCAATAGATTGCCACCTTGCTTCAATCGTTCATCATCCATTGCAAAACCCTTTTGGATATATTCATGAAGTCGCTGCGTTGCCCAACGACGGAAGCGAGTCGCAACTTGCGACTGAACACGATAACCAAGGGCAATAACCATATCAAGATTGTAATGGTCAATATTGCGTTTTACCTGACGTTTTCCTTCTTGCCGAACTAATAAGAATTTCTTATAAGTTCGATTTTCATCCAATTCTTGATCCGCATATATGTTGCTTATGTGCATCGATACATTTTCTTGCGTAGTGCAATATATATCTGCCAACTGATTTTGTGTCAGCCATACATCTTCATCGGCAAAACGCACAGATACACGAGTTATTTCGTTATCGTCTTGATAAAGTATAATTTTATTTTCTTCTTTCATTGGTCTATTTTTCTTCTTTAAAGAACGGTTCCAGAAACTAGCAATAAATTATTGATGACATATGCAAAAGTAGTGATAATTTCTGAAAGAAACAGTGATGACCCGATTGCGGTTATCGAGAATTGGTAAACAAGAAAACAGCATGTATTCCTATATAAAAATTAAATATACTATTTATTTCCTTCTTATTTAATTTGTAAAATAACCTTTTCATTTCCTAATTAAATCCTATTATTTTTCTATTTTAATAGAGGTTGAATAGGAGTTGAATAGGATTTGAATAGGAGATGCTATAAAGCAACTATAAATAATATAGATATATTATAACTGTTATTTACTTTATTTTACGCCTTTCTTGTCATTTTTCTATGTCATTCACCCCACATCAACAAAATGCCTAAAAAACGCCAAACCATGCAAGTTCCCGCAAGAAAACAACACAATAATAGCCCACCGTAATTTACCAACAAAAATTTTGTAAGAATTTGACAATATATTCCCAAACACATTGTCCTTTTTGCTATATTTGCATGATAAATTGATATAATTCGTCAAAACTATGATATTACGAGTAACAATAAAGAATTTATATTCTTTCAAGGAAGAAACTGAAATTAGTTTTGTTGCAGGGAAAAGTACAATACATGGGGAACAGGTTAGCCGAGCGGAAAAACGTGATGGTATTTCTGTTTTGAAGACCGGCATTATTTATGGTGCTAACGCTTCCGGTAAAAGCAACATCATCAAGGCCGTTTCCATGATACAAAAAATTGCTTTGTCAAGTATACCCAAGAAATATATTGAACCATTCAAATTGACCAAACCGAATAATCTACCCTCAAAAATCGAACTGGAATTTAAAGCAGGAAAGAAATTCTTCGCATATGGAGTAGAATTTACAATCAAAGGTATCACGGAAGAATGGCTCTATGAAATTAATAGCCGCACGGATAGAGAAATTTATACACGTAAAGTTACAGCAGAGGGTAATGAATTCACGTTTGGCCCAGTCAACGGTAATGCGGAAACTCAACAATTATTGAAATTTATAAGCCAGAGTACGCCTGTAACAGATAGTTTTCTCGCCGAATATATCAAACGAAACGGGAAAGGATTGCCTCTCGTCAATGATGTATATCGTTGGATGAAAGAAAATTTAAAGATTATCTTCCCAAATTCACGCTATAACGGTATATCTATTCGCGTAGAAAAAGACAAGGATTTCGCGGCAGCGACGAAGTCCTTGTTAGAGTATTTCAACACGGGCATCACGGATATACGCCGTATCAAGGTGAGTAAAGAAGATATAGATTTACCCAAAGACCTGATAAATAACCTTTTGTCCGATGCTGAACCGAACAAGAATTATGTCATAGCATCATCCTCCGACTCGACAATTTATTTCTTTGAAACAGATTCGGAGGGAATAACAACTACATATAAACAAACTGCGATCCATAAAACGTCCGACAATGATGAAGTTCCGTTTGAGATGAGCGAAGAATCCGACGGTTCCATCCGCTTATTGGATTTCATACCTATGTTGATTGACCTTCGATTGAATGAATCGGTTTATCTAGTCGATGAAATAGACCGTAGCATGCACCCGATGCTTTCGCAAAAGTTATTGGAATATTATTTCAACCATCTTTCCGATGAACGGGACACCCAATTGATTTTTTCTACCCATGAATCTAACTTATTGAATTTAGATTTAATTCGTGCAGATGAAGTGTGGTTTATAGAAAAAGGTCATGAAGGTGCATCACATCTTACTTCCCTTGCAGAATATAAACCGAGGGAAGACATACGTAAAGGCTATCTACAAGGAAGATACGGCGCAATTCCATTCTTTGCTCCCATCAAAAGTTTAAAATGGTAAAAAGCGATGAGAAAACGAAAAGACTTTGAACGACGGGAAGGGATAAAATCCGCGAGATTGGTTGTTATCGCGGCTGAAGGTAGAAATACCGAGAACATTTATTTCGAGTCAATGAAAATCTCATTGTGCGCCTCAGACGTGCACGTGGAAGTTTTGCACCGGGATTCCAATAATTCGAGTCCCGAAAATGTTTACGAACAGATTCGCAGATTTATGGCTGAATATAACATAGAAGATGATGACCAATTGTGGATTGTCGTGGATAAAGACAAATGGAAGGACAAAATGCTTTCATCTGTGGCACAACATTGTGCGCAAAACAGCAACTTGCGATTCTGCGTGAGCAACCCATGTTTTGAACTATGGTTACTTCTCCACGTGGAAGATATTGCTTTATATAGCAAGGGACAATTGGACAAGTTATCCGTGAACAAAAAAATAAACAGTCAAGATACATGGCTGAAGAAGCGCGTGAAAGACTTGACAGGACATTATCACGAGTCTGATTATGACGCTATGGCACTCCTACCGCATATTGATATCGCGATAGAAAGAGCCGAAAAATTGGATGTATCGCCAACGGATAGATGGCCTCAAAGTATTGGGACAAGAGTGTATTTATTGGTCAAGAGTATAATGGGGAAATTGTAATATTTCGACTTTTAAAATATTAACATTATATTTGTGCTTTCAACTCACGAGGCATGGAAAACGGCATTAAAAGCATAGACACGTTCAAGGAATTGTACATGAGTCACTTTCAAGCAGTGGTGGGATTTTGTCATACCTATTTGAAAGACCGGGAACAATCCATGGATGTGACTCAAGAAACCTTCTTCAAACTGTACGAGCGGCTCGATGATTCTTATTCTCGTCAAAATGCCATAGCCTTTCTTTATATCACGGCCAAGAATCTCTGCATGGACGTCTTGAGGCACGAAAAATTCAACACGGAAGACGTCGATGAATTGAAAGAGAAATTATACTCCGATGATTTCTTTCTGGATGAAATCACGAACCAAGAAATGATACGTTTCGTTCAAGCCGCCGTTGCACAATTGACCGGTCGCAGTCTTGAAATAGCCCGTCTTGCACTCGACGGATTGGGGAACCAAGAAATAGCCGACACGTTGGGTATTTCTATCAATTCGGTCAAATCGCTAAAAAAAGAGATGTATTCCAAGCTACGAGAAATTATTGGTAAAGAATACGTTATATTATTCTTCGCGAAATATTTATTAAAAATCTAGAAATCGACTCACCCGCTTTTCGACCTCATCCGTATTCAAAGAGAAGAACGAATGAATATGGAAAAACAAATTATAAAGAGAATCGAAGTCGCGCGTCTGGTTGCCCTGCACAAACTGGGGGCTTTACCGGAGAATGAAGAGCAACGACTTGCATCATGGGTGGCACAAAGCGAGGAAAACCGTCAACTTTACGAAAAACTGCTGCACGCGGAAACTTCCCGGAACAACGGGATGCCAACCACCGAGAAAGCGTGGCAGGACTTCACCCGAAGATACCGGGTACGCCCGAAAAGATACGCCACGTGGCGTCGGGTAAGTTACACGGCTGTCGCCTGCTGCGCGGCAGTATTACTCACGACGGGTATTCTGCATTTCTATTCGCGGGATAAAGCCGATGAAATCATGACGCCACGCCCGCTGAACTCGGTGCAACTCGTGCTCGAGAATGGAAACACCATCACCCTCGACCGGGAAGAACATTCCGCTATCAAACAAACTGCAAGTATCCCTCTCGAGATGAATCAAAAAGAAATTGACTACACGACTGTCGAGCAGGAATCACTCCAAGAAATTCCCGTTTACCACAAAATCATTGTACCCAAATACGGGGAATACACCGTGAAACTTGCGGACAACACGGTCGTGAAACTGAACTCGGAAAGTACCTTGAAATACCCGGTAGCGTTCAACGGGGATACCCGGGAAGTGTGGTTAAGCGGGGAAGCCTATCTTGAAGTAACCCGCGATACATCCAAACAATTTATCGTCCACGCGGCAGGGACAGAGATTGCCGTGCTGGGCACGACATTCAACGTGAACGCGTATGACACGGAAAAAGAAGTAGCCACAACCCTCGTCAACGGTAAGGTTGAAGTAAGCAACGAGGTTACCACTCAGGTCATCAGTCCGGGACAACAAGCCATCACCAGCCGAGATAACCCGCTAATAGAGGTGAAAAAAGTAGACACGCGAGTAGTCACGGCATGGGTACGGGATATGTTCTACTTCGACGAGGAACCCCTTGCCTCAATCATAGAAACTCTCGCCCGCTGGTACGAGTTCCGGGTGGTCTTTGAAAATGAAAATGCCAAACAACGTCGGTTCACCCTTGAAGTATCCCGCTATGCTGATATAGACAAGGTGCTAAACTTTATAGAGGAAACTCGGGTGGTCAAATGCAGGAAGGAGGGCAATACCATATACATCAAGTAGATAAAAGAAAACAGGTCATGCTACCAACACGACCTGCCACAAATTTAATGATATACACTCCCCCGTCAAAGCGAGTGTAATTATAAACCTATAAAACAAAAGTATGAAAAATGATTGTTTTATTCATGCCCCCGTGCATGAAAAATTAAAAAAATTGTTGCTAATTATGAAGCTAAACGCATTGTTAATGTTGTTGTTTTGCATGAATCTATCGGCGGGAGTCCTCGCGCAAGAGGCTCTCCTGACGGTAGAGGTCGAGAACGGGAGTATCCGTGACGTGATGCAAACGATTAAACAACAGAGTGAATACACGTTTGTTTACAACGTGGAAGAAGTCGGTCACCTCGGGAACCTATCCGTTCACATGAAGGACGCCGATATACGGTCTATTCTGGACGTATGCCTGAATGGCAGCGGGTTGGAATACAGTATTCACGAGAACGTTATCGTGATCCGCAAGGCTATCATCCAAAAGCAAGAAGAGATACGAAAAATCAAAGGTATCGTCACGGATAAGAATAAAGAACCGCTACCGGGCGTGACGGTTATGATAAAAGGGACAACACTCGGGGTGTCGACCAACGCCGAGGGACGGTTCGAGCTCGTGCAACCGAAAGACACGAGCAATATCGAGTTGCTCGTGTCCTTCATCGGGATGAAGACGCAAACGATTCGGTACAAGGGGGAAGAGTTGTTAAAGGTGGTACTGGAAGAAGACACGCAAGAGATGGAGGAAGTAGTGGTGACGGGTTACCAACGGGTGGACCGGAGAAAAAACACGAGTGCCGTCAAAACATTAAACGTTGACAATATCATGATTGCTTCCGCAACATCCATTGACCAAATGCTGGAAGGTCGGGTACCGGGAATGATTTTGATGACCAACTCGGGTGAAGTGGGTGTCGTTCCAAAAATTCGTATCCGTGGTACATCGACTTTGGTGGGTAATCGTGAACCATTATGGGTAGTGGACGGAATCATCGTGCAAGACCCCGTGCCAATCCAAGCAGAAGAATTGAATGACCCGGACTATATCAACCGCATCGGTAATGCCATCGCAGGACTAAACCCGCAGGACATCGAGCGTTTGGATATATTGAAAGACGCGGCTGCAACCGCTTTGTACGGGGCAAAAGCTGCCAATGGAGTCATCGTGGTTACGACTAAAAAAGGTCATATCGGGAAACCGGTTATCAACTATAACATGACAGCTACTTTCCGTCAGCGTCCGCGTTATTCCGACCGCAAAATAGACTTGATGAACTCCCGGGAAAGAATCCAAGTGTCTCGGGAACTTCACGAGCAACATTATAAATACGATTATAATGCTAACATGGTCGGATACGAGGGATTATTATCAGAACTCTATCAAGGAAAAATTACGGACAAACAGTTTGCCGAAAAAGTGGCACGCTTGGAAACGGTGAACACAGATTGGTTCGACCTGTTGACCGAAGACACGTTCTCGCACCAACACACGTTAAGCATGTCGGGCGGTTCGGAGAAAACCCGTTATTACTCGTCCATCGGGTTCACCCGTGACAATGACGTCATCAAGGGAAATTATAACCAACGTTACACGGCATCCCTGAATCTTGAAACTACATTCAGTCAATGGTTCACCGCTTCCGTTCAGTTACAAGGAAATATCAGCAAGAAAAAATATAATCAGGATGAAATTGCCCCAATGGATTACGCTTACAATTCCAGTCGTGCAATCCCCGCCTATGACGAAGAGGGAGAATACGCGTACTATGAAAAATATGAAAGCACGAGTAACTCATATTGGAATTACAATATATTGAACGAACTCGAAAACAGTTACTCCAAACAAAACGCCTCCGGAATCACGGTCAATACCAACCTGCAATTCCGTTTTACCGACTGGCTGAACGCACAAGCCATTCTCTCTTACACGAATTCCAACACGGAAATAGAAGGCTACTGGGGTGAACACACATGGCATGTCGCCACTATTCGTAGAGCTAATTACGGGGAAACTCCATGGAGCGAAGGTACACTTCCTTTCGGGGGCGAATTAAAGCACAACGAAACCCGGCAAAACTCTTACACGGCACGTTTGCAGGTGAATGCCAATAAATACTGGGGAGCAGACGAGCAACATAACATCAATGCCAGCGGCGGTTTCGAGATGAGTTCCACGCGTTATAACGGTTTCTCGTCTGTTCACAGGGGATATTATCCCGAACGGGGAAAAATGTTCGTGAACAACATCAACGCGGAAGATTACCCTGCCTATGCAGCTTGGGCTGCCAATAATACCCCCTCGATTAAAGATGACCTGTCCAACATTGTTTCGGGCTATTTGAGTATTTCTTACAGTTACCGGAATTATTTTACCATAAACGTGAACGGACGTACCGACGGGTCAAACCGATTCGGAGATAATAGTAATGACAAATTCCTTCCCATTTGGTCGGCATCCGGGAATTACAATCTCACGGAACACGATTTCTTCAAACGGGTGTGGCTCAACTACCTGAGTTTTAAAATGTCGTACGGGTACCAAGGGAATATGCTTTCGGATGTTTCACCGGTGCTATTGATGCAAAAAAATCCTTTCGATCCTTATTACAAGGAGATGACCGCATCGGTGAACCAAGTGCCTAACCCGAACCTCAAATGGGAAAAAACGCAATCGCTCAATCTCGGTCTTACGGTTGCCGCTCTAGACAACCGCATCCAAATCGAGGCGGAATATTACTACAAACGGACAAAAGATGCCTTCATGACCAAGAAAATCGCTACCATAAACGGATTGGATTCTTATAGCATCAACGGTGGCGACATTGAAAATAAAGGATACGGCATCGATGTTACCTTCAACCCTATCAAGAGCAAAACTTGGAACTGGTTGCTGTCGACCTCGTTCTCGAAAGATTTCAACAAAGTGAAAAGCGACCCGGATTCACAAACCTATGATTACCAAGATTTCCTCGACGGGACCGTGGTCGTGAAAAACAAAGCCGTAAATACTTTCTACTCGTACAAGTTTATCGGACTTAGCCCCGTTAACGGCGGACCGATGTTCGATGACTATGAAGACCGCCAATACGAACTGGACGGATTAAGCAAGTACGATACTTTCAAAAAAGTATTAACTGCTTCCGGACGCCGCGAACCGTATATGTCCGGAAGCCTAAGCACGACTTTACGCTACAAGAACTTGCGCATGAACGGGATGTTTGCCTACAGCTTGGGGTCAAAAGTCCGGCTATTTAGAACGTTCCGCTATAATAAAGACCTTACAATCGCACCGGAAAGCAATCTTCATCGTGAATTATTGAACCGTTGGAAAAATCCCGGCGATGAAAAACACACGAATATTCCGGCCATTATAGCTCAAAATAGTGGATATTATTTCGATTACAACGAACATTGGTCAGGTGTCAACTTCTACAATATTCAAACATTTGCCGACAACTTATGGGATATGTACGACTATTCGGATGCACGTGTCGTTAGCGGTAACTACTTGAAATGCTCCAATTTGAGTTTCACGTACGAGTTTGGTGAACGCATTCTGCCCAAATTAAGATTAAGCAGACTTGCCATTTCGTTATCAGGCACCAATTTATTCACGATTTGCTCCAAAAAGTTAAAAGGGCAAACCCCTACACAAGGATTCACGGAAGTGTCCTTGTCCGACCGCCCTACTTATTCGTTTAGTTTGAACGTTTCATTTTAAAACAACCTGCTATGAAAAATATATTTATAGTATTCCTCCTATTCACCCTAACGGCTTGTTCCAGCTTTCTTGAAGAGTATTCTCAAGATTTGGCAAAGGTTGAAACCGTCGACGATTTGAACGAGTTGCTATTGGGAGATGCCTATCTTCCCGTGGGATTTTACGAAGAATATAATTCTTCCGCCCTACAACCTTACAACCTATTCATCCATTTCATGTCGGACGAACTGCAACAAGGACCTATCAACGAGAACCGTTTGGAGGTTGCTGACCCGGAGGCATTGTTCGGTTATTTCACTTGGCAACGCCAAGTGGGTATGAATCCCAAGGGAACAAGTATCAGCTCAGAAGACAGATGTTGGAAAAAGAGCTACAAATACATCAACACGACCAACATGATACTGGACGAACTGGATGGTGTAACCGCACGCAATAAAAGTGAAGAACTCGACAAAATCAGAATCGAAGGCGAAGCGTATTTCCTACGCGCCTTGTATTATTTCACCCTTGCCAATCTCTACGCCGCTCCTTACGAACCATCCAAAGCGGCTTCAACCCCGGGTATCCCGTTAAAATTAACCTCTTATATTGAAGATAAGGATTATCACTTGGGGACGTTATCCGAGGTGTACGCTCAAATCATCGATGATTTGGAAAAAGCAGAAGCCTGCTTGAAACAAACGGAACGAGTATCCATTTATCATGCCGATTTAACGGCTACCTATTTGCTGATGAGCCGGGTTTATCTTTACATGCAGGACTACCCGAATACCCGGAAATACGCCCAACTTGTGCTTGACCGCAACGATGCCCTAACCGATTTGAACGGTTTTGCCGACGAAAATGGCAATTTCCTGAATGCCTCGTTGCCCGAAATTCTGTTTTCCATGGGAGGACACCAATTATCAACCGGCATCATGGGATACGAAGGTCGCCGGCACTACGACAACGAGCGCCCGTTCTACATCTCGGAGGAGTTGTGCAACGCTTTTAATGACAATGATTTGAGAAAGAAACACTACATCAAAAAAGAGGGAGATTATTTCATCTTCCAGAAAGTACGGTGGGATATGAAAGAACATGCGGCATCCAAATGTCCTATCTCAGATAACTACTTGTTCCGCACAACCGAGGCATATTTAAATCTGGCAGAAGCCGCCGCGTTGGACAATGACGAGGATACCGCACGCGAGAAACTCCAATTACTACACAGCAAACGATACAAAACTCCTCCTGCCCTTAACGCCACGGGAAACGCGCTTGTCGATTCCATACGACTGGAACGTCAACGCGAACTTTGTCTGGAAGGTCATCGCTGGTATGACTTACGCCGCTACACGGTATGCGACAAATATCGTTGGTCCAAAGAGTACACACACATCTATTATGATTTCAAAATGGACCCGGATACATACTCCCAAGTGATTTCCCAAGCTCGTTACTATCGACTGGAGAAAGACGACAAGGCTTACACGTTGGCTCTTCCGCGAGAAGTAATCGAATTCCAGAACACGCTGGGCAAAAACGAACGCCCGGACCGAGAACCATACGAAACTATTAACTATTAATGGAATACAAGATGGACAAAATATTTTACCTTATTATTTTTAGTTTGCTTTTAGGAGCATGCAGCAAGGAAGATTCACTAGAGCCGACTGGCGAACGCGATGATTATTTCTCCGTGTCGGAAAACGCGACAGACCCAGAATCAGTGATAAGACGCAAATTCTATGAAGACCACGGGGTTCACGTGCTTTTCAATGATACTCTTCGACACGAACAACGGGGCACTTACGCGGACGGCACGCCTTACTGGTACACGGAAACAATAGATTTAGGTTACTCTCTTAGAAGTGATGATGGAAAAGACTTCCAATTCGAGTATATAAATACACAAACGACAAAAGAGGAAGCCATCAAGTTTGTTGAAGATTACATACTTCCGCACTTGGGCAAATCGGTCCGGCCCTATTCATTCCTGTTAGTGGATAATCTCTCCGATTGGTACGGGAAAAAATGGAGAACTATTGATTATTACGAGGGTGAACGTTGTCTGGCTCTGAATATGAAACCGGTTCTTGACACGGAGGACGAACAAGCATATAGTGACTATTGCACGATAATCTTCCAATCCATCGTCACGAATAAAATGGGAAAATTAGACAAAGCTATTTTTGATGAATTCAACGCATTCAGCGATGAATACTATTGGTATGATTACGTTGATTTCTACGAGGATTTTTATGATTATTATGATGATTTTTATGACAATTATAAAGATGATTATGATGATGCAAAGGATGCTTACGAAGCAGGAGAAATAAATGAAGAAGAATACCTTCAAAACGAGGCTGTACAAGCTTACAATGAGTATTACGCGTACTGTAAACAAATTGCCAACGAGTGTGGATTCATTTCAGTCAGCACGAGAGGATGGTTTCCCAGTTACGCCTCAGACGATAGAGATACTTACGTTAAAGCTATTTTCAATACTCCGGAGGAAGAATTTATGGAGGAGTATAAAGACTATCCTATCGTTCGCACGAAATACAGCTTAATTAAAAAAATAATTAGTGACATGGGATTTGTTTTTTAAATAAATAAACAGCATATGAAAAAGATATTTGGATATATATTAGTCGTGATACTCTCGGTATGTATCGGATGTAACGACGATGACAATAATCGCCTGCCCGAGATAAAACCGGAAGCGGAAGGAACCGTTAAAGACAATGAAGGTAACGAATACGGGTGGGTTCGTTACGCGGGACTGGATTGGATGACCAGCAATTTCAAGGCGGGAGAACGCTATTACGAACAAAAAAGAGTTGACGATTGGGGAGACCTCGTGTATGTGGTCGATACCGATAGAGAACAGGCCGCCATGGATTGGGATAATTACGGCAACATGTACACTTACGAAGAAGCGTTGAAGAATGCAGAATTACTCCCCGAAGGCTGGCATCTACCTACCGATGACGATTGGAAAAAACTGGAACAAGCCATGGGTATGTCCGAATCGGAGGCTGAAGCAACCGGAATGCGCGGAAGCGTTGAAGGCGCATTGCTCCAACAAGACGCAACAGGTAGCGGGATGTTGCTACGATTGGGAGGCTTCGCTTTAGTGTACGGTCGTCCCGCGGATGTACGTCACCGACACTTGAGAGAACACGGTTATTTCTGGACTGCCACGGAAGCGGTATCCGAAAATGACATGACTCTTGCCCCAACCGTGTATTTCCGAAAAGTATCTTGTACCACCTCGCAAATCGAACGAAACGCTACAAAAAGCTATGACACGAATTACGAAGGCAATTTCTCGAAATACATGAGTGTACGTTACGTGCGTGATGCACAAGACTAAACCGCTACTAGAAATAAAATGAAATCAAACGTGAATAAACACGTTTGATTTCATAATGATATAAATTCAAAAACACTCGCAATGAAATTTTTATACATTTTTATCGGGGCACTTTTATTGAGTGCCGCCTGCACTTCTCATGAAGAGAAATATTCCATCCGGGGTAACTTTCCCGGGCTAAAGGACGGAATGACCGTCACGCTCAGAAATATTGAAGGAGAGGATGCCATACTGCTGGCAACAGACACTGTTCGCAACGGACGTTTCGAACTACACGGGCAAGTCGCTTCACCTATTTTTTGTGAATTAACAGTTTCAAACCGCCCGCTCGTGACCGAGAAACGTGATGTAAAAAATCAAAAGACTTGGTTTTTTCTTGACAACTCGTGTTTGACTCTCGATGTTCCCCATTTCGACAGTATAGGTTATGTAAGTACGCTTATGCCTTTCGCAAGCGAACGTGTCGGCGCAGTGACGGGTAGCGCACTGCAAAAGGAATTCAACAGTTACAGGGAAGAGTTACTACCGTTAGAGTTGGACGCCTTTCAAGCCAACGACACACTTTCCAAGTTAAACTTTTACCACAAGTACGAGTACCCGAAAGAGTTATATGACAAAATCTACGCTGAATTTTACCCGCAAAAAATAGAGAAAGAAAACATCGTGGATAACGCCCGCATGAATTTCATCCGTCAGCACCCGACGTCCCCCGTGTCACTCTATATCGCCGAAACAATGATAAAGCAAGAGTTCTCCCGCACCCGGGAAGAACTGGAAGAACTAACCCGCATGGCAGAGCAGGTCGAAGACTCGGTACGCAGCCCCCGTTTCCGGAAAAAAATGGAACTGGCAATGAAACGATACAAGGGAATACGCTACGCCGACTTGGAAATGGAAAACACGAAAGGCGAAAAGGAACAATTATCCAACCACGTGCGACCGGGGAGTTACACGCTAATCGACTTTTGGGCTTCGTGGTGCGGACCATGCCGGTCAGCTATCCCTTCCGTGAAAAAGCTGCACGAGCAATATAGTCGGGAGCAATTGAACGTGATTAGCATCTCGATGGATAGCAAAAAAGCAGACTGGGAAAAGGCTTTAAAAGAGGAGAATATGCCATGGACGCAATTGACTTACTCGGGTGAAAAAAGCTACAACGACATATTCAAGCACTACAATGTCACCAGCATACCCCGGCTCGTGCTTCTTGACCCGGCAGGAAGGGTCGTGTTCAGTAGTCACGATGCGGACGCCCTGCAATTAACCGTACGCCAATTACTGGAAAATAATCAATAATAAATTCGTATTGTAAAAATTACCTGTATGAAAAAAATCTATTTGTTTATCGCTATCTTGTTTGTGCAAATCACGGTGTTCGCGCAGGAAGGCGTGAACTTCCGTGATTTAACTTTCACTGAAGCCCTAGAGGCAGCGAAAAAAGAGAATAAACTCGTGTTCATGGACTGCTACACCGAGTGGTGCGGACCATGCAAGAACATGGCGAATAACGTGTTCCCGCGAAAAGAGGCGGGAGATTACTTCAATCCCCGTTTCGTGTGCGTGAAATATGACATGGAAAAAGGTGAAGGCGTGGAACTGGCTAAAAAATTCGACGTGCACGCCTACCCCACTTTCGTTATCATCCGTCCCGATGGCACGATACAACACAAATTGGTCGGGGGCGACAAGCTGGAAACTTTTATCGATAGAGTGGAAAAAGGCTTGAACGAGAAGACCTCGCTACTGTACATGCAGCAAGAATACGAGAAAGGCAAGATGAGCAATGCCGAACTTTTGGCATATAAAAATGCCTTATCGGATGCTGCCAGCGACGAGAAAGCCGCTAAGGTGTACAAGGAGTTATTGCAACGCCTCACGGACAAGGAAAAGACCGAGAAAGCATACTGGTCGATTTACGAGGACGAAAGTTGCGTGATCGGTTCTCCCATGTTCGACTTCCTGCTGGCGAACCTCGATGCCATCCGAAAGAACACGGGCGAAGAAATCGTGGAGAAATTCTTGTTCTATCACCATGCTAAGATATTACAGGATTACATCGCCGGGTACGCCAAAGAAGACGCCGCCCCCGTGGAGAAAGTGAAAGCACAAATCAAGGGCTTCCGTATCAAGGGACAAGAAAGTCTGGAAAAAATGTTAGCCTTGGCAGAGCCCGTCAGCCAACGGGATATCAAAAAGGTTGCCGCCATCGTGAAAGCAAAAATACCACACGCGAATGCCGAAGAATTGAAAATGTACGCTTTCGGATTCCGTACCATCTTGTGGAAAACCCAAGAACCTTATCCCGCTAACTACGGGAAACTCGGCAAAAAACTCACGCGACAAGTTATTGCCCACATGGAAAAAAAGGCTGAAAACTTATCAAGCAACGACCTCACCACTTATGACATCATATTGTCGTGCTTTGGGGATAGATTGGAAAAAGAAGATTACGCTCGCCTTATCGCCCTAGGGGAAAAAGTACTTCCCGGGTTACCCGATGACGAGAACAAACGCCACTCGGAGTGGATATTCGACGGGTACAAAAAACGCTTGAACAAGGAAAAACAATCTGATAAAAAATAAGATGAACATGAAAAAAAGATACCTATCATTCCTATTACTGGCAAGCGCCATAAGCGCCTGTGACATGAAACCCATGGATCATTTCGTGCTTCGCGGTACCATTCCCGGGGCAATGGACAGCACGGAAATAGAATTGGTTATCCCCGGGGAAAACAAAGAACGTCTTAAAGGATTTATCGTCAACGAGCGATTCGAATTCCGGGGAAAACTGGAACAACCCACTCTCTGCGAACTACGCTTGAATAACCAAGACATCTGTGACCGGAAAAACATAAAAGAAGAAAACAAAATTATTTACGCGGATATCAATTTCTTCGTGGAGAACGGGAAATTGACATTCACCACGCCTCACGTGGACAGTCTGCCTCACTCTTTCTGGAAATACGATATTCGTAAAGAGAAAAACTACACGCTAACGGGTTCCCCGGCACAGGATATTTATTATGCCTACCAGCAACAAACTATCCCCGCCCGACATCTTCTCCGAACGTTTAGATTCCAAGAGAACAAACAACCGGAAGACGCCAAAAGAATAGTAGCGGCACAAGCAGAACTGGCTCGACAAAACCGGGAATTTATAGCGGGCCACTCGAACCTCGCCGTGAATCTGGTGTTAGTCGAGGAATTGAAAAAAGAACCTTTTACTTACGACCAAGGTTATCTTGATGAACTAGAACAACTCTTCGCTTCCTACCGGGATACTTGCCCGGGGCTTAAAAATTTCCGTCAGTACCTGAAAGAAGCGAGCGCATTCGCCCAAGGCAAACCGTTACAGGAAGGAAAAGTGATAACCCCGAAAGGCGACACGCTATCTCTCCTCGCCCAATTGAAGGCGGGACAATACACGTTGATTGACTTCTGGGCATCGTGGTGCGGACCGTGCCGGGCAAGTTTCCCTCACTTACGAGAGATGTACAAGCTGCACGGGGAAAAAGTCAATTTTATCAGCGTATCGCTGGACAAAGAGGAAAAAGAGTGGCAAAAGGCCATGGGAGAAGAAAAGTTGCCTTGGTCCCAGTTCCTCGCTACCCGTGCTTTGAGCAAAGAAGTCGGCAAATACTATAATCTCAAGTCTATACCGACCTTCTTGTTTATTGACCCCGACGGGAAAATCATTTTCTCGGGGCACAGCAGTGACGAACTGGAAGCGGAATTAGCAAAAACACACTAACTAACATCTCTATTTTCTTTATTAGATTGTAAACGAGGTTGTTTCGGCAGCCTCGTTTTATTATTATCCCCTCTCCGGGCAATAATTTTCTACAATTTCATCCATCATTATCAAAAATTAATAACTTTGTAGGACTCTTATGTGTTTACGTGTTTATGTATATTATTAATTAGATGATGATGGAACAAAAGAAAAATTCTTACAGCATGGGGATTATCATTATTGGAATCCTCTTCTTTATCTTCGGGTTCGTCACGTGGTTGAACGCTACCCTAATCCCTTATCTTAAAATCGCTTGCGAACTGCAACACGAGTGGCAAAGCTACCTCGTGACCTTCGCTTTCTACATTGCCTACTTTGTCATGGCACTACCCTCGTCATGGGTATTGCGCAAGACAGGCTACAAAAACGGCATGATGCTCGGGTTGCTCGTGATGGCAGTCGGGGCATTACTGTTTATACCCGCGGCAATGACTCGCACCTACGGTCTGTTCCTGCTGGGACTTTTTATCATGGGTACGGGATTGTCCGTGCTGCAAACCGCATCCAACCCCTACGTGATTGAATTGGGAGCCCCGGAAAGTGCCGCCCAACGGGTGAGCATCATGGGTATTTGCAACAAGGTGGCAGGAGCCATCAGCCCACTTATCCTCGGGTCTATCATGTTGAAAAACATCGATGCATTGGAAGCAAGTTTAAAGACTATGGATCCTATCCAAAAAGCGGCAGAACTCGACCTTCTGGCATCGAAATCCATCATACCCTACGTCGTGATTATGGTGTCGCTCGTCGTGCTGGCGCTGTTCGTGCGTTTCTCTCCGCTTCCCCAGATCGAAGACCCGGAAGAAGAAGAAGGCAGTATCCAACACGGGGGTAAATCAAGTATATTCAGCTTCCCGCACTTGTGGATCGGTATCGTCACCTTGTTCCTTTACGTGGGAGTTGAGGTTATCGCCATCGACACGGTTATCGGGTACGCTAAATCATTAAACATGAACATGGAAGCCGCCCGGGTATTCCCGACCTTCGGCATGATTGCCATGATCGTCGGTTACATTATCGGTATCATCGCCATCCCGAAATACATCACCCAAGAACGGGCTTTAGCCTACTGTGCCGTCCTCGGCGTGCTCCTCGGGATATGCACCGCCGTTCTTCCGGCTAACGTGTCTATCTGGTGTTTGACCTTGTTAAGCCTTGCTAACTCGCTGATGTGGCCGGCAATCTTCCCGCTCGCCATCTTCGGCTTGGGACGTCACACGAAAACCGGATCGGCTCTGCTTATCATGGCTATCGCTGGGGGAGCCTTGCTTCCGATGCTATACGGCTCACTCACCACCTGCATGGGCTTCCAAGGTGCTTACTGGATGGTATTACCGTGCTACCTGTTTATCCTCTACTTCGCCGTAGCGGGACACCGGGTTGGCATTAAACATTTATATAATAAATAGTTACAGGTTGCAAGTTGCATTTACCTCCGGCAAGTTGCAGGTTAATCATGAACTTGTAACCCACGGAAAGCGAATGCAACTTGTAACTTGCCAAAGGCAAAATAACAAATTTATGGAAAAAACGAAAGCACTCAAAAACAGAAAGTTATTCGGCATAGCCGCTATTCTATTCCTATGCGTCGGTATCGTCCACGTCGGCTACAAAGCCCTCCAGTTCGCGGATACCCCGGAATGGGGAGCTCCTTGGTATTTTGCCCTTTTCTCCCCGGGAATTATTTACCTTTTCCCCTTGATAGTATCTTTCGCCGCCTATCGCTTTTTCTCGAAGGCAGCCGATAAGGGAGAGGACGGTTTATAAACCTTTACTCCAGAATCACCGTCACTCCTCTTGCCCCGTGAGCCCCGATAACCAGCGCTTGCTCGATATCGGCAGTCTTTGAAGGTCCGGCGATAAAACTACCGTATTCGTAATCATCGAAATCCGGTTGGGTATACGCCTCGTGCATATTATTCACGAGACGAGTGCGATCCAGTATCACCACCAACGCCTCCGCGATAAAAAGCAATGCCTTGTAACGAGTCTGTCGCTTTATCCACACCATCCCGTTTTCCAACACCCCGAACTCTCCTCGCACAACCCCTACATCCGTACCGTTCAACTCTCTCGGATCATCCAACATATCCGGATTCACCGTCGCACAAGTAATCTCCGGCAAATTCGAAGCTATCGACTTGGCATCCGGGTAAGCCTTCCGGATTACCTCGTTCACGTCCTGCCCCTTATCAAGCAACACGTAATTCGCACCCACCGCTTTCAATATCTTTTCAAATTGCACCAGCGGATCGGAATAAACTAACGGCGTAAACGTCATCTCCGGGCGTTCCACGCGGTCAATCCCGTGAGCTTTTATCCTTGCAAATATTTCATCTTTACTACCCATAACTTAATTTTAGATTTTAAATTTTAGATTTTAGATTAAAACTATTAACTGACAATACAGGAATACTTGTAAACTCCAATTATTCAATTTAAAATTTACAATTTAAAATCTAAAATCATTTAATCTTCCCTTTCTTCCACATCTCGTTAAACGTTTCTTTCGTGAATTGTGGTAATTCCCGTCCGATACCCCACGCGTCGAGGTTGTTGTACAGCACGAAACGAGGCATCTTTTCGGCTATCCGTCCTGCTTTTATTGCCGGATAGAAAAGACCGGGACGCTCCATCACGAATTTCATGCCTTTCTCCATAAACTTTTTCGACGCGGCGGCAAGATGCAACGGTGCCAGATTCTGACGCCACTTGTAGATCTGTTCCGCCAGATCTATCTTCACGGGACACACGTTCGAGCAGGAATAACAAAGTGAACATGCCGACACGTTACCCGAGTACTTCTCCGGTGATTTCAACATTCCTAAATTAATCCCGATAGGGCCGGGAATAAAATAGGAGTAAGAATAACCGCCTGTGCGACGGTACACCGGACAAGTATTGATACACGACCCGCAACGGATACATTTCAGCATATTCACGTGTTCCGTGCAAGCCAGTATATCGGTACGCCCGTTATCCACGATCACGATATGCATCTCCTGTCCCTCGACGGGCTTCTTGTAATGCGAGGTGTATGTCGTCGACGGCTGCCCCGTGGCGGAGCGGGCCAACAAACGGGTATACAGCGCCAACGCCTTATAATCCGGAATCACCTTCTCCAACCCCATGATAGCGATATGTACCTTCGGGAACGAAGTGCCCATATCGGCATTCCCCTCGTTCGTGCATACCACGAAAGCCCCCGATGAAGCCACGGCAAAATTAACTCCCGTCATGGCGATATCCGCGTGCAGGAATTTCTCCCGCAAGGCGGCACGTGCGGCATGCGTCAGGTAAGTCGGATCACTGTTCCCCGGTTCCGTGTGCAACTCTTTCTCGAACACCTTCCCCACTTCCTCCCGCTTCACGTGAATGGCGGGCAGCACGATATGACTGGGCGGCGTTCCCATCAACTGCATGATCCGTTCGCCCAAATCCGACTCCACGGCATCCACTCCCCGAGCCTTCAAGTAAGGCGTCAATCCACATTCTTCCGATAACATGGACTTACTCTTCACCAGATTCTTTCCCCCGTGTTTCTGAATAATCCCGTACACGATACGGTTGTGCTCCTCGGCATCCTTCGCCCAATGCACGTGTATACCGTTCGCAGTGGCGTTTCTCTCGAACATATCGAGATAATACCCCAGATTACTGATCGTGTGGCGTTTCATCTGACTCGCCATTTCCCGCAACGCCTCCCATTCGGGTACATCGTTCGCCATTTTGTCCCTTTTCTCCCGCACGAAGTAGAGCGCCTGATCGTGCCATGCCGTCCTCTCCTTGTCCGCGATAAACTTCTTGGCTGCTTTAGCGTGTGAACTCATAATATTTAGATTTACGTTATTTACAAATTAGTTTATAAAGTTTATAAGGTTCGTAAAGTTCATAAGGTTACGGGTGTCCTTCGGACTAAGTTTATCGGCAGCACAAGCTGCCGTGAGCAAAGCGCCCCGCAGGGGCCAACAGACTTTATAAACCTTATGAACTTTATAAACTTTACAAACCGTTACCTAAAATCTCCACCACGTGTATCGTCTTTATCGGCAACTTCTCCCGGCGGATAATCCCCTCCATGTGCATCAGGCACGAACTGTCGGCACCCGTGATGTATTCCGCCCCGGTGGATATATGATCACGTACCTTGTCCTGTCCCATGCAAACGGAAGTAGCCGCTTCTTCCACGGCAAACATTCCCCCGAAACCGCAACATTCATCCACACGTTTCGGCTCGAACACCTCCACGTCCTTTACCAGTGACAACAAATCCCTCAGCTTCGAGTAGCGAGGTATCACCAACTCGCTCGGTGACGAAAGATGCAGCAACCTCTCCCCGTGGCAACTGTTATGAATACTCACCTTGTGCGGGAAACGGGTATCCAGCTTATCCACTTTCACCACGTCGTGCAGGAACTCGCATATCTCGTATATCCTACTGCTGATACAAGCGTGTTCCTCCTTGTGCAACAGTGTCGGGTAATGCTCTTTCACGAAAACCACGCAACTTGCCGAGGGACCCACCACGTAGTCATATTTCTCGAACAACTGTTCCATTCGCCCCGCCAACTTCGCGGAATCCTTCTGGAATCCGCCATTCGCCATGGGTTGCCCGCAGCACGTCTGATCCAACGGGTAATCAACATCTAACCCCAGCGACTTCAATAATTTATACGACGCTACCCCCACGCCGGGATAGATCGCGTTGATGTAACAGGGAATAAATAATCCAATCTTCATAATATATAATATTAGTTACAAGTTTCATTTGCCTTCGGCAAGTTACAACTTGCCGGCTTTCCCATCATGCAAAAAGATACACTACCACCCCGGCAATAATAACATAAGCCAGCGCGTAAGGAATGGCCGCTTTCAATATGCTTCCCTCCTGTCCCTGCTGGTCGCAGGCGGACGTGGCGATAGCGATACTTTGCGGGGAAATAATCTTTCCTCCCGTGGCTCCCGCCGTGTTCGCCGCCGACAACCACGTGGGATCGACTCCCGTGTGCGCGGCAACCCCGGCCTGCAATTTACCGAACAGGATGTTTGCCGATGTATCACTACCCGTCAAGAAGGTTCCCAATGCCCCGATCATGGGTGCAAACAACGGGTAGAGCGCACCCGTCGCGGCAGCAAGAGCCACCGCCAACTGGTTGATCATCCCCGACGTTTCCATGATGGAAGAGAATCCCACCAGACAGATTACCGTCACGATCGTCTTGCGTAACTGCACAACCGACCGCCACAACAGCACGAGCAAAGCTCCCGCCTTTCCGCCTTGAATCAACCCGCCGACAAAGGAACCGATAAAAAGCAACACGCCACCTTGTATCAACCACTGTATCGTGTACACTTTCACCTCTCCGCGTATCGTAATATGCACCGTGGAAACCAATACAGACTGCAATGCCTCCCGGATAACGGGAAACAGCGGGCTCGTAACCAGTACAAGTGCCATGATCAACACGTACACCATCCATGCCCGTGCAATCTCTCCGCCGGAATAAATCATCCCCGCGGGTTTCTCCTTCCCCCTGTCAATCAATTTCCCAAGCAGAATAATCACGATAATGGCGGCAATACTACCGATAATAGCGGGTGTTTCCGCCCCGATATAGTGAGCGGCAAGATACTGTGCCACCAACGACACCACTCCCACCGACAAACTCAATAACAGGTTTTTCGGCAACGCCTTCAACCGGGGATCGGCTAAAAACGTGATCACGAAAGGCACCAGCAACATCAACACCGACAACTGCAATACCACCGCCGTACTCAACGGGATCACGGGCAACCCCGTTTCCTGTGCCAGCACGATTACCGGAACTCCCACCGCCCCGAATGCCGTCGGAACACTGTTGGCTATCAAACTGACCACCGCCGAGAACATCGGCTTGAACCCGAGGCTGATCAATATCGCCGCCGGGATAGCCACCGCCGTCCCGAAACCCGCCATACCTTCCAGCAATCCCCCGAATCCCCACGTGATCAGCAACACCTGCACGCTTTTGTCCACCGATATAGCAGAAAACTGTTGCTTCAACACCTCTATCTTCTTCGTTTGCAACAGCACGTTATAACTGTATATCGCCATCAGTATAATAAACAAAATAGGAATCAACGCTTTCAGCATCCCGTAAAGAAAAGAATTAATCGTGTCCGGCACCGATAAATTAAAAGCGAACAATGCCAAAAATGCCGTGATAAACAGCGTTATCACACTACTTTTATCACCGGAAACTTTCATCACTCCCATCAGAATAATCAAAATAATAATCGGTAATGCCGCGTACAACGTTTCCATATACATCATTTTAAAGATTAAAATTCGTCATTATCTCCCGCCGCAATCGCTTTCCGCTAAACTTACTCACGTTTAACACTAACGAAATTAAAGAAAAATATGTTACAATATTATCACGATTTATTAATTCCCAATCACCGAATCCGAAATCACTAAATCACCGAATCGATAGAATCTAAAATCTAAAATTAATTCGTACTTTCGCGATATGATAAAAAGATCGGATATCAGAGGTATATACGCCAGAACACGGGAAATGCTGTTCCACCCGGAAACGGAGTGGCGGGCGGTGAAACGGGAAAACATGAATGGCACGGATGTTTTCCGGGGTTACCTTATCCCCTTGGCGGTAGCGGGTTCCGTCTGCACGTTCCTCCTGCAACTGCTGCACACCCCGCCTTTCTACGCTTTCGCCATAGCTGCCATTACTTTGGTCGCCTCCGTTGGAGGTGCTTACGCCACATATCGGGTAAGCCGCGAGTATCTCACGGACAAAATCACGGAAGCCAACGAGGTAGCCATTCGTCTTTCAGTCTACTGTTCGGGTATCTTCATCGTTTTTCATTGCCTCTCGCAAGGAATGCCCGAAGGTTTTCTCGGACAGTTGACAGGCTTGCTTAGCCTGCTTTGCCTCCGCACGTTATACGTCGGCATAAACCAAATGGGCGGACTCAACGTACAACTTCGCAAAAGTACCCTTGTTATCGTGGGACTGTTGCTCATCGTTTCGCCGATGATCATACAACGGTTACTGGTAATCATATTCCGTGTTCCCACCATCACGCTTAATATATAAAAGTATGCAGAACGACATCAATATAAAAAACAAAAGAGCCTCCTTCGACTACGAATTTCTGGAGGAATACACCGCCGGCATCGTGCTGACGGGAACGGAAATCAAATCTATCCGTGCCGGCAAAGCCAGCCTCGTCGACGCCTATTGCTACTTCCACAACGGGGAATTGTGGGTTAAGGGCATGTACGTCGCCGAATACAAACTGGGCACCTACTACAACCACATCGAGCGCCGTGACCGCAAACTTCTGTTGCAGCACAAGGAACTCGTGAAACTCGAACGCAAGACCAAAGAATCGGGACTCACCATCGTCCCCTTCCGCCTCTTCCTCAACGAGAAAGGCATCGCCAAACTACGCATCGCCCTCGCCCGCGGAAAGAAAGAATACGACAAACGGGAAACCCTCAAACAAAAAGACGCCAAACGGGAAATGGATCGTTACATGAAAAGATAATATGAAAAAACTAATATACTGGACACTCTTTCTCGTCGTCCTCGCCGCTTGCTCGAAAGACAAATTCGAGGGAATAGAATTGTCAACCGGAAACGATATCCAGTTTAGCAGCGAAAAGCAGACCATTCGCATTGGTATACGAAGCAGTTCGGATTGGGTTATTTCCAATTCAACGTCATGGTGCGATCCAAGTAAAATCAGCAGTCCGGAAGGTGACACACTCGTGCTTTCCGCTAAAGTCAACACCAGTACCGATCAGCGCTCCGGCACGATTACCCTAGCAAACTCAGATCATAAAATCAATCTTAATATCACCCAAAACGGGGAACATTACTTTGAACTTCCTGTCATCTTCCATGTCTTATACACGAATGCTTCCGATAGCAAACAGAACATTCCCGGTGATTCTATCCGAAAATATATGAACTATGTGAATGCATTCTACCGGAACGACAACGGGAAAAGCCAAAACTTGAACTTAGAGTTTACCCTTGCCACTACCGACCCGGAGGGTAACCCCATGACTGAACCGGGCATACATCGTGTACAACAATCATTAATTACTTATAATATTGAAGATTACTTGAATAATAAACACAACGGAACGGAACTAATTTGGAACCCCAATAACTACATCAACATCATTATTTGTACTTTCACGGAAAAGAACGTAACAGGTATATCCGTGCTCCCGTACACCCCGCAAGGCAAACCTCTGCCCGGTTTAAGCAGGCATGACGCGTATTACACTAGCTTACCCACTAATTCAGTGCAAGCCATAATGATAAATAATATGACTATATCCGAGAAGGATATCGGCCCGGAAAGTTGGCAGCCAATCGGACCTCTCACGATAGCCCATGAATTAGGACACTACCTAGGGTTATTTCATGTGTTCTCCGGCGGTGATAATGGTCAATTGACAGATTACTGTGAAGATACTCCCGATTACGACCGCACGGAATACGAAAAAATGTATAAAGTGTTATGGGAACAACGTGTCAGCAGAGAAGGCGTTCGATTTACGTCCACCAACATCATGGATTACTATGTTGGGTATCGTGACCGCTTCACGTCTGACCAACGTGCCCGGATAAGACACGTGCTTGATTACAGTCCTCTCATCCCGGGTCCGAAAATCACCGTACGCAGTAGCAGTCGTGCCGTACCAATAACTGAAGAACCGAAAATCAGCAGGTAAAATAGAGTTTAGAACTCAAAATGAAAGAAACATCAAAGCGAGAGAGCCGGAATACCAACCTTCGCCAATATCCCGACTCTTTCCCAATCTACTTTAGATTTTATTTAAGATTCCTACCTACTCGCCTTCTCTTCTTATTTAGACCTAAATCAAGAAATTAATAAGATCTCTCGTCACGTCCCTCCACCCAGTTAATAAAGGCGGTATTGACCACCTTGTTTCCGCCGGGAGTGGGGTAATTGCCCGTGAAATACCAGTCGCCCGTGTCGTTAGGACAAGCAAGGTGCAGGTTCTCAACGGTCTGGAATACCACTTTCACCTCAGCGTGCAAGCGTTCGTCACGTACCATTTGTGCGATCTTGTCGGAAATTTCCTCGTCGGTAAAGGGTGCGTATATTCGTTTCACGTGGTTCACGATCTCTTCCTTGGGTAATCCTTGCTGCGCCTTACAATCCTTGTACACCTCGTCGATCAGATTCTCCATTCCCCGCTCGCGGATAAGCTCGATAGCGGCATTGAAAGCTATAAACTCGTTCATGCGCGTCATGTCGATACCGTAGCAGTCGGGATAACGGATTTGCGGGGCGGAAGAAACCACCACGATGCGCCGAGGTCCCAGTTGATCGAGGATACGCAGGATACTCCGCCGGAGCGTGGTTCCGCGCACGATGGAATCGTCAATCACCACGAGGTTGTCGTTTTCACTGACCGCCCCGTAGGTAACATCGTAAACGTGTCCTACCAGACCGTCGCGCCCGGAATCGGAAGTGATAAAGGTACGCAGCTTGGCATCCTTAATCACGATCTTTTCAATACGGGGTTCCCGGCAAATGATGGCATCCAGCGTCTCCTCGCACCACGAGGCTTTGCCCTCGCGTATCTGGCGCTTCTTCTCCTCCACCATGTATTGCTGTATCCCCTTCACCATGCCGTAGAAAGATGTTTCCGCCGTGTTGGGGATAAAAGAAAACACCGTGTTATCAAGATCACCATCCACCGCACGAATCAATTGCGGCGTCAGTAACTCTCCCAATTTCTTACGCTCTTGATAGATATTCCTGTCATTCCCGCGGGAGAAATAAATACGTTCGAAAGAACAGCTACTCCGCTTTTTCGGCTCGCGCACGAGTTCTTCGGTAACAGTACCGTCTTTCTTGATAATCAAAGCATATCCCGGTTTGATCTCCTGTATGTTCATGTTCATCCCTTGGAAGGCTGTCTGTATCACCGAACCTTCCGAGGCGACCACTACCACCTCGTCGTCCTTGTAATAATACGCCGGACGAATCCCCCACGGGTCACGAGCCACGAAAGCATCGCCATGACCGAGTACGCCCGCCACGGCATATCCCCCGTCCCAATCGGCACTGCTCCGTGCCAACACGCCGGGCAGGTCGATTGCCTGCTCGATCAACGGGGTAATCTCCTGCTTGGAAAACCCTTTTTCCTTGAAATAATGGTAAAGGTCCTGTATCTCGTCGTCGAGGAAATAGCCCACCTTCTCGAGCAAAGTCACCGTGTCGGAATAGTTCCGCGGGTGTTGTCCCGCCCGGATTAGGCTGTCGAACAACTCGTCGACGTTCGTCAAGTTGAAGTTTGCCGCCAGAGCCAGATTGTGGCTCCGCCAGTTGCTCGCCCGTTTCAGCGGGTGGACATAGTCTATATTATTCTTCCCGAAAGTGGCATAACGCAAATGCCCGAGGTAAACTTCCGACACGAAAGGCAAGTTCTGTTTCGCCCAATCCGCGTCTTTTTCACTCGTGAGGTCGGGAGGAAAATTAGCGTGTATCTTGTCAAACACCTCTTGTATGGGGTTAGCGTCACACGACCGGGCGCGGTCCATGTACTTGTAGCCCGGCTCCATGTCGAGCTTCACTCCAACAACTCCCGCACCGTCTTGTCCGCGGTTGCGTTGTTTCTCCATTAAAATGTATAACCGATTTAAACCGTAAAGATAAGAGCCGTATTTCTTCTGGTAATAATCCAACGGCTTCAATAAGCGAATCAGTGCGATGCCGCATTCATGATGGATTGTATCACTCATATATATTGATTGTTTGTGGATACAAAATTAGTAAAAAACGAGGGAATTACAACACGAGGGAACGTGAAAGTTTATAAACATTCATTATCTTTACCCCGGACGAAAACTCCTCCGTCTGCTTCGCAGCCAAGTGAGCCCGGAAGCCGGTCTCGAACCAGCTCCCGCTCGGCAAACTGAGAGCTTGCTCTCTTTCTGCCCTCGCTTAATCGCTGGTTTCCTCTATAAACAGAGGAGGAGCTGGAATACAGTCATGAACGCTAGAAAAATAACTTGTAACCTGCCGAAGGCAAATGCAACTTGCAACCTGCAACTTGCCGAAGGCAAAATAAACTTCCATGAAAAAGAAAGGTATAGTTATTACACTCGTAACAAGTATCCTGATCGCCGGAGGAATTTATCTCCGGCAGAGAAACAGCGAATCGCTTACCGGGAAGAATGTACCCAAAACTACCGTGGTATTCTTGAAAGACAGCGTGGATTTCGGGACATTTCCCTACGCGGAAATAAAACGTGCCGTGGTACGGTTTCGTAACACGGGGGAACATCCGTTGATTATAAAGAACGCCGTTTCATCGTGCGGGTGTGCCGAAGTAAAATGGAACAAACGCCCGGTAGCGCCGGGGCAAACGGACTCGCTAACCGTGTCGTTCACCCCGAACTCGCTCGGACAGTTCAACAAAAGCGTGGAGTTGACATGCAACACCGTTCCCGACAACCATCTTTTACATTTGAAAGGTTTCGTCGAAGAATGAAAGATTAACATTCTTTATCACGCGATATTCAACCTTGATTTAAAATTAGCTTATATTCGCGTGCCTTTAGTTAAGAAATAGTATGCAGAATGTGTTGAAGAGTAGTATATTAATCCTGTTATTAACGTTTGCCGGACTGAGTGTTACACCGGCTTCGGGGCAGGAATTGCCTTTACAGGAGATCCGCACGGGAGGCTCATGCAGGCATGAGATATACGATACCTCATCGCCCGTTTCATTCATCGCGTTTCTCACGGAAGAGTGTGAAATCATTCTTGGAAGTACACATTTCACGCCGGACACGAAAACCTATCTCGTGTTGTTTTTCATACAGAGATTTAATAAAGATCATATCACCGATTCCGGACATTCCAAGCGGAACTGGTATTTTCATCCCTATTCGACTTTAGGTAAAACCAAATATTACGTCTTTGCCCTAAGAAAGATTATTGTTTAGCTGACGCTAACCAAGGTACAAGTGGAGCCTCCGGCTCCGCGGGCTGCAAGTTACAAGTTTGCAACTCGCGGTATTACTTGTAACTTTTCGACTTGTAACCCATAACTTGTAATCTGTAATTTTTTTTATATTATGAATCTTACATTATTTGTGGTCGTATTAATCACGGCTATCGTGCTGGTAGTTGCCGCCTTGGGTATTGCCCGGCTCATATCCCCCCGCTCTTACAACAAGCAGAAGGGAGAAGCCTACGAGTGCGGCGTGCCTACGCGAGGGAAGTCGTGGATGCAATTCAAGGCGGGATACTACCTGTTTGCCATCCTGTTCCTGATGTTCGACGTGGAAACCGTGTTCCTCTACCCGTGGGCAGTCACCGTACAGGACGCGGGTATCGACGGGTTGCTGAATGTATTGTTTTTCATGCTGGTCCTGATCTTGGGATTGGCTTACGCGTGGAAGAAAGGAGCTTTGGAATGGAAGTAAAAATCAAATCCATGAAATATGAAGAGTTCAACGATAACGAGTATCTTGAACAATTGCACGCGTCCGGCACCAACGTGGTGGTGGGATGCCTCGACGAAGTTATTAATTGGGGACGCTCGAATTCCCTATGGCCGCTTACATTCGCGACAAGCTGCTGCGGTATTGAATTTATGGCAGTGGGTGCGGCACGTTACGATTTCTCCCGCTTCGGGTTTGAAGTGACGCGCGCCAGTCCCCGGCAAGCCGACTTTATCATGGTTGCCGGAACAATCGTGCATAAGATGGCTCCCGTGTTGAAACGCCTCTATGACCAGATGGCAGAACCGAAATACGTGATTGCCGTGGGCGGCTGTGCCGTGTCGGGCGGTCCGTTCCGCAATTCCTATCACGTGGTGCAAGGCGTGGATACCATACTCCCGGTGGACGTGTACATCCCCGGATGCCCTCCCCGACCGGAGGCACTGCTGTACGGGATGATACAACTGCAACGGAAAGTAAAAGTAGAGAAATTCTTGGGCGGAAAGAACAGGAAGGAAAAGAAAGAGATGGAGTAACTTACGATTTATGATTTCTTGATTTATGATTGATTTGATTAAAAATATATACCCGGAAGCAATCATCGAGGAAGGTGCCATTCCTACCCTGACGGTAGAAGCGGCACGTTACCGGGAAGTAGCCCTACGTTTAAAGAACGACGAGGGGCTGGCTTTCGATTTCATGATCTGCATGACGGGGGTAGACTGGGGCGATTCGCTAGGCGTGACCAGCTTATTGCAATCCACGAAACACGAGCACAAGATTTTCTTGAAAACATTCACTACCGACCGGGAAAACCCGGAATTACCCACGGTGGCGGATATCTGGGAAACGGCAAACTTGAACGAACGGGAAGTGTACGACTTCCTCGGTATCCGGTTTATCAACCATCCCGATATGCGGCGTTTGTTCCTACGTAACGACTGGGTGGGCTATCCCTTGCGCAAAGACTACGACGCCAACCCGGAAATAAACCCGGTACGGTTGTATAGCGAGGAAACATTTGACACTATGCCCACGTTCGAGGCAGACTCGCACGGGGGCGAAGTGAGCGAAAAGGAAAATATTCTTTTCGAGGAAGACGAGTACGTGGTGAACATCGGACCGCAGCATCCCGCCACACACGGGGTTCTCCGTTTCCGCGTATCGCTGGAAGGCGAGATCGTGAAAAAAGTGGACGTGAACTGCGGTTATATCCACCGGGGCATCGAGAAATTGTGCGAGAGCCTGACTTACCCGCAAACGCTGGCGTTGACCGACCGGCTGGATTACCTCGCGGCACACCAGAACCGCCACGCGCTATGCATGTGTATCGAGGAAGCCATGGGACTGGAGATACCCGAGCGAGTGAAATATATCCGCACGATCATGGACGAGTTGAACCGTCTTTCTTCCCACCTGTTGTTCTGGTCTACCCTCTGTATGGACATGGGTGCGTTGACCGCTTTCTTCTACGGTTTCCGTGACCGCGAAAAGGTTCTCGACATCATGGAGGAAACCACCGGGGGACGCTTAATCCAGAATTACAACGTGATCGGCGGAGTGATGGCGGATATTCACCCGAACTTGATACGTCGCGTGAAAGAATTTATCAAGTACCTTCCCCCGATGATCAAGGAATACCACGAAGTATTCACGGGCAACGTGATCGCCCAACAACGTCTGAAAGGCGTGGGTATCCTTACCCGGGAAAACGCCATCGCTTACGGGGCTACCGGACCGACCGGACGTGCCGCCGGGTGGTCATGCGATGTCCGCAAGCACACGCCTTACGGGGTATACGACAAGGTAGATTTCAAGGAGATCATCCACCACGAGGGAGATTCGTTCTCCCGTTATATCGTGCGCATCGAGGAAATCATGGAATCCCTGCATATCCTTGAGCAACTTGTGGATAACATCCCGGAGGGCGACTACGCCGTGAAGACCAAACCGCTGATCAAACTGCCGGAAGGTCGCTATTTCAAGAGCGTCGAAGCAAGCCGGGGCGAGTTCGGAGTATACATCGAGAGCCGGGGTGACAAATATCCCTACCGGATGAAATTCCGCTCCCCCTGTCTGCCCCTCGTGTCCATCGTCGATCAATTGACAAAAGGCAACAAGATTGCCGACTTGATCGCCATCGGCGGAACTCTGGACTACGTGGTACCGGACTTGGACAGATAGCAAACAATTGAAAATTGAGAATTGAAAATTGAAAATGAAAAAAGATTTTAGGATTAGAAAGAACGTGGGCTGTGCAGTGGGAATCTAAAATCATTAAATCTAAAATTAGTACATGTTTGACTTTGCAACAATAACACACTGGGTAGATGAACTTCTGAGAAGTTACCTTCCTCAAGCGGCGGCGACACTGGTAGAGTGTATACTCATCGGGTTGTGCCTGTTGCTGGGGTATGCCCTTATCGCGTTGGTACTGATTTACGTGGAACGTAAAGTTTGTGCCTTTTTTCAATGCCGTATCGGACCGAACCGCGTAGGACCTTACGGGACGATACAGAGTGTCGCCGATATGATCAAGATGCTGACCAAGGAATTGATAGAAATCAACCATATTGACCGCTTCCTTTTCAACCTCGCTCCTTTCGTGGTGATCGTCGCGTCGGTACTTGCTTTCGGGTGTATCCCGTTTGCCAAGGGACTGCACGTGATAGACTTCAACGTGGGAATATTCTTCCTGATCGCCGTTTCATCCATCGGTATCGTGGGAATCCTGCTTGCCGGATGGGCCAGTAACAACAAATACTCGTTGATCGGAGCCATGCGAAGCGGCGCGCAGATGATCAGCTACGAATTGTCAATCGGGTTGTCGATCCTCACGGTGGTTGTCTTTACCGGAAGTATGCAACTCTCCACCATAGTGGAAGGACAGGCTGACGGCTGGCTGCTCTTCAAGGGACATATCCCGGCATGTATCGCGTTTATCGTTTACCTGATTGCCGGAACAGCCGAAACGAACCGGGGTCCCTTCGACTTACCGGAAGCTGATTCCGAATTGACGGCAGGGTATCATACCGAATATTCGGGTATGCACTTCGGCTTCTTTTACCTTGCCGAGTACTTGAATATGTTCGTGGTAGCTTCCGTGGCAACCACGTTGTTTCTGGGTGGTTGGATGCCGTTGCACGTTCCCGGTTGGGAAAGTTTCAACCGAATCATGGACTACATTCCGTCCATCGTTTGGTTCTTCGGTAAAACAGGTGTAATTATATTCATTATCATGTGGTTCAAATGGACATTCCCGCGATTGCGCATCGACCAGTTGCTCCGGTTGGAGTGGCGCTATCTGCTGCCGCTCAACCTGCTCAACCTGTTCCTTATGGTCATCGTGGTGGTATTCAAACTACATTTTTAAAGAAAAGATCATGAATAGTATAGCAAGATATTTTAGCACGTTCTTCAAGGGTTTGTTCTCGTTACTGACGGGAATGAAAGCAACGCTCCGGGAGTTTTTCACCAAGAAAACGACCGAACAGTACCCGGAGAACCGGGCGACATTGAAGATGTTCGACCGTTTCCGCGGTGAACTGGTGATGCCACATGACGAACACGGTAACCACAAGTGCATCGCTTGCGGTATTTGCGAGATGAATTGCCCGAACGGCACGATCAAGATTACTTCCGAATCCGTCACGGACGAGGCTGGGAAAAAGAAAAAAGTATTGGTAAAATATCGCTACGATCTGGGTAGCTGTATGTTCTGCCAACTCTGTGTGAAAATGTGCCCGCAAGGCGCCATTCACTTCGTACCCACGTTCGAACACGCGGTATTCACGAGAGATAAGCTGGTGAAAATGCTTCACGACAATTCAATTGAAAATGGAGAATTGAAAATTGAAAATGAAAAAAGTGATAGCAAGCGGGAGGAAATCATAAATCATAAATCATAAATCTAAAATTAATACATGAGTACAGCAGAATTACAAGAAACGGTCTTTTTCATCTTGGCATCGATTATCGTTGTCTTTTCAATCTTGACCGTGACGACCAACCGGATCCTGAGATCGGCGACATACCTGCTTTTTGTGCTTTTCGCCACTGCCGGTATATATTTCCAGCTGGAATACTCCTTTCTCGGTGCGGTCCAACTAACGATCTACGCCGGGGGTATCATCATTTTGTACGTCTTCTCGATATTGCTGACAACAGTCGATAAGACGAAGGTCACTAAACTGAAAAACAGCAAGATGTTTGCCGGGCTGCTCACGGCTCTGGCAGGTGCTGTTATATGCGTCTACATCACGTTGACCCACTCGTTCGGTCCGTCCCGTTTCACGGGAGGCGAGATCAACATGAAGGTCATAGGAAACGCCCTCATGGGTACGGAGAAATACCAATACCTCCTCCCCTTCGAGGCCATCAGTATCCTTTTGCTGACATGTATCATCGGTGGAATCATGATAGCACGAAAACGATGAAACATGCGTTAGCTCGTGCGGCGGGAATCTAAAATCTAAAATCGATAAATCTAAAATTAGAATATGGAACTACACATGGAATATTACTTGGTGATCAGCACGATCATGCTTTTCGCGGGAATCTACGGTTTTATCACCCGGAGAAACCTGCTGGCAGTATTGATCTCCATCGAGCTGATACTAAACTCGGTAGATATTAACTTCGCCGTGTTCAACCGCTATCTCTTTCCCGATCAGATGGAAGGCTTTTTCTTCACGCTGTTCGCCATCGGGGTATCCGCTTGCGAAACGGCAGTGGCAATAGCTATCATTATCAATATATACCGGAACATCCGGAATATACAGGTAAAGAATTTGAGTGAGATGAAACACTAATATTAATTTATGAATTACGATTTACGAATAACAATCTAAAATCATAAATCAAGAAATCTAAAATTAAAACATGGAATATACAGCACTCATATTAATACTACCGTTACTAACGTTTCTGGCGTTAGGGCTTCTGGGGACGAGATTAAAGTCCGCGGTTGCCGGATACATCGGGACGTTATCGATAGCCGTGGCAGCCCTGCTGGCTTATACCACGGCGTGGCAATACTTCACGATGCCGCGGGTAGACGGGATACATGCTCCCGTCATTCCGTTTAATTTCGAATGGCTGCGTTTCACGCAATACCTGCACATAGACCTCGGTATTCTGCTCGATCCGATCTCGGTCATGATGCTTGTTGTCATCACCACCGTGTCGCTCATGGTACATATATACAGCTTGGGCTACATGCACGGGGAAAGAGGTTTCCAACGTTACTACGCGTTCCTCTCTCTTTTCAGTTTCTCCATGCTGGGATTGGTCGTTGCCACGAATATTTTCCAGATGTATATCTTCTGGGAACTGGTGGGAGTATCTTCCTACCTGCTGATCGGGTTCTACTACACGAAACCCGAGGCGGTGGCGGCTTCCAAAAAAGCCTTTATCGTCACCCGGTTCGCCGACCTCGGCTTTCTTATCGGGATACTGTTATTATCCTTCTACACGAAAACATTCTCGTTCGAGATACTCACCTCCGGCGATACCTCCATCTTCGCCGGGGCTGCCGGAACCACCTTCATGGGTTGCTCCGTCATGAGTTGGGCGATGGCACTGATATTCATGGGTGGTGCCGGAAAATCCGCCATGTTCCCGTTACATATCTGGCTGCCGGACGCCATGGAAGGTCCGACGCCCGTGTCCGCGTTGATACACGCCGCCACCATGGTGGTTGCCGGGGTATTCCTCGTGGCGCGTCTATTCCCGGTCTATTTCTTTGAAGCACCGGATGTACTCGTGCTCATAGCCGTGGTCGGGGCTGTCACCTCGCTCTATGCCGCCGTCGTTGCCTGCGTGCAGACAGACATCAAGCGGGTACTCGCTTTCTCCACGATATCACAAATCGGTTTCATGATGGTTGCCCTCGGGGTTTCCGGCATGGACGGTCACGCCGGGTTGGGATACATGGCTTCCATGTTCCACCTGTTCACGCACGCCATGTTCAAGGCGCTCCTGTTCCTCGGCGCGGGTGCTATCATCCATGCCGTGCACAGCAACGAGATGAGCCACATGGGCGGTCTGCGCAAGTACCTGCCCGTGACACACATCACGTTCCTCGTGGCATGCCTTGCCATATCGGGTATTCCGCCGTTCTCGGGCTTTTTCAGTAAAGACGAGATACTCGCTGCCGCGTTCATGTTCAGTCCGGTCATGGGAGTCGTGATGAGCTTCATCGCCGCCCTCACCGCTTTCTACATGTTCCGGTTGTATTACAATATATTCTGGGGCAAAGAAAGCACGCACGAACATACCCCGCACGAGGCGCCGAAGTCCATGACACTGCCGCTCGTGTTCCTTGCCGCGGTTACCCTTTTTGCCGGATTTATACCTTTCGGTAAGTTCGTCAGCAGCAATGGTCAGGAATACATCATCCACCTCGACTGGACGGTAGCAATCACCAGTATCGTCGTGGCATGCCTCTCCATCGCGCTGGCAACGTTCTTCTACCGGAAACCCAACCCGATACCCGATCGTCTGGCAACGACGTTTGGCGGACTGCACCGCGCGGCATACCGACGGTTCTACATGGATGAATTGTACCTCTTCATCACGAAGCGCGTCATCTTCAACTGTATTTCCCGTCCCCTCGCTTGGTTCGACCGCCATGTCATCGACGGCGCCCTCAACGGCCTCGCCGCCATGTCACAATGGGTATCTTACAATATCCGCGGCTTACAATCCGGTCAGGTACAGCAATACGCTTACGTGATCCTGCTCGGTACGGTATTCATATTAATACTGGTATTAATATGATAGTCTATAAAGTCCGTAAAGTCCATAAGGTCAAAAGTCCATGGACCCCTGCGGGGCGCTTTGCTTACGGCAGCAACGCTGCCGATAAATATTGTCCGAAGGACACTTGTGACCTTACAGACCTTATGGACCTTATGGACCTTACAGACCTTATGGACCTTATAGACTCATTCAAATAATCTAAAATCAAGAAATCTAAAATTAATAAATATGAACTTCTTATCCTTATTCGTTCTAATACCAATCCTCACGATGTGCGGGCTTTTCTTCTCGAAGAACCTGCAACAGATTCGTGTAGCGGTTGCCACGGGAGCCTCGCTGTTGTTGGTTCTCGCCGTGGGATTGGTGTTCGCTTATCTGGGAGAACGAGGAGCCGGCAACACGGCCGAGATGTTATTCACCGCCGACACGGTGTGGTATGCCCCGTTAAATATTCATTATTCTGTCGGGGTGGACGGCATATCGGTAGCCATGTTGCTACTCTCTGCCATTATCGTGTTCACCGGAACATTCGCCTCGTGGAAAATGGAATTTCTGCAAAAGGAATACTTCCTCTGGTTTTATCTCCTGTCCGTCGGGGTATTCGGGTTCTTTATCTCGATAGACCTCTTTACCATGTTCATGTTCTACGAGGTAGCGTTGATTCCCATGTACCTGTTGATCGGGGTATGGGGCAGCGGTAAAAAGGAATATGCCGCGATGAAATTAACCCTCATGCTTATGGGTGGTTCCGCCCTGTTGCTCGTGGGAATACTGGGAATATACTTCCACTCCGCCGCATCGGGCATGCCGTCCATGAACCTGCTCGAGATAGCACAAAACCACGCCATGCCGGTAGCGTTGCAACGCTGGTTCTTCCCGCTTGTATTCGTGGGATTCGGCGTACTGGGAGCCTTGTTCCCGTTCCACACGTGGTCACCCGACGGTCACGCCTCCGCTCCCACTGCCGTTTCCATGCTCCACGCCGGAGTATTGATGAAACTCGGTGGATACGGGTGTTTCCGGGTTGCTATCTACTTGATGCCGGAAGCCGCCAAAGAACTCTCGTGGATATTTATCATCCTCACGGGTATCAGCGTGGTCTACGGTGCTTATTCCGCCATCGTGCAAACCGACTTGAAATATATCAACGCCTACTCCTCGGTGAGCCACTGCGGACTGGTGTTGTTCGCCATACTGATGCTGAACCGGACTGCCATGACGGGAGCCGTCCTGCAAATGCTCTCTCACGGTTTGATGACAGCCCTCTTCTTCGCGCTTATCGGTATGATCTACGGACGTACCCACACGCGTGACATCCGGGAGATGGGCGGATTGATGCGTATCATGCCGTTCCTCGGTGTCTGTTACGTGATCGCCGGTCTGGCTTCCCTCGGGTTACCGGGATTAAGCGGATTCGTGGCGGAAATGACCGTATTCGTCGGCGCGTTCCAGAACACGGACACGTTCCACCGGGTATTCACGCTCATCGCCTGCACGTCCATCGTCATCACGGCGGTGTACATCCTGCGGGTTGTCGGCAAACTGCTTTACGGGAAAGTGGTCAACGACCACCACCTCGCCCTCACCGATGCCGTCTGGTACGAGCGCTTTTCCACCATCGTGCTCATCATCGCCATCGCGGGTATCGGTCTGGCTCCCCTGTGGTTGTCCGACATGATCAGCGGATCATTACAATCGGTAATCACGATGTTATATTAAAATTTAATATGGTTTATAAGGTTCATAAAGTTTATAAAGTTCATAAAGTTACCGAAAATATAATACTTCATGAACCTCACGAACTTTATAAACCTTATGAACCTTATGAACTTTATAAACTCAATTCAACATGGTTTACGCTAATTTCTTACTAATGAAAGAGGAAGTATCACTCATCGCGGTGATCGTTATACTCCTCGTTTATGATATATTCGGTTCCCCGAAAAGCCTGAAATACTTTCAGCCTATCGCTTGCATACTCGTGGGAATCCATACCCTGCTGAACCTCTCGCCCAACGTCGAGATCAGTGCTTTCGGGGGGATGTATCACAACCTGCCCATGGGTAGTATCATGAAGACCATCCTCAACATCGGAACGTTGATTGTCTTCATGCAGGCGAATAACTGGCTCGCCAGCGAACGCACCATCATCCGCCGGGGTGAATTTTACATGATTACCCTCGCAACCTTACTGGGTATGTATTTCATGATCTCCGCCGGCAACTTCCTGATGTTCTTCATCGGACTGGAAACGGCATCCATCCCTATGGCTTGCCTCGCCGCGTTCGACAAGTACAAGCAAAAATCCGCCGAGGCAGGCGCGAAATACATTCTTACCGCCGTGTTCGCTTCCGGACTGTCGCTCTACGGTATATCCCTGATATACGGAACCACGGGAACCCTCTATTTCGAGGACATCCCCGCCGGACTCAACGGCAGCCTCATCCAGCTCATGGCGTTCGTGTTCTTCTTCGTGGGACTCGGTTTCAAACTCTCGCTTGTACCCTTCCACCAGTGGACGCCCGACGTTTACGAGGGAGCCCCGACAAGTGTCACCGCATATCTCTCCGTGATATCCAAAGGTTCGTCAGCCTTCGTGTTTATGGCAATCCTGTACAAAGTATTCGCCCCACTCGCGAATGAATGGCAAAGCATCCTCTACTGGATTATCATCGCTTCCATCACGTTGGCAAACTTCTTCGCGCTACGGCAGCAGAACCTGAAACGTTTCTTCGCTTACTCCTCCATATCGCAAGCCGGATACATCATGCTGGGCATCATCAGCGGCACGGCAATGGGTATGACGGGATTGGTGTACTACGTGCTGGTATACATGCTTTCCAACCTCGCCGCATTCGGCGTGATCGCTATCGTGGAACATCGCTCCGGCAAACTCACCATTGACGACTACAACGGGCTTTATTCCACGAATCCCCGCCTCAGTTTCGTGATGATGCTTGCCCTCTTCTCGCTGGCAGGTATCCCCCCGTTCGCCGGATTCTTCAGCAAGTTCTTCATCTTCGCTGCCGCCGCCGAACAGGGATATTACGTGTTGGTATTTGTCGCGTTGATAAACACGGTAATCTCGCTTTATTACTATCTCCGCGTGATAAAAGCCATGTTCATCAACAAGAGCGAGATGCCGATCGAATCATTCCGCTCCGACGGATACACCCGCGTCAGCTTACTCGCTTGTAGCGCCGGTATCCTTTGCGTGGGCATCCTCAGCATCGTGTACGAAAGCATCGGGACATTCAGCTTCGGGAGTTATTAATTTATGATTCATTATTTACGATTTATGATTAATTGACTTTATGAACTTTAAGAGCGGAAGGCTCAACCTTATAAACTTTATAAACTGGAGGTGTGTTTTGACACACCTCCACTTGTGGTAAGAATATTCCCCACCCCGTGGCAAAATTCCACGATATCCCGATTTACGTTTTCGGAGCATGACAAGGGAAAAAAGAAAAATACTTATTGTCTATCAACAAAATAACCTATTTTTACATTTTAACGTACAAACTAGCACACAATTTTCAATAGAATAAGCCAAAATGAAAACCATAAGGAATATGAAGGTAAGACATGCAGTAACAGTTCTCGCGATAACAGTCGCGTTCGGGGCGTGTAAAGACAAGCAGGAACCCGTGCGGCAAATAGTGACGGTAGAGAAAGCGGGAACAGACAATGTAGAAATTTACGGTGAATACGTGGGGCAAATCCGCGCCAAAAGTGCGGTGGAAATCCGGGCGCGCGTGGAAGGTTACCTCGAAGCGATGCTTTTCGAGGAAGGGAAACGCGTGAAGCGGGGACAACCCCTGTTCAAGATAAACAGCGACTTGTACCGGGCACGGGTGGACAAGGCAAAGGCGCAACTGGCAAAAGACCGGGCGCAGGCTGCCAAGTCGGAACGTGACGAGGAACGGTTGCGCCCGTTGTACGAGCAGAAAGCCGCCAGCCAGTTGGATTTGGACAACGCCGTCGCCGCCCTCGAGAGTGCCAAGGCAAACGTCGCCATGAGCGAGGCCGACCTCAAACAGGCGGAATTGGAACTGGACTACACCACCGTCCGCTCCCCCATCGACGGGTATATCAGCGAGCGTTACGCCGACATCGGTTCACTTGTCGGTCCCGGCGGAAAATCCCAACTGGCAACTGTCGTGGAGAGCGACGAGGTGCTCGTGGACTTCAGCCTTCCGGCTCTCGACTACCTGAAAGGGCAAAAACGCAACGTCACCCTCGGGGAGAAAGACGTCAACCGGTCATGGCAACCCAGCGTGACCATCACCCTTGCCGACAACTCGGTCTACCCGCTGACGGGTATCGTCGATTTCGCCGACCCGCAGGTAAACCCGAAGACGGGAACTTTCGGCGTGCGTGCCGAATTACCCAACCCCGAACGCAGGCTGTTGCCGGGGCAATTCACGAAAGTGAAACTACTGCTCGACGTGCGGGAAAACGCCATCGTCGTACCCACCAAAGCGGTCATTATAGAGAAAGGCGGCGCCTACATCTACGTCGTGCGCAGGGATAGCACGGCAGAAAAGCGCTTTATCGAAATAGGTCCCGAGGTGAACAACACCACCGTCGTGGAACGCGGACTGGGACCCGACGAACTGGTCGTGATAGAAGGCTACCACAAGCTGACCCCGGGAGCACTCGTGAACCCGGTCAACGCCGCTATTAAAGAAGAAGAGGAGGTACAACCATGAAACCGGGCTTCTTTATCGACCGCCCCATCTTCTCGGCGGTACTTTCCATACTGATTGTCATCGTCGGCGTCATCGGTTTGTTTCAGCTGCCCGTTGACCAATACCCGCAAATCACTCCGCCCGTGGTTAAAATCTCGGCATCTTACCCCGGGGCAAGTGCCGTCACCGTGTCACAAGCCGTGGCGACACCCATCGAGCAGGAGTTGAACGGTACGCCGGGTATGCTATACATGGAATCGAGCAGTTCCAACTCGGGAGGCTTGTCCATCACCATCACTTTCGACATCTCCACCGACGCCGAACTGGCGGCAGTGGACGTGCAGAACCGGGTGAAACTGGCAGAATCGCGCCTCCCCGCCGAAGTCGTGCAAAACGGCATCAAGGTGGAAAAACAATCCGCCAGCCAGTTAATGACACTCGCGCTCACCTCCGAAGACCCCCGCTTCGACGAAATATACCTCAGTAACTTCGCCACGATGAACGTGCTCGACGTGCTGAAACGTATCCCCGGCGTGGGACGGGTATCCAACATCGGCAGCCGTTACTACGCCATGCAGATATGGATACTCCCCGACCGTATGGCGAACTTCGGGCTGACCATCAAAGACCTGCAAAACGTGCTTAAAGACCAGAACCGCGAGTCGGCAGCGGGCGTGCTGGGACAACAACCCATGACGGGCGTCGACATCACCATCCCGATTACCGCCCCCGGGCGTCTGTCCTCCGTCGAAGAATTCGAAGACATCGTCGTGCGGGCAAACCCCGACGGTTCCATCATCCGCCTGCGGGACATCGCGCGGGTATCGCTGGAAGCGAGTTCCTACAACACGGAGAGCGGACTCAATGGCGAGAACGCCGCCATTCTCGGCATCTTCATGCTCCCCGGCGCCAACGCCATGGAAGTTGCCGACAACGTGAAAAAAGCCATGGAAGAAATCAGCCGCGACTTCCCCGAGGGCTTGGAATACAACATACCGTTCGACGTCACCACCTACATCGCCGAGTCCATCCACGAGGTGTACAAAACCTTGTTCGAGGCACTGTTCCTCGTGATTCTCGTCGTGTTCCTGTCGCTGCAAAGCTGGCGGGCATCCCTTATCCCGCTCGTGGCGGTTCCAGTGTCGCTGGTCGGCACCTTCGGGTTCATGCTGGCGTTCGGGTTCTCCATCAACATGCTGACGCTGCTCGGTCTGGTACTCGCTATCGGTATCGTCGTCGATGACGCCATCGTCGTCGTCGAGGGCGTGGAACGTATCATGGAAGAAGAAGGACTGTCCCCCCGCGAGGCAACGGGTAAAGCCATGAAAGAACTGACGGGAGCGCTCGTCGCCACCTCGCTCGTGCTGGGTGCCGTGTTCGTGCCAGTGAGCTTCCTGCCCGGCATCACGGGGATGCTCTACCGCCAGTTTGCCATCACTATCGTCGTGTCCGTGCTCATATCACTGGTCGTGGCATTAACGCTCAGCCCCGCCATGTGCGCCCTGCTGTTGCGCCCCTCCACGGGCAAAAAAGGCTACGTGTTCCGCAAAATCAACGATTGGTTGGCACGCGGTAACCACAAATACATCCACCTCCTGCAACGGGCACTCGCCCACCCCCGCCGCATCGTCGCCGGGTTCGGCATCGCCATCGTCTTTATCTTCGTGCTTAACCGGGTAATTCCCGGCAGTTTCCTACCCGAGGAAGACCAAGGGTATTTCAAAGTGGAACTGGCACTGCCGGAAGGCGCCACGCTCGAACGCACGCGTAAGGTGACCGACCGGGCCATAGAATATATCAAGCAGCATCCCGCCGTCGCCCACGTGCAGAACGTGACGGGAAGCAGCCCCCGCGTCGGTACGGCACAATCGCGCGCCGAACTGACCGTCATCCTCAAGCCGTGGGAAGAACGCAAGAAAGGCGATATGTCCCTCAAAGAAGTCATGGACGACATCCGCACCGAATTCTTCAAGTACCCGGAAGCACAGGTATTCCTTTCCACGCCGCCCATCATTCCCGGCTTGGGCGCGTCCGGCGGTTTCGAGTTGCAAGTGGAAGCCCGCAACGGCGCCACCTTCGAGAACCTCGTCGACGCCGTTGACACCTTGCTCAAATACGCAGCACAAGACAAGGCTCTCGCCGGGGTATCCTCCTCCCTGCAAGCGGAAATCCCGCAGTTATACTTCGACGTCGACCGCGATAAAGCCCAACTGCTCGGCATCCCGCTGGCGGATATATTCTCGACCATGAAAGCGTACACGGGTTCGGTATACGTCAACGATTTCAACATGTTCAACCGGGTATACAAAGTGTACCTGCAAGCCGAGGCACCCTACCGGATGCACAAGGAAAACCTGAACATGTTCTTCGTCAAGACCTCCGCGGGCGACATGGTTCCCCTCACCGCGCTCGGTGCCCCGCAATACACCACGGGTCCCGGCTCCATCCGCCGTTTCAACATGTTCACGAACGCCATCGTGAACGGCGAGGCAGCCCCCGGGTACAGCTCCGGTGACGCCATGCGGGCGATAGAACGGATTGCCCGCCAGCACCTCCCCGACAACATCGGGCTCGAGTGGAGCGGTCTGTCCTTCCAAGAGAAAAAGGCAGAAGGACAAACCGGAATGGTCATGGCACTCGTGTTCATCTTCGTGTTCCTCTTCCTTGCCGCCCTCTACGAGAGTTGGCTGGTGCCTGTCGCCGTGCTGCTCTCCCTGCCGATAGCCGCCTTGGGCGCGTACCTCGGCGTGTGGGTGTTCGGGTTGGAAAACGACGTCTACTTCCAAATCGGGTTGGTAACCCTGATCGGTCTTGCCGCCAAAAACGCCATCCTAATCGTCGAATTTGCCAAAGTAGAGGTGGACAAAGGAGTCGGTGCCGTCACCGCCGCACTCACTGCCGCGCGTGCCCGCTTCCGTCCCATATTGATGACATCCCTCGCGTTCGTGCTGGGCATGCTCCCCATGGTGCTCGCCAGCGGCCCCGGCTCAGCCAGCCGCCACTCCATCGGTACCGGAATTTTCTTCGGTATGCTCGTCGCCATTACCGTGGGTATCGTCCTCGTGCCGTTCTTCTTCGTGCAAATAGAAAAAGTTGTTCATAAAATGAAAAAACGATGAGAGTTCGTAAAGTTTATAAGGTTCATAAAGTGACGGGTGTCCTTCGGACAATGTTTAACGGCAGCGAAAGCTGCCGTAGACAAAGCGCCCCGCAGGGGTCCATAGAACCTTATGAACCTTATAAACTTTATAAACCTTATAAACTAAAAAACACCACCATGAAACAATATACAACCATAACCCTCCTCTTCCTCGTCGGAGCTACCTTCTTTTCCTCCTGCAAGCTGGGCAAAGAATACACCCGACCGGAACTCGATCTGCCGGAACAGATTGCCGACACGCCCGCCACCGGTACGCGGACGGTCGCCGACATCCAATGGCCGGAGATATACACGGACACCGTGCTGCAAGGCCTGATACGCACCACGCTCTCGTATAACAAGGATTTACTGGCAGCGGCGGCACGGGTAAAAGAGAGCAGCTTCGCCCACCGCGTGGAAAAATCCAAACTATTCCCGCAACTCAGTGCCGACGGACTGGCGGAACGGGAATACGACCGTTCCCCCGGCAACACTTTCAACGCGGAAGCCGTTCTCTCGTGGGAACTCGACCTTTGGGGCAAACTCCGCTGGGGTTCACAAGCCAGCCTTGCCGCCTACCTCCAGACCGTGGAAGGACAACGAGCCATGCAAATGACACTCGTGGCGCAAGTGGCACAAGCCTATTTCGAGTTACAGGCATTAGACATGGAACTGAGCATCGTGCGGCAGACCTACGACGCCCGTGTCGAAAGCGTGCGCCTCGCCAAATTGCGTTTCGAGGGTGGACTGACTTCCGAAACGGCTTACCGTCAGGCGGAAGTGGAGCTTGCCAAGACCCGCACCCTCATACCCGACCTCGAGCGAAAAATACGCCTGAAAGAAAACGATATTTCCCTGCTCACGGGACACTACCCCGGTCGCATTCCCCGCGGCAAGAACATCGACGAACAAACGCTGACTCACGAATTGCCCGTGGGATTGCCCTCCACCCTGCTGGAACGCCGCCCCGACTTGCGGCAGGCTGAATACAAGCTGAAGGCAGCCAACGCGAAGGTCGGTATCGCCTACACCAGTATGTTCCCGCAACTGACGCTCACCGCCCGCTACGGACGCGAGGCAGGTGAATTAAGCGACTTTCTTTCCGCCCCTTACTTTTACGTCGGCGGCAAACTGCTCGCGCCCTTGCTGAACGCCGGGAACAACCGGGCAAAACTCAAGGCATCCCGTGCCGCGCTGGAGGCTGAAACGTACAACTACCAGCAAACCGTCCTCACGGCATTCAAGGAAGTCGACAACGCCCTCACCACCTTCTACAAGATACGCGAAATCCGCGAGTCGCGCTCCCGGCTCGAACAAGCCGCCCGCTCGTACATGGAACTCGCCACCCTGCAATACATCAACGGAGTCATCAGCTACCTCGACGTCCTCGACGCCCAGCGCGGTTACTTCGACGCCCAAATCAGCCTCAACAACGCCGTCCGCGACGAACTCCTCTCCGTGGTCAGTCTGTACTCGGCACTCGGGGGAGGATGGGAGACAATTGAAAATTGAAAATTGAAAATTGAAAATGAACGTGCCGCTGAAGCGGGAAAGCCGGGATATTGCTGAAGGTGGCGGTATCCCGGCTTCTTTTCCGGTCTATTTTAGATTGAAGGATCTTCACTGCAACTTGCGTTTGCCCTCTTTTTTCAAACGACACCATGATGCAATATTAAAACAATCAGATTACAAAACAATGAATACATCAATATGCTTTTGTGTTGTTTTTACAATACTTGTCTAATTTTAACCCAACATTACCCAAAATAAACACAATACACATTACTCTGTTTTATAGCAACTTACACTTTTTTTCCCGTTTTACCCTCTCGAAACCCGCGCCACCAAAGGGCTAGGAACCTTCATAACCTGCCCATAACCTGCTTAAAACCTGCTCATAACCTGCTATAGGCAGGTTATAACAACGTCATTACGACAACATATTTAGTTAATCAGACAGCTCGACGCTTTTCCGGGTTCACACAAGCACGGGTACAAGCACTGTCATGGCTATCGGGCAGGCAGCAAACACATCCACGCTTCAAATACATCGCGTTTTTGTCAAAAAACGACTATTATAGCCCAAAATTGAGCGTTTTTACCTTTTTGCACCAAATTACGATTTGGCAAGTGAAAAAAAATACCCTTATTACGATTTGGCAAGTGATATTTTGTTGAATTGTCTCCCCGTGGATTCTATTTTTACTTAGTTTTACATTCTCGAACCACCGCACGCGGTGCTATCCCGGCGAACAAAACACTTATATATAAAAACAGCTTCATGAAACTTTTTCGACGAACTAAAAACAACCTATGACAACAAAAACAATCATCACACGACTCGGGTGCGCCGCCCTGCTCCTCGGCGGATGCGACGTGAAAGACCCGATTCACGATACCCCGCACCCCGACAGCGGACGAATCACGCTCGTGACCGAGTGGCACGACTGCTCGGCAGGTACCGGTATCCCCGCCACCTACACGGTGAAGGTGGGCGAATATTCCGCGACGGTAAGCGGCACGACGGTCACGGTAGACCACCTCTTCGAGCCGGGCAACTACCGCCTCGTCGTCCACAACACGCCGGACGCCATCACCGTGAACGGCACCGTGGCGACCGCGGCAGCGGCTGCCACCCCCGCGGGACAGACCGGAACATTCATACACGCCACCCCGGGATGGCTGCACGCCGGCGTCACGAATGTCGCGATAGAGAAGGACAAAGAACATACCGTCACGGTGGTCGCGCACCAACAAACGCGCCAACTCACGCTCGTTATCGAACCCGCGGGAGGCACGGCGGGTAAAATCGAAAGCATCGAAGGCACGCTTTCCGGCGTTGCCGGAACGCTGGACATAGACGCCGGAACGTGTACTGCCCCCTCGAACGTGGCACTGGCGTTCACGAAGATAACTGACGGCGCGAATACCGGGAAATGGTCGGCTACCGTACGGCTGCTGGGTGTAGCGGACGGGCAACAGAGGCTAAACGCCAAAATCCGCTTTACCGGCGACACCCCCACCCCCGTCACCCTCGACAGCGACCTTTCCACGGCACTCGCCGCATTCAATACCGACAAGCACATGCCCGTCACGCTGGACGGCGCGGTGGTGGAAACGCCCACGGGTGCGGTACTCTCCGCCACGATTACCGACTGGAATCCCGTCAACGGCAGTCCCGTGGTGGCAGACTGACAACATTGGAAACTGATAAGTAATAATTAAAAAAGCAATGATATGACAATAGCAAATTGCAAGAAACTCCTGCTGCTCGCGGCGCTTCCGGCCATGATGCTGGCATCGTGCAGCAAGGAAGAACCGGGTGGCAACGACGCCGACAGCCGCATCCCCGCGGCATTTACAGCCGTGGTGCAACCCACCGCTTTGCCGCCGCATACGAATACCGGTGGCTCGTCACCTGCCACCCGCACAGCCCTCGGCCCCGATGGCAACACCGTGTGGACCGCGGGCGACGTCGTGAGCATCTCCATGCTCACCCCCGGCGGCACGCTGCCCGACGACCTCGTCCCCGGCCGTGCCAACGTGCTTCACAACGTAAACCCGGAGGACGGAGCACTGACCCCTGCCGACGGCACGCCGATGTATTACCCGCAAAACACAGCGGTGGACATCATCGCTTGGCACACGAGCAAAGCCCCTGACGACAATTATATCCTCACCCTGAACACCACCGACCAGACCACCGTCGAAAAACAGCTCGCGCTCGACCCCCTCTACAGTAAATTCGAGGGCGTTCCCCGCGGCAATAATCTCGTCGTCCTCGTATTTCACCACCTGATGAGCAAAGTCAAGTTCGATATCACCCTCGGATTGGGGCTGTCCGGCGGTACGCTGACGGATGTACGACTGGCAGGCTTCCCCGAAGAAGGAAGTTTCGATATGCGTGATGGTTCTATAAATAAATTGGTTAGCCCCGCCGGGTCTGTTCGTGCGCTGAAATCGGGGGTGGCGGCAGATGGAACGGACGCCAGCTACACCGCCCTGCTTATCCCGCAGGATGCAAATTCCACCCCTCGCACGATAGTGGTCACCGTGAATGGCAAGGAATACACCGGCACCATCCCCGCAACCGATGCCTACGCTGCCAACACGATGTACACTTATCCCGTCACCGTGCGCGAAACCGGCGTTGAAGTGGGGATGCCCACTATTGACGTGCCTTGGACGGAAGGCGAACTACCCACCGTGACCTTCAACGGTAAAATATTCCGAATTATCCGCAATGCCGACGACCTCAAGCGTTTTGCTGACGATGTGAATAACGGACAGCAGAACCTCAATGCCCTGCAAACGGCGGACATCGACTTGGGTGGCATTGACGATTGGAAGCCTATCGGTATGCAGTACCTGTCTGAACTTCGGCCATTTACCGGCATTTATAACGGTAACGGATACACTATCTCCAATCTGAAAATCAATAATGCGCAAAATGGATCAGCTGCCGGCCTTTTCGGGATAACAGACGGCGGTGCTCTGCTGACCGGCATTCACCTGCGCAAGGTGGAGATAATATCAGGCAATGCAATAAATGTCGGAACCCTCGTTGGATTTAATGGTAGTGCTTCCACTGTTTCCCTATGCTCCGCTCAGGGGAAAATCAATACGAGCAAATTTGACCCAAATGTCGGCGGATTAGCGGGAACTAACAATGGTACTATTACCCGTTGCCGGACGGACGTCAAGATAATAGTAGATCGCATAAGACTATCAGGACAAAGTTCAGCATACGCCGGAGGAATAACAGGAAGAAACTCCAATGGCCTACTATTTGCCTGCCACGCCATCGGCAGCGTCACTATGGAGGTAAATACATCTGAAAGTAACTCTATATATGCTGGAGGAATTGCCGGGTATAATTCGAATGATTCTGGCTCCACTATCTACTGTTGTATAGCTGAAGGTGATGTCTCCGTTACATCTGAAACAGAAGACATCAATATCTATGCCGGAGGATTGGTAGGCCGTCACTATGGACACTATGGAGGACTACTCAATAGTTGCTATGCCCGCGGCACCGCTACAGCCAGCACTAAAGGGATAACCATCGGCAATATTGGCGCTATCGTCGGATTCATGAGCGGCGGTAATGTAGATTGCTGCTACGGCGCCGGCGTCGGTGGTAAAGGCACATCCAATTGCGGAAATACAGCACGTCTTATCTGCAATATCAACCCTGGAAAGGGCGATATACTCCAACTCATGAGTAGATCCTATTCGGCGCCCGGTACCATCACTGGTTACGACCCCGACGCCACGCCCGCCTATGGTATCGACATCTCCAAGTCTGCGTCTGTAAGTCCAGTCAACTTCTGGTTAGCAGGCGACGGAACATGGCCAGTCTTGTACTTTACCCGGAATACTCTTAAATAACCCATCCATTCACATTAAAACGTAATAACGATATGAAACATAAACTCCTTTCCACCGCCGCCGTACTCCTCCTCGTCCTGCTGACCTGGAGCTGCACCACAGACAACGACCCCGTGCCGGCGCCCGTCACGTCCGCCCCCCGGGAACTGAGCATCACCATCGGTCCCCGCCCGGCATACACTGCCGGAGCCACCCTCCCTGCCACCCGTGCCGTCCAGACCCCCGACGCCGCGCAGTGGGAAACGGGCGATGTCATCTGGCTCCACGTCGGTTTCGATTGGACACCTGCCGGAGGCACCCAAGCGAATAAAACCTATATCTCCGCCCTCCGCTACAACGGTGCCGGGTGGTCTCCCCTCAGTGTGCAGGACTCTATAGACCTCAATACCTCCGGCATCAAGCCTGCCATTGGCGGACCCATTAATTTCTCCGGCTTCAAACGCCACCCCCGTTGGCCCGCCGAAGCCCTTGCCGACGGCACCACCGATGCAAAAGTCCGGTTCGAAGCATACTATCTGGGCACAAGCATCCCCGTTGATGGCATCCTCTCTCTGGGCTATACCACAGACGTGATGACAGGTAGCGATAGCTTCTCTCCCGGCGTCCCTGCCGTCATCAGCCTTGAACACAGGTATGCCCGTATGCACGTTGCAAACGAGGTTGACGGGGCTGAGCTCATGCTTAGTAATGCAAAATACTATTACGAGTGGAATCTTAGTAACATGACCGCTAAAGAACGGGAAAACGGATATTTCTTAAGCGTCCCCGCCAAAAGTGGATATCACTTCGCGGCGATCGACAACAGCTCCAAAGTCTTTCTTAACCGCCGCAACTACAACCTCCTCCCCGGTCGCACCGACGAGTCCGGCAACGAGGTATACAACGGCTTCACCTACACCCTCATCCCGCTGAAGAACGGCACGGTGACGCCCGGTGACTGGTAAAGGAACAAAAATCGGCCCTCGCTTACTCGCCAGTTTCCTCTATAAACAGAGGAGGAACTGAAATACATTCCGAAACGCTAGAAAAGCGACCTGTAACTTGCCGCCTTCGGCAAATGCAACTTGCAACTTGCAACTTGCAATTCGCCGAAGGCGACTCTAAACAAAGGCGACTTCAAGCTTTGAACATCTCGTCAATATGTCGCGCGGCACGACGACCGTCACCCATGGCGAGAATCACGGTAGCACCACCCCGCACGATGTCACCCCCGGCGAAGAGGTCGGACAGGTTGGATTGCATCGTTTCGTCGTTGACCACGATTGTGCCCTTGCGGGAAACTTCCAGTCCGGCAACAGAATTCGGGATAATCGGGTTGGGCGATACACCCACTGCCACCACCACCACGTCGGCATCAATCGTGTACTCGGAACCTTCCACCGGTACCGGGCTGCGACGTCCGCTGGCATCGGGTTCTCCCAATTCCATCTTCTGCACCCGTACTTGTTTCACGCGTCCCCGTTCGTCAGCGATATACTCCACGGGATTCGTCAACGTGATAAACTCGCATCCTTCTTCCTTGGCGTGTTTCACTTCTTCCAGACGGGCAGGCATTTCCTCCTCGCTCCGACGGTAGACAATCATCGCGCGTTCGGCTCCCAGCCGTTTCGCCGTGCGCACGGAATCCATCGCCGTGTTACCGCCACCCACGACCACCACGTTACGACCGTGATATACCGGGGTATCGGAATCCTCGCTGTCGGCACCCATCAGGTTTACCCGCGTCAGGTACTCGTTGGAGGAAAGGATACCGTTGTAGTTCTCCCCGGGAATATTCATGAAACGGGGAAGTCCCGCTCCCGAAGCCACGTAGAACGCCTTGAACCCTTCCGCTTTCAAATCAGCCACGCTGTCGGTCATTCCCACGATAAAGTTCGTGACGAACTTCACGCCCATTTTCTTCAGGTTCTCGATCTCCACGTCCACCACGCTATTGGGCAAACGAAATTCCGGGATACCGTATTTCAACACGCCGCCAATCTCGTGCAACGCCTCGAACACGGTAACGTCATACCCTCTCTTTGCCAGATCCCCGGCACAAGACAGCCCGGAAGGACCGGAACCGATCACCGCTACTTTTATACCGTTAGCCGGGGCAACCTCGGGCACGGATATATGTCCGGATTCCCGCTCGTAATCCGAGGCGAAACGCTCCAGATAACCGATAGCCACCGACGGCTTTTTCAATTTCTGTAAATAGAAACACTTGGACTCGCATTGTTTCTCCTGCGGGCATACCCGCCCGCACACTGCCGGGAGGGCACTCGTGCGCTTCAACACGGCAGCCGCCTGCAAGAACTCACCCCGCTCGATGTTCTTGATGAAACCGGGGATGTCGATACTCACGGGACAACCTTCCATGCACGTCGGCGTCACGCAGTCCATACAACGCGTTGCCTCCCGCACGGCCATATCCGCCGTCAGCCCCAAGTTTACCTCGATGCGCTGGCTCTTGATACGCTCGGCGGCAGGTGTCTCGGGCATCACCACCCGCTCGATCGCGGTACGTTCTTTTCCCGCCACTTTCTGGCGAAGTTCCTGACGCCACGCCTCGTTACGGTCGCTCACGCCACTCTTCACCTCTATATTCTCGTGTTTTACTTCCGCTTCATGTTGTAATTTAACGGCTTCATCATCCTTGAAACCACCCAGACGGGCAAGAATCTCGTCAAAGTCTATCTGGTGCGCGTCGAACTCCGGACCGTCCACGCAGGTAAAACGGGTCTTCCCGCCTACCGTCACGCGGCAGGCACCGCACATCCCGGTACCGTCGACCATAATGGCGTTCAAACTCGCTACCGTCGGTATGTCGTGTTTCCGGGTTACTTTCTCGCAGAATTTCATCATGATAGCCGGACCGATGGTCACCGCGAAATCCACTTTCTCGCGGGCGATCACTTCCTCCATACCCTCGGTGATTAATCCCTTTTTCCCGTAACTGCCGTCATCCGTCATGACAATCACCTCGTCGGAAGAAGCCCGTATCTCGTCCTCCAGTATCACCAAGTCTTTCGTGCGCCCGGCAATCACGGAGATCACCCGGTTGCCCGCTTCCTTGAACGCTTTCACGATAGGCAACAGGGGAGCTACCCCGACGCCACCGCCACAAGCCAACACGGTACCTACTTTTTCGATATGAGTCGGTTTGCCGAGAGGTCCCACCAAATCCGTCACGTATTCGCCAACCTCCAACGCGCATAATTTCCGGGAAGAAACTCCCATCACCTGTACCACCAGCGTGATCGTTCCTCGCGCCACGTCCGCATCGGCAATCGTCAACGGCATACGTTCCCCTTTTTCCCCGACACGCACGATCACGAAATTACCCGGCTTCCGGGATTTGGCAATCAAGGGAGCCTCCACTTCCAGCTTTACAACCTTCTCTGAAAAATAAGTTTTACTTACAATTTTGTTCATAATCCATCTGTTAGTCCATTGAATTTATTTCTGCCCCGCTATCGTTTTCGACTTCAAGCCGCAAAGATAACGAACACGGTTAAAAAAACAACCAATTCATTTTCAATTTTCAACTTTCAATTTTCAATTGTATATATTACTTTTGCCAAAAGGAACAATAATAAAGACTACCATGAGCAACAAGAACGACAAGAAAGGACGCGTGAACGTGGTGTACTCCACGAACCCGGACTTCCGGTACGAGTATGACGAGGAGAACGAGACGGAAACGCTTGCCCCGGAGAAGCAGAACCTGCGGGTGACGCTCGACTCGAAGCAACGCAAGGGAAAGACGGTGACGCTCGTGCAGGGCTTCGTGGGGACAGAGGACGACTTGAAGGAACTTGCCAAATTGCTGAAGAATAAATGCGGCGTGGGCGGATCGGTGAAGGACGGGGAAATCATTATCCAAGGGGAGCTGAAAGAAAAGATACTCGCTATCCTGCGTGACAACAAATACAGGGCGAAATAGCCCCGTTTCTATATGGACAATATTTTAATCATCGACGACGAACCGCAGATACGCAAATTACTTTCCCGCATCATCGGGCTGGAAGGTTACGAGGTATTCCAAGCGGCTGACTGTCAATCCGCGCTGAAACAACTGAAACTGCACCGCCCGCGAGTCGTGCTGTGTGACGTCTTCCTGCCTGACGGGAACGGGGTTGAACTCGTTTCCGCGATAAAGACGCTTTACCCGGAAATGGAAGTGATCCTGCTCACCGCGCACGGGAATATCCCCGACGGGGTGCAGGCAATCAAGAACGGGGCGTTCGATTACATCACGAAAGGCGACGATAACAACAAAATCATCCCGCTTATCAGCCGTGCCATGGAGCAGGCAAAAAAGAATCTCGGCGAAAGCGTGAAATGCAAAGAGAGCCGCGCTTATTCCTTTGACACGATACTGGGCACGTCGCCCTGCCTGCAAGAAGCCGTGGAACTCGCCCGGAAAGTATCGGCGACTGACGTCACCGTGTTGCTCACCGGCGAAACAGGCACGGGAAAAGAGGTCTTCGCACAAGCCATACACCGGAACAGCCGCCGCGAGGCACGGACTTTTATAGCGGTGAACTGCTCGGCGTTCAGCAAAGATTTGCTGGAAAGCGAGTTATTCGGGCATAAGGCGGGGTCGTTCACGGGAGCCCTCAAGGATAAAAAGGGATTGTTCGAAGCCGCCGACAACGGCACGATCTTCCTCGACGAGATCGGGGAAATGGCTTACGAGTTGCAAGCAAAGCTGTTACGGGTGCTTGAAGCCGGGGAATACATCAAGATCGGCGACACGAAGCCCACGAAAGTGAACGTGCGCATTATTTCCGCCACCAACCGGGATTTGAAGCGGGAGATCGAGGCGGGACATTTCCGGGAAGACCTGTATTATCGCCTTTCCGTGTTTCAAATCCACCTGCCGCCGCTACGGGAACGCAAAGAGGATATCGAAGTTCTGGCACGGTCTTTCGTGCAACATTTCTCCCGACAACTGGGAAAAACGATAGAGGGCATGACACCCGAATACCTGAAAGCCCTGCAAGCTGCCGAGTGGAAAGGTAATATCCGGGAATTGCGCAACGTGGTGGAACGCGGCATGATCGTCTGCGACCGACAACTGACGGTGGAAGACCTTCCTTTCGAATTGCAACATAAGCGAAGCGAAACCACCACACAAAATCATTCCGAATTTGAACTTGCCGCCGTGGAAAAACGTCATATCGCCCGCGTACTCCAACACACCCGGGGCAATAAAACCGAAGCCTCCCGGCTGTTGAAAATCGGGCTCACCACGCTGTATCGAAAAATCGAGGAATACGGACTGTAAACCGGCCACACGAAGCGGGTGCACTATTCGGTGATTTGGTGATTCCAACCGTAAAGGAAAGATTCAGAATTGAAAATCATAAATCACCTAATCGCCAATCTCTGAATCATAGCATCTTTCCATTCTGGTAGGCAACCTTTTCAAAATGGAAGGGTCGCACGCCCGTGCGTTCTCCGCCGCATCGCAATAACACTCTTTATACCAACACATTGCCCCTACTCCACCCGTTTTGGTACGCCGATGGCATACACAAGGGGAGTAAACAACAGTATTCACTAAAAAAGAGTAGTTATGGATTTATTTTCATTCGGATTTCTGGTATGTATCCTAAGCGGCGCGGGCTGCTTCTGGTTTTTCTACAAATGTATCGATTGGTTCGAGAAAATTTAAAAGGGAGATTAATCATGTACACGGCATTATTTATCATTAGTATTATAGCATTCGGGTATTTGATGTATGTTCTTGTCAAACCCGAGAAATTTTAAACGGTATGAATACGGAAATTTTAGGTGTTATCGCGCAAATACTCCTGATGGGACTGATTGCCTACCCGTTGGGAAAATATATTGCCAAAGTTTATAGAGGCGAGCGGACGTGGTCGGATTTCATGAAACCGATCGAGCGATTGATTTACAAGTGGAGCGGTATCGACCCGGAAGAGGAGATGAACTGGAAACAATTCTTGAAGGCGTTGTTGATCGTGAACCTTTTCTGGTTTATCTGGGGTATGGTGCTTCTGGTGACGCAAGATGTGCTGCCGTTGAACCCGGACGGGAACGAGGGACAGACCGCGCACCAAGCATTCAACACGTGTATCAGTTTCATGGTGAACTGTAACTTGCAACATTACAGCGGCGAGAGCGGGTTGACGTACTTCACGCAATTGTTCGTTATCATGCTGTTCCAGTTTATCACTGCCGCTTGCGGTATGGCGGCAATGGCAGGAATCATGAAAGCACTTGCCGCCAAGACGACGCGGACGATCGGCAACTTCTGGAAATACTTGGTGTTGAGTTGTACCCGTATCCTGTTGCCGCTATCGCTAATCGTCGGTTTTATCCTGATTATCGAGGGTACGCCCATGGGATTCGACGGCAAAATGGAAGTAACGACAATGGAAGGCGCCACGCAAATGGTATCACAGGGACCAACCGCGGCTATCGTGCCGATCAAGCAATTGGGAACGAACGGGGGAGGCTATTTCGGGGTAAACTCTGCCCACCCGCTGGAAAACCCGACTTACTTGTCCAACATGGTGGAATGTATAGCCATATTACTTATACCCATGGCGATGGCGTTCGCGTTCGGGTTCTACCTGCGCCGCCGGAAACTGGGATATTGCATTTACGGGGTGATGCTTTTCGCTTATCTGGTTGGCGTGTGCATTAACGTGAGTCAGGAAATGGGCGGTAACCCGCGGATTGACGAGCTGGGCATCGCACAGGAAAACGGAGCGATGGAAGGAAAAGAGGTACGCATCGGTTCTGCCGGTACAGCCTTGTGGAGTATCACCACGACAGTGACTTCCAACGGTTCGGTGAACGGTATGCACGACTCCACGATGCCGCTTTCCGGAATGATGGAGATGTTGAACATGCAAATCAACACGTGGTTCGGTGGTGTCGGCGTGGGTTGGATGAATTACTTCACGTTTATCATTATCGCCGTGTTCATCAGTGGATTGATGGTAGGACGTACCCCCGAATTCCTCGGCAAGAAGGTGGAAGCGCGGGAGATGAAAATAGCATCCATCGTGGCCCTGCTGCACCCGTTCATTATCTTGGTCGGAACGGCGTTAGCGGCTTACCTGTACGTGCATGCCCCACAGTTCGTGGCAAACGAAGGCGGTTGGTTGAACAATCCCGGTTTCCACGGGTTGAGCGAGATGCTCTACGAGTACACGTCATCGGCAGCGAATAACGGTTCCGGTTTCGAGGGATTGGGCGACAACACGTGGTTCTGGAACTATTCTTGCAGTATCGTGCTGATTCTCGGTCGTTTCTTGCCCATCGTCGGGCAGGTCGCCATCGCCGGATTGCTGGCAAGTAAGAAATTCGTGCCGGAAAGCGCCGGTACACTGAAGACGGACACGGTGACTTTCAGCATGATGACATTTGCCGTTATCTTTATCGTGGCAGCCCTGTCATTCTTCCCCGCGCACGCTTTGAGTACGATTGCCGAACATTTAAGTTTGTAACATTTATTGGAATTTTTGAGATATGAAAAACAATCAAACCACTTCCCTATTTCCCAAAGAACAGGTAATGGAAAGTTTAAAACAATCATTCGTGAAATTGAACCCGCGGGTGATGATAAAGAACCCGATCATGTTCATGGTGGAGGTTTGCTCCGTGATCATGTTCGCCGTGATGATATACTCTATATTCAACGATGAGCAGGGTTCATTCGCTTACAACACTTGCGTGTTCGTCATCCTGTTTATCACGCTGCTATTCGCCAATTTCGCCGAGGCAATCGCCGAAGCACGAGGCAAAGCGCAGGCAGACAGTTTGAGAAAAACGAGAGAGGAAACTCCCGCCAAACGCATCGTGGACGGGAAAATCCAACACGTGAGCAGTTCACAATTGAAGAAAGGCGATGTTTTCGAATGCGAAGCAGGTGACGTGATTCCCTCGGACGGGGAGATCATCGAGGGACTGGCTTCCATCGACGAGAGTGCTATCACGGGGGAATCCGCTCCCGTTATCCGGGAGGCCGGCGGGGACAAAAGTTCCGTGACAGGCGGTACGAAAGTGCTGTCCGACCGTATCAAGGTACTGGTTACCACCCAACCGGGAGAGAGCTTCCTTGACAAGATGATCGCCCTCGTGGAAGGCGCATCCCGCAAGAAAACCCCGAACGAAATCGCGTTGACTATCTTATTGGCAGCATTCACGCTGGTATTCGTGATCGTGTGCGTGACGTTGAAACCGTTCGCCGACTACACGGGAACGGTAATCACTATCGCGGCTTTCCTATCCTTGTTCGTGTGTCTTATCCCGACCACCATCGGGGGACTACTTTCCGCCATCGGTATCGCCGGAATGGACAGGGCACTACGTGCCAACGTGATTACCAAATCGGGAAAAGCAGTAGAAACAGCCGGGGACATCGATACCCTGTTGTTGGATAAAACGGGAACGATCACTATCGGTAACCGGAAAGCGACACGGTTCTACGCGGTGGAAGGTATGGAAGAGAAAGCATTCATCGAGGCTTGTATGCTCTCGTCCGTGTCTGACGAAACGCCGGAAGGAAAGTCCGTTATCGAGCTGGCTCATGAATCCGGCTTGCGCGTGCGGGGATTGCACACGGAAGGCGCACGGATGATTAAATTCACTGCCGAAACCCGTTGTTCCGGTATCAACCTGAAGGACGGTACCGAGATCCGAAAAGGTGCGTTTGACACGATCCGCAAATTAACGGAAGAAGCCGGAAATAAATTCCCGCCGGAAATCACGAAACTGGTCGAAATGATTTCGGCAAACGGAGGTACCCCGCTAGTGGTAAGCATCAACAAGAAGGTTGCCGGGGTAATCGAGTTGCAAGATATTATCAAACCGGGTATTCAAGAGCGTTTCGAACGCCTGCGTAAAATGGGTGTGAAAACAGTGATGGTGACGGGTGATAACCCGCTGACGGCAAAATACATCGCCGAGAAAGCCGGGGTGGATGACTTTATCGCCGAGGCTAAACCGGAAGACAAAATGGAATACATCAAGAAGGAACAAGCCGCCGGAAAGCTGGTTGCCATGATGGGTGACGGAACGAACGATGCTCCCGCCTTAGCACAAGCCAACGTGGGAGTTGCCATGAACAGCGGTACGCAAGCCGCCAAGGAAGCCGGTAACATGGTAGACCTTGACAACGACCCCACGAAGTTGATTGAAATCGTGGAGATCGGTAAACAGTTGCTCATGACACGAGGTACATTGACAACTTCCTCTATCGCCAACGACGTGGCAAAGTACTTCGCCATCGTTCCCGCCCTGTTCACGCTGTCAATCCCCGAACTTGCCGCGTTGAATATCATGGGATTGCACAGTCCGGAAAGTGCTATTCTCTCTGCCATCATCTTCAACGCGATCATTATCCCGATATTGATCCCGCTGGCTTTGAGAGGAGTACAATACAAACCGATCGGGGCTTCCGCCCTGCTCCGCCGCAACCTGCTGATTTACGGTGCAGGGGGTATCATCGTTCCGTTCGTCGGAATTAAACTGATTGATCTAATTGTTGGTTTATTCTTTTAATTGAAAGTCATGAAAAATTTTATAAAGTCATTTAGAATCACGATCGTCTTCTGTATCTTCTTCTCCGTGTTTTATATCCTCGTACTGTGGTTATTCGCCCAAGTAGCCGCACCTAACGGCGGCAACGCAGAAATCATCGAGATGGACGGCAAAATAGTGGGAGCCGCCAACGTGGGACAAACCTTCACGCAGGACATCTATTTCTGGGGACGCCCCTCCTGTGCCGGTGACGGGTATGACGCATCAAGTTCCAGCGGTAGCAACAAGGGACCTACCAACCAAGAATATCTCGACGAGGTAAAAGCACGGGTAGACACCTTCCTCGTGCATCATCCCTACTTGAAACGCAGTGAAGTTCCTGCCGAAATGGTAACCGCAAGCGGTTCCGGACTAGACCCGAACATCACACCGGAATGCGCTTACGTGCAGGCAAAACGTGTAGCCGAAGCCCGGAAGATGAGCGAAGAAAAAGTGTTGTCCATCGTGGAGGAAGCCGTGGAGAAACCGTTTCTCGGTCTGTTCGGTACAGAAAAAGTAAACGTGTTGAAACTAAATGTAGCATTGGAAAAAGCAGCTAAATAAAAACAAGTTCATGGGAAAAGAAGAAAACGTACAATATTTCCTAGACCTAATCAAACGGTCGCGACGAGGCAAGTTTAAAATCTACATCGGCATGATTGCCGGTGTAGGTAAAACTTACCGTATGTTGCAGGAAGCGCACGAATTACTGGAGAATGGCATCGACGTACAGATCGGGTATATCGAAACACATGGACGTACCGGAACGGAAGCCCTCGCGCAAGGGCTTCCCGTCATCCCGAGAAAGAAAATATTCTACAAGGCGAAAGAACTGGAAGAAATGGATCTGGAAGGAATCCTGCTGCAACACCCCGAACTGGTGATCATCGACGAATTGGCACACACCAACGTGGAAGGCAGCCGGAACGAGAAACGGTGGCAAGACGTCATAGAGTTACTGAATGCCGGAATCAGCGTAATCTCCGCCGTCAATATCCAACATATCGAGAGCCTGAACGAAGAGGTGAAGAACATTGCCGGAATCGAGGTCAAGGAGCGTATCCCGGATAGCGTGTTACAGGAAGCGGACGAGGTCGTGAACATCGACTTGACCGCCGAAGAACTGATCAACCGATTGAAAGCCGGGAAGATTTACCGTCCGGAAAAGATTCAACTGGCGTTGAATAACTTCTTTAAAACAGAGAATATCCTGCAATTACGGGAATTAGCCTTAAAAGAGGTCGCCTTCCGTGTAGAGAAAAAGGTAGAAACGGAAGTTGTCGCCGGGGATATGGGTATCCGGCACGAGAAATTTCTCGCCTGCGTCAGCAGCAATGAAAAGACTCCCCGCCACATTATCCGCAAAGCCGCCCGACTCGCCGCGCATTACAATACCACGTTTATAGCCCTCTACGTGCAAACACCGCGGGAAAACGCCGACCGCATCGGGCTCGCCACGCAACGTCATCTACTGAACCACTTCAAGCTGGCTACCGAACTAGGGGGCGAAGTGATGCAAATCGCTTCCCCGCACGTGTGGAAAACCATCGTCGATACTTGCCGCACGAGGCAAATCACCACCATCTGCATGGGACAACCGAGTTTCAGAATGCCTGCTTCATGGATAAAAATCAACAGATACAGAAAATTCCTAAACGCAACGAGAGAAATGAACATTGATTTGATTATACTCGCGTAATAAAACTGAGGATCATGAATATAAAGACTAAATTAACGATAGGAATAGGAGTTCTGGTTGCCATGATCATATTGCTGGTCGCCCTGTCGGTAGTAAACTTACAAATACTGACCGCAACCGAGCCGGACAGTCCGGCTGCCGCCCCCGGTCTGAACCGAGCTTTGTTATGGATCGCTATTGTCGGGATTACATGTATCGGTATAGGGATAACCATGTTGATACGCCTCCCCTCCTCGATTAACAAACCGATCAAGGAATTAACCGACGCCATCACCGAGATCGCAAACCATAACTACGAGAAACGCTTGAATATAAAGGATAATCAAGAATTTTCAGTAGTATCCGAGAACTTCAACCGTATGGCACAACGCCTTGCCGATTATCACGCCAGCACGCTGGCACAGATGATGTCGGCAAAGAAATACATGGAAACCATCATCAACAGCCTCAGCGATCCGATTATCGGACTGAATAACGAGATGAAAATCCTCTTTATCAACGACGAAGCCCTGAATGTACTGAACCTGAAACGAGAGGAAATATTGAACCAAGCGGCACAGGATATTGCCCTACGAAATGATCTGCTGCGCAGACTGATACGGGAACTGGTCGGCGAACACCCGCGGGAGAAGCAGGAACCCTTGAAAATCTATGCCGACAATAAAGAAAGTTATTTCCAAGCCAAATACATGACCATCACCCAACCGGGTAAAAACGGCAAAGCCCCCGAAAAGAAAGGGTACGTGATCATGCTCAAGAATATCACGGAATTTAAAGAACTGGATTCCGCCAAAACTACTTTTATTTCCACGATTTCCCACGAGTTGAAGACACCCCTCTCCGCTATTCTCATGAGCCTGCAATTGCTGGAAGACAAGCGAATCGGTGCACTAAACCCGGAACAAGAGGATTTATCCAATAGTATCAAAGAGAACACGGAACGACTGTTGAACATCACGAGCGAATTGCTGAATATGACTCAAGTCGAGGCGGGTAAACTCCAACTGAAACCCAAAATCACGAAACCGATAGAATTGATAGACTACGCTATAAAAGCGAACCGGGTACAGGCAGAGAAATTCAATATCCAGATTGAAGTGGAATACCCCGAAGATAAAATCGGCAAATTGTTCGTTGACAGCGAGAAGATAGCATGGGTATTGACAAACCTGTTAAGCAATGCCATCCGCTACTCGGCGGAGAACAGTAGAGTTATCATCGGAGCCTGCCAAACACAAGACGGATATATCGAATTGTACGTCCAAGACTTCGGAAAAGGCATCGATCCCCGCTACCACAAAAGCATCTTCGATCACTATTTTCGCGTCCCCGGAACAAAAACACAGGGCAGCGGTCTAGGACTTTCCATCTCCCGCGACTTCGTGGAAGCACACAGCGGAACACTGACGGTACAAAGCGAATTAGGAAAAGGAAGCACGTTTACGATGCGATTGAAAGCCTAGATACCATTTTAGATTTAGCGATTTTAGATTTTAGATTGAACTCCTCCGTCTGCTTCGCATCCACCTCCTCTATAAACAGAGGAGGAGCTGGAATACCACCTTACGCCCCGGGAAACTTTTCAAGCGTCAATATAAAATTACGAAGTCCTTCAATCTAAAATCTAAAATCTAAAATTAACTAAACCCACTTCACCAAAGCAAAATCCTGCCTGTGCGGTAACAAGATATTCTTCGGGAATATCCGCAAGCCCAGCATGAACTGCCCGGGATCATCGGGGGTTACCTCGATCGAGTAAAGTCCCTTACCATTCTCGAAAGAAACGGGAACGAACTCCTGCGTGAAGCAAACCTCAAGCCGCTCGTCTTTCTTCATCATGGCAACCAACTCAATACCCACGTCGTCAAGAGATAATTCCCCAAGCTCGAGAGTAACTTTGGCCTGATAGGATTTCCCGAGAGAAATAATCTGTTTGGATTTATCCGGTAATATCAAACCGTCTACCTGCACGGAATCCCATTCGCGGCTTACCTTCTTCTTCCACTCCGCAATCTGATTCGCCAAAGCATAGTTATTCTCGCTCAAACGGTGATAACGGCGGGACATCGGAAGATAGAATTTATCCTCGTAATCCGACAACATCCGGTTAGACGTGAAGTTTGCCGCCACCTTGGCAATCGTGTTCTTGATAAACCCTGCCCACGAAGCGGAGATCCCGTCGGCCGCCTTATCGTAGAAAGCGGGGGCGATCTCCGACTCGATAATATTGTATATCATCTCGGAATCCAGTTCATTCTGAAATTCCTGATTCTCGTATGCCCGTTCCATCGGCAAAGCCCAACCGGCATCTTTCTGGTAACCTTCCACCCACCATCCGTCGAGGACGCTGAAATGCATCACCCCGTTCATGGCGGCTTTCTCGCCACTCGTACCGGAAGCCTCCTGCGGTCGCGTGGGCGTGTTCATCCAAACATCCACCCCTTGCACCATCAGACGTGCCAAGTCCATATCGTAATTCGGCAGGAACAATATCTTACCCAAGAACTGCGGGTATTTCGACACTTCCACGATACGTTTAATCAAATCCTGTCCCGCTTGATCCGCCGGATGTGCTTTCCCTGCGAAAATAAACTGCACGGGACGATCCGGGTTATTCACGATCTCGTTCAAACGATCGAGGTTGCGGAACAACAGGTGTGCCCGCTTGTACGTCGCGAAACGACGGGCAAAACCGATCGTCAGTATATCATCCCGCAACGTGTCCTGAATATCCACGATCTGTTTCGGGGTAAAATATGCCGTGACCTGCTCGTCCGCCAAACGATGCTTGATATGACGGATCAACCTGGAACGCAAGATGTTGCGCGTTTCGCTGATGATTGAATCGGGCACTTGATAAATACCCTCGAAACAAGCCTTATCGTAATGATGCGTCTTGAACTTCTCACCAAACACGCCCCCCTGTATCTTTTTCCACTCGGGAGCCGCCCACGTCGGGTAGTGCACCCCGTTAGTCACGTAACTGATATGCAACTCTTCCGGCATGTAACCCGGCCACAAGTCCTTGAATATATCCCGGCTCACCTTGCCGTGCAGCCAGCTGACACCGTTCACCTCCTGCGACAGGTTCGCCGCAAGGAAGCTCATGGAGAACTTCTCGTTCGCGTTTACCCGTCCCAGAGCCAACATCTGTTCCCACGTGATTTTCAACCGATCAGGCACGAACCAGAAATAAGTCTTCAACATACCTTCCGAGAACGAATCATGTCCGGCAGGAACCGGGGTATGAGTCGTGAACAACGAAGAAGCGCGAACCACTTCCATCGCTTCCGCGAATGAAAGCTGACCGTCCGCCACGTATTCCCGCAGGCGTTCCAGACCGGTAAACGCGGCATGTCCCTCGTTACAATGATAAACATCCGCCTCGATACCCAGCTTGCGCAAAGCACGGATTCCACCGATACCCAACAATATCTCCTGCTTCAAACGGTTTTCCCAATCCCCGCCATACAGGAAGTGCGTGATACTACGGTCTGCTTCTTGATTATCCTCGTAATCGGTATCCAACAAATAGAGTTCCACCCGTCCCACGTTCACTTTCCAGATACGGGCATACACATCCCGTCCGGGGAAGGTTAAGCTGATAGTCAACCAATTGCCATTAGCGTCACGCGCCGGGGCTACCGGAATCTTCGTGAAATCCTGCGCCTCATACTCCGCTTCCTGATTACCGGCAGCCGAGAATTTCTGGGTAAAGTAACCGTAACGATACAACAAACCTACTCCCGTTATCTTGGTTTTCTTGTCACTTGCCTCTTTCATGTAGTCCCCGGCAAGGACACCCAAACCACCGGAATATATCTTCAATGACGAATGTAACCCGTACTCCATGCTGAAGTAAGCGATAGAAGGCTCACTCATCTGCTTTTTTTCCTCCATGTACTTCGAGAACTTATTGTACACGGCCTCTAAACGTGCCACGAACTCCTCGTCATTCTCCAACTCCTTGTAGCGATTCAAAGAAATCTTGTCCAACAAGGCGATGGGATTATGGCGGGTCAGCATCCATTGCAACGAGTCGATGCTCTTGAACAAATCAATAGCCTCCTCGTTCCAGCACCACCAGAGATTATTCGTCAACTCCTCCAACGCCCTCAACCGTTCCGGGATGGAACGATGAATGATAATCGAAATCCAGTTCGGCGTGGCAGAAGCGCTCTTCTTCTCGATAAACGACCATTGCTCCTCCTCCACGACCGGAAGTTCGGCGATACGCTCGTTCACCTTGCCGACAGCCATGCGGTAGGCATCGTTGTAATAGGACACCAGATTCTCCCACAAGGCAATCTTGGACACTTCTTTCGCGTTCTTGCATATTGCTTGAAAATCCCGCTTGTTCATGGCGGCAACCTCCTTTATCTTGTCGGCTATCTTCCGTACCACTTCCTCGTTATTCCGGTCATCCCGACGAATCACCTCGATACCGGGATGCGCTTTCTTGTAATGGGATTCCACCCACAACCCGAATCCCGCCAAAGTCGTCGTGATAGTCGGCACCTTGAACGCCAGACTTTCCAGCGGCGTGTATCCCCACGGTTCATAGTACGAGGGAAACACCGTCAGATCCATACCCACGAGCAGGTCATAGTAAGGCATATTGAATACCCCGTCATTCCCGTTCAGGTAACTCGGACAGAAAAATACTTTCACTTTGTCCTCCACCCGGTTCAACAACTGTTCCTCGCCCAGTTTCCGCAACACGGGATCGTTCTGCGGGTCGGACAATTCGTGTGTCATATAGGGTAACACGGTTTCCACCGCTTGATACGGACGTTCCAGATTATTTACCAATTCCCGGTTCACGCCCTTGAAGCCTGCCGGAACAAGAATGAAAGCAAGTATATCCCGTTTGTTTTCCGCGTTCCGGTTCAAACGTCCCAACGCCTCGACAAACACGTCCAGTCCTTTGTTCTTGAACTCGTAACGCCCGCTGATACCCACTATCAACGCGTCTTCCGCCACAGCTCTGCCCAACTGTGCCTGAGCAACTTTCAACAACCTATCACGCCCTTCCTGACGTTTCCTCGGGTAATTCGCCTCGTCCGGCGTAAAACTATTCTCGAACCCGTTCGGGGTAACCGTATCCACGTTCTTGCCCAAGAAATGCGCACACTCCAACGCCGTGATATCACTCACCGTCGTGAAGGCATCCGCCCATTCCGCCGACTTGCTTTCCAACGACTGTTTGGCAGTCACGCCAAAACGCCTTGCCGTTTCCGCAGGGTCATAATCCTTCATCGGATCGTATAACGGCAACCCGTTCCCAGCGATACTACGCCCGAGTACCGTGGCATGAGTAGTGAACACGCACCCGATTTGCGGCATCACGTCCCGCAAGTAAAGCAACCCGCTTCCGGTCATCCACTCGTGGAATTGCGCTATCACCTGCTGACGCGCAGACACATGGTAACGCACGAAACTCTCGATCACTTTTCCCGCCGTGAACCCGAACAACACGGGTTCGATGTAGTCCCACTGTCCCGTGAGCGAATCCACCTGAAACTTATCCCAGAAAGAGGTCAGTATCTGATCTTTCTGCGGAATAAACGAGGTGAAATCCACGAGTATTACCGCCGGGTTACCCGCGATATTCCAACGTCCCACTTTTATACGCAACCCCTCCTGTGCGGCTTTCAAACGCCACGATTTAAACAAGTGGGGATCTTCCGTGAACTCGGGGTTCGGTACATCATACCGCCACACGTCGGGTCCGATCAATATATGGTTGTTCTTGAATTCCCCGGCCATACTCAACACCTTCGTTGAGATCACCGTGTGTATACCTCCAACCTTATTACACACTTCCCAGCTTACCTCGAACAAATAGGCGGGATTTTTCAATTCCAAATTGTTCATACTTTTTAATGTTTTGACTTAACTTTTTTCTCCTTGTCGTCCACCTTTTTTGATGTCTTCGCAGAACTTTCCGCACTCTTTTTTTGAGGCGTCCTCGTCGTTTTCTTTGATTTCACGGGGCTTTCCTCTTTATCGGTGTCCTTTTCATCTACAAGTATACGCTTTTTTTCCATATCCTCCACCCTCAAGATAACATCACTTAACACATTCATGTAATTAATAAATGCCTCGTAAGGAGTTTCGTAAGGAGAAACGTAACGGTGGAAATCATTATCCGAGAATAGTTTTGTCCTCATGTAATAGAAATGGTCGCTCGATTGCAAACGCCAGTAATCCTTATCCAGAGCCTGATCGTTTAACGCCCTCACCCGAGGTTGTATCTTGAACAACTCCTCGAATGCCTCCGTTTGCAGTTCGTTCCCTAACCATCCTGTAATATCTTTTTCTTCATCCGACCATGAAATCGGGTATGGCACGTGCAAGGGTGCCACGGGTTGATGCTTCTTCACCACCTCTTTCGGCGTCAAAAACTCGAAATCCGTCATGGAGAATATATATTCCGGCAACGATCGCATAAACTCGAAAATACCCGTTTCTGCGGATTGGTTCTCGCCGAACGTTTCGTAATTCATAAAGAGATTCACTATCTCGCTCTCCGCCGCACTCTCGTTCAACCAACGGGCGTATTTATCCGCCGTGATCGGCCACTCGTTCCAACCCCGCTCGCCAAAACGCATGGAAAGATCATCGCTCAACCGGGAATTCTTCAACAACAACTTCAGTTTCGGGTTCGCCGCATTCGTGTACAGGAAATTCGGACTCTTCCATCCCAACACATGCTTCGCCCCGTCCGTCAGCATCGCTTCAAATCCCATCGCGGCCACCCGCTCCCCGATCAGATCGGAATATATCAACGAAGAATTGCGCAGCGTCACCGGTTTCTGACCGAACAACTCCTCCATTCTCTCCACGTGCCGCTTCACCTGTAACTCGAATTCATCGGTAGACGAGAGGGATGCCAGCGAATGGGGATAAGTTTCCGCCAGAAACTCCACGCACCCGGTCTTCGCCAACTCTTGGAAACTCTCGATCACCTCCGGGGTATGCAGGGCAAACTGTTCCAATGCCGACCCGGAAATAGAAAAACTCACCTTGAAATTCTCCCCGTAATGCTTAATTATATCCATGATTAACCTGTTCATCGGCAAATAGCATTTCTCCGCCACCCGCCGGATTGTCGAGCGATTCACGTACTCGTCAAAATAATCATGACGTTTGCCTATATCAAAAAAGCGATACCTTCTCAGTCTCACCGGTTGATGTATCTGAAAATAGAAACACAATGTCTTTCTCATAACCATACATTTTTAATTGAGAATTGAAAATTGAAAATTGAAAATGACTTCTCCCTTTTCTTCCTTTTCAACCGTCTATTTTTATTACTTAATTTAAATTCCTAACACGTTTTCGTACACCTCTTTTACTTTTAAAGCGGCATTTTCCCATTTCAACTGATTGACTTCCTCCAATCCTTGTTCACCCGCCATTTTACCCAGTGCAGGGTAAGACAGTAAAGCATACATGGCGTCCGCCAACGCATCCACATCCCAATAATCAACTTTAATAGAATGCTTCAAAACCTCTGCCACCCCGGATTGTTTGGAAATGATAGTGGGTACACCCGCCCTCATTGCCTCCAGCGGAGAGATACCGAAAGGTTCGGAAACAGAAGGCATCACGTACACGTCGCTGTACGAGAACATCTTCTGCACGTCGTCCCCCCGCAAGAATCCGGTGAAATGGAACTTTGTCGCTATCTTCAACTGTGCCACCCGACGGATAGACCGGTTGAACAGGTCACCGCTTCCCGCCATAACGAAACGCACGTTAGGATAACGTTTCAAGACTTTGTACGCTGCTTCTATAAAATACTCGGGACCTTTCTGGAAAGTGATCCGTCCCAAAAACGTAACCACCTTCTCTTTCACGCCCCGTTCAACTTCCATGTCCTCGCGTGTTTGAAAATCCACGGCGTTATGAACGGTCACCACCTTGTCGGGATCAATACCGTAACGATTGATCACGATATTACGCGTCAAATTACTCACGGTAATCACCCGGTCGGCGACCTCCATTCCCCGCCGTTCGATATCATACACCTGTTGGTTCACGTGCTCCCCGCTCCGATCATACTCCGTGGCGTGCACGTGAATCACCAGCGGTTTGCCCGAAACCTTCTTTGCCACTATCCCGGCAGCATACGTCAGCCAGTCGTGCGCGTGTATAATATCAAAATCCTGTTGCGCCGCTATCGTCCCAGCCACCATGGCGTAGCGTGCAACCTCCTCCATCAGATTCGCCCCGTATTTACCGGAGAACTGAAACTTGTTACGGAAAGTGATATGTTCCCCGTGCTCCCCGGTCTTCACCGCTTCTGTCACCGTTCTCTCGAAAGTTTCCGGATCGAGATAAGGCACCAGATTGGAACCGATCTCCATAAAGTTCACGTTCTGCCAGTATTCGTCCAATGTAGAATACTCGCTCATCATTTCTACATCACTCGCATTAATGATCTTTGCAACACTTTGGTCTTCATCACCCCCGGCCTTAGGCATAACGAACATGATTTTGACTCCATGTTTAGCCAATCCCTTCGTCAAGCCGTAACTGGCCGTTCCCAAGCCCCCTGCAATATGTGGTGGAAACTCCCACCCAAACATCAATACTTTCATATTATATAATTTATATGTGTGGCAACATGAATGATTTATTCATATTTTCTAATTAATTCCATGCTTCTCAAGACTTCTCCCACACTCCAAGCTTGAGATATGCTTCCGTTCGGGTGATGTGGAGGATCACCATCATACACTTCGGCAATCGAACATACCCCGTAAAGCGTCATATCATCCTCGAATCCATCCAACAACTCCTTCGCCTCGGGTAAAAACTGTTTCCCATACAACTTCAAATTCGCTTCTATATACGCCCCGATCAGCCAAGGCCATACCGTACCTTGATGATACGCTTCGTCCCGGTGATTCTGGTCGCCCTCGTAATGCCCGTGATAATTCGGGTTCTCGGGTGACAAGGTACGGAGTCCCTTGGGGGTCAACAATTCTTTGGTAATCACCCTCAACACGCTTTCTTTCATGTCATCGGTAATCGGGGAATAAGCTAAAGAACAAGCGAATACCTGATTGGGTCTTACCCACAGATTCTGTCCCCGCTCGTCCGCATAATCCGCCAGATACCCCTTTTCCTCGTTCCAGAAAGTTTCTACGAACGACTTCCGTATCAACTCCGGCATATCTTTCCATTCTTCAACAAATTTCTTGTCTTTTGCCTCTTCTGCCAACTTTAACGAGTAGCAAACGGCATTGTACCATAATGCGTTGATCTCAACGGCATACCCGGCTCTGGCTGTCACAGGCACACCTTTTACCACGGCATCCATCCACGTCAACGCTTTGCCGGGCTGCGACGCCCAAATCAGACCGTTACCGTCCATGTGCAACCCGGGGTTAATACCGTCCCGGAACGCCGTCAGTATCGCTTTCATCTTGCTCCCGTAGGTCTTCCATATCACTCCCGGTTCGTTCAGAGCCTCGTCATACTGTTGCACCGCCCAAAAGTACCACATCGGGGCATCTATCGAGTTATATGCAGCTTTATCCCCCTTACCGATATTCGGGAACAAGCCGTTGTGTAACTGCCGCGACATCGTGTCGAGCACTTCTTTACACTCCTTCAAGTTGCCGCAAGCAGCCAACGTCAAACCGGGCAAGGCTATAAACGTGTCACGTCCCCATCGCCCGAACCACGGGTAACCCGCCACCACCTCCGTGTCTTTACCGTCATGCACGATAAACTGCGAAGCGGAATAGGTCAGGCAACTCTCGCAATCGTCACGGTGTTTCCGTTTTTCCTCCAATTGTTGGAACTTACGTTTCAAACCGCCGGTTTTTACTTCCTCCGTCGAAGCGGAAAAAATGATACTTTCTCCTTTCTTGATCGGCACCTCCAAGTATCCCGGCACGAACAAATCTTCCTTGTAATCATACCCGCGTGCCTTCTCCTCCAAGTATTCTATATTATAATACCAGTCGGGTACCGCCACGAACTCGTTCGCCTTGCTCAACTGCATATTCAACGCCGGAAACCCGACGTAGAGCTTCGAACGGATACCGTTTTCAACCGTCTCGTACTTCGTGTTTGCCATCATATTCGCCCGGCTCAACGCGTGCGCGTTGCGATAGGCAAGAAACGGCTTCAAACGCAAAAACGTTTCCGAATGAGCGTCTTCCAATGTATAACGTATCAATAACTGTGCCTCATTGTGCACCATCAAGATTTCTTTTTTTAATACGACGCCTCCTACCCGATACGTCAATGTAAACAGCGGATCATATTCCAGATCTACGATATATTTATGCCCGCGAGGCTCGTATATCCCGGGGTATTTGTGTATACCCAAGTTAAATTCCTTGCCGTGCTGAACTATCGTTTCGTCCAACGAGGACAACAACACGTGGTTCTCCCCGCCGAACTCCTTGATCGGCACTACCAGTAACCCGTGATACTTCCTCGTGTTACAACAGACTATGGTCGTCGAAAAATATCCCCCGGCCCTATTGGTCGAAAGCACCTCTCTTTTTAAGGAATATTCCAAGTTAACCAATTCTTCTTTGTTGAAATTCAAATAACTCATGTTTCAATTTTAGATTTAATGATTTTAGATTTATAATTGCAGATTTCATTAATCGTAAATCGTCAATCATAAATCATAAATTATTCTATGATCGTCGTAAGATCATCCCCGTTCTCGCGGGTATATATAAACTTAACTGTCCCCGACCGGGCGACACGTAACGGGTGAAATGTTCCGTCCCGTGGTTTATTCGTCCCGCCCCGTCAAATGCCTTGTCATCCGTGTCCAGAATATAGGTAAACTTACCGGAAGGTGCGTCAAACTTGTAATCCGGGAAAGACTTCTCCGGGTTGAAGTTAAACACGAACATCACGTCCCCCCGCGTAAAGATCAATATCTGCCGCTCGTTATCCCGAACCAGCGGTTCCGGACGCCAATCGAACACGCGGTTATCCGTTACAGCCTGCAACATGGCTTTATCGAAAACGTTGAGGAAACGGAAACGCAGGTTCTCGTCGTCAACCAGACTCCACAACCTCCGGGCGTGCTCGTAGCTCCAACCGTTGCCCTCCCGCGGGAAATCTATCCATTCCGGATGCCCCCACTCGTTACCCATGAAATTCAGATAACCGTCCGCCGCCGTGCCTATCGTCACCAGTCGGATCATCTTGTGAAGCGCCATGCCCCGGTCTACAATGACATTCGAGTCAAACACACTCATCGAAGTGTAAACGGCCTTATCCACCAGCCGGAAAAAGATCGTCTTGTCACCCACCAACGCTTGATCGTGACTCTCGGCGTAACTGATCGTGTGTTCCTCATCCCGCTTGTTCGTCAACTCGTAGAACAGATCGCCCACGTGCCACTCCTCGTCCCGTTTCTCTTTCAGCAATTTAATCCAGTAATCCGGCGTACCCATGTTCATCCGGTAATCGAAACCCATCCCCCCGTCCTCTATCGGGGAAGCCACGCCGGGCATACCGCTCACGTCTTCGGCTATGGAAATCGCATCGGGCAATACTTGATGAATCACCCGGTTTGCCAAAGCCAGATAAGTAATCGCGTTCTCGTCCTCGTTCCCGTCGTAATACATCGAGTATTCCGTGAAACTCCGTTCGATACCGTGATCCCAGTAGAGCATACTCGTGATCCCGTCAAAACGAAAACCGTCAAAATGAAACTCCTCCAACCAGTATTTACAGTTCGACAACAGGAAATTCAACACTTCATGCTTCCCGTAATCAAAACAACGCGAATCCCACAACGGGTGGTGTCCCCTCGCACCGGGATAGAAATACTGGTCTGTCGTGCCGTCAAAACGACTTAACCCCTCCTCCTCGTTGTTCACCGCGTGAGAATGCACGATATCCATGATCACCCGAACCCCCATACCGTGTGCCGCGTCAATCAAGGCTCTCAACTCTTCCGGAGTCCCGAAACGGGAACTCACGGCGAAGAAATTAGCCACTTGATAACCGAACGAACCGTAATACGGGTGTTCCTGTATCGCCATCAATTGTATCGTGTTGTACCCCAAGTCCACGATCCGGGGCAACACGAACAAACGAAATTCCGTGAATGTCGCCACCCTCCGGTGCTCCGTCGCCATACCAATATGCGCCTCGTAAATCAGGGGATTCTCCGCACGGGGCGGTCGCTCGTTGTGCATCAAATAGGGATGCAGCGGCTCCCATACCTGCGCGCTGTACACTTTCGTGTATTCGTCCTGTACCACCCGTCTGACGTGTGAAGGCAGACGTTCGCCGCTCCCGCCGTCCCATTCCACCAGTAGACGATACAGCATCTCGTGAGCCAATACATCCGCCGGAAGACGAATTTCCCAATTCCCGCTGCCCGCTTTGGTAAGTGCGTAATCGGGATGCTTCCGCCAATCATTAAACTCCCCGAGGAAATAAATCGCCGTGGCGTTCGGTGCCCATTCCCGGAACACCCATTCGTTCGCCGTCCGGTGTAACCCGTAATATAAATAAGAGTTACACGAATCAGCCAACCGTGTAGTCCTGTACGTGAACTCCCGCTCCATATCCAGCACCTGACGGTGCCTCCGCTCGATAATCCCCTCGTACGGCTGTAATAATTTATCTTGTTCCACGAGTTTTAGCATCATATATCTTTTTTTAATCAATTACTTTTCAAATCAACCGCTTTAATGTTACAATCCGGTTAGAAAACGGTTACCATTAATTTACGTGGAATCATGGCTTTTGTTCTATTCACGGGTAAAAAATTATCCTCCTTTCTTGCCAACCCGTGAAGTCCCCCACCGAACCGGGACAATATTCTTTTCGCCTTACAATATACAACAATTGAACCACATTCCATACTTTTTAGGTATATATTTGTCAAAAAAGAGAAAATATTACAGATTTCCGTTCAAATGAAAAATTCTTATCTTTGCCACGCTAAAAAAGCCACAAAGCCGACACGTTTGATTTTTCAATCATAAATCAAGAAATCATAAATCGTAAATGAACAAAAATATATGAATATACTCGTCAACACCGCCTATTTTCCCCCGATTCAATACTTCTCGGAGATCAAGAACTGTTCGGAAATACTCGTCGAACAACACGAGAGTTACGGGAAACAAAGTTATCGTAACCGTTGCGACATCATGACCGCCAACGGCGTCATGACCCTCTCCGTTCCTGTCGTGAAAGGGGCTTCCCTCAAGATTCTCACGAAAGACGTACTCGTTGACTATTCCACCAACTGGCAGAAACTCCACTTCAAGGGCATCGAATCCGCCTACAAAAATTCGCCTTATTACGACTATTATATTGACAACCTTCTTCCCTTCTTCGAGCGAAAAGAAAAATACCTCCTCGACCTCAACACGAAAATATTACGCGAGCTCATGGAAAACATCGGTCTTAACCGCCCCCTCACGTTCACGGAAGATTATTACCCCATCACCGTGAACCACGACGACCTCCGTGACGTCATCCACCCAAAACCGTCCCGCCGCCGCGCAGAACGCCCTTTCACGCCCAAACCATACCACCAGACCTTTGCCGAGCGTTTCCCATTTACCCCCAATCTCAGTATCATAGACCTGCTTTTTAACATGGGGCCGGAAACGGGAGGTTATCTTTAATTCGCTTTCAGCGAATTAAAGGTTGCATTTGCCTTCAGCAAGTTGCTTCGGGAATCTTTTCAATCACTCAATCTAAAATCTAAAATCTAAAATCTAAAATCTAAAATTAGTAAGTTCCTTTATCATCATCTCCGCGAACCGCTCCGACGCACCGGGTTCTCCCAACCGTCCGTTCACTTCACGATAACCGGACAACATCCGCTCGCGGTTTTCCCCGTCGGGCAGGATAGCGGAAAGCTCCCGCAGGATATTGCGTTCGTTCAGCTTTTGCATAAGCAACTCGGGCACCACCTCCCTCCCCGCGATCAGATTCACGAGAGAGATATATTTCACTTTCACGAAAGTCTTGAACAGGAAATAACTGAGAGCACCACCTTCCCCGCTATAACAAACCACTTGCGGGGTTCCGAGGATAGCGGTTTCCAGCGTCGCCGTGCCGGACGTGACCAGCGCGGCACGGGCTTGCTTCACGAGGCGATAAGTCTGCCCGTAAACAATCCGCACGTTCTTCCCTTGAATATAAGGAGCGTAATCGGCATCCATCATCGAGGGCGCCCCCGCGATCACGAACTCGTGGTCGGGGAAATGAGGCATCATCAGCAACATCTTCGGCAGCACGTGCTTCAACTCCTGCGCGCGGCTACCCGCCACGAGAGCGATAATCGGTTTGCCCGACAACCCGTTCACGCGGGTAAACTCCTCGAATGATTCATTCTTGTGATCCCGGTCGTGGATAGCATCCACCAGCGGGTTGCCCGCGTAATAAACCGGGTAACCGTACCGGGCGTAGAAATCCACCTCGAAAGGGAAAATCACGAACATCCGATCGACCAAGCGTTTGATCTTCTTCACCCGTCCCGTGTTCCACGCCCATATCTTCGGCGATATATAATAATAGACAGGGATACCCGCCTCCTTGATAAACTTCGCCACGCGCAAGTTAAAGCCACCGTAATCGACGAGAATCACGACATCCGGTCGCCACGCAAGAATATCCCGGCGACACTCGTCGATATTCGCCTTAATCTTGTCGAGATTCTTCAATACGGTAAGAAACCCCATGATAGCGGTATCCTTGTAATGACGCACGATGTCACACCCGGCGGCACGCATCAAATCCCCACCCCACCCGCGCACCTCGGCGGCAGAGTCATGGTGTCTTAATCCCTTGATCAAATTCGAGGCGTGCAAATCACCCGATGCCTCCCCGGCTATAACGTAATATCTCATCTCTTCCAATATATTATTGACGCGGCAAGTTACAAAAAAAGTTCATAAGGTTTATAAGGTTTATAAAGTTTATAAAGTTGATTGACCCTCGCGGGCGCTTTATCCACAGCAGCATGGCTGCCGATAAACACAGTCCGAAGGACACCCGTCACTTTATGAACCTTATAAACCTTATGAACCTTATAAACTTTTTTCTATCTTTGCCCCCCTAAGATGTAAAAAACAATCACGCATGAATATAGCAGGGAAGAGAGTGGCGTACGTCACTTTAGGATGCAAACTGAATTTCTCGGAAACCTCCACGATCAAGCACAGCCTCGAACAGGCGGGAGCGGTGACCGCGGGAGAAAAAGAGGGAGCGGACATCTTCGTCATCAACACGTGCAGCGTCACCGACATAGCGGAGAAAAAGGGACGGCAACTGATACGGAAAATCGTGCACCGGAACCCCGGCGCCTACATAGTCGTGGTAGGATGCTACGCGCAGTTGCGGGCACGGGAAATCATGGCTATCGAGGGAGTGAACCTCGTGCTCGGCGCGCGGGACAAATTCAACGTGGCACATTACCTCACCCACCTCGAAGAACAGGAAAAACAAGAACCGCACTCGTGCGACATCTTTAAAGTGGGCAACTTCGACCTCGCTTACTCCTATGGCGACCGCACCCGCAGCTTCCTCAAGATACAGGACGGTTGCGACTATTTCTGCACCTATTGCACCATTCCTTTCGCTCGCGGGCGAAGCCGCAGCGCCACCATCCGCGCCGTACTCGATGCCGCGCGGGATGCCGCCGCGCGAGGCATACGGGAAATCATCCTCACGGGCGTGAACACGGGCGACTTCGGGCGGGGCACGGGCGAAACCTTCTCCCAGCTCCTGCAAGCCTTGGACGAGGTGGAAGAAGTCGAGCGTTTCCGGGTATCGTCCATCGAGCCGAACCTGTTGACGGACGAAATCATCCGCTTCGTGGCATCGTCGCGCCGTTTTATGCCGCACTTCCACGTGCCGCTGCAATCGGGCAGCAACGAGGTGTTGCACCTCATGAAACGCCGCTACGACCGGGAACTATTCGCCGCCAAGGTGCGGGAAATCAAGACCCTTCGCCCCGACGCCTTCATCGGCGTGGACGTGATAGCGGGAGCGCGGGGAGAAACGCCCGAGGCATTCGAGGACGCGCGGGAATTTATCGCGGGACTCGACGTGTCGCAACTGCACGTGTTCCCTTACTCGGAACGCGCCGGAACCAAAGCGCTCGAAATCCCGTATATCGTGTCGCAAGCGGAAAAACACCGCCGGGTAAACGTCCTGCTCGACATATCCGAACAGAAACTGCGCTCGTTCTACACGGCACACGAGAACGAAACGCGCCCCGTGCTGTTCGAGGACAGCGAAACGGACGGGTCTATATGCGGATTCACGGATAACTACATCCGGGTGGAACTGCCTTACGACCGGACACTGGCTAACCGCATCGTGCCCGTCAAGTTAGGCACGATAAACGCGAACGACAACATGAACGGAACAATAAACTAAAACGACAAGCAACATGAATATCCTAGTAACGGGAACAGCGGGTTTCATCGGTTTCTACCTGGCGCGGAAACTACTGGCATCGGGACATACCGTGTACGGTATCGACTCTATCAACCATTATTACGACGTATCGCTCAAACTCGACCGCCTGCACGAGTGCGGGATAGACCATCCCGAACCGAAAAAAGAAATCGTGTCCGCGCGATACCCCGCTTACACCTTTTGCCAGATAGACCTCTGCGACGCGGAAGCCGTGAACCGGCTGATGGAAACCTGCCGCTTCGACGCCGTGGTGAACCTCGCGGCACAGGCAGGCGTGCGCTACAGCCTGACGAACCCGGAGAGTTACGTGCAGAGTAACGTGGTAGGCTTCCTCAACCTACTGGAAGCGAGCAAAAAAGCGAACTGCAAGAAATTCATATACGCCTCGTCATCGTCCGTGTACGGGAACAACCCATCCGTACCTTTCAAGGAAACGGACAACGTAGACCACCCTATCAGCATCTACGCCGCCACGAAGAAGGGCAACGAACTGATGGCGTTCACCTACGCCCATCTCTACAAGCTGCAAACCATCGGGCTACGCTTCTTCACGGTATACGGGCCGTTCGGTCGCCCGGACATGGCACCCATGCTCTTCGCCAACGCCATACGGAACGACGAAACCATACGCGTCTTTAACAACGGCGACCTGTCGCGCGACTTCACCTATATCGACGATATCGTCACGGGAATAGAGAAAATCGTCACCACTCCCGGCGTAATTCGGGAAGATGTACCCGGCGTACCCGCTACCATATATAACATAGGGCACGGCTCCCCCGTGCAACTCATGGATTTCGTCCACCTGCTGGAAAAACACATGGGACGCGTTGCCCGCAAAGAATTCGTGGGGATGCAGGCGGGTGACGTCTACCGGACATGGGCGGACACCACCCGGTTGCGAGAAGACTACGATTACACGCCCTACACCTCGCTGGAAACGGGTATCGCCCGCTTCGCGCGATGGTTCAAAGAATACTACAAGAAATGAGAACGATAAAACGAGTGCGGGCGGTCTACTTCAGCCCGACGGGAACCACGCGGGAAGTGGTCGCCACCGTGGCAAAGCACATCGCGCGGGCGTTGAACGCCACTCGCGGCGAGTATGATTTCACCTTGCCCGAGGCGAGAACCGCCCCGTTGGTCTTCGACGACGACGAACTCGTCGTTTTCGGTACCCCCGTCTATGCCGGACGAGTACCCAACGTACTACTCCCCTACCTCGCCACCATTGCGGGCAACGGGGCTTTGGCGGTACCCGTCACCGTGTTCGGAAACCGGAATTACGACGATGCCCTCGTCGAACTTCGGGACATCCTCGCCCGCAGCGGACTCCACCCCGTCGCCGCCGCCGCTTTCGTCGGGGAACACTCGTTCTCCCGCGTTCTCGCGAAAGACCGTCCCGACACGCGCGACCTCGACACCGCCGCCGCCTTCGCACTTGACGTTGCCGCCGCGTGCAACACGCTCCCCGCGGAACCGCCCCTCGTGGAAGTACCCGGCACCCCTTACCCCTATCGCGGGTATTACACGCCCCGTGACCGTCACGGCAACCCGATAGACATACGCAAGGTGAAACCCCTTACCAACGACCGCTGCAATGACTGCGGACTATGCGCCAAAGTCTGCCCCATGGGCTCGATTAACCCCGACAACGTGAAAGAAATCACGGGTATCTGTATCAAATGCGGTGCCTGCATCAAGAAATGCCCCCGGGATGCCAAATACTACGATGACGCCGGATACCTCTATCACCAGCACGAACTGGAAGAAACATACCCGGGAAGAGCCGCGGTCGGCCTTTTCTGTTCGGGGACTTCTTGATTTTAGATTTATGATTTATGATTTTAGATTGAAGGATTTTAGATTGGCAATCCTTCAATCACAAATCAAGAAATCATAAATCATAAATCCCCTCCCTTCCCCCACGCTTACTTATCTGTAACTTATCTGTAACTTATCTGCAACTTATCTACAAATTCAGATAAATACTTGATAAAGTAAATATTTTTTACTAATTTTAAGTCGTCGAGGAACGTGGGAGGATATGTTACACCTTAAAATCGGCTACCATGAAAATAGAAGACGAATCAAACGAACGACCGCGCAAGTATCGGGTAAACGGAATCACGTTCTACTACCGCAACGGGAAACTATGCGCCATGCCAAGTACCCGGGAAAAAACGAAAAAACCGCCGACGGAAAAACAAATCGAATCGAGGGAAGCCCTCGAAGTCGCGACAGATTGCGCGATTAACTTTTTCAGAACCAACGGCATACTGTGCATAGCGTGGGACGCTTACGCGAAGCTATTCCGAAAAAACCGCCTCGATATCTTCAAGATGATTAACTACCCCGTGCTTGACGCGAAATTGCTAGGCGTGGACTACTTCCCCGATTTCTTTTTCTGCAAGGGCAAACTCGTGCCCCCGCGGGAAACACGGGTAAACCGCGAAGACCTGTTGCTCTTTCCCATGTGGGAACATCCCGACAGGGAATACGGCTTGTCAAACCCGGACGACCTGCTGATGATGGGGTATTTCTACGAATCGCACCCCGACATGCCGTTGCTCGTCGTGACGGATGTCACCCGCGGCGAACGTTTCGCCCAAATCCAACTGCCCGACCTCGGCTACCCGCCGACGGAGACGCTCCACCTCTACCTCTTTTTCCGCTCGCCGGACTGGACGACATTCTCGGACAGCAGGTACGTGAAAGCGTGATAATTCTAAATTCTAAATTTTATTTATTAAATTCGCGACGAGTTAAATTTCATAAACCGCATGTAAAATGGTCAAAGAAACTTTCAAGTTTTCCATTAGAAGACTGATACAAACCAAGATTAACGGGGGTATTATTCTTCTATTCGTGGCAGTGGCGGCAATGCTTATCGCCAACTCCCCCCTGCAAGAGCACTACACCTCTCTCTTGTCGAAAAACATTTCCCTCACTATCGGGAATTTCAACCTCTTTGACCGCCATGACGGCAACCCGATGACGTTACTCGACTTCATCAACGATGCTCTCATGGCTATTTTCTTTTTCTCCGTGGGACTGGAAATCAAACGGGAACTGCTCGTCGGCGAACTTTCCACACCGCGCAAAGCCCTGCTCCCGGTGGTAGCGGCCTGCGGGGGTATGATTATGCCCGTCCTCCTGTTCTGCCTCATCGGGCAACCCGGTCTTGCCATGCGGGGAGCCGCCATACCTATGGCGACCGACATCGCGTTCTCGCTCGGGGTGCTTTCCCTGTTGGGTAAGAAAGTCCCCCTCAGCCTCAAGATATTCCTGACCGCTTTCGCCGTGGTGGACGATATCGGGGGCATCATCATCATTGCCCTGTTCTACAGCTCCCATCTCGTGATAAACTACATTATCGCCGCCACCGCGGTGGTGGCACTACTTTACATCGGGGGACGGCAAGGCATACACAACAAGTTGTTTTTTATCTTTTTCGGTATCGTCGTCTGGTGCCTGTTCATTAACGCAGGGATACACCCCACCATCGCGGGGGTTATCGTGGCGTTCACCGTGCCCGCCCGCCCGAAACTGCATATATATAAATACGTCAACAACATCCGGGAAAGCCTCAAACGCCTCCCCGAAGACTCGAACGAAATCATTCTCAGCAACTCGGAATTATCCATACTGAAAAGCATCGAGTCGGCGTCCGACAAAGTGGTCAGCCCGCTACAAGCCATGGACGACGACCTGCGCTTCCTCGTCAACTACATCGTGATGCCGCTTTTCGCTTTCGCCAATGCCAGCATCTCGTTCGAGGGCTTCACGCTCGCCTCGCTGCAAGGCGTGTCGATAACGATCTTCATATCGCTCGTCGTCGGCAAACTGGTCGGCATCTTCTCGTTCACCTACCTCAGCATCAAGGCGGGGTGGCTCACGATGCCCGATAAAATGAACACACGCACGCTCTTCGGCATCTCCCTGCTCGGGGGTATCGGCTTCACGGTTTCACTGTTTATCGCCAACCTCTCGTATTCCGGCATGGGCGAGGAAGGAGCCATGTTGCTCAATCAAGCCAAGATCGGGATCATCGGTGCCTCTTTATTCGCGGGAGTATGCGGTTACTTTTACTTGAAATACGCGCTGAATAAAAAAACACGAAAATAATTTTGAAAGCCCGATAAAGTCTTTATATTTGCATCCGCATTTGGAGAGGTGGCAGAGTGGTCGATTGCGGCGGTCTTGAAAACCGTTGTACCGCGAGGTACCGGGGGTTCGAATCCCTCCCTCTCCGCAGAACCTACTGGACAAAAGAGGACAGTAAGAGGACAAAAACCTACAAATCAGCGATTTGTAGGTTTTTTTATTGCCTATAAGTCTTGTTTCCAAGACAACAAAAGGACTTGAAAAGACATAGTTTCGTTACTAAATCGTTACCTATTCCCTACCGGACAAAAACGGTAACGATTTGTCCGAAAATGACCGCAGGAAGTCCGAATTTGTCCACTGTCTAAATATCTCACATTTAAAGTGTTATCATTAGTTTTGTAACTTAAAAAATGTGAGGTTATGAAGAGTACATTTAAAGTCCTTTTCTATTTAAAGAAAGGTTCTGAAAAGAAGAACGGCGAGGTTATGATTATGGCAAGAATTACCATTGACGGTAAGTTGTGCCAGTTTAGTACGAAACAAAGCATCCTGCCCGAAAACTGGAATATGGCAGCAGGTAAAGCCAAAGGTAAGGATGCAGGCAGAATAAATGCCTTATTGGAGGATATAAAAGCATCCTTGAATAATATCTACCACGAACAGCAACGGCGTGATAACTATGTGACAGCCGAAAAGGTGAAGAATGAATTTTTGGGACACAGTGAAAAACACGAAACCATTTTAGACCTTTTCAAAAAGCACAATGACGATGTGAAACAGTTGGTCGGCATATCCAAGACGATTGCCACCTATCGTAAATACGAAGTGACCCGCCGCCACCTTGCCGAGTTTATCCAAAGCAAATACAATATATCGGATATTGCCATTAATGAAATCACTCCGATGTTTATAACAGACTTCGAGTTGTATTTGCGTACTACCTGCAAATGCAGTTATAATACGACTGCCAAGTTTATGCAGTTCTTCAAACGCATTATCCTGATAGCCCGTAATAACGGCATCTTGATTGGCGACCCGTTCGCCAATTATAAAATCCGTTTGGAGAAAGTGGATAGAGGGTATTTGACAGAGGACGAAATAAAAATCATCCTTAAAAAGAAGATGGTTTCCGAACGGTTGGAAAACGTCAGGGACTTGTTTGTCTTTTCCTGTTTCACAGGTTTGGCTTATATTGATGTCGCCAACCTTACCCAAGAGAATGTTCGCAAATCCTTTGACGGTAAGTTATGGATAATCACCAAACGCCAAAAGACCAATACGGACGTAAATGTTCCCTTGCTGGATATTCCCAAAATGATATTGAAGAAGTATAAGGGCAAGCTGCCGAACGGTAAGATACTTCCGGTAATCAGTAATCAAAAACTTAACGCCTACTTGAAAGAAATAGCGGACGTTTGCGGGATTAAAAAGAACTTGACATTTCACCTTGCCCGCCATACATTTGCGACCACAACCACGCTTGCAAAGGGTGTTCCCATCGAAACGGTTAGCAAAATGTTGGGACACACCAATATAGAAACCACGCAAATTTACGCCCGCATTACCAATAATAAGATAGGTAACGATATGCAGGGACTTGATAAGAAATTTGTCGGTATCGAGAAGATTTATAAAGAAGCCCTGTAACCTTTAAACAAGGAACTTGCCGTTAAAACGGCAGGTTCTCTACCTTATTATTACTCACTTTTAAAACAAATAAGCACATGAAAAGACAGTATCATAAAGAGTATCTGACCCGTGAAGAACTAACCGCCTTTTTAAAGGCTAAACTTTCTTCCGAACATCTTGAAAAAGTCCGTGATGTTTTTGTATTCTCCTGCTTCACCGGGCTGGTTTATGAAGATTTAAAAAAGCTACGTGCAGAGCAACTTATGACGTTACCCAGTGGTAGCCACTATTTGCGAATATATGTTCCTATGACCCGTTTTTCCCGTACTATTCCCCTGTTGGATATTCCTTATAAAATAATTAAGAAATACAAAGGACAACAAGAGGACGGCGGGTTGTTTCCGCTTTTTCCTTTGCCTGTAATGAATATTCGGTTACGGGAAATAGCTTTTGAATGTGGCATAAACAAAACTATCACCACTTTTTCAGCCCGCCGGACATTTGCCACCACGATAGCTTCGGAAAACGGTATTCCCCTTGAAACCGCAGCCAAAATATTGGGGCATAGTCTTTTGAAAAGTACGCTTTCAGTCACTTGCTTTACGAAAAACAAGATAGCCAGTGATATGTCCGCTATTTCCGGGCAATTCAAAGATATGGAAACCATGTTTAATTTATAAATAATAGAATTATGGACTTGCAAATCATTCAGAACAAAATTTTTGAAATCAGGGGTTACCGTGTAATGCTTGACTTTCATTTGGCAGAACTTTACGGAGTGCAAACCAAAGTATTGAAACAAGCGGTGAAACGTAATGAAAAACGCTTCCCACCTGATTTTCGTTTCACTATGACGAAAGAGGAATGGGACGAACTGGTCACAAATTGTGACCAGTTGCCGGAGAGCCTGAAACACAGCTATGTACTTCCCGATTGCTTTACAGAACAGGGAGTTGCTATGCTTAGTAGCGTGTTGCGTAGTCAGACCGCCATAGACGTGAATATATCCATCATGCGGGCGTTTGTCCTTATGCGCCAAATGGTAATCGGTTACGAAGAACTGCTGAAACGTATTGAAGAACTGGAAGTAAGTACGGATGCACAATTTAATGAAATCTACCAAGCCCTTACCCAGTTGTTAAGTCAGTCCCAACAGCAGAAAGAACGCCGTCCGGTAGGTTTCATTACCTATGACCGTTCAGGTAACGAATAGGTAACGATTTCAGTAACGAAATTTCACCTAATACGATATATTCCAATAAAGTATATTCTTTCAACTTGCGGGAAGTCCACCGACGACCCGCATTTCTTATATCCTTTTCTACTGGTACATTCCCCGAAACGCCAGCCGTGCGTGGCATGGCCGACTAATTTTCGTGAAAAGAGCCATTGGAAACCCGCACAAGCCTATCGTAAGATAAACTGACGATACACTTGTCTTTGCCGCCCGCATTTTCCCATTTTAGAAAATAAGTTCCCATCAGGAACTTTCTCTACAAAATATAGATTAGACCTTTTACCTGTTCCTCTTAATGTAAATCTTCCTCTTTAGCAGTCCCCCAGCCGGGACAGTCGTTTTTATCATTTCAATAGGCAAAGGTAGTTACGTGTTCTTCACGACTTTGCAAGTTCGAGCCTTTCAGGTTTGGCAAAAAATCTTCCCTGCGCCCGCTGGTTGCGAGGTCTTTTTTGCCAAAAACTTGCAAAGTCTAAACACTACCCTTTTATGCCTATGTGAAACGAAAACGACCGACCCGACCGGAAGACGCATAAAAAAAAAGTCGGATTTACGAGAAACAGGAAAAAGGTTATGAAACTCAACTCCCTCACCTCTCAAATCCGCATAAACTTAAAAAAATTACAATCATGGAAGCAACGACATTATCAGCAGCAAGAGTTTATGTAGGCACATACGGCAAGTACAATGCAGGTTCACTTTTTGGCAAGTGGCTCGACCTTTCGGACTATTCGGACAAGGAAGAATTTTACGATGCCTGCCGGGAATTGCACAAGGACGAAGAAGATGCCGAATTTATGTTTCAGGACTGGGAGAACGTGCCGGAGAACTTAATCGGCGAAAGCTGGCTTTCGGAAAACTTTTTCGCTTTGCGTGATGCGGTGGAAGATTTAGGCGACACCGAGCAGGAAGCCTTTTTCGTGTGGTGCAACTATAAAAGCCGTGATTTTAGTAACGAAGATGCGGACGACCTTGTACGGGATTTTCAAAACGCATTTTTGGGCGAATACGAGGACGAAGAAGATTTCGCTTATGAATATGTAGAAGAATGTTATGAACTGCCGGAGTTTGCAAAGACTTATTTCGATTATGAAAAATTCGCCCGTGATTTATTCATGTGTGATTACTGGATGGACGAGGGTTTTGTATTCCGTGCGGCTTAAATACTAATCAGGGCGGGGATAATACCCTGCCCGCAATACTCAAAATAATGGAAAGGAAAAGGTTTTATAAGTTGGTTCTACGGCTTGCATTGCTTTGGGTAGTGTACCATATTACAGGCATCGGGACGGCTACCGTTTTATTTTTCGGCTTTTATGCGGCTTGTTTCCTGCTTCGGGTTTGTTTATCCTTATTTTACGGGCTTTGCGTGGCGTTCCTTTTCCTTTTGTTGCTTTCCTTACTGATTTTATAACGATTAAAAATAGAACATCATGCAATCACTTAACAAAAACGGGGTGAGTATCACCCAAACACCGGGAGAAGAAAAATACGTGAAATGTTGCTTGGGCGCATTCAGGGGACAAATTTATTATCAATATGACTACCGCCACACGGACGGCGAACTTTTCAGTACGTTGGCTAAAACGCTTGACGAGTGCCGCCGCCAGCGGGATAAGTGGATAGAGAAGAAAATGCAAAGTGATAATAAATAAAATTTAGGGACATGAAAACGACAGAAGTAAACAAAGCACTTATCGGTAGGCGTTGCGAGTGTATTTTTACGGGTTTGATGGTAACGGGCGTTATTGAGGACACCCAAGAGGACAAATATACAACAGGCGTGAAAGTACGTTTCGACACGCCGCACCAGTGGGGAGATGATTTATACCACGATGTATGGGCGTGGGGACGCAAAACAGACGATTTCGGGACGTTGCACCACTTGAAATTATTACCTGATAAAGCAGATTATCAGACAATGGTAATAATATTCGGTGAACCGATTAGCCGGATAGATACCCTTTTCAGTAATGATGTAACGGCGTGGGGTGTTTCTTCCCTGCAAGGTTGGGTAAATAGTTATGAAAGTACCCGTTTCACCCCCATAGACGAAGAAACGGCGGTTATAACGAGCGAATATAACATAGATTGTGTGAAAGAATGGTTACAGAGAAATGTGCTGATAAAAAGCCTTAAAATCAGTTGAGAAGAACGGCGGCGGTTTGCCGCCGCTACTTTCTTTCGGTGAGCCGTTGGCGGAAAAGAAAGATAGCAAAGAAACCGTTTATGTTCCCTGTCCTTAAATGCAAAAATCCGCCGAGAACAACCGACGGATTTTTGTTATAGTACACCCTTTGGTGGTTTATTCCAGTTCCCTGCCCCATAGTTCCACATCAGTGGGTGCATTACGCAAACTGTAAATCGAGCAGAGCTAAGACACCATCAGAAAGGCGAAATAGATATATGCCGCTGTTTTCATTCTTCCTTGTCATTGTCATTATTGAAACTGAATGTCAGTTGTACCAACTGCCCGAAACTGTCCTGCACATACACGTCAATAGTCTGCTGGTCGGTCGATGCGGAGGTATAATAAAGCCGGAATGTTTCTTTCTCCAGCGGGTAGAAATCATTCGGTAAAAATACCGTGCCGTTATCCATTTTCAAAGCCCCTTTTCCGTCCGGCTGAAAATACCGTATTTGGTAGGTTGTCGGCAGGTAACGCCCATCCCTAACCAACTGGCAGCGAATTTCCGCCGTTTCCCCGACTTTCAGTTTTTTGGGTACGGGTAGCGTTTCGATGCTGAACGGGTACGCCTGCTGAATATCCAAGTTGTCATTACAGGCAGTGACAAGTACAAGGGCGACCATGATGTAGCAGCCCATAATGATTTTATATGTTACATTCTTCATATCCATTGTTATATAGCGGTTAGTTGATGATAAATTTTACTCCTACGCCTACCTGCGTGTGAAACTTGCCGATGTCCGAGCCGAACAACATCCGTTCCCTTGCATTCAGGAGAAGTACCACCCGGTCAGTCAGGTAGGCTTCCAGTTCCAGCGTTAAAGCCCCGCCGTACACAAAACAATCCTTATCCAGCAATGTAGAACCATCCGGCAATATCTTTTTGTCCCGGTTGCTCGTTTCGTACCCGGCGAGTGCCGACAATCCCAGCGAAAGGAAAAAGGTTTTCCGCCTGTCTGAAAGGAAGTTCAGGTAATAGCCGCCCTCTGCGGTAAACTGCTGTACAGGTATTTTTATGTCCTTATAATTGTATCGTTTTTCGAGGTATTCCCCGCCGAGAACCCAGCGATTTGCATTTTTGGTGTAAACGCTGTATGCAACCCCGATGTGGTAAGCAAAATCCGTGTTATCGTTCCAGTGTACGCCGTCCGCCATTCCTGCCGTAACCTGCAAGGCTTTCATTCCCGGCAGATACCTTTGTGCGTGTGCCTGGTTAAAAGTCAGGCACAACGCAAAAAGGGTCATAATGATTAAAGACCGTTTCATCCTTATTTGATTTTAAGTTCGTTAATCACTTCGGCGTTCACGATGTCGGCGTTCTCCACCCGGATAACCTGATGTCGTCCGCCGTTTTTCTCGTAGAGTTCCACCAGTAGCAATTTGTCGTCCGGTATAGTGAATTTCGGCAGGGCGTACACCGTGCGGACAACGCTTTTCCCGGCAACTTCTATTACTTCGTTATAGCTGCGTACCGCATCCAATACCGTTTCCTGAATAGCCGTTCTTTTAGGAACTTTTTTGTCCACTATTTTAAACTTGATAAAATCCGTATCAAACGGCACGTTTGAACTGTTCTTCGTTTGGGTATGTACATATAACATTCCGTTGTAGGTATAAATTCCCTTGATTAAAAACTGGATGCCGAAACGTTTGCTACCTAAATGCCGTATTTTGCGGTCGTTATTCTTGTAGATACTCTGCATTATCAGCTTTACCAACAACGGGCTTTCGTTCCCCAGTTCCCGGAAATAAATGTTCATTCGGGTATGCGAGAAATCGGACGTGTCTTCATTTTCTAAGAAGTCTTTCATTTCAATGTTCAGCAGTTCCGGTTCACGGGCATATTTCGCATTAAAGGAATAAAAACTGCCATCTTCACAAATCACGCTGAAATTAGTTTCACCCGGAAAGTCCTCTGTCGTGGCTTTCACCCGGATAACATTTTCCGCCCCGTCCGCTTTTCCGGCTATGATATGGTTGCTTCCCAAATCCACGTAACGTACGGCAGACGGGAAAATAATATGTACCGTTTTGGCGAACGTAATTTCCACGCCGTAGGGTGTTACCATTTGTCGGTAGGGTAATTTCCGGGTTATCCCCTGATACAAGTTGTTGCCTGCTACATATTGCACCGTGTCGGTAGTTTGTGCTTTTACAGTTACTACGCCCAGCAAAAGGGCGAACATTACAAAAATCTTTTTCATTTCTAATTGGAATTTTAGTGGTTAAATAATTATTGTTGTTTGGCATACAGCATGACTTTATAGCCTGCTTTCAGCTTTACTTTTACAGTCCTGAATTTTTTCGCAAGATAACCGGACGTACCTTGTAACAAGCCCCTTGTCACGTCCATTGCCACTTGCTGCCCGGCACTACGGGCAAAAGAAATACTTGTTCCCAGCCCGCTGCCTATGTTTGCCATAGCTTCGTTAAAGGCTTCCTGTTCCATTGAGGACGGAACGGACAAACCTTTTTGCCCGTCCGTGTCAAACACGGCAAGTTCTACCGGAATAATGTTTCCGGCATACTCTATCGAGGACACCAGCACGTCCAGCCTTTCGCCCTGTACTTTTACCGTCCCCGATACGACCGTGTTTTTGGCTACCAGTATGTTTCCGGCTTGCAAGGGTTCGAGCAGTCGTAGTTTAACCGTCTGTCCGTCTGTCAGGGTTTGGTCTTGGTGTATGCAGGCAGCTATCGTGTTCTTTCCCATTGCGTAACCCGTACCAACTGCCGTATTGAAACCGTAGTTCCGGTTTTGGCTGTATGCCTGTATAAATTCTACATCGTTCATCGGCTGCTGCAATCCGGAAACGGTGTTTTCCCGTACTGCCTGTACCGGGTAAGCCTGCGGTTTTTGGGTGATTGTCCCGGCTGGTGCAACCTGCGCCACCTGCCCGTTTTGTTCCCCGTTCAGGTTATATTTTGCTGCCAGTTCATACGATTTTTCCAATATTGCCATTTGGTCGTCCACTCCGATGGAAGCCTTTTCTTTATCTTCCAGTTTTGCCGTCAGTTCCTCTACCTGCCTTTTAAGTTCTTCTTTTTCCTTATCTTCTTTGGGCGTTTCGTAGAATGTACTTAACTGCTGGTTGATATTCCGGTAGGCATCGGCGGAAGCCCTGACGGATGAACTGCCACCCCGGTAGGCAGAACCGCCGGGATTTTGCGGTTCTTCTTCGCTTTCCGGTATCAGTTCCAATTCTGCCGCTTCCTGCTGGTCGCCCAGCGTGAAACCGAAATCCTGCAAGGTTTTCATTTTCTCCCGTTGTTTCCGTTCCAGTTGCGCGGCTTCGTAGGCTTTCTGTTTATCGGCTATTATTCCGTCCTCTGTCGGCAGGGGAATATCGGCATTGAAGCCGCCCACTTCTTCCCGTTTCGTCCCGTCATTCGAGGACGGCACAAAAATCAGGTACATACAGCCTGCAAAGGCAAGGAACATCAGGGGAAAAACAATCATTTTCTTTCGTTGTTGCGCCTGCTGCGGGGTCAGTTCCCGTTTTGGCTTTTCTTCTTTTAAAGGTCTGCCGTCTGTTTCCGGTACGGTTGTTCCCATTTCATTCTTCTGTACTTCTTCCATCGTTCGGATAATTTAAAGGGTTGATACTGTCGTTTGTCTGCTGTAAGGGCAACTGCCTGATATGTTCGATTTGTAACCGCTGCCCGTCCCGTTTTCCGATATTGTAAATAGAGGACACGGTTATATAGATGGACATACCGCCGAAGAACACAAACATAAGGAGTATAACTGTCAGCCTTTTTCCCGGCGTGATACGCCCGCACATTTGGCGCAATTTGTCGTCCGCCCAATCCTGCACCTTTTCGATGCAATTCTTTTTCACTTTCATACTTTTACCGTTTAAGTGTTTGCAAATCCTTGTTTTCCATAATGGTGAACGCTTCCATGATAAAGCCGTGCGGGTTATTGTCGCTGCGGGTAGCGTTCAGCAACCGGCACGAAGTAATAAGACTTCGCACTGTCAGACTGCTTTCCCTGATAATCATTTGTCGGGCATAGGTATTGACCCGGTAAGGGTACTGGTTGAAATCGCATTTTATACTGTCAATTTCCACCGTTTGATTGATATTCCCGCTAATCACCCGGTTGTAATATCCTTTTTCCGCCAAGTCTTTATAATAATTAAAGGCACTCTTATCGGCAAGGAAAAGCGAGCGTTTGACGTTGCTTTCGATGGCATCCTTATCGGGGGACAACGTGAAGAACAGTTCATGAAAACGTTTCACGTGTGATTTGGCTTCCACGGGTCTGTTTTGCGCCATATCCTGCGAAAGTGCCAGCATCAGGCTTTTACCGTTATCCAAGACGTATATTTTCTGCCGTTGTGCTTCGGCGAAGCTGTAAGAGTTCCACACGGCAAAGCCCGTTATCAGGGCGCACAGGCATATAAATACCAGCGCAAAAAGCCTAATTTGCCGGAAACTCGTTTCGATGTTCGTTAAACTTTTAAATTCCATCCTTTTATTGTTTTAATGATGATAGTTATTTTTTATTTCAGCAGTTTTCCGGCAATCTTCCCGGTAGCTGCACCAGCCGCCGCACCAGCGAGTACGCCCGCTTTGGTTACATTCCGGTTGTAACCGCTTGTCCCGCCAGCCGACACAATCCAACCCGCCACGGTAGGAATGGTAAAGTAGCCCACGATACCGATAATCATAAAGATGATATATACCGAATTGCTTCCGTCCGGTATGAAATTCGGGTCTGAAAGTTCCTCAATGTCCCTTTGCAGCATCAGTGTTTGTATGCGTGCCAGCACACTGCTGAACAAATCTGCCACGGGTAGCCACAAGTAAATCGAGATATAACGTGTTATCCACTGGGTCAGCGTGCTTTGGAAACCGTCATAAACGGAAATCGCAAACGCCAGCGGACCCAGTATAGACAACACGATTAAAAAGAACGTGCGTAGCGTGTCGATAATCAAAGCCGCCGCCTGAAACATCAGTTCCAGCAGTTCCCTGAACCAGTCCCGGACTGATTTTTTTATATCGTATGCCGCCCTATCCATATACATTCCCGTCATGGTAATCATGTCGGAGGGCGACCACCCCAGTTCTTCCAGTTGTCGGTCAAATTCTTCATCCGAAGCAAGGTAAGCCGTTTCCGGGTTTCGCATCAGGGCTTCATATTCCAGTTTGTCTTTCTGCTGTCGATATTCGTTCATATCGAATGTCTGCGTTTGGAGCAGGTCGTTACAGCCCCGGACAACCGGGGAAAGCACGGTGTTGATAGTCCCCAGCACGAAAGTCGGGAAAAACATGATACACAGCCCCAGCGCAAAGGGACGCAGAAGCGGGTACACGTCTATAGGTTCGGCACGTGCGAGCGACTGCCACACTTTTGCCGCCACGTAAAACAAAGCCCCCAATCCGGCAATACCTTTCGCAACCCCGGTCATGTTGCTGCACAAGGGCATCATTTCATCATACAACGCCCTTAAAATCTGGTGCAGGTTGTCAAATTCGATAGCTGCTAATAACATAGGCATTTCTTTATCTTTATGTTACCAATAGCGTTCATTCGCCGAGCCGTAAAGAGCCATTACCCGGTCTGTATCGTTCTTCTTTTTTGCCCGCAGGTAGGAAACGGAAATATTTTTGCGGGTATAGTAGTTCACAAGATTGCGGTAATTCAGCAGGCTGGTATATGCCCGGTCAATCAGGGCGAGCCGTTCGGCATCGGTCATTGACATACCGCTGATGTTTACCACGTTTTTTAAATCCTGCAATACGTCTGCACTTTCTTCCAGTAATTTGGCATATCCGAAAGATATAGCGGTAAGTTCCTGCGGCGTATAATTTTTGTCGGACATCATTTTCTGAAAGTTGGTAACATAGATTTCCGATATTTCCGCTACCATCAGGATGCTTTTCTGTACTTTCTTTCCGCCCTTGACAATATCGTGTACTTTTTTCAGGGCATCGTAGTATTCTTTTCCCTGCTGGAAAATCTTCTGCGTTTCCTTGAAATTGCTCATTACATTGTTTGCCGTAGTGGACGTTTGTACTATCTGTTTGGCGGTATTGATGATACCTTGCGCCAAATTAGACGGGTCTGTAACGACCCATTGGGCGGAAGCCCTGCCGAAGCAGGACAGGCATACCGCCATCAGGATAAATAATTTTGTTTTCATACATTTACTGTTTTAATGATTTGTCACTTCTTTGGTATTCTCCACCGGGAGAAAGGGTAATCCGGTCGGTTTTGCCGTCATAGGTCAACACTACCGCAAAGCCCGTGTCGATGTACAGGCATCCGTCCGTTTGCCGGACGGCGTAGGTGTTTGTCAGTTCCCTGCCCCGGACTTTTACCGTGCGGGTGACCTTATATTGCCCGTTATCGTTCCAAAGGGCAAAAACGGTATTTCCGCTTTTGCTTACCCATTCGCCCCGCATCCGTTCCAGTTCTTTTTGCGTGTTGTCCTTGCAGGCTGCCATCGACAGCAGGCAGGCGCACAGCAATACCGGAAACAATCTTTTGAACCGTTTCATCTTGTTATCTTTTAGGTGGTTGTTTTATCGGGGTTTCTTTTACTTTCAGCAAGGCGTTTTATCGCCAGTTCGAGATTTCCGCCCAGCTTATCGGCGAGGGTGAACAGTTCCATTTTTTCGCTTTCTTCCGTTGTGTACGTGTAGTATTCTTCCAAACTAACTTCTGTTGCGTACACTGCCGACTGCGTGCCGCCCAGCGAAAAGAAAACTTCCTTGTACTTTCGTCCGGGATGGTTTGCCATGTTGATGGAAAGTATTTGCGCACGTTCCTTATCCGTCAGTCCCAGCAGGTTTTGGATGCTGTCGAATTTATTCAGGTATTTGCGCTGGTCTAACAAGATTTTACAATCGCTGTTGTTAATGATACTTTCTTTGACAACGGGCGAAGAAATTATATCTTCGACTTCTTGGGTGACTACAATCGCTTCCCCGAAATATTTGCGGACGGTTTTGTATAAATATTTTATGTAGTCCGCCATATTTGCACTTGCAATCGCTTTCCACGCTTCCTCGATTAATATCAACTTTCGGATGCCTTTTAACCTGCGCATTTTGTTTATGAAGGCTTCCATTATGATAATGGTTGTAATCGGGAATAAGATTTTGTGGTGTAGGCTAAGCACCCAACGCCTTTCCATATTACTATGGTAGGTTTTCAAATGCTCGCCCCC